>JAZLBP010000015.1:0-38060 GCA_045613745.1 Rikenellaceae bacterium | reverse complement strand
GTATAGGTTTATAGTAAATATTCAGACAGACACAACAAGTATTGATATTGAGGTCATCTACAAACAGAATGGTGAAAATGGTGGAACACGCTAGAATAAACTGTTGTATCTTTATCTAAAAGAACAAGAATGTCACACTGTGACACTACTCTCTTAACATATAAATAACACAAAATAGCTATGTTACAAAATGATGAGGCTCTCTTAATTGAAAGCCTCATCGTTGTTATATAACACCCAAACCATTAGTTATTATCGGAGTTGTTAGCATTAACTTCAAAGTCATAATACTTTTTCTTTTTTGTTGCAAATCTCATCAGGGGTTGCACCCCTAAGCCGAATTGCCCTTGGCTTTACCCCCAATTATCGCTCACTTTTCTGTTCGCTTGGGTATATTGGTTATTATTATGCCACCTCAACAAGACTGACTTTTTTTCGTGTCCTTCGGTGCTTGAAATATATGAGCCTATCTGCACTATCCAAAAACATAGCAAGACGAAATTCTGGCACGCAAAGCAAATTAAGAACATTGTTGTATTCCGTCCACTCGTCAGGAAGTTGTTCTCTGCATCTATCAAAAAAATCCCTAACATTAGTATTGTGGAGAACCACCTCAATGCGATATAATTGACTCATATCATCCCATCCAAACCATTCTTTAACTTGTTCTGCCTTTTGCGGAGAGTTTTCTTCGAGTTCCTTAGACTTATCATATACACGCATTTTCATATCAGTGTCTTTCTTTTGTGAAAAGTACAATGTTGGCGTTGCGGATAACTTGGAGCGATTACGTGCGTAGTATTCGCCATACCCAGCCAATAATTCAGCGTCTTTAACCTTCTTGCCATTGATATATAAATCAAAATTTTCCGTATCCTTAATCCAATTACGTGCTGTCCGAATGTAGTTGTAAGTACTATCAAAAGCAAGTTCAAGTTCAGTGATGTTGTTAAACGTCATTCCGTAGTAATTGGCTACGTAGAGTAAGTCGCAGATGTGGTTTTGAGGTGCGACACTTGGTATTTTTGCGTATATACGATATAGTGCGTTATTCTCAAATGCGAAGAATGCTTTGCCCTCATATTTCGCACTGTTGCTGAATGTAAACGTACCAAGGCGATAATATCCCTCAATATCTTTTACGTTAAGAACTGCTGACATTGTTGTTTCATCCTCGTTGATAAACACTAAATTGAAGTCATCTTCATCCAATATACGGGTTTTGTCCAGCTCATTGTATCTGCTGTAATGGTCGTGCAGATATTCATACAAATGTTCGGGCATGTTAAAACAAACACGTAATTTGTCGATGTTTACCGCCCATTTAAAGTTTTTAGTTTTCATTGTTGTTCATATTATTCTCGTTATTCTTCATTGATGGCAAGCTTTTGTAAAAGTTCTTTAAACCTTGTGATATAGCTTGACGATGGGATGCGCTCTTAGAGCGATTTCGAAGACTATTACTAATCTTCATTTTCGTGATTTCATCTCGTTCACGATACTTTCTTTTAAAATTCTTTTCCATTTGACTCTATTTTATGCATATATTATTATTCATCTATAATTATCTCGTAGGTTTGAAAAGTTTGGTAAGATGCGCTTGATTTTACGAGAAAACCAAGGAAAATTATTGGAAGCAACAGGCGTATGCCTATTATACCTACCAACGGAGGCATTAAATTAAGGGCGCTTACGGCTGTAACTTATTGAATTATGGGGTGTAGGGAGGGGTGTGCCCTAATTTAATTAGTGAGCACACCTCCTTTTCCAAGGTGTTATTTTTCTTGCAAAACTTTGTCACTCGAAGAAAAAGCCCTAATTTTGCGGAAAATCACGAAGAAATACGGCTTTGCCTCGGCTCTTCAAACGAAGGAAAATACTTACGGAGACGATATATACGTTCCAAGTCTTCCATGAATTGGTTCGAAAAAAGGTATTCCTCTGGGTACTCGAAAACCCTCGTAGAATAACTTCTACGGGGGTTTCTTCTTTTCAAGACCTCAAAGTTGGTTACTTTTGGTCACCTTTTGCATTGTGGCCTATTTAATGTTGCCGTGTCAAGGCCATACTCAATACACAAAGAGAGGAACTCATCGAGCTCCTCTCTTTGTGCTATTCAACGATTGTCCATAGAGTATTAATACTCTATGCGGAATGTCGATTTATGAGGGTAGCAGTCAACATCCTGCTCATCGTAGATTGTCTCCATCCACCCATCAAGAATCTCTTGACCACATTCTGACAAAGGTATATCAACAGAAATACCTGTATCCCAGCACAAGTCTTCGTCAATATTTATATACTTAGAGTTTATATCTGCTAATGCTGTACCACCCCAATTCTCATCATGCACCCACCAAGTGCCATTATACGCAAGTACAATTTTAGCGTATTCGTCGCCATCCCAAATGCATTTCAGCATTCCTTTAATCTCAATCTCTGCCATAACTTATTATTGAATTAATGATTAATTAAACAACAAAATCTTTTGTCTTCACTACAAAGATACAAAATTAAATGTAAATCGTAAAACAAAGTTAAGACTATTTTTGGTCTAAATTGAGTAAAAAAGTTATTGAAAATTTTTACTAATCATAAAAAAAGGGTTATCTTTGCAGCCTGAAAAAAAATGTGGAAAGATTTGGACTGATTGCAACCACAATAAAAAAGCGCTAAAACAGCATTCTTTTTATACAGCCAGCCAATTTTTCCCACTTTAATTACGTTAATTGTTAAAATTTAATTTAAAGATGGGATTTTTGTTTACATCTGAGTCGGTGTCTGAGGGACACCCCGACAAAGTGTCCGATCAAATTTCGGACGCCATTCTTGACGAGTTTCTGCGTCACGACCCCAATTCGAAAGTAGCTTGCGAGACCCTTTGCACCACAGGTATGGTTGTGGTTGCTGGTGAGGTGCGCAGTGAGGCATATGTTGATGTTCAAAGCGTGGCACGCGGCGTTATCAACCGTATCGGCTATACCAAGAGCGAGTACCAATTCGACGGCAACTCGTGCGGTATTCTGTCGGCAATCCACGAGCAAAGCTCGGATATCAACCAAGGCGTTGTTCGCGAGAAGGACGAGGACCAAGGTGCAGGTGATCAAGGTATTATGTTCGGTTACGCATCGAGCGAGACCAAAGAGTATATGCCCGCAACCCTGATTCTGGCCCACGTTATCCTCAAAGAGCTGGCAGTTATCCGCCGCGAGGGTAAGGTTATGACCTACCTGCGTCCCGACTCGAAGAGCCAAGTTACCATCGAGTACGATGATAACAACCAACCCCAACGAGTTCACACCATTGTAGTTTCGACTCAACACGACGAGTTTGTAACCCCTGGCGAGGGTCGCACCGAAAAACAAGCCGAGGAGGAGATGGGCCGCATCATCAAAGAGGATGTTCGCACCATTCTTATCCCCCGCGTGAAAGCTCGTCTGGAGCGCGCAGGCGACAAACTCTCGGAGCTTATCGACGACAACTATATCCTGCACGTGAACCCCACAGGCAAGTTTGTGATTGGTGGTCCTCACGGTGACACCGGTCTGACCGGTCGTAAAATCATCGTTGATACCTATGGTGGCCGCGGTGCGCACGGTGGAGGTGCTTTCTCGGGTAAAGACTCGTCGAAAGTTGACCGCTCGGCAGCCTACGCAGCACGCCACATTGCAAAGAATATGGTTGCAGCAGGCGTAGCTGACCAAATGCTCGTTCAGTTGTCGTACGCTATTGGTATCGCACAACCTCTGAGCGTTTATGTTGACACCTACGGCACTTCGAAGGTGAGCATCAGCGACGGCCAAATCGCCGAGATCATCGCCGAGATGTTCGACCTCCGCCCCGCAGCTATTGTTAAACGCTTCGGATTGAAGAACCCCATTTTCGAGGCAACTGCATCGTATGGTCACTTCGGTAATCGTCCCTACAAAGCAGTTGAGAAGTTCTGGGAGAATGGCAAACAAGTTGAGCGCGAAATCGAGTACTTCGGTTGGGAGCGTCTGGACTTCGTAGAGGAGATTAAAGCTAAACTCGGTTTGTAATCCGACACTTATACTCAAACAAATCGCCCGTCTAACATTTTTTAGGCGGGCGATTTCGTTTTAATGTATGGAACCTACTCCGATATGCTGCGCCATTTTGCGAGCATAGCTTTCGAAGTCTCGATGGGGTCGCCAACGGGCTCGGCATTGAACTCGCCGATTTGTTGTTCCCACCACTTCTTCTCGAACGAGGTCACAGCCTTGCGGTACTCTTCGAATGCCGCCTTGTCGAACTCTTTGTCTTGAACAAGCGCGCGTTTGACATCGGCAAAGAACATATTCCAGCGCTCGCCATAGAACGAGCCCATCAGGCCTGCCCAGGTACGAGCTGCGTAGTCGTTCAGACCCATATCCTTGTCGCCCCAAGTTGTGAGCAGACAGCGTGCATTTTGCTCGAAGTAATCCTTCTCGGCCTCATCAACGCCCATTGCGCGTGCGTCAGCAATCCATTTACCCAGCAGGAACGACGAACTTGTTTGGAGCAGAACGTCGATGTCAGCAATCAACTCCTTACAACGAGCCTCGGCGGCAGTCATCGCAGCCACGTCTTTGGCCTTGCAAGCCTCCTCGAAGTCGTTGTACAGAGCCGCAAAAGTGTTGTTCATAAACTCGCGAGTCATATTCACAACGTCGAAGCTGTTGGCGGGAGTGGTGCTGCCTGTTGCAATCAGCAGGTCGATAGCCTCCAACAGAATTCTGTTGTCTTTGAGGGTTGCGGGATTCCACTTGAACGAACCCAGCTCACGAGGACGGTTGATGATGTGGGGGCTGTTGTGGCCGAAGTTGGGGTTCATATAGACGCTGTCGATAAGAATTTGCCAAGCCTTGCGAGCCTCGGGGGTGTCGGCGCCGGTGCGACGTGCAGCCAGTGCGTCGGTCCATTTGTCCACGTTCTTGTGGGTGTCGTAGTTCCACGCCTTCTCGAAGATGTACTCATACATAAAGGGATTGAGGTCGAAACCTTCGAGGGTCGAGCCGAGTCCCACAAAGTTTTTACCAGCTTTGGCGAACGAATTCTCCACACGCTCGTTTACTTTGTCGATTTCGCCATTGAGGTAGGTGTTGCCACCGAAGTTGCCGAGGTAGCACCACACGAAGGGAGTGCCAAAGAAACTCTCGGTGAGTTGCCATACCTCCATAAACTCGGCCCAGTAGTCGAGCATAATTTGTTTGTCGAGGGGAGTTGCGGTAAGATAGGCCTCAATGCGCTCGTTGGTCCAGTTGCCGCGCATAAAGTAGAACAACCAACCCATTTGCAGCCAAGTGGCCTTTTTGTCAACGGCTTTGAGCGAACTGTAAACGCGTTTGCCTACGCCTGCCAGATAGTCAGGTTCCCACGAGGGAGGAACCAACTCGTTGAAGATGTCGATGCCGTAGATGTGGTCGGTGCCATACATTGCGGTTTGCTCCTCCAAGTAGAGTTTTTGGATTTTGGTGAACAGAGGATCCATCGGGTCGAGGAAGAAGCAGGCGTAATCCTTGGTGAAGCCGCCCCATTGGTGCAGTTGCGAGATTTTGGCTTTGGGGTAGAGTTCTTTGAGTGCCTCGGGAACGTGACCTGCAAATGCGGGCAATACGGGACTCATACCGAGCTCGCGCTCACGAGCCACGATTTGTTTTTGCAACTCGGCTTGTCCTTTGAGCCACGATTGGGGCAGGGGACCTTGCCACTCGTCGATGTTCGACATACGATGCCAGGGCAGGTGTGCAGGGCCTGTGAAGTAGCCGCGCACTTGCTCGTCGGTCATTCCGAGCGAAGTCCACACGTTGTACCAAATGGCCTCTTGACCTGTGATTGCCAGCGGAAGGGTCACACCATTGAGCGCCATCCAGTCGATAAGACGCTCCCAGTCGCGCCACTCCCACCAAGGCATTGTGTAGCCAAAGGTGCAGTAGTTCAAGAAGAAACGGTTCTCGCAACGCGCGTCAATCGAGATTTTACCTTCGACTGCGGGCAGGGTTTCGGGCATTACAACTGCATCGTTTGCATACCACGACACGTCGGTGTTGCAATAGTATTTGAGATAGTAGTTGATACCCACGGCAATGCTGTTCACATTGTTACCTGCGATGGTCACCTTGCCGTTTTTTGTCGAGAGTTCAAAACGGTCGTTTCCGCTTGCGTCAAGAGTCTCGAAGGCGAAACTTGCGGCGTGTTGCGGAGCGATACGTTCAATCAGTGCTCTTGCGGGAGCAACCTTTGCGTTGGCGATGGTGGGCAGCGCCACAACCATTGCCAGAAGTGCTGCAAAAAGTTTTTTCATAGGATTAAGAATATCTGTGTTTTTAGTGTGCTCTTCCTACAAAGGTACATATTTATATTATATTTATCAATTCCCGTCGGCAGTTTTTCGGTTTCGAAGCCTGCTGTTTGAAAGTGTAACCAACCCACACCATATAACGAAAAATAGCAAACAAAAAGATGCGAAATGTTGCGAATAACAAAAAAAATAGTTTATCTTTGTATTTGGAAAAAGACCGTACGACTTGCCGATGTGGGGGGTAACCCTTTGTTGGTGAGCGTTTTGCGGTGCTAATCCGCTAATATTTATTGAAACACTAATTAACTTTTTATTCATTATTAACTAAATCTTTACATTATGCGCACTAAATTTTGGGCAAAAGTGTTGAGTATGGTTACCATCGTTGCAACTATGTTTGCATCGTGCGAGCAACCTGAGGAACAACCTAAAGGTTCGCTGACAACTAACCCCACTGAGGTTAGCTTGAACGCAGATGGTAAATCTACTGCTAACAACAAAACTGTATCGGTAAGCGTAAATTCGACTTCCGACTACAGCATCGTATCTGCTGACGAGTGGATCGTTGCCAAAAAACTTAACGCTACTCGCCTTACTATCGAGGCTGAGAAGAACAACAATGCTGATGCTCGCACCGGTTCGGTTGTTCTGAAAAACGCAGAGAACGTTGAGGCTACTATCGCTGTTAGCCAATTGGGCTTTGCTGCAAACCTTGTTCTGGACGCTGACTACGAGGCTAACCCCATCGTAATCGCTGCCGAGGGTAACGAGGAGACTCCCAAAACCATCACCGTTAACTCTAACGTTGATTGGGCTGCAACCACCGAGGCTGATTGGTTGACCATCGAGACTACCGAGACCAGCATCGTTCTGACTGCAGAGTACTCGCCCGTATTCGAGGCTCGTGAGACTGTTGTTAAAGTAACTCCTACCGAGGCTGGCTTTGCTAACCTTGCAAAGAACATCGTTGTTAAACAAGAGGCTCAAGTTTACTCGATTGAGGTTGAGGGTGAGGGCATCGTTGATGGTGCTGTTACCGTTATGGCAACTGAGGCTGAGCTGACTGTAAGCGTTGCTGCTAACGCTGACTGGACTATCTCGGCTGGCGACGCTGAGTGGGTTGACTTCGGTTCGGGTGAGTTCACCGCTAACGACGACGAGGCTATCATCATCTTCGAGGACAACGCAACTACCGCTAACCGTACTGCAACCCTGACTTTCACTTGCGGTGAGGCTAGCCAAAGCATCGTTGTAACTCAACGTGGTGCTGGTGTTTACATCGAGCTGCTGGATGTTGTTACTCCCGTATCGGTTGGTAACGAGGCTGCTGAGGTTGAGCTCGCAGTTAAAACCAACGCTACCAACATCGTAGTTGATGGTGGCAGCTGGATCAGCGGTCTGTATGACGCCGACGCTAAAGTTGTTACTCTGAGCGTTGCTGAGAACACCGGTTCGCCCCGTGAGGCTACCGTAGTTCTGACCGGTTCGTTGGAGGGTGCTGAGGACGCTTCGATCGAGGTTCTGGTTAAACAAAACCAATTTGCTAAAAACCTGGCTGTAAACGCTGACGGTGATGTTGAGACTGCAAACTGCTACGCTATCTACGAGGCTGGTACTTACAAATTCCCCGCTACTGTTAAAGGTAACGGCGCTGGCTTCTTCGACGCTGACGGTTATGACCTGGATATCGCTTACTTGCCCGGTGGTTCGATGGAGATCGACGCTGCTGACATCGCAAAAGCTACTCTGCTGTGGTCGACCAAATCGGAGGTTGATGCTCAAACTCAAGTTGAGACCGGTCTGTTGACCGACGTTGCTATCAGCGGTGATTATGTTTACTTCACTATGCCTGAGCCTTTCGAGGTTGGTAACGCTGCTATCGCTATCAAAGATAAGAAAGGTAACATCCTTTGGAGCTGGCACATCTGGGCTACACCCTTCGATATCAACGCTGCGGAGAACACCTTCCCCGTAGGTCAAACTCCCGATAGCTATGATGCTGAGGCTGGTACCCACACTACCGGTTATGCTAAACCCAGCGTATTCATGGGTCTGAACCTTGGTGCTACTCACAGTGGTAACAACGGTAACTGTACTCTGGATGAGCTGCAAGCTTCGATGGGTTACATGTACAACTGGGGCCGTAAAGACCCGTTCCCCGGTGGTTATCCCAACCTGGAGGCTGACGCAGGTGGTGCTAACATGATTATGTACTACCACGACCAAGACATCGACCTTCCCGAGGATCTGACTCCCGCAGTTAGCACCGAGGCTTCGATGTACAACGTAACTCCTCCCTACGAGACTATCAACGAGAACATTGACTGGGCTATCGCTCACCCCACTATCTACCTGAAATCGGTTGGTACCTATGGTGATAACTGTATCTACTCGAACCTGCCTACCAATTACACTGATGGTTGTGATGAGAACAGCAACTCGTCGTACTGGTGGGGTTACCTGTGGGGTAACTACTCGAGCAGCAGCAGCAGCGAGGGTAGCAAATCGCTCCACGACCCCTGTCCTCCCGGATGGCAAGTTCCTTGCGGTGACCACTGGGGTATCGTAACTTCGCACAGCGACAACATCGGTACTTGGTATGCTTCGTACGCTCCTTGGAAACTGAACGTTAAAGAGATCGCTGACGACTACTTGACTAACGGTTTCGCTCCCGACGCTATCTTCTGGCCTTGGGCTCACACCGAAGAGGGTAAATGGAATAATAGCGAAATGATCAAATTCGATCGTACCGGTAACTGGAAAGGTGGTTTCAACGTATTTACCGGCCAATCGAACCGTACCGACGGTGGTGATGGTACTTGCGTAACCGCTGCTAACTGTCCTACTGGCGCGTTCACTCCTCACGCTGATGGTATCGACGAGGGTCGTAACATCCAACCCATCACCGATGCAGGTACCAATCCTATGTTCGTTCCCGCAGCTGGATGGCGTATGGGTTACAACCCCGGTTCGCAACGTACTGGCCGTGTAGCTCGTTACCACTGTAACCAACCCCAAAACATCACTTTGGAGGGCGCTACTTGGACCAAACACCAAACTATGTCGATGTCGATGTGGATGGACGGTACTTTCTACCGCAACAGCGCAGTGTCGTGGGCAGAGTGGATGGGTAACGGTCACCCCGTTCGTTGTATCAAACCCGTTATTGTAATGGACGAGGAGTAATCCTATTCTCACACAATAACACCCATATAGATCGGGTGACTTCGCTCGAATAGCCCGATCTTAACACAGTAGAGTTTGCCGATTGGCAAACTCTACTTTTTTTTGTGTCCGTCTGTCCGGCTCTTATGTCTGTCGGGTGTCATTGTGTCTTGGGTGTCGTCGGGTGGGGTGGATACAAAAAAGCCTGTCTTGGCAAAGACAGGCTTTTGGTGTGTAATATTTGGTGTGGGTAATCTTTGGTGTGGGTTTACATCTCGGTGTAGGCGTACTCGATTGCGCGGTTGAGCAGGCGGTTCATATCGACAGTGGGGGCAAACAGCTCGGTCAGCACAGCTACGGGATTGTCGGCATCCAAAACCTCATCTCCCAAATCCCTCACCAGAATATAATCCTTCTGTTTAAAATACTCTGCCCACGGGGAGTCCGACGGGAAACCTTTGGGTATGCGTTTGAGTGCTCGCTCAGAGTCCAATGTCCAACCCTCGGCCTGATTGAGGCAGCGCTGAAACTCCGCGCCGTTGTCCAGAATCTCCTCACGCATACTTTGCAGAGGCTTGGGCTCGGGGCAGTGCGCACCCGATGCAAGGATGCTGCGACCAATCAATCCGTCACCTACGGGCTCGATGTGCAGGTAGTAACCCGCATAACCCGATTTGCGTCCGCGCGGACAGATATAGGCGCTGATATGTGTCTTATAAGGCGTCTTGTCGGGCGAGAATCGGGTGTCGCGATAGATGCGATAGATGCAGTCGCGCACCGACAGCGTGCCCAGCGACGGGTCGATTCTTTGCAATTCGGCAATCAACCCTTCGACAATGCCGTTGAATGCCGCCTGATGGGCCAGATACTCCTGCTTGTGGTCGTTGAACCACTCGCGGTTGTTGTTCAGCCTTAGGCGGTCGAGGAATTCGAGTATTTGTCTGAGTGAACTCATTCTGCGTCAACCAGTTTGTAGAGTTTGTCGCCACGGCGCACCTCCGACGGGGTTTTAATCGAGCAGAACACTCCTTGCGGTGCAACCTCGGCGGGTGCTTCATTAACATACACCTCATCGGCCATACACTCCAGCAGCCCCGTTGTGCGTCCGAAGAACAGCAGCTCCGAGCCTTGTTCAAGCGGCGATGCCTCGACCCACACTTCGGCAACTCCAATCCTTTTGAAGTAGTTGGTCACCTTGCCCACAAACACCTTGCGTTTGGTCGATGACGAGCCATAGGCCATAGTCAGTTCGGGGATGGTGCGTCCAGTGTAGTAGCCGCCCCAGAAGTCGCGGTTGAACACCGTACGCAGGCGCTCGGTAAGCTGGTCGGCCAGCTCGGGACTGAAAGTTCCGTCGCACACAGCCTTCACTGCGCGGTCGTAACTCTCCACAACACGTTTAACATAGTCGGCACCACGTGCGCGGCCCTCCAATTTGAGCACTCGCACGCCCGATGCAATCATCTTATCCACAAAGCCGATGGTACACAAATCCTTGGGCGACAGTAGGTATTGACCTTGCACGTCGAGTTCGGCGCCCGTCTCCTTGTCGCGCAGAGTGTATGAGCGGCGGCAGATTTGGCGGCAGGCACCTCGGTTGGCCGAGCATCCCGTTTCGTGAACGCTCAGGTAACACTTACCCGAAATGGCCATACACAACGCACCGTGTGCAAACATCTCAATTTGAACCAACTCGCCTTTGGGGCCGCGGATGTCGCGTTCGATGATTTGCGAGTGGATGTATGCCACCTGTTCCATACTCAATTCGCGAGCCAAAACCACCACGTCTGCCCAGCGCGAGTAGAATTTCAGCGTCTCGACATTCGACACGTTGAGCTGGGTGGAGATGTGCACCTCCAAACCGCGACTGCGCGCGTACTCAATGGCGGCTTGGTCGGCCACGATGAGCGCTGTCACACCCTCGGCTGCCGCGCGGTCAATCACTGCGTGGAGCTTGGGAATTTCGTCGTCATAGATGATGGTATTGACCGTAAGATATGTTTTGACACCTGCGGCGCGGGCGATTGACACGATTTCGGCCAAGTCGTCGAGTGTGAAATTCACCGACGAGGCGGCGCGCATATTCAATCCCGCCACACCAAAATAGACCGAATCGGCTCCGGCCTCAATGGCGGCGTGCAGACTCTCGTAGGAGCCCACGGGTGCCATAATCTCTATATCACTTCGTTGCATTGTATCTTGTTTGATTATATTATTTGTCACGTCCCATAAGTCCCTCGACAAATGCTTTGAGCTCGGCAAGTGCCTCGGCTTTGGCATCCACTTCGGCCAGCGCTGCAAGGGCTTTGGCAAAGCGGCGGTTAATCTCCTGTTCTGTGGTGTGTTTAATGTCGTAGCGGTCGAAGATGGCGAGCGTGCGCGAAATCTTCTCCTCGGCACTCAGCGACTCATCGCGAGGGATGGCTCTCAGTTCGGCTTGCTCCTCGGGTGTTGCAGCATTCAGCGCCGAAATCATCAGATAGGTCTTCTTGCCCTCCAAGATGTCGCCACCAACACTCTTGCCCAAGCGGCTGTCGCCATAGCTGTCAAGCAGGTCGTCTTGCAATTGGAACGCAAGGCCGAACTCCAAGGCAAACTCCTTCAACAGGTTTATGTTTTGGGCGTTGGCACCTCCGAGGATTGCTCCAATCTCAACTGCTCCCTCGAACAGCACCGACGTTTTCAGTGCAATCATTTTGATGTACTCGTCAAGCTCCACCTTGTCGCGGCTCTCGAAGTCCATATCGTATTGCTGACCCTCGCAAACCTGCATTGCTACACGGTTGAAACAACCCATAATGCGTTGCAACAGAGCCGAAGGCGCCTTGGCCAACAGACTATACGAACTGATAATCATCGCATCACCCGACAGAATAGCCACGTTCTCGCCCCAGCGGTTCCATACGGTGGGACGTCCGCGACGCAGAGGTGCGTTGTCCATAATGTCGTCGTGCAGCAGTGTGAAGTTGTGGAAAACCTCCACCGCCGCCGCGCAAGGCATTGCCACCGAGTAGTCGTCGGCAAAAAGTCCGTAGCTCATCAACACAAACACAGGGCGCAGACGTTTGCCTCCCGCTTCGAGTGTGTATTCGATGGGACGATACAAAAGTTGGGGCTCTTCGGGATAATCAAGTGCTCCCAGATAGTCGTTGATTTTGGTAAGCAGTTGTGTAGAGTTCATCATATTAATGTGTTGTCACAAGAGACTTCTCGCGTCGAGAAGTTGTACAAATATACATTTATTTTTTGCGATTCAAAAAAAAAGTAGTACTTTTGGAAATAATTAACCTTCATTAACAACTAAAATACTAAACATATGAATAAACTTTCGGTAGGAATTGATATTGGCGGAACACGAACCAAAATCGGTATCGTTGATGCAGCCGGAAATGTTTGCGCAAATGCAATTATCGCAATGTCGGCATACCCCCGCGAGAGCGATTATCCCGCTTATGTTGACAAATTGTGCAGCGAAATCCAACGCCTGCTGGCACTGCAAGAGGGCGACTACGAGGTTGTAGGTATCGGTATGGGTGCTCCTATGGCCAACTACAACAACTGCACTATCGACAACCCCGGCAACTTGTGGACTCCCGACAACGTGAGCGACCAACACAACCGTATCTTCCCCATCGCGAAAGATATCTTGGCTCGCTTTGAGAGTGACGCCAAACTCAACGGCACCAAAATCGTTGTAACCAACGACGCCAACGCAGCAGCTATCGGCGAGATGGTATATGGCGGTGCAAAAGGTATGAAAAACTTTGTGGTTGTAACCCTCGGCACAGGTGTCGGTGGTGGTATCGTGCTCAATGGCGGCCTTATCAACGGTCACCGTGGTTTCGGCGGCGAGCTTGGTCACATTGTAGTTCAACCCGAAGGTCGTCAATGTGGTTGCGGTCTGCGCGGTTGCATCGAGCCTTACGCTTCGGCAACAGGTATTGTTCGCACCGTTACCAACTGGCTGAACGATACCGACGAGCCCAGCATTCTGCGTAGTGTAGATCCCGAGAAGATCGAAAGTAAAGATATCAGCGACGCAGCTCTGGCTGGCGACGCTCTTGCTAAACGTGCTTATGAGTACACCGGCGATTTGCTCGGTAAATGCTTGGCAAACATTCTGCCTATCCTCGATCCCGAGGCTATCTTCATTACAGGTGGTCTGGCAAAAGCAGGCAACCTGATTCTGGAGCCTACCGAGAAAGCTATGCGTGCTTCGCTGCTTCGCATCTATGGCGACGTGAAACTCGCTTTGTCGCAAATCAACGATGACAACGCTGCAGTGCGTGGTGCATCGGCCCTGGTTTGGTAATAGACAATACGCAAAAAAATAACAATAATCGTTTCATAATGCTGCTTGGGTTACATCCGTGACGGATGTGACCCAAGTTTTTTTTGCTTTTTGAGGCTTGTTTGGGCGTTGGGGACGGTGTTGTGTGATTAAGTGTGTTAAAATCAGTGAGTTAGGTTTTATATAGGGCCACCAAAAGGCAAAAAAGTAATATAAAAGGGTGGTAATTCGAAAAAACTTCTTATCTTTGAATTTGTAAATCGGCTCTTGTATGCGAAGTTTTACCTTGCGAAAAACGCTAGGGACAACTAAAAAAAACTAACAATGTCCCGATTGGTGGCGGAGCGTACTTGGGTTATAACTTAAAGAATTGCCTATGGAAAAAAAACGTACTCCGAGAGATCACTCTCTTTTTCTGAAAGCATTCCGCACATACTTGCAGTATGTGAACTCTTGGCTCTATTTTCGTAAAGAGCACCTTGTGGGATTGGAAAACGTGCCGGCAGATGGTACTCCTGTGGTTTTGGTTTCGAACCACCAAAACTGTCTGAACGACCCGTTGTGCGTGTGTCTGCAACTTACGGACCGTCGTATGAACTTCATTGCACGTGCCAACGTGTTCAAAAATCCCATATTCAACAAAGTGCTTCGTACTTTCGGTATGCTGCCCGCATATCGTATGAGCCACGAGGGATATTCAGCAATCGGTAAAAACCAAGACACATTCGATGCTGCAGGCCAAGCTCTGCAAGATGGCGAGACATTGATGCTCTTCCCCGAGGCTGACCACCAAGACAAACGTTGGTTGGGTAACTTCAAAATCGGTTATCTGCGTATCGCATTCGACGCTGCAAAGCGTATGAACTTCGAGCAGGATGTGATGGTGTTGCCTTCGTGTAACCACTACTCCAACTACTTCCACGCGCGTACCGATATGATGATTAAGTTCGGTAAGCCCATCTCGCTCAAACCATACTACGAGCGCTACCAACAAGAGCCTCGCGAGACAATGATGGAGATCAACAAAATCGTGCGTGACGAGATTTTGAGTATGATGCTTCATGTCGATGACTTGGAACACTATGACCAAATCGACTTCTTGCGCGAAACAGGTTATGGCCGTAAATATGCTATCGAGAACGGTTTTAAATTCAACTACCTGCCTTCGCGTCTGTTGAGCGACCAAAAACTTGTGTCGGCACTGCAAGAGGCAACCAAGGAGCACCCCGAGGAGATGGAGGAGGTGTACAAAGATACCGCTTACTTCGCCAACGAGTTGAAACGATACAAAATCCGCGACTGGTTGTTCATCAAGAACCCCGGTTATGGTGCTGCAATCCTGCGCGGTTTGGGCTTGCTTTTGTTGCTGCCCTTGTTGTTGGTGTCGGTTATCCCCACCTGCTTGCTGTTCCTTATCCCCAAGATTTTCCTCAAATGGCTTATCAAAGACCGTATGTTCAACAGCTCTTTCCACGTTGGTGTGAGTGTGTTTGTGTCGGTGCCTTTGTGTCTGATTGTGCCCGTGGTGCTGCTGTGGGTATATATGGGATTCTGGTGGGCGTTGGGCTACTTTGTGGCATTCCCCGCAATGTTTATCCTGACGTGGAACTATCTGCGTCTGTTCTGGAAGTTTATCGGTACCTGCATCTTTGTAAGCCGCCTGAACCGCAAGAAGATGGACGAGCTGCGTGCAGTTCGCAAGAGCATCTTCGAGCGCTTGGACGCAATGCTGAAATAACCTTCGCGGTGATACCGCAAGTCTATACGAAAATCAACCCTATCGAATATTCGGTAGGGTTGATTTTTTTTATGAGCAGGCCTAACAGGGTGGCTTATGCCAAACGAGCCCGTCCAATATAGGACAGGCTCGTTTGGGGTCTAATGCTTATCGTTTCGCCCGCGGTGATTACAAACCGCGAACGCGTTTTTCCCACTCCCAAGCGCTCTTCAAAGTGTCGTCGAGCGAGCGCTCAGCTTTCCAGCCAAGTTCGGTCTCGGCCAAAGTTGTGTCGGCCCATACCGACTCAACATCGCCGGGACGGCGACCTACAACTTTGTAGTTCAGTTTCAGATTATTTACCTTCTCGAAGGTGTTTACCAACTCGAATACCGATACGGCGCGACCAGTACCGATGTTGAAAATCTCGTAGCGCTCCTTGTTCTTGTCATCCAGCATACGGCTAACAGCAGTAACGTGAGCCTTTGCCAAATCCACCACGTCGATGTAGTCGCGCAAGCACGAGCCGTCGGGGGTGTTGTAGTCATCACCAAAGATGCTCAGGCACTCGCGAACGCCTGCGGCAGTTTGGGTGATGAAGGGTACAAGGTTGTTGGGTACACCCTTGGGCAACTCACCAATCAGTGCGGTGGGGTGTGCGCCAATGGGGTTGAAGTAGCGCAGAGCGATACCTTTGAGCGAAGCCGAAGCAGCCACTGTGTCGCGCAGAATATCCTCGCACATTTGTTTGGTGTTACCATATGGCGAGGTTGCGGGTTTGCGGGGCGTTTGTTCGGTTGCGGGCAGAACATCGGGTTGGCCGTAAACGGTTGCCGACGACGAGAATACGATATTGTTCACACCATATTTCGCAGCCACTTGCAACAAGGTTACGAACGATTCGATGTTGTTCGAATAGTATTTGAGCGGCTCAGCTACCGATTCACCCACTGCCTTGAAGGCTGCAAAGTGGATTACAGCGTCGATTTTGTACTCCTCAAAGAGTTTCTCCATTGCGGCTTTGTCCAGACAGTTCATCTCCACAAAGGGGATGTTTTTGCCGGTGATGGCGCGTACGCCCTCTACGCCGCTGATGTCGGAGTTCGACAGATTGTCGGCAATGACAACATCATATCCTGCTGCTGTCAACTCGACGGTGGTGTGCGAGCCGATGTAGCCTGCACCTCCGGTAACCAATACGCATTTGCTCATAGTCAGATTTTTTATTTTGATTTAGTTCGTTTCGTGTTTTGCTTGCCCGCAGCGGGCGGTGCATATCATTGCAAAGTTAAGCAATGTATTTTGATTTTCCAACCCACCTACTTGCGGGTGAAAATATTGAGATGACGCAGGTGGCGGTTGCGCTTGGTCAGCACCATGCTATCGAGCAGTAGCAATGCAAGTGCCACAGCCAGCAGATATTGATACCTTTCGTCATACTCCTCAAACTGCACAGTGGTGAATTCACTCTGCTCGGTTTGTTTGATTTTCTCGATGATTTCGGCCAGACCCATACTCTTCTCGGTCGAACGGATGTAGGCTCCGTCGGTCGAAAGAGCCACCTCGCGCAGGGTTGACTCGTCGAGTTTCGACACCACCAACTCGCCATTATCATCGCGGATGAAATCGCCGTTCAAACGGATGGGAGCACCCTCGGGAGTTCCGATACCGATGGCATAGATTTTAATGCCCTGCTCGGCGGCGCGCTTGGCTGCAGCAATGGGGTTGTCTTCGTGGTTTTCGCCGTCGGTGATAAGGATTATGGCGCGACTGCCTTCGCTCTGTGACGAAAAACTGTTTGCCGCCAAGTCGATGGCAGCTCCAATGGCAGTACCTTGTTTCGATACCATTGTTGGTGACACTCGCTGCACGAAGTTGCGAGCGGTAAGGTAGTCCGAGGTGATGGGCAGCTGAACGTAGGCGTCACCTGCAAAAACAACCAAACCCACGCGGTCTTGATGCAGGCCTTCGAGCAGACGTGCGATGGAGTATTTGGTGCGCTCTAGGCGGTTGGGTGCAAAGTCTTCGGCAAGCATCGAGTTCGACACATCGACAGCCAGCATAAGCTCGATTCCTTCGCGTTTGACCTCTTTGAGTTTGCTGCCAAACTGCGGGCGTGCCAGCGAGAAGACGATCAATACTACCGCTACCATATATATAATAAACTTGGCTGTGTCGCGTCGCATCGAGGCTTCGGGCATCAGCGAGCGTACGGTTGTCGGGTTGCCGAAACGTGCTATGCGTCGGCGTCGGTCGATGCGCGCATAGATGTAGGCCGCCACAAGTGCAGGCACAAGCAGCAACAGCAGGAGCATATCTGGATTCTCGAATCGAAACATTTTCGTGAGTAGTTAAGTGGTTTTAGGGAAGTTGTTTGAGCCAGAGTTTGCGCAAGGCGAACTCCGCCACCAGTAGCGCAAGTGCCCACACCAGGTAGCGCACAAACAACTCGTGATAGAGTGTGTATTCGGTTGTATCGATTTTTGTGCGCTCCAAGCGGTTGATGCGGTCGTAAATCTCCGAGAGTTTCTTCTCGTCGGTAGCGCGGAAATACTCGCCACCTGTCATCGCAGCAATCTCGCTCAGGGTCTTTTCGTCAATATCCACCTTCATCTTCTGATAGACCGTGTTGCCCCACATATCGACAGCGGGGTAGGGCGCCATACCTTGCGTACCCACGCCTACGGTATAGACCTTAATTCCGAGTGTGGTTGCAATCTCGGCGGCGGTCAGGGGTGCAATTTGTCCGCTGTTGTTTACACCGTCGGTCAGCAGGATTATAACTTTGCTCTTGGCATCGCTCTCTTTGAGTCGGTTGATGGCCGTTGCAAGTCCGTTGCCTATGGCTGTACCATCTTCAATTACGCCACTTTTGATTTGTCCCATCAGGGTGAGCAACGAGTTCTTGTCGGTGGTAAGCGGACTTTGAGTAAAGCTTTCGCCCGCAAACACAACGATACCTATGCGGTCGCTTGTGCGGTCAACGATAAACTTCGAGGCCACTTGACGTGCCGCACCAATGCGGTCGGGTTCGAAGTCGCGCGCCAACATACTGCTCGAAACATCCATCGCCAACACAATGTCGATACCCTCGGTTGTGACGTTGCTGCCCTTCTCGGTGCTTTGCGGACGCGCCAATGCAACAATCATCAGCGCAATAGCACCCATACGCAGTGCGAATGGCAGATGGCGCAGATAGTATTTGAGCGAACGTGTGGCGGGCGGAACGGTCGCGATGCTCGACATTCGGAGCGTAGCGCCGCCTTTGATTTGGTTGTATATGTACCACGCCACCAACGGTACAATCGCCGTCAGCAACCATAGTAGCTTGGGATTTGCAAATGTAATCATACTTTGTTGTTATCTACCAGTTTTTGCCCGAGCGACCTACGGCAACGGCTTTCTGTTTGTCCATCTTGTCGCGTGTCTTGTCCTCCTCGCCCTGAATAGCCTGCAACAGTTGGTCGGCTTGCTGCTGACTCATTCGGGGTTGCTGACCATTTTGAGGTTGGGGTTTTTCGCCTTGGGGATTCTGCTTTTGGTCGTTTTGTTTGTCGTCCTTGTTGTCCCCTTGCGGCTCTTGGTCTTTGTTTTGTTGGTCGCGATTGTTGTCGCCGTTTTTATCTTGGTTCTGGTCTTGGTTTTGGTCGTTGTTTTTGTTTTGGTCGTTCTGCTGGTCTTGATTTTGGTCCTGATTCTGGTCGTTTTGCTGTTGCTGTTGTTGCTGGTTTTGTTGTTCCTGCAACATCTTTTGGGCATAGGCCAGATTGAACTTGCACTCGGTGTCACCGGGGACCAGACGCAACGACGATTTGTAGGCCTCGATGGCCTCCTCGAACTTGCGCTCGCTGAACAGCGCATTACCAACATTGAACAATGCCTCGGCCTTCTCGCTCTCGGTGCGCAGACTATCCTCGGCTACGCGTTGCCACATCTTTGCAGCATCGTTGTAGCGCTCCTGTTTGTAGGTGGCGTTTGCGAGGTTGTAATCTGCCTGCCACAACTCTCGGTTCTCGGCCAAAGCCTTGCGGTATTTAACTTCGGCTTCGGAGTAGTTGCCGCTGTTGTAGGCTTTGTTGCCTTGGCGCGTGGTACGACGCTCGGGATACTTCTGTGCAAAGCACTCCTCGCAGCACATAAGGGCCACAACCGAGGCCACAACCATTGTGATATGTCGCATTATGTTTCTCATACCTTCATTGCCTCCTTGTATTCGTTGTTGGGCCCATCGGGATCCACCTGTTTGGTGTTCTCCACAAAGTAATAGACGCCCGTGTAGAGAGTTTCGTTCTGCTCGGCGTCGGGGGCGTGTTTAGCAAATTTTACAAAGTCTGCGGTGTGCAACAAATCGTCAATCATTGCCACCTGCTTGGAATCCAACTCCAATGGGCGTATAGCAGCCAAAATCTCGTCGGTGGTCATCTCCATAGCACCCACACCATAGCGTCCATCCAAATATTCGCGCAGAATATCGGTCAGTCGGGTGTAGTATTGCTTGTGACGGCCGTTTTGCCACAGCTTTTGGTGTACCAGCTCGTGCAACTCGCGGATAGCCTTCTCGTGAGGAGGCTCGGCGGGTTTCTCCTTACCGAATACGGGTTTCTTTTGGACCAATCGCACAATCACCCACACGAGTGCCACCAACACAGCTAATGCCAATAATCCAAGAGCCGCCCAGCCTGCCCATTCGCCAAACTTGACGGGAACGTGCTTAACGGGACGGATGTCGTGGATGGTCATTGTGGTGGTGTCGATGTCGAAAGTTGCCACGCGCAGAAGCAGGGTGTCGGGGCTGTATAACGTATCGACAATATTCTTATCGACATACAGCACTGGATAGCCGCTGACGTGGTAGTTGCCCGCGTCAAACGAGGTGAGTGTGTAGCGTTTGGTTAGGCGGATGCGTCGGCCGTCAACCTCGACGGTATCGACGGGAGCCGACTCCACAACTTCGATTATGCCTTGCGCCTTCTCGGTGTCCACCTCGGGAAAGGCCACCACTTGCATTATGTCCTTGTCAACCGTAACACTCAAAGTCACACGGTCGCCAATGGCCACGCTGTCGCGGTCCAACTCTGCCGAGATTGTCGGGCGTTGGGTTTGTGCTACTCCGACAAAGGCCACAAGGGTTAATATTATGGTTGTGAAAAGGTGTTTCATCGTTGTTTGAACAGTTTGATAAGTTCCGTTACATAGTCGTCGGCAGTGTCGATGTCGGCGCAATCAACCTTGTAGCGTCGCAATAGCTGTTGGGTTGCTTCGTTGCGCTCACTCCACAGACGAGCATAGCTTTCGCGTACCTTGCGACTGCTTGTATCAACCCATACGGTACGTCCCGTCTCGGCGTCGCTCATCTCGACAAGTCCCACATCGGGCAACTCGTGTTCGCGCTCATCCGAAATACGAATTCCCACAATGTCGTGTTTGCCGACTGCGATTTTGAGCGCCTCCTCCACGTCGGGAACTTGGGCTGAATCAAACAAGAAGTCCGACAGCACGAAGGTGGTGCAGCGCTTGCGCAACATATTGGTCAGCGCTTTGAGCGGAACGTCCAGTCGTGTGCCGTGTCCCTCGGACTCAAAGCTGAGCAAACTGCGGATGATGGTCAGGATGTGACCTTTGCCCTTCTTGGGAGGAATGTAGTGCTCTACCTTGTCGCTGAACATCAGGCAGCCCACCTTGTCACCTGTCTGCACAGCCGAGAATGCCAGCACGGCGGCGATTTCGGCAATAACTTCGCGTTTGATTTGCTCGGTTGAGCCAAAGGTGTTCGATGCACTTACGTCCACAAGCAGCATCATAGTCAGCTCGCGTTCCTCCTCATATATCTTGATATGTGGGGCGCGTGTGCGGGCGGTTACGTTCCAATCGATGTCGCGCACGTCGTCACCGAAGCGGTATTCGCGCACCTCGCTGAACGACATACCTCGTCCACGGAATGCGCTGTGGTACTTTCCGGCGAATATGTTGTTGCTCAATCCTCGGCTCTTAATTTCTATTTTGCGAACCTTGGCAAGTAACTCTTTCTCCGATAGCATAACTGCGTACTGTTAGGGAACCATTACGTTGTTGAGAATCTCGGTGATAATCTCTTCGGTTGTTACACCCTCGGCCTCAGCCTGATAGGTCAGACCGATACGGTGGCGCAATACGTCGTGACAGATTGCGCGTACATCCTCGGGGATGACATATCCGCGACGTTTGATGAAGGCGTAGGCCTTGGCAGCTTTGGCAAGCGAGATACTTGCACGAGGCGAACCTCCATAGCTGATAAGATGTGCCAGATGCGCCAGACCATACTCGCTCGGCTCGCGGGTTGCGAAGATGATGTCCACGATGTACTTCTCAATCTTCTCGTCCATATAGACGCACGAAACCACCTCGCGGGCACGCACGATGTCTTCGGGAGTAATCACCTTATTGGGACTGGGCATACCTTCGCCCGCAAGGTTCATACGTACGATGTCGCGCTCCTCCTGACGTTTGGGATATGTGATTTTTGCTTTGAGCATAAAACGGTCAACCTGTGCCTCGGGCAGGGGATAGGTACCCTCTTGCTCCAAGGGGTTTTGGGTTGCCAACACAAGGAAAGGCTCGGGCAAACGGAAGGTTTCGTCGCCGATGGTTACTTGGCGCTCCTGCATCGCTTCGAGCAGTGCACTTTGTACCTTGGCGGGCGAACGGTTAATCTCGTCGGCCAGCACGAAGTTGGCGAAGATGGGGCCCTTCTTTACGGTGAATTCCTCGGTGCGTTGCGAGTAGATGAGTGTACCGATAAGGTCGGCGGGCAACAGGTCGGGAGTAAACTGAATACGGCTGAACTTGGCATCCACCGCCTTTGCGAGGGTGGTGATGGCCAAAGTCTTTGCCAGACCGGGAACGCCTTCAAGCAGGATGTGTCCGCCCGACAGCAGTCCGATGAGCAACGAATCGACCAGATGTTTCTGACCAACGATGACTTTGCTCATCTCCATATTGAGGGTGTCAACGAATACGCTTTCGCGTTCGATTTGTGCGTTGAGCTCTTTGATATTTACAACTTCACTCATAGTGTGTGTTAGGTTTTGTCGGTTAATTTACGTTTACGCTTACCATAAACGATAAGACACGCAAATTTATTATTTTTTTTGTGAAAAAATGCGTTTGCACTTTGCTTTTTGGCGAGTTGTTGAAAACTTTTGGGTTGTGGGAGCGGAAAACCTCGGCGGAAGTATTAACTTTGTCGTTCCAAAAAAAAGATTGTACCCCGTGACTGATATTCTATCTTCGCTCAATGAGGCGCAACGTGCCGCCGTCGAAAACTACAAAACCGCGTCGCTGATTATTGCCGGCGCAGGCTCGGGTAAAACCCGTGTACTCACCTCGCGTATTGCCTATATGCTGCAACAAGGTGTCGAGCCTCAATCGATTCTGGCTCTGACCTTTACGAATAAGGCTGCGCGCGAGATGCGTGAGCGTATTGCACAGGTGGCAGGCCCCGAGGCGGGACGTGTGGTTATGGGTACTTTCCACTCGATTTTCCTTCGTATCCTGCGTGCCGAGGCCGACAAAATTGGTTTCGACCCCAACTTTACGATTTACGACACTTCGGACAGCGTGTCGCTGCTCAAAAACATCATCAAGGAGATGCAACTCTCGGATGATGTTTATAAGCCCAAGAGCGTGTTCGGACGCATTTCGAACCTCAAAAACGAACTCGTAACTCCTTACAAATACGCCGAGGATACCACCGCCATTGCTGATGACCGCAAACGCCAGCAACCGATGTTTGCCGAGGTGTATAAGCGCTACGCCGAGCGTTGCAAGGCCAACAGCGCAATGGACTTCGACGATATGCTGCTCTATATGAACCTGCTGTTGCATACCCGCCCCGAGGTGTTGGAGAAGTATCAGCGAATATTCCAATATATTTTGGTGGACGAGTATCAGGATACCAACTACGCACAGTATCGTATCGTTAAACTGCTGGGTAAGTCGCACGGCCGAGTGTGTGTTGTGGGTGATGACTCGCAGAGTATCTACTCGTTCCGTGGCGCACGCATCGAGAATATTCACGGTTTCAAACGCGACTTCCCTGCCGCACAAATCTATAAGCTCGAACAGAACTATCGTTCGACCCAAACCATCGTAAACGCCGCCAACAGCGTGATTGCCCACAACCCCCAACAGAAAGAGCTCCAAAAGGAGTGTTTTTCGACGGCCGATATGGGCGAGAAAATCCGCGTTATTCGTGGCTATACCGATATTGAGGAGGCCGAATTGGTAGCCTCGGATATCCGCGCCAAGATGCGTGAGGGTGCGCAATACGACGACTTTGCGTTGTTGTATCGTGTCAACTCGCGTTCGCGTGTGTTGGAGGATGCATTGCGCCGCCGTGAGATTCCCTATGTGGTCTATCGTGGTCACTCGTTCTTCGACCGCAAGGAGGTGAAAGACCTTGTGGCCTACCTGCGATTGGTGGTCAATCCCAAGGATGACGAGGCGCTGAAACGTATCATCAATTTCCCCGCTCGCGGAATTGGCGATGTGAGCGTGCGCAAGGTCGAGGATTTTGCCAAGGCCAAGGGTATGAGTATGTGGGAGGTGCTTGATACAATGGACTATGAGAAGGCCAAGGATAAAGCCCTCGCCAAAAAGGTGTTTGTCTTTACCACTCTTATCCGTGAGTTGTCGCTGCTCCGTTCGCAGAAAGATGTCTATGACTTCGGTTTGGAGGTTGCAACCCGTTCGGGACTTATCGCGGCCTACAAGAGCGAGAACGGCAAAGATAGCGACGCTGCGGTGGATAACATCTACGAGGTGCTCAACTCTATGCGCCAAATGGCCGAGGACAAACAAGCCGAAGCTGCCGCACAAGGTGTCGAGCAAGCCGAGCCTCTGACTATCGAGGATTGGTTGCAGAACGTGGCGCTGATGAGCGATATGGATGGCAAAAAGGATGAGGACGACAACTCGCCCAAGGTTACGCTGATGACCATCCACTCGTCCAAGGGCTTGGAGTTTAATCGTGTCTATATTGTTGGTGTTGAGGAGGAGCAATTCCCTGGTGCCAAGGCCGAGATGGAGGGTACAATGGAGGAGGAACGACGTCTGTTCTATGTGGCTGTTACCCGTGCCAAAAAGACCGCTGTGCTGTCCTACTGTGTAAGCCGTTTTGCTATGGGTCAGCAGATGTCGTGTCACGCCAGCCGATTTATCACCGAGATTGATGAACGCTATATCGAAGGCAATGTCGAGGGATTCCGCCGTGGCGCAAGTGACAACCGCGCTCCGCAAACGGCGTGGGGTGGTCGCCCTGCTTATGGAGGCCAGTCGAGTGGCTATGGAGGTCAGTCGGGTGCGCGTCAGATCTATGGCGGTTATGGTCAGCCCGCGCGTCAGCAGATGGGTGGTTCGGCTCGTCCGCAGATGGGGCAACCTGCGCAACCGCGTCCGCAATACCCCTCGTATCAACAACCGCGTCCCCAGCCGCAACCTCGCCCTACAGTGGTTGATGAGCGCTTCCGCAAGGTGGGTGTGCGTCGTGCCGTTGAGGTCGAAAGCGAGGCTGCAATGCCCACAACATCGTCGGCAGTTCAGGGTGCTTATCGCGTTGGTCAGAAGGTCGAACACGCCAAGTTTGGTATGGGGCGTGTGGCGGCTGTTGAGGCTGCAAATGGCGACCTGAAAATCACTGTCGATTTCTCGAATCCGATGGTGGGTCAAAAGTCGCTGCTGGCTAAATTTGCAAAACTTAAAATCGTGGAATAGTGACACTTGCGCAGCGATACCAGCGAGTCATCGAGTGGTTTCAAACCAATATGCCGACCGCCGAAACGGAGCTTAATTTCAGTACCCCGTTCGAGCTGTTGGTGGCCGTTATTTTGTCGGCTCAATGCACCGACAAAAGGGTCAATATGGTAACCCCTCGATTGTTCGAACGTTTCCCCACTGCCGAGAGTATGGCCGAGGCGTCGGCCGACGAGATTTATACTTACATTTCGAGTATCTCTTATCCCAATAATAAGGCCAAGAATCTGGCCGCTATGGCGCGTATGCTCACCAGTGAGTTTGGTGGCGTGCTGCCCGATGATGTCGAAACACTGCAACGCCTGCCGGGTGTGGGTCGCAAGACGGCCAATGTTGTGGGTGCGGTGATTTTCGGTCGCGAGGTTATGCCTGTCGATACGCACGTCTTTCGTGTGTCGGCGCGCATCGGACTGACACGAGGCGCCAAAACTCCGCTCCAAACTGAGCAACAACTTACACGTCATATTCCTTCTGAACTTCTGCCTGTGGCGCATCACTGGCTCATTCTGCACGGCCGTTATGTGTGTACCGCCCGCGCCCCCAAATGCGACAAATGTGGCATTGCGGAGTGGTGTGCGTGGCGTGCCAAAAACAACAAATCTGCTGCGAAATAATCTCGCAATTTCTCTTTGAGAATATCCTTTGTGATACTCTTTGACGCGTTTGTACTAAAAAAGCGCGCCTAATCGTTTGAGTTGACGAATATTCTACCTACTTTTGTAGGTTCTAACAGATGTTTATTTGAACTGACTATGAAATACTTTTTGAGAATACTGATTGCTGTTGTGCTTTGCTGCGGTTTTGTAGCTTGCGACAATAGTAATACCGAAGATAATACTCCCAAGCGAACCTCGGTTGTGACACTGTCGAAATCGAGTGTCAATTTGAGCTGGGAGGCGGGTAGTTACGCTCGTGTGAAGGTTACCGTTCCGCGTTTTGGCTGGAAGGCCGAGTGTGAAGCTGATTGGCTGACCATTACCCCCGACAGCACAAATGTTGTCGGCTCGATGGAGGTGGTGCTTTTGGCCGAGGAAAATAGAGATGCCGAGCCTCGCCAGACCGAAATAGTATTCACTTCGGGCAATGTGTCGCGTTCGCTGACCATAAACCAAGTGGGCTATGGCCAAGAGGTAAATGATGTCAAACACCCCGACGGCAATGCCAATAAGTGGATGTTCGAGATGTTGGAGACTTGGTATTTGTGGAATGACCTGCTTGTAAATACCTATCCCGACTATGTGTGCGACTACGACGACTTTTTGAGTAACACACTTATCCCCCTCAAAGGAAACGAGATGGACGGCGGTCGCTACGAGGACGGCTCGCGCTACCTCTACTCCTATGTTACCCGTACTGCTGCTTCACGTGCAAGCGTAGGTCACTCGGCTTTTGGTTTCGCAACACTTGCAGCTGTGGGTGTGGATAACAACAAGGTCTATCTGCGTGTGACAAGTGTCAATCCCGATTCACCTGCCGACCGCGTTGGTATTATGCGTGGCGAGTATATCGGTCGCGTCAATGGCTTGGATATCACCGTTGCCAACTGGGCGTCGATGTACAACCGTCTGCTCTATCCCACTACAAGTTCTGTGTCGGTTACTATGATGTCGAGCACCGAGTATGGTGGTGAGTTCTATTTCAGCGAGGATTATACCGTAACACTTAGTGCTGCCAATATTGGCAATCACCCCGTGGTGGCTTCCGAAATCATCGAGTATGGTGGTCGTCGCATCGGATACGTTGCCTACAACTCGTTTACTCGCGGACCCGTAGATGGCTCTACCGAGTACGATGCTGATTTGGAGGCTGTGTTCGAGATGTTCGAGACCGAGGGTATCAACGATCTTGTTGTGGATTTGCGCTATAATGGCGGAGGTGCGGTTTCGAGCTGTCAGAAACTTTTGAGTATGATTGCTCCCAAAGATAAACTCGGTCAGAAGGCATTTACATTCCGATACAACTCGCAGCTCGAAGAACAACTCTCCGAGGAGAACAAGATTGTCAAACTGCTGGAGAACTACTCAAATGTCGATATGAATCGCGTCTATGTCATCACCACCGATATGTCGGCTTCGGCCAGCGAGATGGTGATTGTGGGACTGCGAGGTTTGGATGTGAAGGTTACCGTTGTGGGTGGCGACACCGAGGGTAAAAACGTGGGTATGGATGTTATGAGCAAATATATCGACGGTTACAACTACACCTTTGCTCCTATTTCGTTCCAAATCTACAATGCCAAAGGATTTACCGATTATTCGCACGGTATTGCGGCCGACTACAAGGTTGACGAGTGGGAGGATTTGCGCTCGGATGGTTGGAAACCGCTTGGCGACCCCGAGGAGGTTGTGTTGAAGATGGTGCTTAACCTGATTGACGGTAGTCGCGCAGTTGCCGAGCCTACCCGTTCGGCTGCAACTCCCAAAGGTGTCGAAAGATTTCGATTCACCGACCCGCAACGTTCGATGGGTGCGCTGATTTATGCTGACGACAATTTCGGCGAAAGGTAGAATTTTGAATTTCGACATAAAATTTGTACGTTTGTGATTCACAATGAAGATGACTATGGAGTTTTCGCAACAAGATATAGATAAACTTTACGAAATACTGACAACAACTCAGCCGCTGAATGTGGTTGTGCTGTCGCACTTCAATCCCGATGGCGACGCTGTCGGCTCGTCGTTGGCGTGGCGCAAGTTTCTGATGGGAATGGGACACAATGTCGAGTGTCTGTTGCCTAACAGGTTTCCCCACTTTTTGGATTGGATTGAGGGTGTTGACAGCATCAAATTCTTTAAGGACGAACCCGAAAAGTGTGATGAGGTGTTGGCTGCGGCCGATGTGATGTTCTTTTTAGACTTCAACAGCGTGTCGCGACTCGAGCAAATGGCCGATAGTATCGACGCCAACAAAAAGGCAATCAAAGTGCTTATCGACCACCACCTGCAACCCACGCCCGACTACTTCGATTTGTTGTTCTCCTATCCCGATTCATCATCGACCTGCTACCTTGTGTACAAGATTATCGAGCGTATGAAGGGCACCGACTCAATCGATACTTCGATTGCAAGTGCGCTCTATGTGGGTATGATGACCGATACGGGTAACTTCACGTTCAGTAATCTGTCGCCCGATTTGTATCGCACCATTGCGGTGTTGGTCGAGAAGGGTATCAACATTCCGCAAATCAATGTGGAGATATATAACTCTCACACCGAAAACCGCCTGCGCCTGTTGGCCTATGCTCTTGGCCCCAAACTCGATGTGTTTGAGAATGGCAAAGCTGCAAGTATTGCGCTTACGGAGTATGACCTTCGCCGTTTTGAACACCAACAGGGCGATAGTGAGGGCTTTGTAAACTATCCGCTTTCGATTAAGGGTGTGCTGATTTCGGCCATCTTCCAACAAACTCATAAGTTCATTCGCGTGTCGTTGCGCTCGCGTGGCGATATGGATGTCAATGTGTTTGCGCGTCGTTACTTTGAGGGTGGCGGCCACAAGAACGCAGCCGGTGGCAAATCGTTCCGCACTATGGGCGAGACGCTTGAATACTACCGCCAATGCGTGCACGAATACTTTATCGAAAACAATATTATCGAGAACTAAAACTACCCAAACCATATGTCTATTGTTTATAAACCTGAGGGTTATCGTAACCTGCTCGGCTCGGAGGAGAATACCGAGAAAGCTATCAAACTCGTCAAGGATATGTTCCAAACCAACCTTGCGGCTCAGTTGTCGCTGTTGCGTGTGACTGCACCTATGGTGGTGTTGCAAGGCACAGGTCTGAATGACGATTTGAGCGGTGTGGAGCGCCCCGTGTCGTTCCCCATTAAGGATATGGACGAGCGCAAAGCCGAGGTTGTACACTCGCTTGCAAAGTGGAAACGACTCAAACTCGCACAACTTGGTGTTGAGCCGGGTCGAGGTCTTTATACCGATATGAACGCCCTGCGTCCCGACGAGGAGTTGGATAACATCCACTCGATCTATGTGGACCAATGGGACTGGGAGCGTGTTATCACTCGTGAGGAGCGCACTTTGGAGTTCCTCAAAAAAATTGTACGCCGTATCTATGAGGCTGTGAAGGTTACCGAGAACTTGCTCTATGTCGAGTTTCCGCAGATTGTACCCATCCTGCCCGAAGATATATTCTTTGTACACGCCGAGGAGCTGGCGCGTATGTGGCCCGAACTGACTCCCAAGGAGCGCGAGGACAGAATCGTAAAAGAGCGCGGTGCAGTGTTTATCATCGGTATTGGTGCAGTGTTGTCGGATGGACAACCCCACGATGGTCGTGCCGCTGACTACGACGACTGGTCAACCGAGAACTCCGATGGCTTCAAGGGTCTGAATGGCGATATTTTGGTGTGGAATCCCGTGTTGGAGCGCGCCTTCGAGATTTCGTCAATGGGTATCCGCGTTGATGAGAGTGCGATGGCTCTGCAACTTGCCGAGCGCGGTCAGGAGTGGAAACGCGAACTGCTGTTCCATCGTATGCTGTTGGCGGGCGAACTGCCCTGCACTATTGGTGGCGGTATCGGTCAGTCGCGTCTGTGTATGCTGCTGTTGCGTAAGGCCCACATCGGCGAGATTCAATGCAGTATTTGGCCCGATGCAATGCGCCAGGAGTGCGAGGCTGCGGGCATACATCTTGTATAGTCGCGTTGGGTGATGATAAAACTTTCGATTGTTGTAGCAACCTATAATCGTGCGAATGACCTTGTTCGCACCCTTGAATCTTTGGTGTGTCAAACTTGGCCCGCCGAGGAGTGGGAGTGTGTGGCTGTGGATAACAACTCGAAAGACAACACGCGTGAACTTTTCGAGGAATTCCGCACTGCCCATCCGAATCTGAATCTGAAAATCGTTGGCGAGAGCAATCAGGGTCTTTCGTGGGCACGTAATCGCGGTATCGCCGAGAGCTGTGGCGAGATAATAGCCATCATCGACGACGATGAAACGGTAAACCCCGACTTCGTGCGCGGATATATCGAACTCTTTGAGAGCCACCCCGAGGCGTCGGCTGCAGGTGGTCGTGTCATACCTTATTATATAGATGGCCGTCCGCGCTGGATGTCGCGCTATACGGAGCGACCCATTGCAGGTACACTCGACTTGGGCCCCTCGATAAAACCCTTTGTAAAGGGTTACCCCGCAGGCGGAAATATGGCTATGCGTCGCGAGTGTGTGGAGGAGTTGGGTGCGTTTGCAACCAACCTCGGTCGTACGGGCTCCAATCCGCTGGGTGGCGAGGAGAAGGAGATTATGCACCGCTTTGCCGCGGCAGGTAAGGCGATTTATTATACCCCTACACCTGCTATTTATCACTACATTCCGTCGTCGAAACTTACCGACGAATACTTTGTGCGCTTGTGCCGAATGTGTGGCGTCAGCGAACGTGTGATGGCCGCAGGACAAGGTCGTTTGAAACGAGCCTATGTGTCGGAACTGATTAAATGGGGAGCAACAATAGTGTTGGCTGTGGGTTATCTGCTGCAAGGCAATCCTCCCAAGGCTGCCAAACTAATCCAACTGCGCACAAACGTTTCGCGTGGACTCTTCGATTGTAAATAAGATTTTTTAGAGTAGATAAAAGAAAACCCCCGATGGCATAGCCGTCGGGGGTTGTGTTTTGTTGCTTATTTTTTGCGTACAAGGTCAATAAATTCGAAGGGGTATTCGAACTTTTCGCCGCGCTCGAAACTCTCGCGTGCAACCTCCTGCCACTCCTCGGGACGTATCTCGGGGAAGTAGGTGTCGCCCTCGTATGGTTTATTTACTTGTGTTAGGTAGAGCTTGTCGGCAAGGGCCATCGATTGGCGGTAAATCTCGCCACCTCCGATGATGAAAACCTCCTCTTCGCCGGCGCACATTGCAACTGCCTGCTCCAAACTCTCGGCGCGTTCACAACCCTCGGCGCTCCACTCGCTGTTGCGGGTGATAACGATGTTGCGACGTTTGGGTAGCGGGCGTCCGATGGAGTCATAGGTCTTGCGGCCCATAATTACGGTGTGGCCCGATGTAATCTGTTTGAAGCGACGCAAATCCTCCGAGATGTGCCACAGTAGGTCGCCTCCTCCTCCAATAACGCCGCCCTCGGCTACGGCTACGATAATCGAAATCATACGGCAATGGGGGCTTTAATGGTGGGGTAGGGATCGTACTCTTCGAGTGTGAAGTCCTCATAGCGGAAATTGAAAATCGACTTCACGTCGGGGTTAATCTTCATACGGGGCAGTGCGCGGGGTGTGCGCTCCAGCTGGGTTTGTACCTGCTCGAAGTGGTTGAGATAAATGTGGGTGTCGCCCAGTGTGTGTACAAACTCGCCAGGTTGCAGACCCGTAACTTGGGCAATCATCATAGTCAGCAGTGCGTAGCTTGCGATGTTGAAGGGAACACCCAAGAATACATCGGCACTACGTTGGTAGAGCTGGCACGACAGACGGCCGTCGGCAACGTAGAACTGGAACAGAGCGTGACACGGAGGCAGAGCCATATTGTCGATATCGGCAACGTTCCACGCGCTGACAATCAGACGGCGCGAGTTGGGGTTGTTTTTAATCTGCTCTACAAGTTGGCTGATTTGGTCGATGTGCGAGCCGTCGGGTGTCGGCCAGCTACGCCATTGGTAGCCATAGACGTGTCCGAGGTCGCCGTTTTCGTCAGCCCACTCGTCCCAGATAGTAACCTTGTTTTCGTTCAGATATTTGATATTGGTGTCGCCCGCAAGAAACCACAACAACTCGTGGATGATGCTTTTGAGGTGCAGTTTCTTGGTGGTCAGCAGGGGAAAACCCTCGCTCAGGTTGAATCGCATCTGATAACCGAAGATACTTTTGGTACCTGTGCCTGTACGGTCGCCTTTGACCACACCCTCGGTCATAATCTTGTTTAGCAGGTCGAGATATTGTTTCATAGTTTTATAAGTTTCATATTACCTTCTGCATCCATAACAGCGTAGTGCGGCTCCTCAATCCATTCGCCAAGGAACAATGCGCGGCTACGTTCCGACAGAGGATAGTCGGCTGCCGAGTGGATGTGTCCGAACACATAGTAGTCGATGGGCAGTCCCGTATCAACCCACTCGCGAGCGTATTGCACCAAGAACTCCTCCTCGCCGCGAAACTCCATTTTAATCTCTTTGGATTTGCGGCTCTTGCCACTCCACCACTTGCCGAAACGCATCGACCAGTCGGGGTGCAGCAGGTTGCGGAACAGCCATCGTCCGAGATTCGAACGGAATAGTGCGTTCATCAGTTTGAGCATAGGCTGTCCGTCGGTACGCAGGTTGTCGCCGTGGGCAACCATAATAGTTTTGCCTGCGTGTTGCACCAGTTCGCCGCGGTAGTGGACAATCATTCCGCACTCGCGCTCAAAGTAGTTGCGCACCCACATATCGTGGTTTCCCGTAAAGAAGTGTACTTTGATGCCCGAGTCAGTCAGTTCGGCAATCTTGCCCAATGTACGGGTGAAACCTTTGGGAACGACGTGTCCGTACTCAAACCAAAAGTCAAAGATGTCGCCCACCAAGTATATCTCCTTGGCGTCGTGCTTGATTGAGTCGAGCCAACCTACGAAAACCCTTTCGCGTGTGTGGTCGCCCTGCTCATAGACAAGACCCAGGTGTACGTCCGAAGCGAAGTAGTACATTATTGCAGCATTTGGTTAAGTTTGCTGACCAGTGCGCCGCCAAACAAGTCTTTACCCACCAAGTCACCATCGGCGTCGATGAGGAATGTTGCGGGCAGACTTGTGATGTTGTAGGCGGTGTATGCAGGACACGCCGCGCCGCGGAAATCGCACAAACTAATCCAGGGTAGCTGTTGGTTTTGAACAGCCGACACCCACGAGGGTTTCGAAGTATCGAGCGAGATTTGGAAAATCTCAAAGCCCAACTTCTTGTACTCCTTATAGATGGTTTTCAGCTCGGCGTTTTGTACCGAAGCATCCTTCAAATCGCTCTTCCAAAAATATACCAATGTGGCTTTGTTCTTGGCTACAACGTCGGTCAACTCCACCTTTTGACCATAGATGTTGGGCAGGGTGATGGGAGGAAAACCTACGGGGTTGGCCATCTTCTCGGCCAGCTCGTTGGTTAGTTTTTGCGCGCCATCAGCTGTTGCAACCTCGTTTTGCAGGGCTGCCAGATATTTCGACGCGGGGTAGGTGCGGCTTACTGAGTCTGCCACCATACGATAGTACACGATGTCGCCATCGCCGTTGAATAACTCCTCATCGCCGGGCAGACGTTGATATAGCGCGTAGATACCCGCCAGCGACGATGCGTTGCGTACAACGAACTCGATGTGGCTGCGTTTGATGGTGTAGTATTTTTTTAGATAGTCGGTTGTCAACTGTTTGCGCTCGGTCTCGTCGCTCGAATTCATATAGTTCTTCGAGATGTCGGTAAGGTCGGCAGCGCCATTGGTGAGCAGTGTGCTGATTTCTTGCACAGCTTCCGATTCGGGCGAGCCGCTGACCTGATAGTTCTGCGACAGAATACCCACCGACGACAGCGAGATGTGCTCGCCAGGAGCTACAATCAGCGGAATAAACTCCTTGCCCGTGCGGACGTTGTAGATAGTGGGGTCTTGGTCGGTGAATTTGATATTGAAACGGAAGTCACCCTTGGCGTTGGTTGTGGTCGAATCCACAATGGCCGAGCGACCTGGGGTGATTATTTCGAGATATACCGAAGTGTTTGCTCGGTCGGCAAATTGTCCGTTGATGCGTGCTCTCTTGCTGTTGCAGCCTACTGCGCAGAGTGCCAGCAGAATAAGTATCGATAATTTCTTCATACGGGAGTTGCTTGAAATTTTGTTGTTACATTCGCACAAAGATAAGAATATTTTACAAAACAAACGTATTTTCTCCCCGCCAAGTGTGGCCCAAAGGGAGAAAATACGTTTTGTGTGCGTTCGAAGACGGATGGCCTACTTCAAAGCCTCGGCGAGTTCTGCGCGCAGTGCTTCGACACCGTTACTGCGACCAAGGATTGTTCCGTCTGCGTCAAAAAGTACAAGCGTGGGGATGCCACGCACACCATAAGCTCTTGCACCTACGGCTTGACGTTCGGCACCAAGCATTTGCGGGAAATCAACACCCTCTTCCTCCAATGCACGCAGCGTGTTCTCGGGGAGGTCGTTTGTGGGAACACCCACAACTACAAAGCCTTTGTCCTTATACTCGTCATAGACAGCCTTCACGTTGGGAATCTCTCTGCGGCAGGGGCCACACCAGCTTGCCCAGAAATCAACCAACACTACGTTACCTTTGCCTACATAGTCTGACAATTTTGCAGTGCCGTTTGCGGTCTCAATCTCGAAGTCAACAAAAGGTTGACCTTTGGATGTGCGCTCCACAATCTCCATACGCTCGGCAATTTTAGCGATGTCGGGGTGTTGTTTTACGCTCTCGGCACAACCTTTCAGCGCCTCAATCATATCGGTGTCACCCAATACGTTTTGTGCCATAGTGATGCCATATACACCGGCTTGTGTTTGCGATTGCTCTGCAAGGAACTCTTTTATCAGATTCTCAACTTCGCTCCATTCGCCCTCGCGCTCTTCCCACTCGGCAACTGCGTCGTTGAGCGCTTGAATGGCGTCGTTGCTCTTGGTTCCTCCAATTTTGAACGAATCATCGGCAGTGAGTTCGACGTTGATTTTGCCCGACTCCAAAACTACGGGGATATTGGTCGAACCTTGCAAGGTGCCGTCTTCGGGCGAAACATACGAGATGAAAATCTCGGTGAAGGTAGGCGCGTCGATTTGACCTTCCAACACAAATTGGTTTTGCTCTACGGCAACAGCATTGTGCACGCCGTTTACCTCAACCATTACCGAGTCGAATTTGTATTCTTCGCTTTCGGCCAGCTGACCTTTGATTGTATAGCTTCCGTTATTACCGCAAGCGACCGCCGCAAATGCGACGGTCAGTGCGGCTGAACTGTATTTCAGTCTTTTCATATTTTCGATTCTTGCTAGAATGAATTTCGGTTGTCGTTACTCCTCCGAGTCAAATTTTGCGCAAATCTCTTTTGCAAAGTTTGTGGTGTTAACCTCGGGGCCGCACTCTTGGATGAGCTCCCAAATCTCCTCTTCTGCAAACAGGTTGGAGTTTACACCCTCACGCAGCGCATATACGGTCGATGCGTCGTTGGGGTTGTTTTTGATATAGGTGCGCAAGATGTCTGCCAATTTGTCGAGATATACTTCGTCAACAGAGTCGGTGTGAACTTCGTTAGCCTTGGCGTTGAGCATTACGATCGAGTCGTTGAGCGGAGTGCCTGCAAAACGTTTCGAAGGCAGACCAAGGAAGTGGATATTACCCTCTTCCAAAATCAGAGGCAGACTGAATTGTCCGGGAGTAGGCATTTGGTAAGTAAACACGATGCTTGTGAGGATAGGTTTCTCAACCTCGCCCTCGAACGAGAATTTGCCATCTACAACAGCGCATTTAGCCGAATTGCCAAGGTCGTTGGTCAAATAAACTGAATCAACATAGCTTGCCAGCGGGTGTTTCGAAATACTACCATTGATAGTGTATTTTTGAGGTCCTGCGCAACTTACAGCGAGGATAGCCGCAGCAAAAGCAGCCAAGAAAGTACGTTTTTTCATAGTTTCGTTTATTTTAATTTTATCACAAACTTACGAATAAAATTTCGAAAAACCAAGTGTTTCTTACTGATTTTTCCTAAAAGTGTTGCGAAACAAAATTTTTATCCGCACTGATAGTGCTTTTTGTGTACTTTTGCTTTGGCTTGCAAACCTGCCGCCCGATTTTTTACACTTCCTAATATATAATAATAGTATATTTTATGTGCTGTGTATTGTGTGGTCGTGATGCGGAACGCGGATTAATATCTGATTTAATGTTTTGTTTTTCGTTGAAAAATATATCTGACAGTATTATTTTGCTGATTTTTGCAATTTTTTTACAAAAATGTTTGGAGGGAATGAAAAAAGTTTCTACTTTTGTGACCGCTTAAAGCAAGTTGCTGTTGTAGCTCAGTGGTAGAGCACTTCCTTGGTAAGGAAGAGGTCACGAGTTCAAGCCTCGTCAACAGCTCAAAGAGAGGAACTTACGAGTTCCTCTTTTTTTGTGTCTTTTTGTCTGGTAATCAATGTCTTTTGAATCCTCGCGCACTATCTAAACGACAAATCTCCGAAATAAAAGTTCCAAACAGTTCTTGTTTGACTGAGGGTTGTTTGCTATATTTGTAATGCTGAAAACTAAAACCGAAAACCTTTAATTAATAGTATTATGAGGAAATTGTTTTTGATGTTGCCTTTGGTGGCGATGTTTGCGCTGGGCGGTTGCTCGGCCGATAAGGGCGTGCCCGGAGTGAAGCACGTTGTGATGATTGGTTTGGACGGCCTTGCGGGCAACACCGTCGAGGCGGCCGAAATGCCCACTCTCAAACAACTTATGGCCGAGGGTGCGTGGACTCTCCAAGCGCGCAGTATTCTGCCCTCGTCGAGCGCCTGTAACTGGGCTTCGATGTATATGGGCGTGGGTCCCGAGATGCACGGCTACAACACTTGGGGCAGCCGCAAACCCGATTTCCCCTCGATTGAGCTGTGCGAGAACGGCATTATGCCCACCATCTTCACCGTCTTGCGCCGCCACAACCCCGAATTCAATTTGAGCGCCCACTATGAGTGGGAGGTGCACGGCGATTTGATTGACAACAAGTCGGTCAGCCACTACCAACACGTTCCGATGGTTGAGCCCCGCGGCGATGCGCTCGTTGAGGCCTACACCGACTACTTGAAGGCCAACAAACCCGCATACTCGATTTGCATCTTCGACTCGCCCGACGTTGAGGGTCACGCCCACGGCTGGGGCTCAGAGATTTATATGAACCGCCTGAAAACTCTTGACGCGCAACTCGCCCAAATCATTGAGGTCACCAAAGAGGCAGGAATGTACGACAACACCATCTTTATGGTTGTGTCCGACCACGGCGGCATTGGCAAAGGTCACGGCCGCACCTCGATGGACGAGATGGAGGGTGTGCTGGTGTTCTGTGGCAAGGGTGTCAAACGCGGCCACAAAATCCAATCGTCGGTTGTCCGCTACGACACCGCGCCCACCATTGCCCGCATCTTTGGCGCCGAAGTTCCCGCCGTGTGGCGTGGCCGCGCCATCGAAGAGATTTTTGAATAGTGATTTGTCAAAATACAGAGAGCGGCTGATGCACATCGCATCAGCCGCGTTTGTTTTGTGTGGGGTCCCGCAGGGTGGGGGGGGGAGGTTGCCCGTTGTGGCGAGTGCTGTCCTCGATCCTTTGTGGGGTGCCTGTGGGGAGTCTGAAAAGTGGTAAAAGACTAAAAAGTTTCAAAAAAAAGCGCGCAAAAATTTGGAGGTTGAAAATTTTTGCGTATCTTTGCACCCGAATTCGAGATGAGAGTTCAACAAACGATGGTGCCATAGCTCAGTTGGTAGAGCAAAGGACTGAAAATCCTTGTGTCCCCGGTTCGATTCCTGGTGGCACCACTTGAAAATCAAGCAGTTACGATAAAAAGTAGCTGCTTTTTTTGTGTAATTTTGGTTGCTTTTAGGTGGTCTGTGTAAACCAGTGTGTAAACCGAGGTGTAAACCAGAAAAGCTATGGCAACAACAATTAATGTGCTGTGTTACAGGTCAAAAACCTTAAAAAACGGCGAACACCCACTAATGCTGTGCATCTGTAAAGACAGAGCACGCAAGTACACAAGTCTTAATCTATCTGTAAAAGCTGAGCATTGGAACTTTGATAAGAATGAGCCAAAGCCTAATTGTCCCAACAGAGA
>JAZLBP010000014.1:0-35480 GCA_045613745.1 Rikenellaceae bacterium | reverse complement strand
GGGATTTGCTTTTTATACAAAATGTTTGTAGCTTTGTAATAACTATTTGCGGGGGCGGCTTGTCGGGGTGGCAAGCGCCGAGGGTAAGTGGCGAAACCTTATGAAAACAGACAAAAAACATCAGTTTGATGTAATCATTATCGGTGGCGGTATCACGGGTGCGGGTACGGCGCGCGACTGCGCGTTGAGGGGATTGAAGGTCCTGCTGGTGGAGCGCCTGGATTTGACCAACGGCGCAACGGGACGCAACCACGGACTGCTACACAGCGGAGCGCGATATGCCGTAACCGACCAGGAGTCCGCGACGGAGTGCATCAAGGAGAATATGATTCTGCGCAAGATTGCGCGTCACTGCGTCGAGGAGACCGACGGACTGTTTGTCACCCTGCCCGAAGATGATCTCTCTTTTCAATCCACATTTATAGATGCGTGCCGTCGCGCGGGTATTCGTGCCGAGGCCATTGATCCTGCCGAGGCTCGACGATTGGAGCCCTCGGTGAACCCTGCGTTGATTGGTGCTGTGCGTGTGCCCGATGGCTCGGTCGATCCCTTCCGACTAACAACGGCCAATGCGCTGGATGCGCGTCTGCGCGGAGCCGAGGTGTGGACCTACCACGAGGTGGTGGACATCATCAAAGATGGCCGAAGGGTGGTTGGCGTTAAACTGCTCGACAAACGCACCAACAGTGAAGTGGAGGCCTATGCCGACATTACCGTCAACGCGGGCGGTATTTGGGGCCACAGAATAGCCAAGATGGCGGGTGCTGTCGTAAATATGTTCCCCGCCAAAGGTGCCCTGCTGATTTTCGGCCACCGCGTCAACAATCTTGTATTGAATCGTTGTCGCAAGCCCGCCGATGCCGATATTCTTGTTCCGGGCGACACTATTTCGCTGATTGGAACAACCTCGAGCCGAGTTCCCTACGACCAAATAGACGATATGCAGGTCACACCCGAGGAGGTGGACCTTTTGCTGCGCGAGGGTGCCAAACTTGCGCCGAGTCTGGCTGCGACACGTATCCTGCGCGCCTATTCGGGTGTGCGTCCGCTGGTGGCCAGCGACAATGATGAGACGGGACGCAGCATCAGTCGCGGTATTGTATGCTTGGACCACGAGACGCGTGACGACATCCCCGGATTCATCACCATCACGGGTGGCAAGCTGATGACCTATCGCCTGATGGCGGAGTGGGCCACCGACTTGGTATGCCAAAAACTCAACATCAACAAGCGTTGCTATACAGCAGAGTTGTGTCTGCCCGGCTCGTCGTACGATGCAGAGAGCGAGACCACAAAATCGCGCACCACATCCAAAACCACCATAGGCGCACGTGCTGCGGAGGGACGCCACGGCTCGCGTAGTCGGATGATTTCGGCCGAGAGCCGCAACGACAAGTCGCTTGTGTGCGAGTGCGAGGCGGTGTCGATTGGTGAGGTGGAGTATGCCATCAAGGAGTTGCGCGTGCAGAACCTGATAAGTCTGCGTCGTCGCACCCGTGTGGGAATGGGTACTTGTCAGGGCGAGCTTTGTGCCTGCCGCGCGGCGGGGTTGCTTAGCAAGGCGGACGGATGTGCCACAAAGGCGCAGGAGGATTTGGCCGAGTTCCTGAACGAGCGCTGGCGCGGAATGTATCCCGTGGCGTGGGGTAACACACTTTGCGAGATGCAGTTCACATCGTGGGTTTATGAGGGCGTGTGTGGTTTGGATGCATTTTCGCACAAATAGAGGAGAATAGCTATGACTTTTGATACGATAATAATAGGCGGAGGTTTGAGCGGCCTAATAACGGGAGTTTCGCTCGCCAAGAGGGGGCAGAAGTGCTTGATTGTCTCGTCGGGACAGAGTGCGCTTCACTTCTTTTCGGGCTCGTTCGAGCTGTATGGTTGCGACTCCAATCCTTTGGAGGCGATTGCACGTTTGGACTCCTCGCACCCCTACGGTAAGTTGGGTGTGGAGGCGGTTCGTAGTTTGGCCGAGCGCGTGCCGTCGCTGTTCGAGGAGATGAATATTACGCTGCGAGGTTCGGCCGAACGCAATCACTATCGTCTGACGCCGCTCGGGCAGTTGAAACCCGCGTGGCTGACCGTCGAGGAGTATCTGCGCGTGGAGGTACCGAAACAAACTCCCTGGAAGCGGGTTGCGATACTGAATATCGATGGTTTTCTGGATTTCCAGCCCAACTTTGTGGCTTCGGGACTGGCAAAACAGGGTGTCGAGAGTATTGTGGCTAATATCTCGCTGCCGGAGTTGGAGCGCTTGCGTAACAACCCCACCGAGATGCGCGCAACAAACATTGCCAAAGCACTTGTGGGCGAAACTTTGGAGCATTTGGCTCGTGAGATTAACGCGGCGAGCAAGGATGTCGAGGCTGTGCTGATGCCTACAGTTGTCGGATTGATGGATGGCGCGGCTGTCGAGGAGTTGCGACGGATGGTTGAGCGTCCGCTGCACTTCATTGCGACCTTCCCGCCCTCGGTGCCCGGTATTCGCACGCAAATCACCCTGCGCAAATATTTTCAGGAGTTGGGTGGCGTCTATATGTTGGGCGATACGGTCGAGAGTGGCATTGTGGAGGATGGCCGACTGCAAAGCATCCGCACCGCCAACCACGGAGCTATGGAGTTCAAGGCTCGCAATTTTGTGCTGGCTACGGGCAGCTTTTTCAGCCACGGCATTGTAGCTACCTCGGAGCGCATCTATGAACCTATTTTGGGCTTGGATGTCGATGCTGCGGGTGTGCGCTCGGAGTGGTACGACCGAAATCTTTTCAATACACAACCCTATATGGGTTTTGGTGTGGCGACAGATGCTGAGTTCCGTGTGAGCAAACAGGGTCAGATTCTCGAAAATATGTATGCCGTTGGTGCGGTGCTCAGTGGCTGCAATTCCATCAAGGAGAGCAGTGGCGCGGGTGTGTCAATCCTCACGTCGCTGTATGTGGCAGACAGGATTCTTAACAAACAAGGAGGCGAGTATGGAGCAGAATGATAATCGTTTTGAGCAGTGTGTCAAGTGTACCATCTGCACCGTCTATTGTCCCGTCACAGCGGTCAACCCCGAGTATGCGGGACCCAAGCAGGCGGGACCCGATGGCGAGCGCTATCGTTTGAAGAACCCCCGTTTCTACGACGATTCGCTGGATTACTGCCTTAACTGCAAACGTTGCGAGGTGGCCTGCCCGTCGAATGTCAAGATTGGCGACATAATCCTTGCGGCGCGACTGAAATATAGCCAAAAGAGCCCTCGCTTGCGCGACCGTATGCTGGCCAATACCGACGTTATGGGCTCGCTGGCAACTACCTTTGCACCAGTAGTCAATGCTACGTTGAAACTGCAACCCGTCAAAAACCTTATGAATAAGGCGCTGGCCATCGACCACCGTCGTGCGTTTCCCAAGTATAGCGGTCAAAGGTTTGAGAACTGGTTTAAGAAACAGACAGGGCAGCAGCGTTTCAGCCGCTTTGTGAGCTACTTCCACGGCTGCTATGTCAACTACAACAACCCCAAGTTGGGTAAGGATTTGGTGAAGGTGCTCAATGCCATCGGCTATGGTGTGCATCTGCTCGAAAAGGAAAAGTGTTGCGGTGTGGCTCTAATTGCCAACCGAATGAGCGAGCAGGCGGAGCGCCAAGCCCAAGTGAATATGGCCTCGATTCGCAAGGCCGTAGGGGCAGGGGAGCCTGTGCTGACCACCTCCTCGACCTGCACTTTTACAATGCGCGACGAGTATCCGCATATCCTTCACATCGACAATGCCGACGTGAGGGAGAGCATTATGCTGGCTGCAAAATTTATCTTCGAGGCTATCGACAGCGGCCGCGTGAAGCTGGCCTTCAAGGAGGAGTACCGCCGTCGTATTGCCTACCACACTCCCTGCCATATGGAGAAACTCGGATGGAGTATCTACTCAACATCGCTGCTGCAAATGATTCCTGGGGTCGAACTCACAGTGCTCGACTCGCAGTGTTGCGGTATCGCGGGCACCTATGGTTTCAAGAGCGAGAACTACGCCTACTCGCAGAAGATTGGCGAGCCGCTGTTTAACCAGATTAGAGCGCTTGGAGTGGATATGGTTGCCACTGACTGCGAAACCTGCAAATGGCAGATTGAGATGAGCACCGAGGTTGTGACCGAGAACCCAATCTCGATTTTGGCCGACGCGCTGGATGTTGAGCAGACCGAACGATTAAACAAATAACAAAATATAAATTAAAAGATTCGAAAGAATGGACTCTACTAAACAATTCAAGTATTGGCAGTGGCGTACAATCATTGCAACGATGATTGGCTACGCGCTATTCTATTTTGTTCGCAAGAACTTTTCGTTTGCAATTCCGGGTTTGAGCGCCGAATATGGAATTACCAAGACCAGTTTCGGTATCATTATGACGCTAACAACCATCGTCTATGGTGTTTCGCGCTTTCTGAACGGCTTTTTGGCTGACCGCTTGAGCGGACGCTACCATATGGCCATCGGTCTGATGCTGTGTGCCATCGCAAACTTTGCATTTGGCTTTGGCGCCGACATCAGTACCCTGATTACCGGCGAAACAGGTGGCCCACAATTCACCAACACGCTGATTTTGTTCTTTGGCGTGGTGCTGATTCTCAATAATTTCCTGCAAGGAAGCGGTTTCCCTCCGTGCGCACGTCTGCTGACTCACTGGATTCCTCCCCAAGAGCTTGCCACCAAAATGTCGATTTGGAACACATCGCACTCGGTGGGCGCAAGTTTGGTTGCAATTCTGTGTGGCTACATTATGGGCACTATGGGCGCGAACTTGAGCGCTAATCCCGAAATCGTGGCCGAAATTGCAGGCCACCTTGGAGTGACACTTGGCGATGACTCGGCTATGAAGAGCGTTTTGGAGTCGGCGGCTCACTATGGAGCTTGGCGCTGGTGCTTCTGGATTCCCGGCGGCTTGGCATTTGTTGGTGCAATAGGAATATTTATGATGCTGCGCGACACCCCCTCGTCGGTGGGACTGCCCGAGATTCACAAAATCAACAAGTCGGGCAAGGAGAATAGTGCCGAGTACAAGGCGTTCATTCGCGAGAAGGTATTCCGCAACAAGTGGATTTGGATTTTGGGTATCGCCAACTTCTTTGTCTATGTAGTTCGCTTTGCAGTGCTGGATTGGGGACCTACCTTCCTCAAAGAGGCGCGCGGTATGGATTTGAAGGGAGCAGGATGGACTGTGGCTGTGTTCGAAATCTTTGGTATCATAGGTATGCTGGCCAGCGGTTGGCTCACCGACAAACTGCTCAAAGGTAAGGCTCACCGTATGTGCGTGTTCTGTATGATTGGTGTGGCTATCTTTATGACTCTGTTCCTTATGATGCCTGTGGGCACTCCTATGTGGTTGATGATTATCGTGCTGGCAATGGCAGGTTTCTGTATCTATGGCCCGCAGGCACTGATTGGTATCGCCGCGGCCAACCAAGCAACCAACCGCGCTGCCGCAACCGCCAATGGTCTGACCGGTCTGTTTGGCTATGCCAGCGGTATCGTTTCGGGCTTTGGCGTGGGATATATGATTGACCTGCTCAACAACTGGGACTATGTCTTTATGGGTATGATTGGTATTGCCGTTATCGGAACCCTCGTGTTCCTGACTATGTGGGGTGCCAAGGCCGACGGATATGACGATGAGGAACCTAAAACCGAGAATGCGTAATGGATACAACTGTCAAAAATAAGCTTGCAAAGATTAAGCACGTTGCGCTCGATATGGATGGCACAATCTATATGGGTGACTCGCTGTTCCCTTATACCATCCCCTTCCTCGAACGCCTCAAACAGATGAATATCTCCTATTCGTTTCTGACCAACAACCCCTCGAAGTCGCTGGACGACTACCTGCAAAAGTTGGAGAAGATGGGCATCCACGCCACCGAGGAGGAGATGTACACCACAACCGTTGCCACCATCGACTATATCAAGGCACACTACCCCGAGGCACGCCGTCTGTTCCTGCTGGGTACTCCGAGCATGATTTCGCAGTTCGAGAAGGCGGGATTTATCTCGACGGCCGATGACGCAGAGGATGTGCCCGACTTGATTGTGGCGGCTTTCGACCTTACGCTGACCTATGCACGTCTGTGCCGTGCCGCGTGGTGGATTTCGCAGGGCATTCCCTACATCGCCACCAACCCCGATAAGGTGTGTCCGACAAACCTGCCGACTGTGCTTGTGGACTGCGGCTCCATCTGCAAATGCTTGGAACACGCCACAGGACGCCAACCCGACATCACGCTGGGTAAACCCGACCCCAATATGCTGATTGGTATCCTCCAACAAAAGCAACTACAACCCGACCAGATTGCAATGGTGGGCGACCGCATCTACACCGACATCGCAATGGCCCAAAACGCAGGCGCCGTGGGTGTGTTGGTGCTGTCGGGCGAGACAACCATCGAGGTTGCCAATGCCGCGCCCAATCCACCCGATGTTATAGCACAAAACATTGGAGAACTTGGCGACTTATTAGCAGAGGCTCAATCCTAAAATTAAAGCCCCAACCACTTTCGGTTGGGGCTTTAATTTTAAGTATGGCATCGCGGCCTATCCGCAGTGGAAGTAACGTTGAACAAGTTTCAACATCTCTTCTTGGTTGCTGCCGATGTCACTGCGCAGGGTCTTGTCACCGTAGGAACGCAGTTTTTTGATAATACCATCAATCATCGCGGGGCTGAACACGTTGTACTTCTCGAAGATGGCACGTTGGCTCTCCAAGCAGTCGGCCGATGCCTCGCAGCTGTCGGGCAGTTGGGCCAGCGAGTTGAGTTTCGCCTCGTTCTCCTTTTGGTGGATGTTCACATTAACGTAGGTGCGCTCGGCAATCTCCAATGCGTTATCCAGCTCGAAACCATAGCGGCAAGCCACAGCCAGACCCGCAATCAGTTGATAGATGTCGGCCGAGCCGTCGGGCGAACGCATCTCGACAGTCTGCTTTTGGGTGGTGTCGTAGTTGCTTGCGCTCTCCAAGGGGTTGGCAATTTGGCACATATCGCTCTTGGCAGCCCATCCCAGCGGTACACGTACCAATACCGAACGGTTGCGGTCACCCCAGCAGATGTTGGTGGGAGCCTCTTGGTGAGGTACAAGACGGAAATACGATGTGGGGTTGGTGTTGCCGAATGCGGTAATCGAAGGTGCAACCTCCATCATACCAGCAATCGCCTTGCGTGCGGTTGCCGACAGTACGCCGCCGTCCAACATTTGGTTGACGCCGTCTTTGACAATACGCATATGAACGTGCAGACCCGAGCCTGCTTTGCCTGCGGTGATTTTGGGTGCAAAGGTGATGTCGTAGCCGTACTCGTAGGCCAGGTTGCGGATAATCCACTTGGCAATCATCAGCTGGTCGGCAGCTTCGAGTGCATTTACGGGCAGGAACTCAATCTCGTTTTGCTCATAAATCATCTCGTCGATGGTGAAGTTACCCACCTCCGAGTGGCCGTATTTGATTTGGCCGCCCGCTTGTGCGATGTAGGCCATACATTGAGTGCGGAACTCATTGAACTTGGCGTAGGGTGCCGATTCGTGGTAGCCCTTTTGGTCGGTGGCGGCAAACATTCCGCTGTCGGGCGCAATCACATAGTACTCCAACTCGCCCATAGCCTGGAACTCCATACCCCTAACCTCGTTCAATGCTTTGCACGCTTTGCGCAGGGTGTTCTCGGGCGAACTTTCGAGCAGCTCGCCATCCTTGTTGAAGTAAGAGCAGAGCATCGACAGCGTGGGAATAGAAGCAAACGGATCGAGGAATGCTGTGCTGAAACGGGGCAGAACATAGAGGTCGCTGCTGCCAGCCTCAATGAACGGGAAAAGGCTCGAGCCGTCAACTCGCTCGCCACAAGTCAAAATGGCATCGAGATATGCGGCGTTGTTGATTACAAAGTTCAGAGTTTTGAGTCGGCCGTCGCCCGCGGGATACATAAAGTTGACCATACGAATCTCGTTGGCCTCGATGAATTTGACGATGTCGGCCTTGGTGAACTCTTGGGGCATCTTGCCCAAGAACGACACCAGTTTGTTGGCATTAAGTTTCAATTCGGTTTTCATAGTATGTAAGGTTATTTGTGTTCGGTTATCTCTTTCAAAGATATGGATATATTTCGAATCATTCAACATTTGAGGACATTTTTCTTGTTTTTATCACCGAAAACAGCCGCTCTCGGATGCAAATCTGTGGCACCCCGTTCGAAATGCCTGCCCGAAACTCGCTTTTGCCCACAAAAAATAACACTGAGATTATACAAAAATCGACATTTTTGTGTAAAATTACGCATTACCGCCCTAAAATGTTGAATTTTGGCATGCTTTATATTTCTATTTTGGGTTAAATTATTGATAATCAATGTAATACCCCCCCCCCTGGGCGGAGTGTAATTTTTTTTGAAATTTTTAATCTATTTCGTTGCATTTCTCATTTTAACGATATAATTTTGTGGTGCAAAAAGACCCAAATGATTAAACTATCGTAAGATAGTACGAGATTTACCAACAAAAAAACTAGAGATAAATTCTGTTTGAGTCCTCCCGAAACCTCTGAAAGCGCTCTGTATCAGAGTGTTTTCAGAATCGAGGATGAGAAGTTCTGGCGGCGGAGTCAATCAGAAATCTCACATATTACAAGATGAGTAAGAAATGCGCTTATAAGGTGCTTTCTATACTTGTTCTATTTTTGCTTTGTAACCTAACGGTGTATTCGCAAGAGGCGACTGCGGCAAAACGAACATTTATAGAAAAGAGGTACAACATATTCTTCAGGGTTGACAACCCTGTGATAGAGTATGACTTCAAGGAGAATAAACGTACCATCGAGCAGATGGTGGCGGATATTCAGACCACCCTTGAACTTGATGGCGCTGTGCCCAGTCAGTTGCTGATTATGTCAACGGCATCGCCTGACGGTGGCTATGAATACAACAAACAGCTGGCGCGCAATCGTGCACGCAGCACCGAGAAACTTCTGCTCGAATTATTCCCCCAATTTAAAGATGCAAACATTCAGGTCTCTTATCTGGAAGAGGACTGGGATGGTCTGTTGCAGATTCTGAAGACCCACCCCGAGTTCCCCCAACGAGAGGAGATGATGGAGGTGATTAATAGCTCTATTAATGTTAACACCAAGGAGTGGCGTCTGAGACAGTTGAAACAGGGTTGGAGATACCTGACCCGCAACTATGTCTATGCTCTGCGTAACTCGTCGGTTACTCTGCGTGTCGTTATGACCGAGGAGAACTCCAAAGACGAGTTTGTGCGCGATGTACCTCCTATTGTGCAGTTTGAGGAACCCGTTACTCCCGCTCCCTCCTTCTCTCGTCCGATAGCAATGCCTGCTGCTCTGACCATCAATTCTACATCTGCTGGTAATGAGCCGTTGATGCGCAAGACTCTGTTTGCAGTGCGTACGAATATGCTTACACCCGGCTTGAGTATCGGTGTCGAGGTGCCTATCCAAACCAACTGGTCGGTAGGTGTCGATTACCACTATCCTTGGGCGGTGTCTGCTAATAATAAATGGTGTGTCGAGACTCTGGCTTGGTTTGTTGACGGTAAATATTGGTTTACGGGCGACAAACACAGATGGAGCATCGACTCGAAACTCAAAGGCCATGCCGTTGGTGTATATGCAGGTGTGGGCTACTACGACTTCCAAAACAAGGAACACGGTATTCAAGGTGAGTTCCTTGATGTGGGAGTTGACTATACTTATGCACTGCCCGTTGCAAAGGATAAGCTCCGAATTCTGTTCAATATCGGTTTCGGTCTTATCCATACCCAGTTCCGTCCCTACTATCCGTCGTCGGATTTCGAGGACCTTATCAAGGAGCCGGGTATTAAGTATCGTACCTCAAACTTCTTTGGACCTACCCGCGCCGCCGTTTCGTTGGAGTGGCCGCTTACGGTCAAGGTGAAGGCTACACCCAAGAGAATTGAGGCTAGCAAGAAATATGAACTTAAATCTAAAGGTGTGAAATAGATATGAGACGCGCCAGATACATATTAATAATGCTGTGTGTAGCATTGTTTGCGGGTCTCAGTTCGTGCAAACGCCGACCTCTGACTGTCGCAGACTACACCGTTATCGTCAATATCGAAATCGAGGACGAGATTGTCAACTACGAGATGCCCCACCTCCCGTCGTTGATGCGTTGTATCTTCTACGATAGCCATACGGGCGGATTCGTTACACAGGCGTTCCTTCCCCCCGAGGGCGGCAAGGTTAACCTTATTCCCTCGCGCGAGTACGACGTGCTGGTCTATAACTTCGACACCGAGTCAACCTGGATTAGTAATGAGAACTCGTGGAACAAGGTTTATGCCTCGACCTCAATCATCCCCACCTCGTTCCTTACCAAACTCCGTAGCCGCTCGTCGGCTTCCGACAACGAGAAAATCGTGTATGACCCTGACCACTTGTATGTGGGCCGCCTGAATGATGTGTTTGTCCCCGCCCGAAGCGTCGATGCCGAGCCGCTGGTGATGAACATCCGATGCGAGACCGTTGTCGAGTCTTGGATTCTTGAGATGAAAACCGTTACGGGTGTCGAGAATATCGGTAGTATTGCAGCTGTTATTACGGGCCTTGCCGAGAGCAATAAGATTGCGTTCGACCAACGCTCGACCGACTTTGTTTCGGTGTACTTCGACAACCAGGTCATCGATGGCAACGGCTTGCTGACAGCACGTTTCAATACCTTCGGTGCTAATCCCCAAAGCGGAACCAAACAGGTGCTGTCGCTTGTGTTTATCGATATTGCGGGTAACGGTCGCGTGTTCAACATCGATGTTTCGGATCAGTTTATCGACAACCCCGAGCAGATTATCCGTATCGAGACAGAGATAGATATTCCCAAACCTATTACTGCGGGAGATGGCGGTTTCGCCCCCGAGGTTAATGAGTGGGACGACGTGAATACCGATATTATAATTTAGAACAAAATATTAACTAAAAATTTATACACAATGAAAAAGATTCTTTCAATTTGTTTGGCAGCCGCTGCATTCGTAGGTTGCACAAGCACGGGTGTTGAGTTTGACACTCCGAACGAAATTGGTTTTGTAGCCGTAGCTGACAACATCACTCGAAATGTTGTAAGTGGTACAGTGTATCCGACAGATTTGAACATGTATGTCTATGCTTGGACAAGTGATCAAACCTCAGGTACTCCTAACTACATTAATGGTGGTGAGTTTGCAAATCGTGGAGCTTATAATGAAATTAATACCACTGCGGGTCAACCTTCTGACCAAGTATGGGGTGGTGGTGATGGAGAAAATGCAAATCCTTACTACTGGCCTAACGTGAAAAGTTTGCGCTTTGCAGGTTATTCGAAATCGGGTTCTATGGCGTCGGCTGCTTATGCAGTTACAGGTGACGGTGTAGGAACTCTTACCATTACTGACTACACACCTGGCACAGGTGACAACGATCTGATGTATTTCCCTGCTACAGCAGCTTTTTTGGGTAAGGAAACTTCGTTTGTTCCCGTGACAATGTATCACACTTGCTCGTGGATTACCTTCTTGGTTAAAGGTGATGCTGTTACAGCAGGAAAATACACCGTTACAGGTTTGCAAATTAATGGTATTTACAACCAAGCAGATGTTGAGTGTGTCGCACAAACTGCGGCAACTCCTATTGAGTGGAAGAATTACGATACGCCCAAAGTTGACCAAAATGTTTATACCTTAAATGCTAACACGCTCACAGCAGTGACATTGCCTGCGGCAACAACAGAGAATGGTGAAACTAAATATCCTGCGGTTAACGTTGAAACTGGTGCAGCGTATGCATTGGCTGCTGGCGGTAATGTTGTTGTTATCCCTCAAACTCCTGGTACTTTGACTTTGACCTACGAATACATCTCGCCTGCTAGCCAAGCAATTGAAGAGGTTAAGTCTGGTATTAGCCTCGCTGTTGATGCTGTTAACAATAAGTGGGAGCCTGGTAAACACTATATCTACACCATCACTATCAAAGCTAACGAGATTCTGATTGCACCTGAGGCTGCTGCCTGGGATGAGGATACTGATAACAATATCACCATTGAATAACCGAAAAAACTACTTTAAGATATGAAAAAATTGTTAATTGCTGTGCTTGCGGTGGCTGGATTGGCATCGTGCACAAATACAGTAGAGTTCGAGCCCGTACAAAAACAAATCGGCTTGAGCCCCATCACCGAAAACCGTACTCGCGCAATGGTTAGCGGTACTGCGTTCCCCGACGAGCAATTTATGGTTTGGGCTTGGTACAAACAACTTCCCGCTGGTACCACGATTGCTGACTGGCAAGATGCCGATGCGGAGCTTTATGAGCAACAAAACTATATTAATGAGCAACCCTTTGAGTCGAAAGCAACTACTCAAAACGTCAAAGGTAAATTGTGGGCAGGTGTAACTCCCTATTTCTGGCCTAAACAAGGTTCGTTGCTCTTTGCCGGCTACTATCCTGCAAGCGCCGCAAATTATGTTGACTATGAGTTCACTGCTACTAAAAACGTGATGACCATCACCAATTACTCGCCTACCACTGACGCTTATACTGCAACTGGTTTCGTTACCACCGCTACAACCCACACCGAGGACTTGATGTACTTCAAGATGACCGAGGCGTCGTGCAACAGCGGAACTATGGGTAGCGAAGTTGACGGTGTGATTGATGGTAACAGCGTAACTAACGAGCCTAACGTCGATGTTGTATTCCAACACGCTTTGGCTTGGATTAAAGTTACCCTTGCAAAAGCAGAGGGCACTCCCGAAAAGGCTACTATTACCGTAAACTCGGTGTCGTTCACCAATGTTAATTCGGAAGGTACCGGTACTGTAGAAGATAACGAGGATATCGTTTGGTCGTCGACCACGCCTGAGACCATTGTAGTCTGGGCTGATGGTGCAACTGAACTTGGTACAACTGCAATTGCCGTTTCTAAAGAGCCTATAATCATTCCCCAAAAGATTGGCGCTAATTACGAACTTGTAATTAACTATACCATTACTTCGAAAGAGGACGAGGGTGAAGAGAATTCGAGCTTTACCGAAACCAAAACCGTGAAGTTGGCTACTGATACATCGGTTGATTCGTGGGAGGCTGGTAAATGCTACACCTATGCTATCGCAATCGGCACCAGCGAGATCTTGATCGATCCTAAAGTGACCGACTGGGCAGAGGTTGAGATTCCCGTAGAGATTAAATAACTAAACTAAAATAACACAAACACTTAAATTTTTACAACTATGAAAAAACTGTTCTTATCAATGGCAGTATGCGCAGCTTTGGCATCGTGTACTAGCACTGAGGACACCTACGTGGGTGGCCAATCTGAGATCAAGTTGATGCCCGTAACTTCGCTCACTACCCGTGCGAACGTAACTGGTGCTATCGATGGTACTACCTATCCCCAAAGCGAGGATTTCGACGTTTTCGCTTACTGGGCAAACGAACCCGCTGGCTCGGTGTTCACCGAAGGTACTCCCTACCTGATTAACCAAGATGCTACCGGCGTTGAGTTCGTGAACAAAGGCGCTTACTGGGGTGGTTCGACTACCTACTACTGGCCCAAAAACGGTTCGCTCCGTTTCTCGGCTTACAGCCCCGCTGACCTGAATATGGTTCACGATCAAGCAAACGACATCTACACCAGCACTCAAATTGCTTATCCTACCAACATCGCAGAGACTTACGACATTTTGGTAGCTCCTACCTCGGAGTCGTACACCGCTCAAACTGCAACTGACAAAGTATCGGTTGTTTTCGAGCACGCTCTGTCGTGGATTACCTTCAAGTTCAAATCGACCGAGGCTGCTAACGCAGTATTCACCGTTGAGGGCGTAACTTTGGAGGACATCCAAAACGTAGGTACTCTGACTGCTAACATGACCGCTGATACCAAAACTTGGGCTTTGACCGGTGATAACGCTGACGTTGCTGTTTACGCTGGTGAAAAAGACGTAACCACTGCAGTTGAGATTTTCGAGACTCCTACCTCGGGCAACGGCGTTCTGGTACTGCCCCAAGCTACCACTTCGCTGACCATCGCTTACACTCAAAAAGGTGTTAATGGTACTCCCACTCTGACCGGCCAATCGGTTAACGTACCCCTCGTACTGGATGGCAAAAACACTCCCTGGGAGCCCGGCAAACACTACATCTACACCGTTATCTTCGATCTCGACGAGATCCTGATCAACCCCTCGGTTGCTGACTGGGAGGATGTTGAGGTTCCCGTTATCGACGCAACTGCTCTTGAGGTTTCGGCTGAGGACGAGCTGATCAGCGCTATCGCTGCTGGTAAATCGGTACGTCTGATCAACGACATCGAGATTAGCAGCCCCGTTGTTCTGACTGAGGGTGATGTTATCGTTGAGCTGAACGGCTACACTATTTCGGCTAAATCTTGGACCGATACCGATAATACTACTAACGCTTACGGTTTCTGGGTAAAAGGTGGTAGCATGGCTATCAACGGCCCCGGTAAAGTTGAGACTGCTGATTGCCAATACAGCATCGCAGTTTGGGCTGACGGCGGTAACGTAACCATCAACGGCGGTGAGTACTACAACGCTGGTGAGGGTAGCGACCTTATCTACGCTAAAAACGGCGGTAACGTAACTATCAACGGTGGTTACTTCCAAGCTTGCGAGAAACAAGCTGGCACAGATGGTACCAATGAGAAATACTCGGCTATCAACCTGCACGGTAGCAAACCCGGTAATGTAACTGTTTACGGTGGTACTTTCTACGGTTTCAACCCCGCAGACAACGCTTCGGAGAACCCCGCAGTTAACTTCGTAGCTGCTGGTTACAACGTAGTTGCATCGACCAAAGATGGCGCTGCTGTATACACCGTTTGCGCTTCGGAGAACGCTGCTATCGTTCTGGACGCTGCTACTACCATCACCAAAAACGTTACTATCACCAACGGTACTTTCAACGGTAAAGGCAATACTCTGACCGCTGCTGCTACTCCCAGTGACAATGGTATGATTCGCCCCGCAGGTGACGTTCTTATCCAAAACGTAACCATCGACGGTTTGAATGGTGCTTGGAATGACAACGGTACTTCAAGAGGTCTGCGTGCTATCTATGTTAACGCTGCTGGTAACTACGTTCTCGACAACGTAACCATCAAGAACGTAACTTACGCTATCAACGTAAACACTACCAAAGAGGTTAGCCTCGAGGTTAAAAACTCGACCCTCCAAGGTTGGACTTCGTATGGTACCAGCACTACCGCTTCGTTCGTTAACGTAGCATTCACCAAAGGTACTCAAGCTACCTTCCGCCCCTATGGTACTACCATCCTGTCGAACTGCTCGTTCGAGGCTGGCTTTACCATCGATTTGGCTGAGCTTGGCGCAGGTGAGACTATCGTATTCGAGGGTTGCACCTATGGCGACGCTGCTCTGACTACCGATAACCTGACTGGTTACACTGGCAAAGAGTCGTTCGTAACCGTTCGCTAATTGAGCGATATATTTTAATCCATCAGCCCTTGGGTGGGCTGATGGGTACTATTTTCAGCCACCAAATGGGTGGCGCAAACCAACAAAAAGACAAACAAAATAAATGAATAGATTGAAACTGATAATATGCTTTCTTGCCGTGATGCTGTGTGGTCTCACGGGTTGTCAGGAGGGGCAGACGGACTGGATTCCTGTTAACATAGGATTCAAGCCCTATATTGGCCACGACACAAGAGCCGTTGTGGAGTCGGTGCCTTTCCCCGAGGAGCGCAGTTTCAAAGTTTGGGCCCTCAATCAGAGCACACAATCGATGTATATCGATGGCGAGGTTATCCAGTATGACGGCACCGGCTGGAGCTCCGAGAAGATTTGGCCCCGCACCGATTTGTCGTTTGAGGCCTGCTGGCCTACCGACATCGGCGCAATATACACTCCGGGCAAGGGTATCAGCATCGAAGATTTCGATACCACTCAGGATGAGGTCGATATTCTGTGCGCCCGCGCCTACGACGTGAACTATGCCACAGGCCGATATGTCACCTTGGAGTTCGCCCACATTCTTTCGCGAGTGGAGTTCCGTATGCGCCAATCGCTGTCGAGCCAAATGGCAGTGAAGGTTAATCGCATCGAACTCAAAGGCTTTGCCAAGACGGGAGACTACAATAAGTCGGGCAATTATGCGTGGACAACCACCAACCCTTCGCACTCCTATGTGTTTGACGCAAGCGATGAGCCTGTGATTGTGGGTGCCGACCCCATCTATATGGGTGAGGACTTCTACGCCATCCCGCAGTCGTCGAGTGCTACGGTGATTGTGGATTTCGAGGTTAAGTTCGGCGAGGCCAACTGGATACCCCTCCAAGAGGAGATTCAAAACTTTGTGATTGACTGGACGCCGGGTACCCACTACACCTACACACTGAACCTGACCGAAACAACCCTGACCTACACAACGGGTATCAGTAACTGGAACAACAGAGCAGAATAGATATGAGACTCAGATACAAACATACATTACTCGCATTGGCCGCACTGGCTTGCGTCGTAGGGTGTACCGACAACACGGATGTGGAGACCAAACCTAATACCATATCCTTGAGTGTCGGTTTGCCGCAAACAAGAGCTATGCTCACGCAAAGCACATTCGGTGCCGATGGCAACCGAATCAAGGTGTACGACTTTGTTGATGATGCCGCCACTGCGCATATCGACTCTTATGCAGGCCCCGATGTACTAACCAATTCGGGATTGCACGAGGATGGTACTTCTTGGCCTTTCACCGACGAAATGGAAGGCACCACGGCCGACACTAAACAGTGGGTTCCCGGAACACACAGATTCTTCGGCTGGCTTGCAAAGGATAAGAATATGGCTACTAGTGTGGATACTCCCGAAGAGTTCTTTGGAAGTGGTTTTGCATTTGCATCCAAGGTGCTGACCATCCCCGCCAAGGAGATGACCAATGAAACTCCGCAGTTCGACTTCTTGTACTCGGACATTACTGTGACCCAGCCCACCAATTCATTTGTGAAGATGAACTTCAAGCACCTGTTCACCGCAGTGAGCATCGGTGTGGAGAATAGTACCAAATCTTTTGTCAAAATAGAGGAGTTCCGCGTGGACACTCTTCCCAGCACCCGTTCGGCAACAATCAACTTTGGTGGCGATGCAACGGTTGTTAACTACTCGGACTTTACACCTGACAAATTTTTTACCCGTGGTTTGGACGAAGGTAAGTATCCCTATGAGATTAGCCCCGACAACCTTCGTAGCAACATCTTCGATGGCTCGACCACACAGGCGTTTATGCTGTTGTGGCCAACCCCTGCCGAATACATTTATAGCTCGGATAAGATTACAACCTCCGACGATGGCGTAGTGCACTACCCCGAGACCTACAAAATGTATATCAAATATACCGCTGACGGCAAAACCTACGAGAAACGTATCAACTTCCCCAATTTGGCTTGGGAGGCTGGCAAGAAATATCACTTCAACATTGTGTTTGCCGACAAGATGGTTGAACTCAAAACCGAGGTTAAGCCTTGGGAGTATGAAATACAGGACATCGACTACACCAAAGAGGGTGTAGAGGTTGACGAGGGTGGTGTCTTGTCGTGGAACAAGGATATTTCGGGTGTGGATGACGGCAAGAAGATGGTGTCTATCATCAACGCCCAACCTGCGCGTGCATCGTTTACTCTTGGTGCTCCCATTGGAGGTAGTTGGATTGTGTCGCTGGTGGGTGACGTCAATGCCTTCGAGGTTTCGCCTTCGACCGGCGTGATTGATGGCCAAACCACAACCGTCTATGTCAAACCTCTGATTTCGGAGGCCGCCCGTGACTACAAGGTGCAGCTTAAGTTTACTGTCCGTCGTTCCGATGGCCGTATGATTGCCGCAGATGATATGATTCAAAAGGGTGGCGTTTACACCATTGTACTTCCCCGAAATAACTAGATCTATGAAAAAGATATTATATATACTTTCGATATTGTGTTTGCCCCTGATGGCTTCGTGCAATCAGGAGTGGGTTGGTGAAGACTCTGCCCCCGAGGTTGAGTCGGGAACCATTACCCTTACACTGCGTAGCATTGAACCCCAAACCCGTGCTACACAGCCGGGAGAAGCAGCTCTCAACGAGAACCTAATTAAGAGCATTCACTACTTCTTCTATCCCAAGGACGGTACCGACACCAACACCGAGAAGGAGCCCGCCAAGATGGGTCAGGCTACGGGTCTGGCCAAACAGGGCGAGCATACCATCACCGTCAACGCAAGCGAGGCCGAGATTAAGAACGTGCTGTTCAAATATCCCTACAACGATTGCGATGTGTATGTGATTGTTAACCTTCCGAGCGAGTTCGAGTACGACGGCGCTACCTATACCAGCCTTGATGCGTTGCCCGACCGCAAACTTTCGACTTTGAAGAAAGTTGCCGTTGCGACTAGCTTCGAGAGCCAGCTTACCCAAGACGCATTTGTGATGGAGGGCTTGTATTTTGCCTCTATTATCGACCGCAATAAGGTGCTGGCCGCCCAGGGTACCATCCCCGTGGATAGGGTTGCTGCAAAGATTTCGGTTTCGGTGAAAGTTAAGGAGCAGATTGATCTTGATGAAGTTCCCGAGCTCCCCGATAATCAAACCAGTGGTCAAATATGGACTTCGAACCCCGATAAGATGATAATCGAACTCGTGAATGGTGTCAATCGTGCTGTGCTGTCGGGAAATCCCGATGATTTGACCTTGGCTGACGAGGATATGTTTACGGATAACAATGTTGCTCGTACCTTTGCAAGCACAACTATTGATGATGAGGAGTATTGGACTTGTGCTCCGTTCTATACCTATCCCGCTAAATGGGAGATTGGTTCGGACGAAGAGCCTTACCTTTTCATTACCCTGCCTTGGACTACCGTGATTTGGACTCAGGTTGAAGGACAAGACCCCCCTATCTATAGGAACTACAATTGCTACTACAAGATTATGTTGGGTAGCGACCAGTTGAAACGCAACACTTGGTACGACCTGAAAATCAACATCGGTATCTTGGGTAGCTTCGAGAACACTCCCGAGGTTATTCTGCCCATCGAGGATATCAATTATTTTGTTGCCGATTGGTCAACTGGTTTGACTGTTGAATCGGAGATTCTTGGCGCTCGCTACCTTGTAGTTGACAAGGAGGAGTACAAGGTCTATAATGAAACTACACTCTCTATCCCCTTTACCTCAAGTCACGGCTGTGAGATTGTAAGTGTGAAATGTACCTATCCGAACTTGAAAACGGGTAATGATGTTACCGAGAGTTCGTCGAACTACTCTATTGATATCGAGAATGGTAACACTATTCGCCTTACCCACGCACTGAATAATAATATGCTCAGTGTTGACTTTGACTTTACACCCTTTACCTTCGAATTTACTATCCAACATAGTGATAACGAATCATTCTCCAAGAAGATTATCGTAACCCAATACCCTGCAATCTATGCGGAGGCAGTACCGAATACGGATTATGGTAATGGCGGAACTGCGAATGGTGATAGAGGCTTTGTATGGGTTAATGGTTATCAACAATCTAATAATGGTAGTTATGATTTCTTCGGATCTGCTAACGGAAGGTCTAATGAAAATGCTGACCCCAATATGTTTATATTTACGATAACCACGACTGAGGGTACAAACTATATTATTGGTGACCCGCGCGAACAAGAGATTACTTATGATGCTGATGATGCAAATTGGAGACCAAGTCCAGCAATATATGATGGCGCATCTAATCGTGAATTGAAGTACTATTATGGTACAGAGGTGGCAAGTGCCAAATATACAAACGCAACAAACCAGACGGGAACAATTTATGCCAATGATGCTGCTGCCGAGGCTGCGGAGCCTACCATCAATATGATTGCTCCAAAATTCCGTTTGGCTTCAGGATATGCCGTTTTGGGCACAGGCGTCAGTCAGGTTCAGATTCTTGAAAACCTCAAAAAACGATGTGCATCATATCAGGAGGATGGTTATCCTGCTGGTCGCTGGCGACTCCCGACAAGGGCGGAGTTTCAGTTTATTATGACGCAGATAGCCTTGAATAACCTTCCAACAGTATACCTTTCAGGAACGACCTATTGGTGCGCTCACGGTCTTGGAACACCCAATAATGGTGTGATTAATATGGAGTATGTTGGCTATGATGGAAGCGGACACTCAACTCGTTGCGTCTATGACGAGTGGTATTGGGAGAATAGCGAAACTTATCGACTTGGTACAAAGAACGCTGATGGCACATTTACTCCCTCCGACACCTTTACCTGGGGCGATATGCCGCGCGAGAACTTCAAATAACAGACTTGACGTATGAAAAAGTTACTATACATACTTTCGTTGATGGTGCTGGCGGTGGCTTGCACCAACGACCCCTTTGAGGCGGGATTGAAACCTGCTACGCCGTCGGGCAAACCCAAAGTGGTGGTCGATTTCAGCGTGCAGATTGAAGACCCTTCGGTGGCTACACGTTCGCTGGGCGAGAAACCCGAGTTGCGCAACCTGATGGTGGCTGTGTTCGATTCCACGGGCTACCTCTTGGAGTACACCTATGCGACCGAGATTACCCTCGCAACCGAAAACGCGACTCACTACGCCTACAAAGTGGCTGTGACTCAATCGGACGAGCCTCGTGTCATCCACTTTATCGGTAACGCTCCCGACAAATTGACTTTCGGTGTCGAGGAGGCGGTGCTTGCCTCAATCCGCAGCACAGTGGGCGACAACGCCGACGATGGTATCTACTGGTGTCGCAGAGAGATTCCCCTAATCTCGGGTACTAACTCGGGTGGCGCAATGGCTTTGGCCGACGACGAGGACGACCCTATGGCTGTCGCTTCTCCTATCTATCAGGCTGACCTCCAAACAAGAGCATATTTCAGCAATGTAGGTCTTATTCGCAACTTCTCGCAAATCGCAGTTGTTTCGAGCACCACCGATTTTATTCTCGAAAAATACTTTGTGGTAGGAACTCCCAAGACCGGTTTGGCTGCGGCCTACAATTATAATTCGGGTGAGTTTGTGAACTACTACAAAGGCTCGGGTGTTACGGGTAGCGAGGACACGGACACGGGCTATACCTTCGACTTGGGTGCACCCAAAACCTTTGAGGAGATTACCGCTGAGGGTTATAATGCCAACGTGCTTCCTTCGGCTGCGAAGTACACCTTGGCCGAGTCGGAGGTGGCTTCCAATTGGGTGGCTAAGGGCGCTTCGGCCTATGTGTTTGAGTGCGAGAAACCGCTCAAAGCCGAGGACGCTGTGTATGTTATTGCCTATGGTACGTACAAAGGCGATAGCAAAAACTACTACTACAAAATCGACTTGCGCGATAAGAATGGCTATTTCCCCATTCTCCGTAACTTCAAATATACCATCGATATTACCAAGGTTACCCGTGCGGGCTATGAAACCGTGGAGAAGGCAGCAGCCTCTTCGGGCTCGGGTGACATTTCGACATCGCTCGAAACCAAGAGCTTGGTCTATATCTCCGACGGTGTGGCTTCGCTCGAAGTGGATTATATCGAGAAGTATATCGTAACCGAGGGTAATGTAGATTTGGGTTACACCTTCTTGGACAAGGTGTCGACCTCTAACCCAGGCGACCCCTCCAAGATGTGGATTGTGGTAAATGAGGCGGGTGCTACGGGTGCTGCTATTGCCAAGATTAACCGCAGTGATTATACCGTGGGAGAGAAGATTGCGGTTACGGCCAACCCTGGTACAATCACTATCACGCCGACCGCTTTGGGTGATGCACCCAAGAGCCAAACGCTGACAATCTTTGCCGAGTACACTCACGAAGGTGCTACGCAAATTTTGCAACGTACGGTGAACTATATCGTTCAGTCGAAGCGTACGATGTTGGTTTCGCTTAAACCTTCGGAGGTGCCCAGAGAATCGGGCTCGGAGTTCGATGTTCAGATTTCGCTTCCTGCGGGTCTTTCGAAGTCGATTTTCCCGTTGGAGTTTTTGATTGAGTCGGAGGCGCTGAGTATCAACCCCAGCAACGACCAGATGCCTGTGCGCACGGGTGTAAGTCTTAAAGATGGCAGCTCTACAAGTAGCTTCTACTTTGTCAAGAGCCTTGCCTATGACAACTACAACCCTGAGTCGGGTGCGGTAAACATCGTGAACTGCCACTTCAAGACCATCAAGGCCGAAGCGCAAACTCACATCTTTGCGGCCAACCCCTATTTTGTAACCGAGTACGACTACGAGGGTACTGTGTCTGACGAGGACGCTGACGGCAAGAGTGTGTATCTTGATACCTATGCTGCCGAAAAATTTACAGTTCTATCATTTAGTTCAGAACCAAAAGTTGCAGTCGGTGAGGGTTATCCTGTGCGATTCGATTTTGAAATGTCTGACGTACCTGAGGATGGTATAGTTTATGTGTCACTTGGCAACTTGCAACCAGCTGAGACGGAGGATAATCTCGAATACGTTCGTCTTGAAAATGGCAAAGCAGTGTATAAGTTCAATGCTACATCAACTTCTGGTTCTATTGATTTGACAACCGCTCACTATGATGGTGACCTTTCAGTAGATTTGTCGGCATACCACTTTGTTCCTGCGTCGAAGAGCGTTGGTCGTGATTTGTACCAATTTAATGGTAGCTTTAATAAGCCCTCGCTTTCAGGTCTTGCCGAGACGGTTAGTTACACCTTCTTTGTGGATAAAGATAGCTACTACGAGGGTATGGTTATTGAAATCGAAATGAAGGGCTTGAAATTCAATGAGAATAAATTGCCTGCCGATTGGGATAACTGGCGCGATTTGGGTAATGGTGTATATGGCGTACAATATATTCCCTCAGGCTACCTGAATAGTGTAACTATCAACTTGTTGCCTACAATTACCGATACTAATAAAGAGTGTAGTATTACTTTGCAAGCGAAAGGTTACCAAACTCAGACTTCGACTATTAGAGCGGTTCAGGATATTACAATCCCAGCAGGAAAGTTGACTTTGTCAATAACTTCTTCTCAACAAGGTTCTAACTTCGCATCTTCTGGAGGTGATATTTATATATATGATTCGAATGGAACTCAATTAGGAACGTTTAGATTCAATAATTATCAATCTTCTGGAAATAATAATAATACTAGAACGGTAACTAATAATGCAGCTGTTACGCTGACAAATGTTACTAGTAGTACTCAAATTTACGTGACATATACGAGAGGCAATTATTCTTATAAGTCTTCTCTATTTACGATTGGTGATGCTGTTGCTGGTACAACTGTAACGTTGACTAGATAATAAATACCCTTTGAAAGCGGGCGGTTGGTGAGATGCACCAACCGCTTGTTTTTTAGTGATTGGAGGTGCGCGATTAGGCGTACGATAGGCGTACGATAGGTGTGCGAGGTGTGTGTGAGAGTGGGCTGCGGGGCGTCTGTGGAAGGGCTCTGGGCGTAGGATGGAGAGCGCGAGAGTGGGACGCAGAGTGGGGTAGAGAGTGTTTGTGGGGTGGCGCGCTTGAAATTCCGAATATTTTTCGTACCTTTGCCCTGATAATCAGGCACCAAAGGCGGTGGCTGACCAAGCGCCGAAATTTAATTTATCAAAGCCTAATACTAATTTACACAAGATGAAAAAGAGTCTTTTGCTCCTGATTGCTGTTGTGGCAGCATTCGTAGGGTGTCAAAACGTTCCCGGAGAGGGCGGCGGCACCGAAACTCAACACTATGTACAAATAGAACGAGACACTCTCTACCTCGGTTGCGAGGGCGGCGAGGAGACTCTTTTTATGGAGTCGCACGACAAAATGTGGGACTATGCCTATGACGACACCCAAGAGTGGTGCGTCGTTTATGACAATATCGACGACTTTGGCAACCGCGTGCTGATTGTCAGCGCCACCGAGAACAACACCAACGCCAACCGCGAGCTGACCGTTGTTGTGACCAATGGCGAGGCTGCCGATGAACTGGTTGTTGTTCAACTTGCCGACGACAGCAAGCCCGCAACCACAATTTCGGTTGCCGAGGAGCAATACATTATCGCTAAAGAATCGGCTACCTTCCCCGTAGAGGTAGAGTGCGACGGTGACTACGAGGTTGTTGTCCCCAACGACAGCTACTGGTTGATGCATGCAGGCACCAAAACCGAGGGTGGCAAACGTGTAGAGTCGTTCTATGTTACCGCCAACTACAGCGACAATGTTCGCCTTGCTACTGTTTCGCTCGTGAGCCTGAACACCACCACCGAGTTTGAGGTGCGCCAATGGGGTACCATCGATTTGATGGTTGAGGCCGAGGAGAAACAACTGCTCTTCCTTGAAGGTCGCGACAGCATCCGCGTTGAGGCTGTGTCGGCATACACCGCAACTGTTGTCGAGGGTGACTGGCTGACTATCAACACCGAGGCTTCGACCGAGGGTTGGGTTGTGTTTGACTACACCGCCAACGAGAGCGAGACCGAGAGCCGTACCGCAGTTATCAGCGTGGCTACCGCCAACACTACCAAAAACATTACGCTGACTCAAATTCCCTTTGTGCAAACCGAGATGCCCGAGAACGACAAGTGGATTGATGACTTTGGCGCAACCATCACAAACGTGGTTTCGAGCAACGGCCAAAACTCAAATAGCAATGCAGTGAATCGTATGTATGACGGCAACACTCTGTCGCGCTGGTACTCGAAATACACCGTAACCGAGACCACTCCCGAGCTGGTTATTACCGTTGACGCTTCGGAGTTGGATAGCATCAACTACTTCCGCTACACTCCCGTTGTGACCGCCGATGGCAAAAACCAATGGGGTCGCTGGGCCGAGATTGACTTCTACTATACCGACGAGAATGGTGTAGAGCACAAATACGGCTCGTACGACTTTATGGAGCGTGGTACCGCTCAAACCGTTGAGTTTGTTCCCGCGCTGCCCAACACCATCAGCCAATTCCGCGTTGTGATTAATTCGGCTTCGCCCTATGTGCTGAGTGGCAAGGAGTACACCAAAGTTGCTTCGGCTGCCGAGATAGGTTTCTATGCCTACAACCCCGAGAGCTTCAAAGCGCTCGAATACTTTACCGACTGGTCGCTGTCGGAGCTCCGCGAGGATATTACCTACGACAAAATCAGCCAAATCCACGACCCGTTCTATCGTAGCATCGCCGAGCAAATGTTCTACGGCATCTACGACGACGAGTTCCGCGTGTGCGAGTTCAAGGCGCTGCCTTGCCCCGAGCTGGATGCCGACATCCTGCGCGACAAGGAGTTTGGTATCATCTCGAACGTGACAGGTATGTTTGTTGAGAAAGCCAACACTCCCCAATACATCTATCTGGACGACGATCACGGCTTGGAAATCTACGTTCGTGTAATCAACTACAAGGATCCCGGTACTTCGGTACACCCCGTAGCCATCAGCCCCCACGAGCACGGTACCATCGACTACAAAATCCAAAAGGGCCGTAACGTTATCCGTCCTTCGGTTGCAGGTCTGATGTACATTATGGCATTTACCCGTGACGAGAGCTACGCCGATATTCCCCCTATGAAGGCTCACTTCGTAAATTCGGGTGTGAACGGCTACCTCGACTACACCAAACACACTGTGGATGACGTTCTGCGTATCTTCACCTTGGCTCCCTCGTCGGCTGAACCCCGTTTCGATATGATGGGCGAACACTTCGTGCTCAACTTCGAGAAGGCGGGATACCTTGCCAATACCTTCAACGGCAACCCCCGTACTAACGCTCAAAGCGCAATCGACCTGATGGAGATCTACGACTCGGTAACCAAAATCCAAGAGCGTATGATGGGTCACGTCAAATACAAAGCTTTGGGCCGCCAACGTGGTCACCGCAACCGTATGACCTTCCTCGGCTCGTATGGCTCGACCTACGCATACTCGGCTATGTGGCACACCGGTTACTCGCCCGCCATCACTCCCGGCGTGCTGAATCCCACCAACCTGTGGCCCAAGAAACTTAAACCCGAGGCTCTGCACGACGGTATCACCTCGCGTATCTGGGGTATTGCCCACGAGCACGCACACTCTACCCAAACAGCTCTGTTTACTTGGCGTGGTATGACCGAGGTGTCGAACAACGTGATGTGTCTGTTGACTCAAAACTTTATGTATGGCGTGGGTAAAGGTTACACCACTATGCGTTGGAGCAAGTCGTTCGACACCGCAATGCGTGACTTCGGTTCGCGTTGGGTTGAGGAGTTCGACAAGGATGGTAACTGGTATGAGCGTCCCTTCACCCATATGGAGTCGGTGAACTCGCCCTGCTGCGGTTCGACCGAGGGTGCTGTTGACCCTTGTACCCAAATCTTCCCCTTCTATCAGCTGTTCCTCTACTTCCACATTATCGAGGGCAATAGCGACTTCTACCCCGACTTCTACGAGCTTTGCCGTACCAAGGATATCTACGAGAAGAACTATCCCAACTACAATGCATATCAATCGGCTATCGCTCTGGAATTTATGAAAACTATCTCGGAGGCTTCGGGCTTCGATATGAGCGAGTGGGCTAACGCTTGGGGTCTGCCCGGTGTGAACTACGGCCTGGGTAAAGGTACCCGCGTAAACCACTATGGTCAGGCTTACTTCACCACCACTGCCGAGCAAATTGCCGAGAACGAGAAATACAACTCGCAATTCCCCAAACCCCGTCTGAACCCCTTCTATATCCACGACCTGAACCTCGACCTGTATCGCAATCCCCAACCCGTTACCGCTGGTACTCACACCGCCGATGACAAGGGTAAATTCTCGATGCAAGGCTGGCAAAATGTTGTGGCTTGGGTGTTGGTTGACCCCGACAAGAAGAACGAGAAGGGCGAGCTTGGCCGTGATGTTGCTGTGCTGATGTGTAACGACATCAATGGCGGTGGTACCTTCACCTACAACTACCGCGCATCGCGCTACCTGCCCAAAGCAGACAACGATTTCAGCGACTACCGCTACAACAAGGAGGGTACCGGTACCAACCGTCTGATGGCAGATATCCCCGTTGACTTTGAGTATATCAAATCGCTCCAACTCTACGCTGTGGATGCTTATGGTAACCGCTACGCAAGCCAAAGTAATACCAAGTAGAGCTCAATAGAAGATAATGAAAAAGAATTTTTGGCTTTTATTGACCATTCTCGCCGCGTTTGTGGGATGTCAGAACGACACTCCTGGCGAGAATGGTAACAATACAATACCCTATGTGCAAATCGAAAGAGATACTCTCTATCTCGGTTGCGAGGGCGGTGTTGAGAATCTCTTTGTTGAGTCCCACAGTTTGTCGTGGGACTACACCTACGACAATAGCCAAGAGTGGTGTCTGGTTTATGACAATATCGATAGCTTCGGCAACCGCGTGTTGGTTGTCGAGGCTACCGAGAACGATACCAATGCCAACCGCGAGCTGACAGTGGTTGTGACCAATGGCGAGGCTGCTGATGAACTGGTTGTAGTTCAACTTGCCGACGACAGCAAACCCGCAACCACAATCAACGTTGCGCAGTCGGTTTACTCGATTACCAAGGAGTCGGCTATGTTGGACGTTGAGGTCGAGAGCAATGGTGACTACGAGGTTGTGATTCCCGCGGAGTGCTCGTGGCTAATGCACGATGGCACTGCTACCGAGGGCGGCAAACGTGTAGAGTCGTTCTACGTGACCGCCAACTATGGCGACGATGTCCGTACTGCAACCATCGAATTCAAAAGTTTGAATACCACCACCCAAGTCGAGGTGCGCCAATGGGGTAATGTTGACCTTATGGTTGATGCCGAGGCGAAAACCCTGATGTTCCTTGCTGGCCGCGACAGCATCCACGTCGAGACCATCTCGGAGTACACCGTTAAGATTGCCGAGGGCGATTGGGTAAGTATCAATACCGAGCTTTCGAGCGATGAGTGGGTGGTGTTCGACTATACCGAAAACAGCTCCGAGGAGGAGGCGCGTGCCGCAGTGATTACCATTGCAACGGCTCGCACCACCAAGAACGTGGAACTGACCCAAGTGGCTTCCAAACTTACCGAAATGCCCGAGGGTGATAATTGGGTGGATGATATTGCCGTTACCATCACCTCGGTTGAGGCTACCTCGCAACGCTCCAATAGCAATAAAGCCGAGCGCGCGGGTGATGGCAACATCGCATCAAGTTGGATTTCGGCTCCCAAGAACACTGCACCCCAAGAACTTGTGCTGAATGTTGATGCCTCGAATGTGGAGTGCATCAACTATCTGCGCTATGTTCCCGTTTCTGTCACAAACACAGTGGATTGGGGTCGCTGGAAAGAGACAGATATCTATGTTACTGACGCCAATGGAGTAGAGAGTCTTGTAACTTCACACGACTTTGTGGGTAGTGTTAATACCATCGAGGTGCTCTTTGAGCCTGCTCTGCCCAACACCATCACCAAGGTGCGTATCGTTATCAAAAACGCTACACCCTATGTGGAGAATGGCACAGAGTATCCCTATGTGGCTTCGGCTGCTGAGGTTGGACTCTATATGTACAATCCCGAGGGCTTCAAAAATGCACTCGACTACTTTACCGATTGGTCGCTTAGCGAGATTCGCGAGGATGTAACCTTCGAACAACTTGCCGAAATCCGCGACCCATTCTATCGCAGTATTGCCGAGCGTATTTACTTGGGCACCTACGATGATGAGTTCCGCGTATGTGAGTTCAATGCATATCCTCACCCCGATCAAGACTCCAAAAAGTTCCGCGACACCGCTTTCACTCCGCTGGATAACGTGACAGGTATGTTCGTTAGCAAGGCAGGTGAGCCGCAATATATCTACATTGACGAGGACTATGGTCTGGAAATCTATGTGCGTGTGGTGGACTACACCGATCACGAGGACGCAGTAGGAAATTCAGCCACCAACCACACCTACGACTATAAACTTCAAAAGGGTCGTAACGTGATTGTGCCGAAGTATCGCGGTCTGATGTACATTATCGCCATTACCGACAACTACAAAAATATCCCCACAATGAAGGCCCACTTCGTGAATTCGGCTGTCAATGGCTATATCAAGAGGGGTGTTCACACTGCGGAGGATGTTGCGCGTATTTTTGGTTTGGCAAGCTTCCAAGCGGAGCCGCGCTTTGATGTGGTGTCGGATCGTGCTATCATCAACTACACCAAATCTCTGTTCCGCCAACACACCTTCAATGGTAAACCCAAGGATAATGGCCGTCGAGTATTTGAGCTGATGGAGATTTACGATACGATGGTTCATATCGTGGAGGATTTCGAAGGCTTTACAAAATACGGACACCGCCACGCCCACCGCGTGATGATTCACGAGGGCGAAACCAACAATGCTGGTTATTCGTCTTATGGTCACATCTGTGCTCGTAAAGGTGTCGGTTTCTGGGTAAATCCCGATGAGATTTGGCCTCGTAAAGCACCCGTACTCACCGAGAACGTTGTGAACTCGGGTTGGACTCTGTTCCACGAGTTCGGCCACGCAACCCAAACCCAACTGTTCAAGTGGATTGGCCTCACTGAGGTGACCAACAACTTTATGGGTGACATCATCCAAAATACCCTTTATGGCGAGGGTCTGGGTCATACCAACCTGCGTTATGGCGACCATTTCAATCGCTCGATGCGCGATATGGCAGCCCGCTGGGTGTGGGATTTCGACGAGAATGGCAACTGGTATGAGCGTCCTTGGAACTATGTGGAATCGACCAACAGCCCCTCGACGGGCTATGAGAAGGGTTGTGTCGATTACCAAACACGCATTATGCCCTTCTATCAGTTGTACCTGTACTACCACTTGGTGCTGGGTCGAAAAGACTTCTATTCCGATTTCTATGAGTTGTGCCGTGTTAAGCCTATTATTGAGCGCGACTATAAGACCTCGAACGACTACTACAACGCGGTGCTGTTGGAGTATGTCCGCACCATTTCGGAGGCGGCAGGCGAGGACCTGAGCGCTTGGGCCGAGATGTGGGGACTGCCCGGTATTAACCGCCCGATGGGTGTCAATCCTGGTACAAAGGTAAACCACTATGGTCAGGTGTTCTACATCACCAGTGAGCAGGATGTTGCCGAGATTAAAAAATACTGCTCGCAATTCCCGACTCCGAAACTCAACCCGTTGTATATCCACGACCTGAATCTGGATTTATATCGCAACCCGAAAACCGTTGTGGCAGGTACCCACACCTACGACGCTACCAACGGTAAGTTTGTAACTTCGGGCTGGGAGAACGTGGTGGCTTGGGTGCTTGTTGACCCCAACAAGAAGGAGAAGAACGGCGAGCAAGGTCGTCAAGTGGCAATTCTCCAATGCTCGAACCCCTCGGGTGCAGACTCTTTTGAGTATGTGTTCAAGGAGTCGCGCTATATCCCCAAAGCCGAGGGCGACTATTCGGACTACTTCTACAACGAGGGTAGCCCCTATTCGTCGGATGTCAAAGGTACCGAGCGTAGTCTCCAACCTGTGGCAGGCGACTACGAGTACACAAAATCGCTCCAACTCTATGCGGTGGATGCTTTTGGCAACCGCTATGCAAGTAAGAGCAATGCCAAGTAGTACGTTTAATACACGTTCTGATTTACAAAAAGGGCTGTTTTTTTGTGTGTGGAGATTTTGCTAAAAAGTGTGTTTATCTTGCATAATATTTATTATCTTTGCCTATGATAAAGTTATTGTGTCCGAATAATAAACAAATTAAATAACCAAATCAAATGAAAAAGAGTATTTTATTGCTGTTTGCTGTGGTCGCAGCATTGGTGGGATGTCAAAACAACCCTCCCGAGGTTATACCGGGTGACACTCCTTATGTGCGAATCGAAAGAGATACACTCTACCTCGGTTGTGAAGGTGGTGTGGAGACTCTCTTTGTGGAGTCGCACAACAAAATGTGGGACTATACCTATGACGATACCCAAGAGTGGTGTCTGGTGTATGACAATATTGATGATTTCAGCAATCGCGTGCTGATTGTCGAGGCTGCGGAGAATAACACCGCCGACAACCGCGAGCTGGGTGTTGTTGTAACCAATGGTGCCGCAGCTGATGAGCTGGTGATTGTTCAGTTGGCCGATGACAGCAAACCCGCAACTTCGATTGTTGTAGATAGCCCTGTTTGTACTCTGACCAAAGAGTCGGCTACCTTTACCATTGCCGTTGAGGCTGATGGCGAGTACGAGGTTGTAATCCCCGAGGAGTGTTTCTGGTTGCAACACGACGGCACTACCGAAGCCGAGGGCAAACGCATCGAGTCGTTCTATGTGCCTGCCAACTACAATGATAATGTCCGCACAGTCGAAATCAGCTTCAAGAGCCTGAACACCACAACAGCAGTTGAGGTGCGCCAATGGGGTAATGTCGAGTTGTATGTTGACAAAGAGGCGATGACCCTTGTGTTTATCGCAGGTCGCGACAGTATCCGCGTTGACGCTATTGCCGAGTACACCGCTACCGTTACCGAAGGCGACTGGGTGAGCATCAACACCGAGGCTTCGAGCGACGAGTGGATTGTATTCGACTATACCGAGAATACCAGCAAAGAGGAGCAACGTGAGGCTGTGATTACCATCTCGGCTACCAAAACAACCAAAACCGTGGCACTGACCCAAGTGGCATCCAACCTGACCGAGATGCCCGAGGGCGACAACTGGATTGACAACGACGTTGCTGCAAACGTTACCGCAGTTGAGGCTACCTCGCAACGCTCGGCTACTTACAACGCCGACAGATTGTGCGACGGCAATGGGGCTTCGGCTTGGTATTCGGCTCCCAAGAACGACGCTCCGCAAGAGATTACGCTGACTATCGACGCATCGAACCTCGATCGCATCGACTACCTGCGTTATATCCCCACTACCGGTACTACCACTTGGGGTCGCTGGAAAGAGACCGACATCTATGTTACCTATGCCGATGGTACCGAGTCGCTTGTTGCTACACAAGACTTCCGTGGAGGTCAGACAACCTCTGATGTTTCGTTCGAGCCCGCATTACCCAACACCATCACCAAGGTGCGTATCGTGGTTAAGACTGCGATTCCCTATGTCGAGAATGGCGTTGAGTATCCTTATGTAGCTGCAGCAGGTGAGATTTCACTGTGCCAATTCAGCCCCGAAGGCTTCAAAAACGCTCTGGATTACTTTACCGACTGGTCGCTCAGCGAGGTTCGCAGTGATGTGACCTTCGAGCAAATCCGTCAAATCCAAGACCCGTTCTATCGTAGTCTGGCCGAGCAACAATTCTTGGGTACCTACGACCGCGAGTTCCGCGTGTGCGAGTTCAAAGCTTATCCTCTGCCCGAGCGTGACGCATCTCTGTTGCGCGACAAACCCTTCGGTCTGCTCGACAACGTGACCGGTTTGTGCGTTCCCGAGGTTAACAAACCTATGTATGTGTACCTTGATGAGGACTACGGTCAAGCTATCTATATCCGCGTGGTGGATTGGGAGAACAACGAGGAGGCTGGTAGCACCAACCCCAATACCCACACCTACGACTATCGCATCCAAAAGGGTCGTAACGTGGTTGTTCCAAAACACAGCGGTCTGATGTATCTGCTTGTCTTCACCGACGACTATGCCGAAATTCCCCCGATGAAGGCTCACTTTGTGAACGCAACCGTCAATGGTTATATCAAGAAGGGCGTTCACAACGAGGAGGATATCTATCGTATCTTTATGAACTCGTCCAAAAACGATGAGCCTCGTTTCGATATGGTTTCGAAATCGGCAGTGCTCAACTTCCGCAAGTTGAACTACTACCAAATGACCTTCAAAAAGGATATCAAAGCCAATGCTGCACGCGCGCTCGAACTGATGGATCTCTACGACACCATCGCTTCGACCCAAGACCACGTTATGGGTCTTGTTAAGTATCGTCCCGCACAAGGTCTGCCCCCTCACCACCGCAACCGTATGGTTTACGACGAGGTTGAGACTGGCGCACTCGGCTACTCGGCCTACTACCACATCGGTTTGAGCAACAAGTACTCGAGTATGTGGGTTGACCCCGATGAGATTTGGCCCAAAGAGTACAAAACTATGAACGAGAGCATCACCAACAAGGGTAAAACCATTGCCCACGAGCTTGGTCACTCGACTCAAACCACAATGTACACTTGGCGTGGTCAAATCGAGGTTAATAACAACCTGCAATGTGCTATCTTCCAAAACTACCAATGGGGTTGGGGTGCTGGCTACACTTGGATTCGCTGGGCTAATGGCTTCAACGGCGGTATGCAGGACTATGCAACCCGTTGGGTATGGGACTTCGACAGCGAGGGTAATTGGACCGAGCGTCCTCTGACCTATGTTGAGTCGGTGAACAGTCCTACCTATGGTCAAACAAGCAACAGCGGCAACCTTGCAAACCGTTGTATGCCTCTCTACCAACTCTTCTTGTTCAACCACGTTGTGTTGGGCAACACCGATTTCTACCCCGACTTCTATGAGTCGTGCCGTACAAAGAACCTGCCTTACTCGTCGAGCACGGATAAATATCACTCGGCTTCGCTCTATGAGTTTGTGAAGGGTATTTCGGATGCTTCGGGCTACGACTTCAGTGGCTGGGCAAAACGATGGAGAATCCCTGGCGTGAATAACAAGGTGAGAACCAACCACTATGGCCAAAACTACTTCACCAACACTCCCGAGGAGATTGCCGAGATGGAGGAGTACTGCTCGCAATACAAAGAGCTGCCTATGGATCCCTTCTACATCCACGACGAGAACATTAACCTGTATCTCGATCCCAAACCCGTTGTAGTGGGTACTCACACCGCAAAACAAGCCTACAACTCGGTTTACTTCGTTTGCGAGGGTTGGGAGAATGTGGCTGCTTGGATTCTGGTTGACCCCGACAAGAAGGACGACGACGGCAACCCCGGACGTGTGATTGCGGTTTTGAAAGACCCCACCAACCACCAACCCAGCTATGTGTTCAAGGAGAGCCGCTATGTCCCCAAGGACGAGGCTAACGGCGACTACTCGAACTACACATATAGCAATCCGGAGCAAAACAACCGTAGTATGAAATCGACTCCCGCCGAGTACGAATATACTATGGGCTTGCAACTCTACGCAGTGGATGTATGGGGCAACCGCTACGCAAGTCAAAGCAATACCAAATAGGGCTATTGTCCGCTAAACGACTCTGGGGTATTTCCACACACGTGGAAATACCCCAGAGTTTTTTGTCGGTATGTGGGTTATTGGATCTCGGTCGAATAGAAATTTTCATCCTTGTCGATGCAGGCTACGGCTTGGATTTGCGCTTGCGGGTTTTGGATGGTGATGGGCGCATCGGCGCGGTAACCTCTCATTCGGCAGCCATAAAGCGAAATGGTGAGCCTTTTGTCGCCTCGGATAAGCAGAACGTCATCGGAGTAGCCGTCGGCTGTAAGCGCCGCATTTGGGCCCGAAAAAGCCTCTACATTGCTAATTGCGGTGTGTCCCTGTCCCTCGATGATTATGGGGTGGATGCTGTCGGCGCAACCCCTCACGTTGGCGATAATCGAACCTTGTGCAATCTGCCAGTTGCGGTTGAAGGAGTTTGCGCCCTTCTTGTGGATTCCTATGCTCACGCAGTCGAGGTTGAAGTTGGTCAGCTGGCCATAGCTGTGCTCGCCAAGCAGCACTCCGCCGTGAGTGCCAAAGGTGAAGATGTCTATCAACTGCGCATTGTCGGTGTGGTCGATGGCAAACGAGAAGGTCGGCCTACGCACTACCGAGTCAATCACACTGCGCGAGAATGAACGGCCAAACTGACGCATATTTGCGGGGTTGACGTGGCAGTGCAGCACGCGGGGAATGTCGTAGCAGTAGTCGATGCGGATGAACTCGCCACCCAGGGGGTAGCCGTAGCAGTGCTCAAAGAGAATTTGCTCGCACGGGTGGCGCGGATTGGCGCAGAAGTCCATTGCAATGTACTCGCCAAAGAAGGTTAGCGACGAGAGTGTCACACCCTCCACGCGTTTGGTTTGGCTCACTTGGATTGTGGGCGGATAGGCAATAATCTGCGCGGCGTCCTTGTGGCTTTGACGCGGATAATAGAACTGTATGCCGCGAATCTGCGTTGCCGACTCCACCGTAATGAATGGCGCAGAACTGTCGGTAATCACAAACAGCGAACCCACAGGTGCTGTGCGCTGGGCATTAGCCGTACCGCGACCTACGGGGCCGTGCGCGCCAATCAGCGACACATTCTGACGGAGAATGATGCCCGCCGCCATCGGATAACCCTCGGCTGTAGGCTCGACATAGAGCGCTGCACCCGACTGCGAGGCCTCGTCAATGGCTCGTTGGAGATTGGTACGATTCTCCTCGGGCGAGTTTGTCGGCAGCACGCCGTACTCCTGTATGCTTCGTGGTGTTTGTGCCGCTGCTGCCACCGACCACATTACCGCAGCCAGCGCTATCAGAAATCTTTTCATAGTTATGTGAGTTTGTTGTGTTCCTCAAAATTACACTTTTTGGCAGCAACTTCCAAATTGTGTGTGTG
>JAZLBP010000013.1:0-219545 GCA_045613745.1 Rikenellaceae bacterium | reverse complement strand
TTTGCAATAAAAAGTGATTATTTTTATCTTTTATATTTGTTGTTTGATAATTCTTTTGTATTTTTACTGAAAATTATACTAATATGAGTGGATTAGACCTTGAAAAGACCTACTTTGAGGAGCACGCTGCCGAGATTCTTGCTGCTGCTAATATGAACAAAGCACAATTTGCAAAGGAGATGGGTGTACTGCCTCAGAACATCAATAAACTTATTGCGACTAAGAACGCACTATTGCTAACTAAGGCTGCAACGGTGCTCAACACCACTATCCAATTTTTGTTATATGGAAACTACCAAAATGAGGAGGTTGAGCAGCGTGATGTGCACGGGTGCATCTATATCAACAACACACCCCACATTTTCAACAATAGAGCAGAGTTGGATGAACTACTAAAACAGGAGTAAGATGATTACAGGCGAGATTAAAAACCGTATAGATAGCATTTGGGATACCTTTTGGACGGGAGGTATTACCAATTCCATCACCATCTTGGAGCAGATGACCTATCTCTTCTTTATGAAGATGCTGGATGACGCTCAGCGTACTAAAGAAGCAAATGCCAATGCTTGGGGAACTGCACTGAAAGACCCAACTTTCAAGGAGGGTGTGTGGCACAATCCTGAGACTAACAAAGATGTTCCTTATGAGCAGCTTCGTTGGAGTGTGTTCCGCAACTTGGAAGCAGAAGCAATGTACCGCACCATCAGCAAGGATGTGTTTGTCTTTATCAAGACTCTTGGTGAGGGCAAGGAGAGCGCATATAGTCGTTTTATGGCAAATGCCACCTTCCTAATTCAGTCACCACGCACCCTGACCAAGATTGTGGAGGGTATCAATGCCCTTGATATGAACAACCGAGACACTATGGGTGATGTCTATGAGTATGTGTTGGGTAAGATGGCTGCATCAGGTAATAATGGTCAGTTCCGTACCCCACGCCACATTATCCGTATGATGGTTGAATTGATGCAACCCACCTTGAAGGACACGATTTGCGACCCTGCTATGGGTTCAGCGGGTTTCATTGTGGAGTCTGCCAAGTATATTCAGCAGCACTATAAGAGTGAACTTTTGAAGAAGGAGCACTCAGAGCACTACAAGAGTGGTATGTTGCACGGTTTTGATACAGATGCAACTATGTTGCGTATTGGAGCTATGAACCTTATGTTGCACGGTGTGGATAACCCTGATATTGCCTATCGTGATAGCCTTTCAACTGACAACACCGATGAGAACAAATACACTCTTTGTCTTGCTAACCCACCATTTACAGGTAGTTTGGACAATGAGGCTGTGAGCAAATCCCTGCTTGCTATCACCAAGACCAAGAAAACAGAGTTGTTGTTCCTTGCTCTCTTTGTAAGAATGTTGCAGACGGGTGGTAGATGTGCAAGCATTGTTCCTGATGGAGTGTTGTTTGGTAATAGCACAGGTCACAAGTCTATCCGTAAGGAGTTGATTGACAACCATCGTTTGGAGGCAGTTATCTCTATGCCGTCGGGAGTATTCCAACCATATTCGGGTGTGAGTACAGCAATTCTTATCTTCACCAAGACCAATGCAGGCGGTACTGATAAGGTGTGGTTCTACGATATGAAGGCTGATGGTTACTCCCTCGACCAAAAGCGCAACGAGGTAGCAGAAAATGATATACCTGATGTTGTTGCTCGTTTCCATAACCTTGAGGGAGAGGCTGACCGTACCCGTAAGGAACAGTCATTCCTTGTACCTGTGGAGGAAATTCGAGAGAAGGGTTATGACCTCTCGATGAACAAATACAAGGAGGTGGAGCGTGAAGCAGTTGAGTATGATGCCCCCGAAGTGATTATGGAGCGCATCACCACCCTTGAAACTGAAATCCACAACGCATTGGTTGAACTAAAAAAGATGATATAAAAGTATGAGCTTGAAATGTACATATAAAATTCCCACATTGCCATTGGCATTTGATGTTGAGACCAAAGAGATTCTTAAGCAACTCAGCAAATCCCGTAGTGCTCTTGCTGAGTTAAAAGGTTTTGCTCGAGTAATTCCTAATGAGGTAATCCTCATCAGCACCTTGACGCTTCAAGAGGCTAAGGATAGTTCTGCAGTTGAAAATATCGTAACCACCCACGATGAACTATATAAAGCAGACCTTAACGCAAAGGACTATGTTGTATCAGCATCAACCAAAGAGGTGCTGAATTATCGTGAGGCTATTCAAATCGGTTTTAGTTTGGTACGAGCAAAAGGACTGCTCACCAATAGCGTACTTAAGCAAATACAAGAGCGACTTGAGGGGAATAAGGCTGGATTTAGAAAGACATCAGGAACCACTCTCAAAGATAGTCAAGGTAATATTATTTATATTCCTCCTCAGGATGCAGATACGATAAACAATCTTATGGCTAACCTTGAACGATTTATCAATGATGAAGATATTGCTGATTTAGACCCCCTTATTAAAACTGCCATTATCCATCATCAGTTTGAGAGTATCCATCCATTCTACGATGGCAATGGCCGTACAGGTCGTATCCTGATTATTCTGTATTTGGTCGCAAATGGACTCCTTGACCTCCCGATATTGTATTTGAGTCGATATATTACCCACAACAAGGGTGATTATTATCGCCTATTGCAAGCCATTAGAGATAAGGAGGATAATGTTGAAGAGTGGCGTAATTGGATACTCTTTATCTTAAAGGGTATAGAGGAAACATCATTGAATACTATCAAGATGATTCGTGAGATTGACGCTCTGATGCGTGAGTATAAAAGTGTGTTACGCCCCATTTTTGGTAAGCAGTATAAGCACGAATTACTCAACAATCTCTTCTTCCACCCCTATACTAAGATAGAATTTATCCAACGAGATATGCAAGTGGCTCGTAATACAGCCTCAAAGTATCTTGATATGATTGTGGAAACAGGTTTGGTCGATAAGGTTAAAGTCGGAAAGAGCAACTATTATTTCAACACAAAACTCATTGACCTTTTCCTAAACCACAATTCAGCCGAAACCAACAGTGTAGAATCTATTGAGTCAGTCTCAGATACAGAGTAACAGCCATTATATGCTCAAAAATCCTCAGATTTTGAGCACAACAACCATTATATGCTCAAAAAAACGCAAATTTTGAGCACGAACAACCCGATATGCTCAAAAAAACGCAAATTTTGAGCACGAGTGATAGAAGAATTAGCGGATGGAGAAATTTTGTGATTTTATAACTGACCCTGCTTGGTGGAGTGTGGTGGCAACAATTATTGCTGCTATAGTTGCTGCTGTGATTACCTATGTGTTGGGCAGAAGGCAGAACGAACTGCAACAACAGCAACTCAAACTCCAAGAGCAGCAAGTTAAGGCTCAAGAGTACGAGACATACAAAAGGCTATACCTATTGCTGAGCAATGCCAATGGTGAGATAGATAACTTTATTGAGGAGTTGGATAGGCTACTATGGGAGCCATATTATAATTCTGATAAAAATGCTTTGAGTCGCAAAAAGACGCATATTGACAATCTATTCAAGGATTTGAGAGAGAGTTATGTTGATTATGAACTAAAACTATCCAAAGAGACTTTCAATAAAGATGGCTATTTGAAGATTCTTAGTTTAATGTCAAGAGTGCTGCAGCATACCATAAACTCTTTGGAAAATGGAGAGGCACATCTATCACAGGGATGTCAACGCATCCATAATGTTGATGGGAGTATGGAGAGAGGGCTTATTTTACATATTGGAGCGCATTTCAAGGGTGGATATATGTTGGCTGCTTTAATGCAAACACTTGAGCAATTTGCAGAGTTAAAGAAAAAAGTTCGTTGTGATAATTCTCTTTTAGAGAGCATTAGAGCAAAATGCAAAATTGAATAACTATGAAACAAGGTTGGGAAATAAAGAAACTCGGAGAGTGTTTTGAGTATATAAAGAATGGTGCCAACATCAAGCAAGAGCGAGGTGCGGGAGGTTTTCCTATTACCCGAATTGAAACCTTGTCGGGTGGTATTTTTAATAGAGATAGACTTGGCTATGCTGATATTGAAACCATAGACAAATACCAATCCTATGTAATGCAATCAGGGGATTTGCTATTGTCGCATATCAATAGTAAGTCTTATATTGGTCGTGTGGTTGTATATGTAAAAGAAGGTGATGAGACAATCATTCACGGAATGAATCTGTTGAGATTAAAGGTTATCCCCAACCTTATTTCCCCATTTTATATGTACTACTACACGCAAACTCACAAATTCAAAAGTCAAATTGCGAATAGAAGAAAAGATGCTGTAAACCAATCAAGCATATCTGTTGCTGACCTCAAAACCATTGGTGTGCCTGTTCCGCCTCGTGAGGAGCAGGAGAGGATAGTGGCGGAGTTGGATTGTTTGAGTGGTGTGATAGAGAAGAAGCGTGAGCAGTTGAAGCAACTTGATGCGTTGGCGCAGTCAATCTTCTACCAAATGTTTGGCGACCCCATCACCAACGAAAAAGGTTGGGAAGTTAAGAAATTAGGAGAGGTGTGTGATGTTAGAGATGGCACACACGATTCTCCTAAGTATTTAGAGAGTGGTGATTATGTACTAATCACATCTAAGAATATCACTAATGACGGCAATATAGATTTCTCTACTGCAAATTATATAAGCAAAGAGGATTATGAGTCCATTAACAAAAGGTCGTATGTTGAGAGTGGTGATATTATCATGGCAATGATTGGGACTATTGGCAAACCTATAATAGTGAAAGAAACCGATAAAAAGTTTTGTATCAAGAATGTTGCCCTCATCAAATTTGAATGTTCAACTATGGTTATCAACACCTACATTCAAGCGATGTTGAATAATCCTGACTATGGTCAATATATTCAAAGTCAGAACAAAGGTGGAACGCAAAAGTTTGTAGCGTTAGGAACAATTAGAAATTTGCCTATTCCGCTACCATCAATGGAAATACAACAGCAATTTGCAGATAAGATTGAGGCGATAGAGAAACAAAAGGAGTTGATTAAGCAATCAATCACCCAAACCGAAGAGTTGTTTAACTCCCGTATGGATTACTACTTTAACTAAATGCAATGATTATGGAAGACACCTTAAAACAAGATATTCAAAAAGCTGTTGAACATTCGGGATTTCCATTAGAGCACTATGTTTATGGCACTCTGAAAAAATACGGATGGAGCGTAATCACTAATAGATATTATATAGATGATATTAGGGGTACTGAAAGGGAAATCGACATTGTTGCATACCAGATTCACTTAGATGAGATTGAAAACATACAATATATAACAACTCTCATTATTAGTTGCAAACAAAGTGAAAATAAAACTTGGTGTTTTTTAACTCGAGATGTTGATAGTAGTGATGGAAATATTGATTGGACGCCTTTGCATTTTTGCACAACTGACGAAAGATTGGAGTATATGACAAATAATTATAGAGAAAGTATTATTAGTCGATATAAATCTAATATTGCGACAAGAGAGTTGTATAGTTTTAATGAGAATGTATTTGCCTATGAGCAACTACGCCCCGCTAAAGATAAGAACGAAGCCAAACAAAAGGATAGTAGTGTGGTTTTGTGTGGGAATGAAGATATGTACAATTCCATAATAACATCCATAAAGGCTGTGGGGTATGAGAAAAGAAGTCGAACAGAGCAATATAAACAACACAAATACAAACGATATTATACATTTCACATTTTGTCAGTTTTTGAAGGCTCGATGGTGAAAGATTATATTGACAATAATGGCAAACATAATATAGAACCAATCCAATATATTAAGTACCTCAATCGTCATATAGTAAACAACAAGGATAATTTTTATATTGTAAATTTTGTCAGTAAAAATATGTTTGAAAACTATGTACAGGCGTTTAATAGTCTACATTCCGAAAATAGCAGAACTTTGCCAAAACTGATACCTTCTTTTTATGAACACATCTTTGAGGATGAGAAAAAGGTTCAACTGATATGGAAAAACTTTGTTGATACAATACTATGGTATATTAAAGGTTGTCTTTTTGATTTTAGTAAGAATGAACTTTCGGAAGAAATAACTCTATCCTACACTTTTTGCAAAGAAGATAATATTTTAGAACTATGCATAGAAAATCCGTTTATATCTTCTGACAAAATACAAAAGTTGAATAATCACACTCCTTTACTTAATTACATTCAAAAATACTTAGTACTTTTCTTTAGATACAAAGGAAAATTTATTTTTACAGACGATGGGCTTCCTTTTTAACTGAGTATTACAAGAGGCTTAGACTACATAAAAGATATTGGGGATTAAAATATCAATGGATGTCAGCACTAGAGGCGCATTTAATAGATACTCGATGCTTTTTCGTACGATTTTTACAGATTTCGCACTAAAAGTTTGTATTTTGCATTCATTGGAGTTATATTTGCATACTCTTTATGTACTAAATTAACTAACTAAAAACCTATGATACACTCTTTTTATGTTGAGAATTTCTTGTCCATTAAAGATAGACAGGAGATTTCTTTTGCAACCACAGCAGATAAGACAGTCAAAGATTTTGTTGCAGTGGAGGTAAAGCCTAATGTTTATATTAATAAATTAGGAATCTTTTACGGGGCCAATGCTTCTGGCAAATCTAATATCTTATATGCTATGGAAACATTGTTTTTCTTATTGTATTATCCTTTATATGATGAGACTGATGATGTAGTAAAGTATATGCCGTTTGCATTATGTGCAGACCAGCCTACTAATTTGGGTGTTATCTTTTATAAAGATGGGATTAAATATGATTACGAAATATCATATTGTAAAACACATATAATAAGAGAAAAATTACAGTTTTCACCCAAAGGAATTCCTGCTGAATTTTATACGAGAGATTTCGTTGGTATAGGCAAGCAACCTAAAATAACTTTTGGCAACAATGTTAATATGTATGCCAAGGCGAAAAATGCTGTTATCGATAGTACTTTTAATAATCATACAGTATTAAGTACTATTGCCAAGATGCCCTTAAGGGATGATGTTGCTATAATGTCGGACTTATACAAATGGGTTAAAACCAAAGTACATAATGTAAATGGCGATTTTGCAGACAAATCAATGATAAGCAGAATTGATAGCGTATGCAATAATACTCAAAAAAAGGATTTTTATATTAAATTACTTAATAAAGCAGACTTTAACATTACAAATATTAATATCGTTGATGATGAAAATGACGACTTTTCTTTAGAGGATATAGAGCGTATCAAATCATCCAATTTACCTGAAGATATTAAGTTGTCTATGTTAAAAGATATTTCTTTTACAAATCACTCTGTAAATGGAGATTTTGATGTTAGGTCTCGTCTTCAATCTGACGGAACAAGACGGTTTACAGAATTATTGGAGTATCTATATGACCTTGTCACAGAAAATCATATTTACTTCTTTGATGAGTTAGGTAATCGAATGCATTATGACCTAATGGTGTTCTATATAGCATTAATGCTACATAATTCCAATCAATCTCAGTTGTTCTTCACCACACATAACATATTGCTATTAGAGGAGGATTTTATTCGTAGAGATATGGTGTATCTTGTTGAGAAAGACAAAGCAAGTGCTGTATCATCATATACCCGCGTGAGTGATATGGGATTGCACAAGAATTTGTCGCTGTACAATGCCTATAAGATTGGCAGATTGGGCGCTAAACCTGATTTGGGTTCTCCGTATTTGGATAATGTAAAAGATTGTTAGGTATGGCAACTACAAAGACAGTAGATATCATTCTTGGAGAAGGTATTACAGAGAAATTTTACATTGAATCGCTCCGTGATAAATTAATTACTAAACCTCACTATATACAAGTTAAACCGTATAACATTAGAGAATTGGAATCTGCCATAACAAAATACGCTAAAGATGATTATGCTACGACTATCCATTGTCTAATTGATATGGACACTAAGGTTAGGCATCCTAAAGCAATGGAGGACTATAGAAAATTAAAACAAAAGTATGATAGAAAACGAGTAAGAAAGACTGATTGTGAAGTGCGATTTTATGAATCGTTTCCTTCGATAGAACAATTTTTCTATTTTTACTTTGAAAGTTCCACCACACAACAAACTAATGACGGTTTAAAAAGTTGGTTAAAACATAAATGCGGTTATGACACAAGTTTGAAATATTTGAGACCGCATTCATTGAATGGCGTTTTTACCAAAAATGGAGGATGTCTTAGAAATGCCATTGCGAACGCCAAGAAGTCTGTAAAATTACGAGAGGATAACAACTTCAATTGCAGTTATACTGAAGTTGGTGATTTAATAGAGTATTTGGGTATAAAATAAGAAAACCTGAATAAATGAGAAACTTCGACTACATAAAGGATTTAGGGTTTGACAACCTGTACAGATTCTGTGCGGCAGCAGAGGAGAATCAAGTGAGTAATCCTGATGTGAGTGCCATAAATGCTCGCAGAGCTTTGGAGTACATTGTGAGGGCTTTGTATGAGATGAAGGGGTTGCCCATTGGGGAGCGAACATCACTCTTTGAGTTGGTTGATGGTGAGCCTTTCAAGGTATTCATCGGTGATGACAAAGTGATGATGGCAGTTCACTATGTGCGCAAGGTGGGTAACAATGCTGCTCACACTACAAGTGTAAGCAAGAAAGAGGCATTTTTTGCGCTCCTGAACATCTACAATGTAGTGGGTGCCATACTCCTGAAGTTGCGTTTAGTCGAAGAGGTAAAACCTTTTGATAAGAGTCTTATTCTAGACTCCATTCAGCACTCTGTGATGGTGCCCACAGATGTGAAGTCACTACCTACGGACAATGCTTTGAAGGTTGTGGACAAGGAGGTAGTGAAAGCACCAGAGCCTGTGGTGGAGATTGCGTGTGATATATCTGAGGCAGAAACACGCAAGATGTACATCGACCTGATGTTGAAAGAGGCAGGTTGGGACATTCTCACTACTGAAGGGGCTATACAACCCTTGAAGGCGTGCATTGAGGTCGAGGTTAAGGGTATGCCCAATGCTCACGAGGTGGGATATGTGGATTATGTGTTGTTTGGTGGGGATGGTAGACCTTTGGCAGTAATTGAAGCCAAGCGCACATCGGTTTCACCCATCAAAGGCAAACATCAAGCAGAGTTATATGCAGAGTGTTTGGAGAAGCTGTATGGAGTACGCCCTGTAATCTACTATACCAATGGTTTTGCGACCTACATAATTGACGGATTGGGTTATCCTCCACGCAGATTGTACGGATTCCATACAGCAAACGACTTGGAGTTGATGATTCAACAGAGGAGCAGGAAGGATATAACAGATTTCACGGTCAAAGACCACATCACAGACCGAGCATATCAAAAAATGGCTATCAAGGCTGTATGTGAACACCTAAACAAGAAACACCGTAAGGCACTGCTTGTGATGGCAACAGGTACGGGAAAAACCCGTGTATCCATATCATTGGTGGATGTGTTGATGAGGAATGGATGGGTGAAAAATGTATTGTTCCTTGCTGACCGTATATCTCTTGTGAATCAAGCACACAAGAATTTTGTAAAACTCTTGCCATCGACCACTACTTGTGTGTTGAGTGATGATGGGGAGCGAGATATGAATGCCCGAATCACATTCTCGACCTATCAAACAATGATTAACTATATCGACACCGACGAAAAACCATTCTCGGTGGGTAGATTTGACCTGATAATCATTGATGAGGCACACCGTTCAATCTTTGGAAAGTATGGAGCGATATTCAACTACTTTGATGCAATGTTGGTAGGATTGACAGCCACGCCAAGAGATGAAGTAGAAAAGAGTACCTACGACATATTTGAGATGGAGCAGGGAGTGCCAAACTATGCCTATGAGTTGGAGGATGCTGTATCGGAGGGATATTTGGTGAACTACAACGGATTCAATCGTGGTTCGATGATTCTGAAGGAGGGCATCAAATACAACAACCTGACGGATGAGGAGAAGCAGCAGATGGAGCAGATTTGGGAGTATGAGAGTGCCTTGAAGGGTATTGAGAAGGTTATTGATGACCACTCGTCTGCTCGTGATATTGCCAGCAATGAGATTTTTAATTACATCTCCAACATCAACACTGTAGATGCTGTTTTGCAAGACTTGATGGAGAATGGATTGAAAGTGCAGTATGGTGAGCGCATAGGTAAGACCATCATATTTGCATATAATCACCGTCACGCAGAGTTGATTGTGGAACGATTCCATATATTATACCCAGAGTATGGTGCAGAATTCTGTGCGCTTATAGACAATAGAGTAACATATGCCCAAGACCTTATTAATAGGTTTGAGGTAAGAGATAACGACCCACAAATTGCTGTCTCGGTGGATATGCTTGATACGGGAATTGATGTACCAGATGTGCTCAACCTTGTTTTCTTCAAGGTTGTGAAGAGCAAGATTAAGTTTATGCAGATGATTGGTCGTGGCACTCGTCTGTCTCCCGACATCTTTGGAGGAGGAAAGGATAAGGAGTGTTTCTATATCTTTGATTGGTGTCGCAACTTTGAATATTTTGAGAAGAATCCCAATGGCAAGATTACCAAAGAATCCATCTCACTTACGGAGCGCATATTTGGATTGAGAGCAGAAATAGCATTCCATCTCCAACATCAGAAATATCAGGAGGATGAGTATTGTAGAGCGTTCCACGATGAACTGAAGGGTATCTTGAAGGAGCAAGTAATGACATTGTCCGACAGTCACATCTCCATACGCTCCAAGTGGGAGGAGGTTAGTCATTTCAAAAATGAAGCAGCGTGGGTGTCATTGTCAGAGGTTGATGTGCATACCTTGAAAAATGATATTGCACCATTATTGCCCAAGAATACATTGGAGCCTATGGCAAAAATGTTTGACGCACTGATGTTAGCCATAGAGTTGAGTTTTGTTGATGAGGAAGTCAATGCTGCCAAGAAGATTGCGCAAGTGAAAAACGTTGCAGGGATTCTCATTGAGAAGAAAGCAACTCTTCCACAAGTACAAGTAAAGATGGACACATTAAAAGAGACACTATCTGTTGCTGCTTGGGAGAATGTATCGCTCAAATGGTTGGAGAAAGTGCGCTTGGATTTGCGTGAGCTAATGCAATTCCTTGTTGAAGAGAAGGGGAAAAAGTTTGTCATTGACATCCAAGATGTAATCACAGATGATGGAGAGGCAGAGGGCGTTGAGTTGAAAGTTTCATATAAGCAACGCATTATTGATTTCCTTGCCAACAATCGCAATATGCCTGTATTGAAGAAGATTTATAACCTTGAACAACTTTCAATAGATGACATCAATGAGCTTGAGCGTATCTTGTGGGAGGAACTTGGAAGTAAAGAGGATTATGCTACCCATACACAGGGAATGTTGTGTGGAGGTAATGTTGCAGCCTTTATTCGCTCTTTGATTGGGGTTGATAGAAGAGAGGCTTTGGATATGTTCAGTGAGTTTTTGACATATAGTGACCTTAATGCAGAACAAGAAGATTTTTTGAATACTATTGTTCTGTATGTTTGTGAAAATGGAGACATCACGAAAGAAATTGTACTGAATGAATCTCCATTTGACGAGAGATTGGAGTTATTTTCTCCATATATGATTCCACTTGGAAAGTATATTGACAATATCCACAATGTAATTATTCCACAAAGTACACAAACAGGAGGATACGCCTCGTAAAGTGATATTATGAAACGCTTTGCCTACGAACTATACGATGTGAATTTGTCAATTAGTGAAAATGCTCAAACTTCGTAAGGTGGAAGAGAATTAAAGATTTCTTGAGGCAAGTCCATCAGCTACATTGTCCCGAGCAAACGTAGCATAAACCAATGTGATAATCTTTTAACAAACAGAGGGAGGTTTTCGCCTCCCTCTATTGATTAAAAGGTAACAAAATTAAATTGATACAAGACCGAGCAAGATTGCTATCTCCATTAGCAATTCTCGTAGTCTTTGTTTAATATTTGGAGGTATATCCCCCGAAAGTTGCTTGGCTGATAATTCTCTATAAGGTTTCATCGCTTGGGATATGTGAGTTTTGGGAGAACAATACTCTCGTAACAATGCCTCTACTTTGGCTAAATCGCCGTCACAATAGTCCAAAACAAGTTGGTTTTTCAATTCTGCCAAAGTGCTGCAATTTTCCACTCTTCCCTCATCATCTCCGATGACTATGTCTAAAAACCCCCATATTGGAGAAGCCTCGCTTGCCATTACAGAGTGAATTGACGTGTCAGATATTTTTAGAGCCTGCCGAATCTGCTCTTTTGAGTTAAGGTTCAGTTCAAACCTCACCTTGTCGCTGAAATAATTAAGGATATTCCGCTCATTGACAGATTCAAGAAAATCACGATTGGTGGCAAGTTTCATTTCTCGTCCTTTGTCATAGACCGTTAATCTACGCTTTCGGCCCTTTGACTTTACATTCTTTTCGATGACCAAGTTATCGCCCATCTTACGAGCAAGGTACTTTTTGTGATTACTGATATGTGTGTATAATGATTGAGTCAGTGCTTTACAGTCGGGATAAGAAACATCCAAACATACATCTGCTTTCACAATTTGCGCATTATCCACAAAGGTATCTATTTCAATCATCACATCTCCTATCTCTTGAACCCTTTGGAGACATTCAATGATATTGCACTGATTTATTAATAAAGGATAACTATCACAAAGTAGTTTACCCGTAAATTCTACAATAATCTCATTTTGGACAATGTTCATCTCTACATACAACAATGAAGGAGATGTGCTGCAAAATGTTTCTTTAATTAATTTCCCATTCTTTTTTATTTGTTGATACTTCTCTGGTGAATTTGCTATTACCGAATCTAAAGTTGAGACAATTTTTAATTTGTCAAATTTTAACATTCCTTTTTCATATTTTCTCTCTAAAATTATTTTTTTACAGTCCTTAAAAAACCAAAAACGAATACTTGATAAGTGGTTATTGTTGTTTGCCGTCGAGGTACTCTTGCATTGTGAGGTGTTCTTGTCTTGACGGCACTCCTCGCCAATAATTTTTTAACGATTGAGAAAGGTGTTGTCTGTGGCTAACTGATTTTGCCTTGCCTTTTGAACTTTGGCTGATTTTCTCTTTTGTTGCATCGTCTAATTCACGATAAATTCTTTTTCTGTTTTCCATATCTTTTAGTGTTTTATAATAAATATGGGAACAGTGGTAAAAAAGTAAAGTATAGTAGAAGTTTTTTTGCAAAAAAATGACTAAAATTGGTATAAGAGGCTGTCATAACCTATTTAACCTCCCTCTTTGCCTTCTATTTCGGAAGGAGGAATACAGTTTAACTTACTATTAAATAGATAATTACAAGGGCGGGAATAGGCTTAATTACCCGAATCATCTTTATAAAGAAAGGGGGATAAATAAAAAAAATGGAGAAAAGTTATATTATCTCTTGACTTCCCTGATTTTGACTATATGTTTTCTACAAAATAATTTTTAGAAAACTAAAGTTTTAATGTTAAATACTTTATTTAATGAAACAGCATTTATTGAATTTATACGCAAGGTCGTAAGAGAGGAAGTCGCATCTGCACTTAATGGTTGTAATACAACCCAAGTTGATAGTGATAGCAATTTAATAAAAGGAGTTAGGGGATTGGCAAAGTTTCTTGGTTGTGGCACCAATACAGCTCAGAATATTGTCAATAGCGAGATTCTATTAACGAAGAAGATTCAGTATAAAATAGGGGATGGTTGGAGATTCAGAAAAGATAAATTGGCTGATTTACTCGAAAAAGAACCTGAAATCTTGAAAAAAGTACGCAAAAAATAGGTTTGGTACTTTGATTTTTTGGGTGAAAATTTGGGTGATGAGAAAAAGAAAAGCGATGTAAGTTTCTGATTTACAGTTTCTTACATCGCGTGTTTTGTAGTCGATAGGGGATTCGAACCCCTATGTCCTGCGTGAGAGGCAGGTATCCTAGCCCTTAGATGAATCGACCATTATGTTTTGTGAGTCATTTTCCCTGATTCACGCTGCAAATATATGGCGTTTTTTTTTACCGTGCAAATGTTTTGCCAAAAAAATGCAAAAAATCTTCATTTTTGGTATAAAATATGCCTTTTTACTACCCAAAACCATCAAAATAGGCATTATGAATAAGACTTTTTTAGTTGTGGGTACGGCGGCATTTGTCGTTCTCACCGCGGCAATCGGCACACTTATTGTCAGGGCACAACCCCCACGCTCGGGACTCGACACCTCGACCATCGACTCGCTCGACATCACGCGTTATATGGGGCGCTGGTACGAACTTGCACGTTTCGATCACCCCTTCGAGCGCAATATGGAGCTTGTGACTGCCACCTACACCCTTCAACCCGACGGCAGGGTGGAGGTTATCAATAGCGGCTACAATACTCGTCGCGACAAGTATAAACAGAGTCGCGGAATTGCGCGTACGGTCAAGGGGCGCCAAGGCGAGCTGGAGGTTACCTTCTTTCTGAACTTCTGGTCGCCCTACAAGATTTTGGAACTTGCGCCCGATTACTCCTATGCGCTGGTGGGCAGCAACTCCGACAAGTATCTGTGGATACTTTCTCGCACGCCCCGCCTACCCAGCGATGTGTTGAACGACATCTTGGCGATGGCCGAGTCGCGCGGCTACAACACCGACCTGTTGATTTGGGTGACACAAGATACCTATGCATACGACAAGTAAAAAAGCCTGCCCCACAATGGGGCAGGCTCGATACTTATATTATAATGGAATGGATTACTCAAACTCAATCAGCGCAGTGCCGGCAGAAACAACTTGACCGGGCTCGACGAAGATGCGTTTAACTACGCCTGCGATGTCGGTGTCGATGACGTTCTCCATCTTCATAGCTTCCAGAACAGCCACGCTTTGGCCGCGGGTTACCTTGTCGCCAGGTTGAACCTTCACTTCGAGGATTGTGCCGGGCAGGGGAGCCTCGATTACGTAGCCTGTAATCTTGGGTTTGCTGGCCTCCTCTTCGGCGCGAGCTTTGGCAGCGCGTTCAGCCTCCTCGGCAGACTCTTTGGCCTTGCGCTCATCCTCCACAGCCTGCCAAGCGGCAGTTTTGGTGCGGGTGAGGTAGTCTTTGGCAACCAGAGGGAAGAGCTCGAGCAGCAGAACCTCTTTCTCGTTCTCGGCGAGTTGCACACCGCAGTTTTCGAGGATGGGGTTGGGTTGCATTTGATATTTCGAGGTGTCGTAGGGGGTCATCTCGCGAACGCCCGCAATCTTCAAACGGAACTCGGGGTCAATCTCCACGGGTGTGTGACCATACTCGCCCTTAACCAGACCAACGAACTGAACGCTGGTGTTGGCATACATAGGCTTGCCGTTTTTGAGTGCTACGGCGCAGTTCACTGCTTGGGCGCCCACGATTTGGCTTGTGGGGGTTACCAAGGGGGGCAGACCTGCGGCCAGACGCACAACGGGGATGAGTTTCATTGCCTCGGGCAGGATGTCCTCGTTTTTGAGTGCTTTGAGCTGTGCCACCATATTGGTGTACATACCGCCGGGGATTTCGGCGTTCTTGACATTCTCGTCGGGTGCGGGGAAGTTGAAGTAGGCCTCGATTTTGTGGCAAGCGTCAACCAAAGTCTTCTCGTCAACCTCTTGTGCAGCCTTCACAGCGCGGTCGAACTCGGCCTCAATATCGGCGGGCAGACTATCGGTCAGAGGGTTGAAGGGGTTGGGGAACTGCTTAACAGCGTCGAATGCGTCGAGCTCTTTGCGGATACCCAGCAACTCGGCGTTGATTTTTGCCACAGCCTCCATATTTACGTCAAGCGCTACGCCCAGTTTTTGGCAGAAGATGTAAATCAGCTCCAAGGCGGGTGCGGCGGGGCCACCTGCAAAGTTCCAGATGTTGGTATCCACGATATCGACACCTGCGGCAATAGCCGAAACTACCGATGCCAAGCCGTAGCCGGGGGTGCAGTGGGTGTGGAAATCTACGGGTACCGACACGTTTTGTTTGAACAACTGCACGAGTTTGTAAACGCGTGAGGGAGGAATCAGACCACTCATATCCTTGATGGTAATCATATCGGCGCCCAGCGCAGCCATCTGTTTGGCCTTATCCACAAAGTATTCGTCGGTGAAGACGGGTTCGGGGTTTTTCTTACCACGAAGGCGGTCCAGCAGCGACAGCTTGGGGTACTTGGGGTCGATGGTGTAGCACACCGCGCAGTCGGCAATACCGCCATACTGCTTAACGTATTTGATGGTCGATTTGACGTTGTCCACGTCGTTCAGTGCGTCGAAGATACGCATAATGCCAAGGCCCGATTCGATGGCGTTGCGGCAGAAACCTTCGATGATTTCGTCGGTGTAGGGCGCATAGCCAAACAGGTTACGTCCACGCGACAGTGCGGTGAGTTTCGATACTCCGCCCACAGCTTGGTGGATTGTTTCGAGACGGGTCCAGGGGTTTTCGCCAAGGTAACGCATCACCGAGTCGGGTACTGCGCCACCCCATACCTCCATAGCATAGAAGCCGGCGTCTTTATAAAAGGGGAGCACTCTGTCGATTTGCTCTTGTCGCATACGGGTTGCGAACGATGATTGTTGGCCGTCACGCAAGGTGAGGTCACGGATTTTCAGTGTTTTCATACCAGAATTTTAAGTGTTGTTGCGGTCTTCGCTTGGGGCATTAGCCTTGCCGCAAACGAAGGTGCCGAGGTTAGCATCGCTAACTTTTTATCTATACAAATATAATGAAATTTTCATTATAATTCATTTTTGTGTTAAAAAAAAGTAGTCGGCCTTTGGGGTGTGCAGACAAAAACGCCCGACGTAGTTGTGTCGGGCGTAAGGGTGGGGCGGTTAATTTTTCTCGCTGAGTTCCAGCCAGCGCATCGAAATCTCGTCGATGTGGTCGATAAGTTCGCCCAGCTCGGTTGATAGTGCCAGCAGGCGGTCGGTTGGCAGTGTGCCGCTCGATAGCTCGGCCTCCATCTCGGCGCGTTTGGCCTCCAATTGGGGCAGCTCCTGTTCGATGCTCTCCATCTCGCGCTTCTCCTTGTACGACAGCTTGTCGGCGCGGGGTGCGGTTGTGCGCTTGGGTGTGGGGGTGGCTTTGGCTGCGGCTTGCTGTTCGGCCTTGCGGAGTTCGGCATCACGCAGGGCGCGCCACTCCAAGAAGTCGCTGTATGTTCCGGGGAAGTCCTTGATTTGTCCATCTCCCTCGAACACCAGCAGGTGGTCGGCAACCTTGTCCATAAAGTAGCGGTCGTGCGACACCACCATCACGCATCCCGAGAAGTTTTGCAGATACTCCTCCAACACCTGCAACGTCGCGATGTCGAGGTCGTTGGTCGGCTCGTCCAGAATCAAGAAGTTGGGGTTGCGCATCAGCACCGTACACAGATAGAGCCTGCGACGTTCGCCACCGCTCAATCGGCTCACGAAGTTGTGTTGCACGGGCGGCTCAAACAGAAACATCTGCAACATCTGCGAAGCGCTCAGTCGGCGGCCGTCGCCCAAGTCGATATGCTCGGCAATGGCGCTCACCACGTCAATAACCTTGGTGTTGTCGTCAAAGGCTATGCCTTGTTGCGAGTAGTAGCCGAAACGTATGGTCGAACCTACGTCGATAGTTCCGCAGTCGGGAGCAATCTCACCCAATAGCATCTTTATAAAGGTACTCTTGCCCGTTCCGTTGTTGCCCACGATGCCGATTTTGTCGTAGCGCTGGAAGGTGTATGAGAAGTCGTGCATAATGACCTTGTCGTCGAAACGTTTGTCGAGTCCGCGTATTTCAAAAATCTTTTTGCCTATGTAGCCCGATTTGATGTCGATGTTGAGAGCCTTCTGCGAGCGCTTTTGGCGCAGTTTCTCCTCCAACTCGTGGAAACTGTCGATGCGGTATTGCGCCTTGGTGGCACGCGCTTGGGGCTGGCGACGCATCCAATCCAGCTCGCGGCGGTAGCGGTTGAGATCGCTCTCGCGCTCGGCAGCCAGAGCCTCGGCACGCTCCTCGCGTTTCTCGACATAGTAAGCGTAGTTGCCGTCGTAGGAGTAGATGTGGCGGTCGGCAAGTTCGAGGATGCGACTGCACACGCGGTCCAAAAAGTAACGGTCGTGAGTTACCATCAGCAGTGCCATATTGCTTTGCGCCAGGTACTTCTCCAACCACAGCGTAACGTCCATATCGAGGTGGTTGGTCGGCTCATCCAAAATCAGCAGTTGGGGCTCGTCCAGCAGGGCGTTGGCAAGTGCAATGCGTTTGAGCTCGCCGCCCGACAGATTGTCCACCGTGCGGTCGAACTCGGTGATGCGCAGACGGGTCAGAATCTCCTTGGCCTTGGCCTCGTAGTCCCACGCGCCCATTGCGTCGATGTCGTTCATTGCCGACTGCATAGCCTCGGCATCGCCCGCCTCAATGGCTTTTTCGTAGCGCGCAATGAGTTTCAGCAGAGGGGTGTCGCCACTGAAACACGCTTCGAGGATGGTTGTTCCCGCAGGCCACGATGGAGTTTGTACAAGATAAGCAACGCGGCAGTCGCGGCGGAAGGTGATGGTGCCCGTGTCGGGGGTGTCGCGCCCCGCAATGATGTCAAGCAGCGAGGTTTTGCCCGCGCCATTTCGACCGATAAGTCCTACCTTTTCGCCTTCGCCGACGGACATTGTAAGTCCCTCGAACATATCCCAATCGCCGTATGCCTTGGCGAGGTTTTCAACTTGAAGTATCGTTTCCATAGTAGTACAAAGGTAGTGAAAAAAGGCGAAAAATTTGGAAATACTTGCAGTTTGTCGTATTTTTACACAAAATACCGACTATGGCAAAACTCAAAAAAGCATACTTCTGCAAAAAATGCGGATACGAATCTCCCAAGTGGATGGGACGTTGCCCCGCCTGTGGCGAGTGGAACACTATGGCCGAAGAGCCTACCGTAGCGCCCTCCAAAGCCTCCAAAGGGAGCAGCGTGGTGGCGTCGCAACCTCCCGTTAGGGTTGACCAAGTGGTGCGCCCCGAGTTCGAACGCATCGATATGGGTATTGCCGAGGTCAATCGTGTGTTGGGTGGCGGACTTGTTCCGGGTTCGTTTATTCTGCTGGGTGGCGAGCCGGGTATCGGTAAATCGACACTCAGCCTGCAACTCGCGCTGTCGGACAACGGACTCAAAACACTCTATGTGTCGGGTGAAGAGTCGGCTTCGCAGATTAAGATTCGCGCCGACAGGATTGGTGGAGCCAATAGCGAGTGCTACATCTACTCCGACACCTGCTTGGAGAATATCATCGCCCAGATTGAGGCTATGCAGCCAGGTCTTGTGGTTATCGACTCGATTCAAACCATCTATACCGACACTGTGGAGTCCACCGCAGGCAGTGTGAGCCAAATCCGCGAGTGTGCGGGTGTGCTGCTCAAATATGCCAAGTCGCTCAATATACCCGTAATCATTATTGGCCACATCACCAAGGAGGGCTCGATTGCGGGGCCCAAGATTTTGGAGCATATGGTCGATGTGGTGTTGCAGTTCGAGGGCGACGACAATAATATCTATCGCATCCTGCGTGGTGCCAAAAACCGCTTTGGTGCAACCTTCGAGATTGGCGTATTCGAGATGCGTGCCGATGGTCTGCGTCAGGTGGATAACCCCTCCGAAATTCTGCTCGGCCACTACGAGGAGCCTCTGAGCGGTGTGTCGGTGGGTGCGGCGGTCGATGGCATCCGTCCCTACCTTATTGAAACACAGGCGCTGGTGAGCAATGCCACCTTCGGAACGCCGCAACGTACGGCTACGGGCTACGACCACCGCCGATTGAGTATGCTATTGGCGATTTTGGAGAAACGCGTGGGTATGAAGCTTTCGAGCAAGGATGTGTTCCTGAACTTTGCGGGTGGTTTCCGCGTTGCCGACACAGGATTGGACCTCTCGATTGCAGCGGCTGTGGTATCCTCCTACTTCGACAAACCGCTGGCCGATGGCGTCTGTTGTGCGGGCGAGATTGGACTGTCGGGCGAGGTGCGTCCTGCGGCACGTTTGGAGCAACGCATCAGCGAGGCCGAGCGCTTGGGTTTCCGCCGAATCGTGGTGTCGGGCTACAACGCGCGCAAGCAGAACTTCGCTACAAGGAACATAGAGGTGGTCTATATCAACCGCGTGGACGAACTGCCGAGGGCTGTATTTCAATAGCATTTAGGGGTGCGTGTGCCTTACCCTTGGGCGCTTCACCGCCAAATAATACCTATTCACCCGACATCCATCGGATGTCGGGATTTTTTTATATATCTTTGTCATAGAAGGATTCCACCACCAAGTTGAAGGTACGGAATTTGTATTTAAAACCTTAAAATACACTAATGCTATGAAAAAGTACATTTTGATTCTGGCGCTGCTGTCGCTGACCACAGGTCTGCAAGCTCGCAACAACCTGAAATTGCTCCCCGCAAAGGCTCAAACTTTCCTGCTCGAAACATTTCCCGCACACGAGGTGCGTTACGTTGAATCTGACCGCGACCTGGACGAACCCCTGCACTACGAGGTGCACTTCTCCGACGGCTCGGAGGTAGAGTTCGACAAGAGTGGCAACTGGTATAAAATCGACTGTGGTCACGCGCCCGTGCCCTTGAAAGCTGTACCCCAAGGTATTCAAGACTACATCGCGAAAGTTGCTCCCGAGGGTACTTTCATTACCGAGATTGAGCGTATTCGTGGCGGCTACGAGGTTGAACTCAACAATGGCCGCGACTATCGCCTCACCGAGGATGGTAAATCGTTGAGTATTGGTCGTATGATGATGGGTCCCCGCGGTGGTCAGGGTGGCTACCCCGGCGGTCAAGGCGGTTATCCCGGCGGCCAACCTCGCGCACAACGCTAACAACGCTATCGGCTGATGCTCTAACGCCCCGTCCGATATAAATAAAACAGCCTGCCTAACATCTCGTTAGGCAGGCTGCTTTGTGTTGTAGCCCCAACAGGACTCGAACCTGTATTTAAGGTTTAGGAAACCTTCGTTCTATCCCTTGAACTATAGAGCCCTAAAAGAGTAAACCGAGCGAAATGTATCGGCTCGGTTTGCTCCTAATCTAATCCACTACTTGAAGGCGTCGCGCAAGTGCTCGGTGAAGTTGGCTCTTGCGGTATTCTCCGTTTGTTTGATCATTGCCGCGATGGCTTCGGGGGTCGAACAACCGTGACCGATAATCACAGGGTAGTTAACTCCCAGCACGGGCGTGCCACCAAAGAACTCGTAGTTGAGTTTGTCGAAGAAGGGGTTCGCGCCAATTCCAAGTGCCTGACCGATGGGGTAGAGGCTCTCGGCTGCTTTCAGCAGGATGTTACCTACGAAACCGTCACAAACGATAACGTCAGCAACGCGACCCGAGAAAACGTGTTTGCCTTCGATGTTACCAACGAAGTTGTAGTCGCTGTTCTTCATCAACTCGTAAGCCTCACGGCTGGTGAGGTTACCTTTGGTGCTCTCTTCGCCGATGTTGAGCAGTGCCACGCGGGGATTCTCGATACCGAGAACGGTCTTGGCGTACACGCTACCCAGCAGACCGTACTGTTGGAGTACGTCGGGGCGGCAGTCCACGTTCAGACCCACGTCCAGCAACAGCGCTGTGCGTCCGTCAACCACGGGAATGGGTGACGAAATCGAGGGACGAATCACACCTTCGATGGGTTTTGCAACGAACATTGCGCCGACCATCATAGCACCGGTGCTACCTGCACTTGCAAAACCATCGATTTTGCCTGCTTTCAAATAGCCGAAACCGACTGCGATACTGCTGTCTTGTTTGCTTTTGAAGGCTTGTGCGGGGTGGTCGCCCATTTCAATCACCTGCGAGGTGTGTACAATGTCGAATTTGTCGGCGGGGCATCCCTCGCGCTCGAGAATAGCCTCGATTGCGGGGCGGTCGCCGAACAGTACGATACGCGCGTCGTCGCCTACTTTGTCGAGTGCTTTGATAGCGCCCAACACAGCTGCTTCGGGTGCGTAATCGCCGCCCATTGCGTCAAGTCCGAGCCTTAACATAGTTTTGGAGGTTGGTTATTACTCAGCTTTTTTCTCGATAGCCAGTTTGCCACGGTAGAAACCGCACTCAGGGCAAACGCGGTGGTAGAGAACGGCCGAACCGCAGTTCGAGCAGGTCGATACGGTGGGAACCTCTGCTTTGTAGTGAGTTCTTCTCTTGTCTCGGCGAGTCGACGAGACTTTGTGTTTAGGATGTGCCATTTTTACTTAAATTTATTTAGTTATACTTCGTTTAATATTTAGTCCTCAAGTATGAGGTTTTTCAGTTTCTCCATTTCGGGGTTTGCACCCAGGCTTTGCATCTCGTCCTTCTCGGCGATAGCGTCAAACTCCTCGCCCGACACGATGCGGAAGCGCTCCAACATTGCGGGGTTACACAGCGGGTTGCCGTGAACGTCGCAGGGGTGCACTCTTTGGTAGGGCAGACACAGAACAACGCTCTCGCGCAGGTACTGCTCCAAATCCAAAGTGTCGTCACCGGGGTTGAGCCAAATGACCTCGTCGTCGTTTTCGAGTTCCTCCTCGCTGAAGCGAACTGCCACCTTGCCGTTGTACTCTACAGGGATTTGGCAATCCTCCAAGCAGCGGTCGCAAGGAACGGTTACTGTTCCGCTGAGCGAAAGTTCGAGTGCCATATGGTCGCCGCACTTGGCAATGGTAGCCTCCACGCGGACATCTGCGCCCGTTACGCCACACTCGGGCCACTCCTCGAACATCGCGTTGTCGATGCGGAATTCGAAGTTGTGATTGCCCGCAGGCAGTGATTTATAAGGTATGGTATAACAGTTGTTCATACGTACATACTCTACACAATGGGGTGCAAAGTTACACAAAAAACCAAAAATTGCAAAGTTTTCGATAAATGTTTGTAACTTTGAGGCTCTTAACGCGCTCTAATGCGTGCAAAACGGCGTTTGGATATGGCAAAAAAGAGTAAGATTCACATTTCGGTGAGCTGCGACTACAATCAGTGGTGGCGATATAACGTCTATGTTTCGGCCATCACGTTCCGCGATGGCGAGAGAGTGGACTATAAAAGCCTCATTGATACGGTCTATTCTGCGGGCAATGGTGCCGAGGTGCGCCTGTGTCCTGCCGACTACAATCCCAAGCGCCCTCTCGAATTGGAGGTCGAGGCTGCCGAGTCGATGGAACTATTTCTGTATGTGATTCCCAACACTATGCCTGTGTCTGATACCATCACCCAGTCGCCACCCTTCGATATTACCCTGCGTGTGCGTGGCGGAGGTGTTGCCGAAACCGAAAAGTTGCAGGTCAATCAATGGGGCGGTTTGTCTGTCCATCGAACATACTAATTATTATATAATAAATAAGGCTGCCGCACGTGCGACAGCCTTATTTGTTTTGGGTGACTCGGACTATTTGAGAGTCATCTCGTCGAGCAGGTAGCCTGCGCCACCAACCTTGTCGATTACCCACAGCACATAGCGAATATCAACCGAAATGTTGCGGCACACCTCGGGGTCGTATTGGATGTCGCTCATTGTGCTGAGCCAGGTGCGGTCGAAGTTCAGACCCAACAGCTCGCCTTTGGCATTGAGGATGGGACTTCCCGAGTTGCCACCGGTGGTGTGGTTGGCAGCAAGGAACGCAACGGGCACAGTCTTCTTGCCATACATATCGGTTGCCCAACGGCCATAGTCCTTGGCGGCGTAGGCATCGCGCAGGGCTTGGGGTACGTTGTAGTCATAGATTTCGGGGTTGTCCTTCTCGATGATACCGTCTAGAGTGGTGTAGGGGCGGTGATATACACCATCGGCATAGGTGTAGCCCGCAACCTTACCATAAGCCACACGCAGGGTGAGGTTGGCATCGGGATAGAACGCACGCTCGGTGTCCCACTCGCGCAGAGCTTTCAGGTAGGGTTTGTACCAGCGAGCGATGTCGGGCAGACGACTGATAAGACCACTTTGGGTGCGGTAGTATTTGTCGTTGAAAGCCTCAAAGAGTTTGATTGCGGGGTCGGCTGCAAGTGCATCCTTGTCGGCCAAAGCGGCGGTGAGTTTGCTCTTGTCGGTCAGCGCGGTGCCGTCGAAAATAGCATCCACATAGGCCTCTACACCTGCGGCTTTAACCTCGGCGCTCCACGCAGCGGGAGTGCCTTCGATGGTTTTGATATACTCGCCAATCATCAGTTTGGCAGTCTTGCGGTCGATGGCGGGAACGTAGTCCTTGTAGAATGCGTCGATGTACTCGTGGTCGGCAGCTGTCAGTTCCTTACCAGCCTTGCCGCTGCACCAGCGTGCAAAATTCACAATCTCGATAGCAAAGATACTCTCGGCGGTGAACTCACGACGGAAGAAATCATCCTCGGCGCGGGCATAAGCGGCGCGCATACTATCCAGCAGGTGTGCATACTCGGGTTTGCTGTCTGCCCACTTTTGGAACTCGGCCTCGTAGGCTTGTTTGGCCTCAATGGTACCCAGACGTGCAAGTCCGAGGCTCTCGCCTTGCCACTTTTTCCAAGCGTTGGCGATGCGTGCTTGTTTAGCAGCGTATTGGATGCGTACGCCGCGGTCAGCCTCCGAAGCCTCCTTGATAACATCCAGACGCATTGTGCGCAGGGCAATCTTGGCGGGGTTCGAGCGGTTGAGGGTGAAATCCACAGCGTCCGAAATCAGATACTCCTGAGTGGTACCGGGGAAACCATACACAAATGTGAAGTCGCCCTCTTTGGCGCCTTTGGTTGCGATGGCGAAGTATTTCTTGGGTTTCAGAGGTACGTTGTCTTTCGAGTACTCGGCGGGCTCGCCATTGGCGTCGGCATACACACGGAACACCGAGAAGTCGCCGGTGTGACGGGGCCATACCCAGTTGTCGGTGTCGCCACCAAACTTACCAACGGCCGAAGGGGGCGCACCTACCAGACGTACATCTTTATATACTTTCGACACGTACATCATATATTGGTTGGCGTAGTACAGAGGCTCCACGCGCACGCTGTATTTGCCGTTCTCGCTTGCTTGTTTGGCGATTTGTGCAGGAGTTTCGCCCGCCTCGACGCGTGCGGTCACATCCTCCATTCGCTCCAAGAAGGTTACGGTCAGGCCGGGGTTAGGAAGCTCCTCCTCGCGGCTCATAGCCCAGAAACCATTGGTCAGGTAGTCGTGATCCACGCTGCTGTGCTTTTGGATTGCTCCGTAGCCGCAGTGGTGGTTGGTCAGCAGCAGACCATCGGCCGACACCATCTCGCCTGTACAGCCTGTGCCAAACAGCACGATGGCATCTTTGAGCGAAGTGCCATTCTCGTTATAGACATCCTCGGCCGAAAGCTTAAAACCTTTGGCCTTCATATCCTTGATTCGCTGGCCGATTTGGTTCGGCAGCCACATTCCCTCGTCGGCGGTTGCGCCAAGGGTGGTTGCTGCAAAGAGCAGCGCAAGCAGTAGTTTTTTCATTTATGCGAATTGTTTTAATTGTTTGTACAATGCAGCAACGGGCAGTCCCATAACGTTGTAGAACGAGCCGCTGATGGATTCGATGGCGGTGCAGCCAATCCACTCCTGAATACCATAGGCACCCGCCTTGTCGAAGGGGTGGTAGGTGTCAACGTAGTATTCTATTTCGTCGGTGTCGAGCGCTCGGAACGTAACCTCCGATGACGAGGAGAACGACACACTGCGCTCGGCGGTGCGGATCGTAACGCCCGTCACCACAGTGTGGGTCTTGCCACCCAGCGAGGCAATCATTCGGATGGCGTGGTCGCGGTCGGCGGGCTTGCCCAAAATTTCGCCATTGTTGATTACCACCGTGTCGGCCGTAATGAGAATGTCATTCTCGGCAAGGGGTAGGGGGTAACCATCGGCTTTGAGCCTCGACAGATACTCCGCAACCTCGGCCGCGGGAAGGTCGGCGGGGAAAATCTCCTCGACCTCGTAGCTGTCGGCAACCTCGAAGGTGATGTCGCAGTCGGCCAGCAGTTCGCGTCGGCGGGGCGAGCGGCTGCCGAGGATTATGCGTTTGTTTTTGAGTCGTTCGTGCAGAAGCATATCTTATCGAATGTCAAAGTCCAACAAAGTGCGTCCTTCGAGCGAGGCCACAAGGCGGTCGCCCGGAGCAACGGGGCCCACGCCCACGGGGGTACCAGTATAGATAAGGTCGCCCATTTTGAGTGTCATAAATTTCGAAACGTGGGCGATGATTTCGTCCACCGAGAAAATCATATCGCCACTCCATCCACTTTGGCGTACCTCGTCGTTGAGGGTCATCTCGAAGCGAAGGTCTTGGATGTCTTTACCCAACTCCTCCAACGAAACGAACTCATTCGACAGACCAGCCGAGCGGTCGAAACCCTTGCACATCTCCCACGGCAGACCCTTGGCGATAGCCTCGCGTTGCAGGTCGCGCGCGGTGAAGTCGATACCCAGTCCTACCTCGGTGTAGTAGCGGTGGGCAAAACGGCGGTCGATGTACTTGCCTACGCGGTTGATGCGCACCACAAGTTCGGTTTCGTAGTCCACCTGCTTGCTGAAATCGGGCACATAGAACGGGTCGTTGTTGCGCAGCAGTGCAGTGTCGGGTTTCAGAAAGAATTGGGGTGCCTCGGGCACTTGGTCGGTGTGGTCCAACTCGGCGATGTGGGCGCGGTAGTTGCGTCCTATACAGATGATTTTCATTGTTTCTCTTCTTTAAGTATTCGTACCATTTCGCTTGCAGTACGCTCCGACGAGCCACTGCCGCCAATTAGCGCGCGCAAGCCGTCAAAGTCGCGCAGCATAGCTTCGCGTCGCTCGCCTCCGGGTAGGATTTTGCGCAGTTCCTGCTCCACTTGGGTCGAGTCCATCGACGCCTGTATGATTTCGGCCACGCACTCACGTTGCAGGTTGATGTTTACCAGCGATATGTAGGAGCGCAGGATATTGCAGTATTTCAGGGTGTTGAGCAATACGTCGGTGCGATAGACTACCACCTCGGGTGTGCCTATGAGCGCCGCTTCGAGTGTTGCAGTGCCCGAGGTCACGATGGCTGCTGTCGAGTGTTTGAGCAGTGCGTCGGTCTTGTCGTACACGATGCGGATGTCGGTGCCCGCGAGGTGCTTTTCGTAAAGCTCCTTTTCGAGCCACTCAACGCCCGATACCACAAACTGATAGTCGCTAAAAGCCTTTGCTGCCTTGGCCATCAGCGGCAGGTTCTTGTTTATCTCGCTGCGACGGCTGCCTGCCACAAGTGCTATGATGGGTCGATTGTCGAGGCCGCAATCCTCCACGAACTCCTTACGCGTGGGATACTCTGCGATTCGGTTCTCGATGGCATCCACCAGCGGGTTGCCGCAGAAGATGGGCTCGATACTCCAACGGCGGAAATAGTCGCTCTCGAACGGGAAGATTGTGAAGAGTTTGTCAACGTACTTTTGAATCAGTTTCACGCGACGTTCCTTCCACGCCCACACCTTGGGTGCGATGTAGTAGAATGTGCGTATGCCGTGTTCGTGTGCAAACTTCGCCACCTTGAAGTTGAATCCGGGGTAGTCGATGTGAATCACCACGTTGGGAGCCCACGCTAAAAGGTCGCGCTGACACTCCTCCAACTGCCCGAAGATGGTGCGCAGATTGGCTACCACCTGTACAATGCCGAAGAATGATGTCTCGCGGTAGTGCTTGACAAGATTCTCCTTGCCGCCCACCTCGGCCATCATATCTCCGCCCCAAAAACGAAACTGCGCCTCGGGGTCGTGTTTGAGTATGCCACGCATCAGGTTTGCTCCGTGCAAATCGCCACTCGGCTCTCCTGCAATTAAATAGTATTTCATATTTTGGCTGTTAGCTGTTGGCTTTGGGCCATTGGTTTAGGGGTGAATTTTTGTTGCTCTCTTTGACTCGTAGGTGAATCGAAGATGACTTCCAGTCGTGAATTATATAACTATCGCACGCACCCCTTTAGGGGTGTACGCGATAGTTAATCCCCCGGCCTGCGGGTCGTTTTTGGTTCTTTTGTCGATACAAAAGAACGATAAATTACTCCTCCAACAAATCGGGGCGGAGGGCTTTTGTGCGCTCGTAGGCTTGTGCCTCTTTCCACTTTTCGATTTCGGCGAAGTGGCCCGAGAGCAGTACGTCGGGCACGCGCCAGCCGTTGAACTCCGCGGGACGGGTATAGACGGGCGGTGCGAGCAGGTTGTCTTGGAAGCAATCGGTCAGTGCCGACTCCTCGTCACCTATGGCTCCGGGGATGATGCGCACCACGCTATCCACAATCACAGCCGCTGCTAGCTCGCCACCGGTCAGAACATAGTCGCCAATGCTGATTTCGCGAGTTATGAGATGCTCGCGAATGCGGTGGTCGATACCCTTGTAGTGACCGCACAGAATGATGATGTTTTCGAGTGTCGAAAGACGATTGGCCTCGCGTTGGTTGTAAGTTATGCCGTCGGGCGAGGTGTAGATAATCTCGTCGTAGTGACGCTCGCTTTTGAGCTTCTCGATGGCGCGATATACGGGCTCGATTTTCATCACCATACCAGCCTCGCCACCAAAGGGATAGTCATCGGTGGTGCGACGCTTGTCGTCGGTGTAGTCGCGCAGGTTGTGGATATGTATTTCGGCGTGTCCCGAGTTTTGGGCACGCTTTACGATGCTCTCGCCCAACGGCGAAGAGAGCAATTCGGGCAGTACGGTCAGGATGTCTATTCGCATTGCTGTGTGAGATGTCTGTAACGCGGCAATTTAGTCGCGTGAATGAATACTATGTCTTTGGTGCTGTCGGCGGTGAGGGGCGTGAGTTTGCGGTCGGCAAGGGTGAATGCCGAGTAACCCATCTGCTCGAAGAGGCTGACAATCTGCACTCGCTTCTCGTCACCCGTCTCAATGAGCAGGGTGGGCAGGTGGCGCTCCAATACGGGGCGCATCTCGTTCATTACCACCACTTCGTAGCCCTCGATGTCGCATTTGATGAAGTCCAAACGGGGCAGACGCTCGAAGAGTTCGCTGCCGCGACGCATCGTTGCGGTGAACTCTTGCGCTGCGTGACTCTCCTCGGCGTTGTTCTCGGCGTCCATCACAAAGTTCTGGCCTGTGCCCATATAACCCGTGTAACGGCTCGAATCGTTGCCCATACGGATGGGTTTGTTCTCGGCTCCGAGCGCGCAGTTGAGAATCTCGACGTTGTTGCAGTGGCGCAGGTTGTGGCGCAAAACTCCCATAATGGGTGCTACGGGCTCCACGGCAAACACGCGTCCCGAACTGCCTACAAGGCGCGACAAGATGCGCGAGTAGTAACCCAAGTTGGCGCCGATGTCAAGCACGGTGTCGCCCTTGGCTACGAGTCGTTTCAGGAAGTGGGGATACTCGTAGGCGGGGCTTTGTGGTGCCACGCCGAGTCGGAATCCTGCGAAGAATCCCCAGCTCAAGATTTTAAGGTAGTTTTCCAACGAAAGGCTCTTGTAGAGCAGTCGTTTTATGGATTGTGCAAATGACATAGGCTGAGTTTAGCAGTTTATTTCACCATTGATAACCTCTACCACGAATGGGTTGTACATACTCTCGTGGCCGATGTTGCTCGACTCGCCGTGACCGGGCAGGATGTTTACTTCATCACCTAGTGGCAGGATTTTGTCGATGATGCTGCGCATAATCCAAGTGTAGTCACCACCCGGAAGGTCGGTGCGGCCGATGCTCTCGCGGAACAGCGTGTCGCCCGTAATAAGGGTTTTGCCCTCGGCGTCGTAAAGACAGATGTGACCGGGGGTGTGGCCGGGTGTGTGGATAAGTTGAAGGGTTGAGTTGCCGAAACTGATGCTATCCTTGCCTTTGAGGTCGATGTCGGGCGCGGGAATGTCGCCTGCATTCACACCAAAGATTGAGGCGCTCAGTGCTGCCGAGTCAACCAGAAAGTTGTCGCTTGCGTGCAGAGCCCACGGAATGTCGTAGCGCTCGGTGATGTATTTTACACCCAGTGCGTGGTCGAAGTGGCCGTGGGTGTTAACTGCCATTACGGGTTTGAGACCGTTCTCGGCAATAAGTGCGTCGAGTGCGTCGTGCTCGCGTTTGTTCGAGTTGCCTGCATCGACGATGATACATTCTTTGCTCTCGTCCCACAGAACGTAGGTGTTCTCGCCCAGCGGGTTGAAGGTGAATCGTGCTATCTGAATCATAGTTTTATGTAATGTCATAAGTCAATAAACATACAAAAGTAAGAATTTTCGCGTAAATCCGCAATCGTGCAGCCATAAAAGCGCCTGATGGATGGATTTTTGTGGTTCAGGCGTGGGTTTTTCGGCCAAAATGAGTATCTTTGTCGGGATATTATTTAGCTATGGCAAGAAAACGTAAAGATCTGCCCCTGATTGAGGGGCTTGAAATAACAACTCTGGCTGCCGAGGGCAAGGCTATGGGTTTTTATAATGGCGTGGTGGTGTTTGTGCCTATGACCGTGCCTGGTGATGTGGTTGATGTGCAGGTGCGCAACAAGCGCCGTCGTTTTATGGAGGCGTCGGTGGTGAACTTCGTTAAGCGCTCGCCTCTGCGCGAGGAGCCTTTCTGCGAGCACTTTGGTGTGTGTGGCGGCTGTAAGTGGCAAAACCTGCCCTACTCGGAGCAACTCAACTTCAAACGCCAACAAGTTGAAGATCAGTTGACTCGCATCGCCAAGGTGGAGTTACCCGAGATTAAGCCTACTTTGGGCTCGGAGCAAACTACCTTCTATCGCAATAAACTCGAATTTACATTTGCGCCCAAACGCTGGTACACCTACGAGGAGGTGGCGTCGGGTGCGTCGTTGGAGCCCGCCCCTGCGCTGGGTTTCCACATCCCCAATATGTTCGACAAGATTTTGGATATCGACAAATGCTGGTTGCAAGCCGACCCGTCGAACGACATCCGCAACTCGCTCAAAGAGTTCTGTATCGAGCGCGAGTACCCCTTCTATGACATTCGCAATCACGAAGGACTGATGCGCGGAATCGTTATCCGCACCGCATCGACCGGCGATTTGATGGTGATTGTTGTGTTTGCTGCCGACAATCGCGAGGCTATCGAGAGCGTGATGGGATTCCTGAAAATGAAGTTCCCGCAAATCACCTCGCTGTTCTATATCGTCAACGAAAAACTCAACGACTCGCTGTCGGATCAAAATCCCGTCTTGTGGGCTGGCAAAGATCATATTGTCGAGAGTATGGAGGGTTTGCAATTCAAAGTTGGCCCCAAATCGTTCTATCAAACCAACTCGGCACAGGCATATAACCTCTACAAGGTGGCTCGCGAGTTTGCCGACCTGTCGGGTAGTGAGGTTGTGTATGACCTCTACACAGGTACAGGTACCATTGCCAACTTTGTGGCTCGCAGCGCCTCGAAGGTGGTGGGTGTGGAGTATGTTCCCGAGGCTATTGAGGATGCCAAAGTCAACTCGGCGCTCAATGGTATCGATAATACAGTGTTCTATGCCGGCGATATGAAAAATGTGCTCACAAGCGAGTTTGTCGAGGCTAACGGCCATCCCGATGTTATTATCCTTGACCCGCCCCGTGCAGGTGTGGATGTGCCTGTGATTGAGGTTATTCTGGCGGCAGCTCCCGACCGAATCGTTTATGTGAGCTGTAATCCTGCAACCCAAGCGCGCGACTTGGCACTGATGGATGAACAGTATAAAGTTGTTGCCGTTCAGCCCGTTGATATGTTCCCGCATACTCATCACGTCGAAAATGTCGTTAAGTTAGTACGACGTTAAAATTTTTCTGACTATGAAACGACTGATTCTGGCCGTAGCTCTGGTGATGGTGTCGCTGAGTGCGGTGGCTCAAACGGGTGTGGTTGAGGCTCGACGCATTGTCGTGTCGGGCGAGGCCAAACGAAGTGTTACTCCCGACGAATTTACCATTGTGCTGACGCTTGCCGACTCCGATGCAAAGGGCGATAAACGTACCGTTGCCGAGAAGTATAAGGCGCTTACCTCCGAACTGAAAAAGGAGGGTATCGACCCCTCGGCATTGAAGGCCAATGATATTAATAACAGCGCTCTCAAACGCAAGGATATTCGCACAAGTGTGGTGTATGAACTGCGCTTGGAGGGCTTCGAGAATGTGGCTCGTGCGTTCGATGCATTTGAGCGTGCGGGTGTGCGAAATGCCAATCTCACCTCGTCGAAATACTCCAAACAAGAGGAGTTGCGCGAGGAGTTGATGGCTGAGGCTGTGTGTAATGCACGTCGTATGGCGGGTATTTTGGCTGAGGCTGCCGAGGTTGAGGTGGGTGCTCCGCTGAGTATTGAAATGCCCTATGTGAGGATTTATAGCGGCGCGGTGTTTATGTCGAAGGCGGCACGCAACGAAGCGGCTACCGAAGAGAGCCTTGCGGACTTGGGTTTTGAGGTTAAACAAATCGAGATTTCGGCGCAGGTGAATGTTAGCTACGAAATAGAACTGCCTGCCGAAAAATAGAACAAAACTATGAGCGACGCAAAACTACATATCAAACGCTACGCGGGGGTGGGTGAATTACCTGCCGAGGATGCGGAACTGGTTGCCGCGGCATTTGCTGCTACCGAGTTGGCCTATGCTCCCTATTCGGGCTTCCGTGTGGGTGCTGCGGTGCGCTTGGCAAGTGGTCGAATTGAGAGCGCGAGTAATCAGGAGAGCGAGGTGTTTCCCTCGGGTATGTGTGCCGAGCGAGTGCTGTTGTATTGGTGTCAGGCACATTTTGTAGGCGACCCTGTGAGGGCGTTGGCTGTGGCGTCGGTACCGAGTGAAAAGGAGTGTACGCCGTGTGGCGCGTGTCGTCAGGTTATGGCCGACACCGAGAAGCGTCAGGGCAGTGCGATGAGGGTGTTGATGTGTAGCGCGACCACCATTTCGGAGGTGCCGTCGGCGGCTGCTCTTATGCCCTGCCAATTTGAATTGAGTGAAAAATAAAAGAAGAAAAACCGAATAAAAATGTTTAAACCATCGGATATCCTTTATGAGGATAACCACATCATTGTGGTGAATAAACGTGCGGGTGACCTTGTTCAGCCCGATACCGAGGGTCAGTCGGCTCTCGAAAACGAAATCAAAGAATTTATCAAAAAACGTGATGATAAGCCCGGTGCGGTTTATCTGGGTGTTGTACATCGCATCGACCGCCCCGTAAGTGGTGCTGTGATGTTTGCCAAGACCAGCAAGGCGCTGACCCGACTCAATGAGATGTTGCGCAAGGGCGAAATCGACAAACGCTATTGGGCGGTGGTTGAGGAGTTGCCCGAGGTGGAGCAGGATCTGCTTGTTCACCACATTGTGCGCGACGGCAAAACCAACCGTTCGAGAGCTCATATCTCGCCCAAAAAAGAGTCGAAAGAGGCTCGCTTGGAGTATAAAATGATTGCGGGTAGTAATAACTACTATCTGCTTGAAGTGAAACTCTTTACGGGTCGTCACCATCAGATTCGCTGTCAGCTTTCGAAGATTGGTTGCCCTATCAAAGGCGACTTGAAATATGGCGCACGTCGCAGCAATCCCGATGGCGGAATTATGCTCCACTCGCGCTCGCTCACCTTTATGCACCCCGTGCGTAAGGAGATGATGAGTGTGGTGGCTCCTGTGCCTACAAACGACAATCTCTGGGAGTTCTTCGATACGGCTGTGCGTGCCGACGAGGAGTAGCTCCGAGTGCTACCAAAAGAGCTGGTCGGGGAGAGTGGATATCCGCTGCATTTCCTGCGTCCAGTCGGTGCTTCCGCGGCGAACACCAAACCTTGCGACTACTGTGTTAGTGGCGCGATTGACATACAAAATTTGACCCATAAAACCCTGACCGAGAAACTCCGTGTCAGGGTTTATTGTGTACCATTGACAGTGATAGGTTGCGCCGCCGCGGTCGTTGTTCGTGTAAGGCGGATTTATGGTGTGGCTGACCCACTCGGCGGGTATGATTTGACGGCCGCCGAGAGTGCCTCTGTCGCGATAAATCATCCCCAATTTTACTACCTCTGTGGGCGTTATGCTCAGCCCGCAAAATGCCCGCACTCCGAGGTGCTGGCGCGAGTCTAAACTCCAAAATCCTTCGTGCTTTGCTGCCGATGGAATCCAATAATTATCAACGAAATAATCAATCAAATTCTGACTTGTGGCCTGCTCTATGAGGTTGGCTAAAAGTTGTGTCGAAATGTTGGCATAGCTGTACTCTCCGTGTGGGTGTTTTCGTATGGCGCGAAGGGTTGTGTGGCCGAGGTTTCGGGCATAGTACATTTGTGCTGTTTGCCAGCGCGGTTCGTATATTCCGCCGCGCATATTCAGCAGGTCGCAAACGCACACCGAGTCGCTCAAAAATTCGGCACTTTCGGGTAGGTATTTCGCTACGGGGTCGTCGATGGATGCGATGTGTCCTTGCGCGAGTGCAATGCCTGTGAGCGCGCCCACGAATGACTTGCTGAGCGAGAATAGGTCGGTGGGTTTGTAGGCGTCGCAACCGCCCTTGAAATGGCAGTAGATTACGCTGTCGTCACGCACTACGATGATGCCCGTGGTGTGGAGATCCTCGAATAGTGTGTCGATAGCCGGGCAGGCGCCGTAATAGTCGCGTCGCAGAGGTTCGAACGGGGTGTCGGAGGCGGGGAGTACAGCATTCAGGAATAGCTGTGAATCACGAATTGTCGGGGTGTTGAAGGTGAGCATACGTGCGGCGGTGCAGCCTTCGAGCAGGAGTGCGGTAAGGAGGGTTGCAAGGAGTGTAGAGTGTCTCATACGGAGTCGATGAAAGTTTATTGGGAAGGCGGGTGCTGCAAAAAGTGTGACAAGATGGCGGCGATAAGCATATTTTTTTGTCGGCTATTAAATTTTAATTTAATAAAACCCGTATTTTCCGCTTTTTTTTCGTAACTTTGTAGCGTTAATATGCCCTTGTATGCCGCCTTTGGAGGGGTTTGCGGCAGAAAGGCAAGGGAAAGATAAAAGCAAGCGAAGATAAAAATCAAAAATAACAAACAATGAGTCAAAAGGTTATAGAGTTGAAAGGCGTTTCGATTTACCAGCCACAAGGCGCGGTGACGGTGCTCGATAGGGGTAACTTCCGCCGTCGTGGTGAGTTGGTGTTGAGCGATGTCAACCTTTCGGTGAACAAAGGCGAGATGGTCTATTTCATCGGCCGCGTGGGTAGTGGTAAGAGCTCGCTGCTCCGTACACTCTATGCCGAGATGCCGTTGTTGGAGGGTGAGGCCTCGGTTGCGGGATTCGACCTTGCGACCATCCGCCGTCGAGATATTCCGATGTTGCGCCGCCGATTGGGCGTGGTGTTTCAAAACTACCGCCTGCTGACCGATCGCAATGTGTTCGACAACCTTCACTTTGTGATGAAGGCTACGGGCTGGAAACGCGAGGAGGATATGCGTAAACGTATCGATGAGGTGTTGACTATTACGGGTCTGCAAAACAAGGCCTATAAGATGCCTTATGAGTTGTCGGGTGGTCAACAGCAAAAGCTTGCTATCGCGCGCGCGTTGATTAACAACCCCGAGGTTATTTTGGCTGACGAACCTACCGGAAACCTCGACCCTACTGCTGCCGACGAGATTATGAACTTGTTTCGCGGAATTGTCGAGGGAGGATGTGCTATCGTGATGAGTACTCACAATATCGCAAATATCGGTCAGTTTCCCTCGCGCACAGTGCGCTTTGCGGGTGGCCGAGCCGAAGAGATTGATATCGACGCAATCCTTGCAATGAACTAACGAAAATAAAGAATAAACAAGATAAATAACAGACGCATAAATGAGCGAAGAAATTAAACAACATCAAGAAGAATACTCGGCGTCGAGTATTCAGGTACTTGAAGGACTTGAAGCAGTAAGAAAACGTCCTGCGATGTACATCGGTGATATCGGTGTACGTGGACTTCACCACTTGGTTTACGAGGTGGTGGATAACTCTATTGACGAGGCGTTGGCAGGTTTCTGCCACAATATCGTTGTAACCATCAATGAGGATAACTCTATCAGCGTATCGGACGACGGTCGTGGTATCCCCACCGACTTCCACGAGCAAGAGGGTAAATCGGCTCTCGAGGTTGTACTGACCGTGCTGCACGCAGGAGGTAAATTCAATAAGAGCAGCTACAAGGTGTCGGGAGGTCTGCACGGTGTGGGTGTGTCGTGTGTGAACGCACTTTCGACCCTGCTGATTGCCGAAGTACACCGTGGCGGCAAGATTTACCGTCAGAGATACAGCCGAGGCGTGCCCCAAACCCAAGTTGAGATTGTGGGCGAGACAGACCGCACAGGTACTACCGTAACCTTCAAACCCGACGGCGAAATCTTTACCGAGACCGTTTACAACTACGGTACTCTGTCGGCACGTCTGCGCGAGTTGGCCTACCTGAATAAGGGTATCAACCTGACTCTGGTAGATGCGCGCGAGGTTGACGAGAACGGTAACCAAAAGAGCGAGACCTTCTTCTCGAACGATGGTCTGAAAGAGTTTGTCAAATATCTGGATGCAACCCGTGGTAATACCATCATCGAGGATATTATCTACATCGAGACCGAGAGCAACGGCACTCCCGTTGAGGTTGCGATGCAGTACAACGACAGCTACTCGGAGAATGTACACTCGTATGTGAACAATATCAATACTATCGAGGGCGGTACTCACCTCACAGGTTTCCGCCGCGCGCTGACCCGTACCCTCAAAAAGTACGCCGACGAGTCGGGTATGCTCTCGAAGGTGAAAGTTGAGATTAGTGGTGATGACTTCCGCGAGGGTCTGACCGCTGTTGTGTCGGTTAAGGTTGGCGAGCCTCAATTTGAGGGTCAGACTAAGACCAAATTGGGTAACAGTGAGGTTATCGCATCGGTTGATGCCGCTGTGTCGCAAGCCCTGACCCAATACTTGGAGGAGCACCCCAAGGATGCAAAGGCTATCGTACAAAAGGTAGTGTTGGCGGCTACTGCTCGTCACGCTGCGCGCCACGCACGCGAACTTGTGCAACGTAAAACTGTGTTGTCGGGTGCAGGTCTGCCCGGTAAGTTGGCCGACTGCTCGACACGCGACCGCGAGAAAGCTGAGATCTTCTTCGTCGAGGGAGATTCGGCGGGTGGTACCGCAAAACAAGGCCGCGACCGTAACTTCCAAGCAATTATGCCCTTGCGTGGTAAGATTCTGAACGTCGAGAAGGCTTTGGAGCACAAGATGTGGGACAACGAGGAGATTAAGAATATGTTTGCGGCGCTGGGTGTGTCGATTGGTACCGAGGAGGACAACCACGAACTCAATATCGAGAAACTGCGCTACAACAAAATTATCATCATGACCGATGCCGACGTCGATGGTGCGCACATCGCAACCCTGATGCTGACTCTGTTCTTCCGTAAGATGAAAAAACTTATCGAGAACGGACACATCTACATCGCTCGTCCGCCTTTGTATCTTGTTAAGAAGGGTAAAACCGAGAAATATTGCTGGACCGACGAGGAGCGCGACCGCGCAATCGAGGAGGTAGGCTCGAAGGGTGTTCACGTTCAACGCTACAAAGGTCTTGGTGAGATGAACGCCGAGCAGTTGCGTAAAACTACAATGTGTCCCGAGACCCGCGAGTTGGAGCAAGTTACCATCGAAAACGCCGCCGAGGCCGATCGCATCTTCTCGATGCTGATGGGTGACGACGTTGAACCCCGTCGTGAGTTCATCGAGCGTAACGCACACATCGCAAATATCGATGCGTAGGTGTTTTGATGCATATATATAATAGGTATAACTTTTTAACAACACGAAACAATAACTTTTATGAAGCGATTTTTGGGTAGAATAGCAACCGTTGCAATAGCCTCTGTGATGACTTTGCTGGCACTTTGGTCGTGTGAGGTAGACCCCGTAGAACAAGGTGGTGACGAGTTGAATTATGTTCAAATTGAACGCGATACCCTCTATATCAATGCTGAGGGTGGCGTGGAGAATTTGTATGTCGAGTCGCACAACCTGATGTGGGATTACACCTACGACGACGGCCAAGAGTGGTGCTCGGTGTATGACAATATGGACGACTTTGGCAACCGTGTGCTGGTTGTCGAGGCGACCAAAAATACTACCGAAGCCAACCGCGAGCTGAGTGTGGTTGTAACCAATAGCGACGCAGCCGATAACCTTGTGGTTGTGCAACTTGCTGACAATGACCAAAAAGCTACCACCATCGAGTGTGAGTCGGAGGTGGTTGTCGAGCGCACTATGGGTAGCTTCTCGACCGAGGTGACTGCCAATGGATCGTACGAGGTTGAAATCAGCGAGGATGCTGCTTCGTGGTTGAGCTACGAGGAGGGCGTATTCTACTATGGTGCACACTATGGTGATGAGCCCCGTACTGCAACTGTCACCTTCCGCAGCAACTACGCTTCGGCCGAGATGACCGTAATGCAACTTGGTAAACTCGATGCACGTCTGAATCGCACTCTCTACACCGTATATTACAAATCGGGTAGCACCGCTATCCCCGTTGAGCTTTGGAACAAGGATGCCGAGGTGAGCGTAAGCGAGAATGCTGAGTGGTTGACCTACAATGCTGAGGCTTCGACCAAGGATAGCCTGAAATTCGACTTCACCGCCAACGAAGGCGATGCAGAGCGCGAGGTTGAGGTTAAAATCACCGTAGGTACGACTCAACTCACTGCAACTGTTCGCCAAAACAAGGTTGCCGAGTACACCGAGGTGCGCACCGACCAACAAAAGGCCGACTTGATGTTGGCAGTTGCTGCGTCGGAGGCTTCGTCGAAGTTCACCAACAGCCGTGGCGCAAACAAAACCTACGACGGCAACGACTTGTCGTGGTGGGGTACTTACACACTCGCACAAAATGACGAGTGCTGGCTGAAATATGAGTTTGCCGAGCAGCAAACCCTGACTCAAATCGACTATATGCGTTACGCTCCTTCGGAGAGCATCGCGTGGGGTCAATGGGGAGAGATTGAGGTCTATATCACTCGCGATGGCGTCGAGAGCCTGTTGGGTAAATATGACTTCGGTAAAGCATCTACTCCCAGCATAATCTATTTCGATGAGCCTTTGGCAGTTGAGGGCCTCGAGAAACTTACCGTTAAGATTCTTTCGGCTGTTCCTTTCAGCGAAACCGTAACCTGTGTGGCAAGTGCGGGTGAGTTTGGTCTGTACCAATACAACCCCGACAACTTCCCCATTCTGGACTACTTCACCGACTTGTCGTGTTGGGAGCTGCGTCCCGAGGTAACTTGGGAGGAGATTGAGGCTATCAAGGACCCCTTCTACCGCAATATGGCCGAGCAGATTTTCAACGGCGACTACAACCGTTTCCGCCGCCACTTGGCACAAGCTTATCGCCACCCCGACAAGGATGCCGAGATTTTCCAAAACTCGCCCAAAACTCTGCTCGATGGTGTAACCGGTATGTTCGTTGCCAAGGTGAGCGATCCCCAAATCATCTTCCTTGATGAGGACTATGGCCAAGACATCTTCCTGCGTGTCATCGACTGGGTGAACGACGAGGGTATGGCAGGCCGTGTACTCGAACACGAAAGAGCAGTAAACTACCGCCTCAAAAAAGGCCGTAACGTGATTCAACCCGCCAACCGCGGTCTGATGTATATCTTCTGGCACACCGAGGATTTCGCTTCGCAACCCCGCGTGCGCATCAACTTCGCCAACTCGGGCGTAAACGGCTACTTCAACGCCGAGACCGACGCTCCCGAGGATTGGTATCCCATTATGATGCAGTCGGGTATGACACCTGAGCCTCACTTCGATATTATCACCGACAACGTGATAATGAACTTCACAAAATCGACCCTGCGCGAGTTCTCGTTTGCCAAGAACCCCGAACTCTACAACCGCGCAATGCGTACCATTATGATTTTTGATACCGTAACCCGTATCCAACAAATCATTCAAGGTTTCGACAAGTACGCAGCTCTGGGTCGTGAGCGTACCTACCACAACCGCGCACCTTTCTACGCTGCTTATGGCGACTGCTTCGGTGGTGCGGGTGCTTACGCTACTGTGTATGGTAACCGCAATATGGCACACGATATTCTCGATCCCGACCATATGTGGCCCGAGAACTTCGATCCCGCAAAACTCGATAATGGCCAAGTTGGTCACTGCTGGGGTCTGGCTCACGAGCTGGGTCACAACAACCAAACAGGCCACTTCGGCTGGCGCGGTCTGGGCGAGGTTTCGAACAACCTGATGGGTGCCATTACCCAAACCACCTTCTTTGGCGAGGGTAACACCACTATGCGTTTCAACAACCACTTCAACCGCGCGATGCGCGATATGGTAACCCGCTGGGTTGTTGACCCCGATGGTACCGAGCGCCACCTGACCTATTGCGAGAGTGTGAACACTCCTCAATATGGTGTGAAACGTACGTCGGGTGACCCCAACCACCAACCTATGGTTGACCCGACCACACAGCTCGTTCCCTTCTGGCAGTTGTACCTCTACTACCACCGCGTGTTGGGTAAGACCGACTTCTATCCCGACTTCTATGAGTTGTGCCGTCTGGATACCCCCATCTTGTTCAAGGATTGGTTCTTGACCGGCGGTATGGAGTCGAGTGCTCAACAGGAGTATGCAATGTATGAGTTTATGGTTAAGACTTCGAAGGCTGCAGGCGAGGACTTGAGCGATTTCTGCAACGACTGGCACTTGCCCGGTATCAACAATCGTATGCTCTGCTCGCACTATGGTCAAAGTGTCATCACCACCACTCAAGAGGAGATCGACAAACGCGTGAAGATTTGTAACGAGTATCCCAAGCCCGAGATGAACCCTCTGTACATCAACGATTTGAACTTGGATCTGTATCGCAACCGCACCCCTCTCACCGTAGGTACTTACTCGGTGGACGATGATATGAAGATGTACTTTATGAATAACGATTGGTCGGGCGTGGCTGCGTGGGCGTTGGTTGACCCCGCAACCGAGCGTGTGATGGGTATCTACCAAGGTGTTGACACCTACATCAACTACCGCTACTACACCTCGGTTTATGAGGCGTTCGACCCCGAGAAACACTCGTATCGTGGTCAAGGCTGCCCCGAGGATTCGCCCTACCTGACGCACAATAACGGTTACCAACGCTTTATGGAGATTGGCCCTGGTGTCTTCCGTAACGACTTGGAACTCTACGGTATTGACGTTTGGGGTAAATTCCATAAGGGTACCCGTGTAGAGTAATAAATTTAAGTGCGACCCTTCTCCCGAAAACGGGGGAGGGGTAACGTGCTACTATAACAGAACCTAAAAAACGAATAACTATAATGAAAAAAATGTTACAAAATTTGCGATTCGTGGCAGTTGCGTTGGGCGCGCTGCTGGCGGTGTCGTGTGTTGATGAGCCCAAGGAGAATGAGACCAAGAAATTTATTCTTCCCGATGTTGCCGAACAGTATCTTCCCGCCGAGGGTGTTGCGGACACCGAGGCTATTGTTATCCCTGTGTTTGCTACCGACAACGACTGGATGATTCTGCAAGAGGACGAGTCGGTGGAGTGGTTGCACGTTGCTACCGTTATGGATGCCGATGGCTGCAAAGCTTTGTCGATAACTGCCGAGGCTAATGAGGCTTTGGAGAGTCGCGAAACATACCTTACTATATATTATGACACATACAGCACCTCGATTCTGTTTGTGCAGGTGGCTGCCGACGAGCAGGACGCTACCCGTATCGAGTGCGACAGTATGGTTGTAGTGACCAAAAACTTCGGAGATGTCGATTTTGATGTCGATGCCAACGGTGCATACGAAGTGGTTATCCCCGCAGATGCAAACTGGCTGTCGTGGGAGGATGGTAAGTTCTACTATGGCAACCACTTTGGCGAGCAACCCCGCATTGTTGAGGTTGTAATCCGTAGTGAGTTTGCTGAGGCAAATGTGACATTTGTTCAAGTGGGTTCGTTGGAGTTCTCGGTTGCCAAAACCGACTACACCCTGACCTATAAAGCAGGCACTCTGCGTATCCCCGTGAAAAATTGGCTGGATGAGAAGTGCGCCGCTACAACCGCTGCCGAGTGGTTGCGTGCCGACGCCGAGGCTACCACCAAGGACACCGTAGTGCTTGTATATGACGAGAATAGCACCGAAGAACCCCGTAGCGCAACCGTTGAGTTGGTAGCAGGTTCGACCAAGGTGACTGTTGATATCGACCAAATCGCTCCCAAGGAGTATGAGGCTATTGTGAGCGACAAACAAAAGAGTGACCTTATTCTGAAAGTGGCCAAAGTCGAGGCTTCGTCGCAATTCTCCAATAGTCGTGGTTCGATGAAAAACTCGCACGACGGCAACGACTTATCGTATTGGAGCACCACCGCCACCAATCAAGATGGCACTGTGTTTATCAGCTTTGATTTTACCGAGGAGCAGGAGATGACCCAAATCGACTACTTCCGCTATTGCCCTTCGCGCAGTATCTCGTGGGGTAACTGGGGTAAAGTCGAGGTTTATGTTCAATTCGAGGGTGAGGAGGAGAAACTCTTTGCTACCTACGACTTTGAGATGGCCGACACTCCCCGCATTGTGGAGTTCGACGAGCCCCTGCCCGTAAACCTCCGCAAGGCTACCTTCAAGATTCTGACTGCAAAACCCTTTAACGAGCAGACCACCAATGTGGCTTCGGCTGCGGGCGTTGAGTTCTGCCAATACAACCCCGAGAACTTCCCTATCAAGGAGTTCTTCACCGACGCTTCGTGCTCGGAACTGCTGCCTAGTGTCACTTACGATGACATTCTTGCAATCCGCGACCCGTTCTATCGCTCGATGGCCGAGCAGATTTTCAACGGCGACTGGAACAAATACCGCGTGTGCGAGGTTAAGGCTTATCCTCACCCCGATGTGGATGCCAAAATCTTCTTCACACCTCCCCACACCCTGCTCGATAACGTGACAGGTATGTATGTTGCCAAGGTTGGCGACCCCATCTATCTGTTTGTCGAGGAGGACTATGGCCAAGAGATGTATCTGCGTGTGTGCGATATGGTTAACGATGAGGGTCTTGCCGAGCGCGTTGTAGGCCGTTGCGAGTCGGACTACCGCATCTACAAGGGTAAGAACGTCATCATCCCCGGTTATCGTGGTCTGATGTATATCATCTGGCACACCCCCGACTATGCGAAGTTCCCGCCCATCAAAATCAACTTTGCAACAGGTCACGTCAACGGCTACTTCTATCTGGACCGCGACAAACCCGAGGACTTCTACCGCCTGCTGCGTATGGGTGGTAACACCGAGCCTCACTTCGATATGCTCTCCGACAAGGTTATTATGAACTTCCCCAAGGAGACCATCTACAACCGCACACTGCATCGTAATGGTGCGAACTCGGCAGATGGCGCACGCCTTGTGGCTATCTTCGATTCCATTGTCCGCCAACAAGAGCGCTGGCAAGGTCACGACAAGTATAGTAAAATTTACGCCGAGGAGTGCAAAACCGACCCCACCAAGTTCCGTGGCCACCGCAACCGCGCACCCTTCTTCACCCTGTATGGCAATGCCGTTGCAGGCTCGGGTGTGTATCGTACGGGCTATGGTATCAACTCGATTCTCCAAGACGTTACCGACCCCACCAAGATGTGGAACCTCAACGCCGAGCCACTGCTTGTTGGTTCGGGTACTACCGATGCCGATAAACGTGATTTGGGTCCCGATGTTACCGCTAACAATACCATCGGTACGATTTGGGGTGTGGCTCACGAGATTGGCCACTCGAACCAATGCCGTCCCTTCGCTTGGCGTGGTCTTACTGAGGTAACCAACAACCTTATGTGCGTGGGTACCCAAGCCGCTCTGTTTGGCGAGGGCCATACCACTCTCCACTACAAGATGAAATATAACGAAGCTTGGCGCGACTACGGTATTCGCTATGTGACCGACTACGATGCCGAGGGCAACGAGTATGAGCGTCGTATGACCCAAGCCGAGGCTGCCAACTCACCTGCTGCGGGTAGCTCGGGTGGTGTGGATCCTGCGGCATCGCTTGTCCCCTTCTGGCAGTTGTTCCTCTACTACCACTTTGTGGAGGGCAACACCGACTTCTATCCTGACTTCTTTGAGCAGTGCCGTCTGCGTGGCGACACCTTCTTCGACCACGGTTGGGATTTCCGCAACTGGTCGGGTAACCAAGGATTGTTCGATAAGTCGAACCGCGATCAATCGTGGGCTATGACCGACTTCCTTATCAAAATCTCGAAGGCTGCGGGCGAAGACCTCAGCGACTGGGCTTTGAGATGGGGCATCCCCGGCGAGAACACCAATATGCGTGTGTCGGTGTATGGCCAAAACATCATCAATACCAGTAAAGAGATGATTGCCGATGCGGTTAAGGAGTGCAGCGTATTCCCCAAACCTAAACTCGACCCCTTCTACATCAGCGATTCGAACCTTGACTTGTATCGCAACCCCAAAGCCATTGTGGCTGGTACTCACACCGTCGAGAACAAGAATGGTGCAGTGCGTGTTACCACCAGTGGCTGGCAAAATGTTGCAGCGTGGGTGCTCTACGACCCCGTTAAGAAGCGCGACGTTGCTTGCTTCGAGGGACGTTTCACCGCGTTCAGCTACAAGGAGTATATTTGTAAGTATGTCCTTCTGCCCGATGGACAGACCAACCCCGAGGGTACTCGCTACCAATATTGCAAAGACGGCTACAACCGCTCGACCGAGAACACAGGCCCCATCTTCCGCGATGACCTGCTGCTCTATGCAGTTCACCCCGATGGCAGCCGCGTGGCAAGTTTGTCGAACCCCTCGCAAAATTAGGAATATCCGCACCTGACCCGATGGCAAGCCCGTCGGGACAGGTATAATATACAGCATAATTAAACAAATTAATATCAATCAATTAACTAAACACACACTAATGAAACACAACAAGATTTTTGGATGGATGTTGGCAATCGTGGCTTTTGTCGGATTGTCTGTATCTTGTGAGCAAGGTGGTCAACAAGGTGGCGGCACCGAGGTGACTCCCTATCTGGAACTGGAGGCCGATACCCTCTACTTGGGTTATGAGGCTAATGACGAAATGACTTTCATTGTATCTACTCACAACGTAATGTGGGATTTGTCGTACGCCGAGAACGATTGGTGTACTCTTACCCCCAACCCCTCGCAAGGTGGTGGTGAGATTCTGGTTGCTGTAACCGAGAATACCACCGGCGCTGACCGCGAATTGGTTGTAACCATAACCAATGACGACTTGGCTGCACAATTCGTTGTAAAACAAAGCTACAACCAAACAACCCCCGCAACCAAAATCAACGTAGCACAAGCTGCTTATGAGTTGGAGCGCCAAAGCACTGTACTCAAAGTGGCAGTGGAGGCTAACGGTGGTTACGAGGTTGTTATCCCCGAAGATTGCAACTGGGTTAGCCACGATGGCAAAAACGAGGTTGCTGAGGGTCAATACGAGGAGTCGTTCTACATTTTGGAGAACTTCGGTAGCGCTGAGCGTGAGGTTGTTGTAACTCTCCAAAGCTTGAATACTATCACCGAGTTTACCATCACTCAATGGGGTAAAGATGACCTGCGTGTGAGCGTAAGCGAGATGATGGTAGGTTATGTTGCAGGCAGCGATAGCGTACAAGTTACCTCGCCCAATGCCTACACCGTAAGCTGCGACAGCGACTGGTTGACCTATGACGCTGCTAAATCGGAGGCATCGACCGAGGGCTGGGTATATTTCGACTACACCGCCAACGAGGATGCCGAGAACGCACGTGAGGCTGTTCTGACCATCAAAACCGCAAGCTCGACCAAAACTGTGACCATCACCCAAGTGAAGGTTAGCAACGCCGAGATGCCTTCGGGTGACGACTTCAAAGCCGACCTGAATGTTGTTATAAAAAACATTGTTTCGAGCAATGGTCAAAACTCGACCGGTAACGCTGTTAACCGTCTGTACGACGGCAACCTCATTTCGCGTTGGTACTCAAAATACACCATTACCGAGACCACTCCCGAGCTGACTATCGATGTTGACGCTTCGAGTCTGGACAGCATCAACTACTTCAAATACATCCCCGTTACCACCGCAGATGGTAAAAACCTCTGGGGTCGTTGGGGTGAGATTGACCTGTACTACACCCTCGATGGCGTTGAGACCAAATATGGTTCGTTTGACTTCCTGCAAAAAGGTACCGACCAAGTTGTTGAGTTCGTACCTGCTCTGCCCAACACCGTTAGCCAATTCCGTATCGTTATCAACAGCGCAGCTCCCTATGAGTTGAGCGGTAAGACTTACACCAAAGTTGCTTCGGCTGCCGAGATTGGTTTCTACCAATACAATCCCGAGAGATTCAAGGCACTCGACTACTTCACCGACTGGTCGCTGTCGGAGCTCAAAGAGGGTGTCTCTCTGGAAGACATTTTGTCGATTGCAGACCCCTTCTACCGCACTCTGGCCGAGCAAATCTACTACGGCACCTACGATGACGAGTTCCGCGTATGCGAGTTCAAAGCATACCCCCGTCCCGAGCGTGACTACGAGATTTTCCGCGACAAACCCTTTACAATGTGCGACAACGTAACAGGTATGTACGTTGCCAAGGCTAACACTCCTCAATACATCTATCTGGACGAGGACTACGGTTTGGAGATTTATGTTCGTGTGATTGACCTTCCCAAATACTCGGCTACCAAAAACCCCTACGGTACCGGTCCCGATGACCACACCTACGACTATCGTATCCAAAAGGGTCGTAACGTGATTGTTCCCGCATACCGCGGTCAAATGTATATCCTCGCTTTCGATGACGAGAACTATGCAAACATTCCCGAAATGAAGGCTCACTTCGTTAACTCGGGTGTGAATGGCTACATCGACTATAATAAACACACTCCCGAAGATGTTGCTCGTATCTTTATGCTGGCAAGTTCGACCGAGGAGCCTCGTTTCGATATGATTGGTGATCACTTTATCTTGAACTTCGAGAAAAAACAATACCTGCAAGGTACTTTCAGTGGCAACCCCCGTATGAATGCTCAAGGTGCATTTGACCTGATGGAGGTTTACGACTCGGTAACCAAAATCCAAGAGCGTATTATGGGTCACGACAAATATGCTGCTAAGGGTCTGCAACGTGGTCACCGCAACCGTATGTTGTTTATGGGTGCTTATGGCGATACCTTCGGTTACTCGGCTTGGTATCACACCGGTTACTCGTCGGCAATGTCGTCGGATGTTCTGCGTCCCATTAAACTGTGGAACAAGAAAACCACCGTATGGAACAACAACGTGGTAGGTGCTATCTGGGGTATCGCCCACGAGTTGGGTCACTCGACTCAAACCGACCTGTTTACTTGGCAAGGTATGGCCGAGGTTTCGAACAACCTTATGTGTGCTGTAACCCAAAACTTCGTTTATGGCTTGGGTCTGGGTCGTACCACAATGAACTACAACGACCACTTCAACAAAGGTATGCGCGATATCGCTAAACGTTGGATTTGGGACTTCGACGAGAATGGCAACGCTTATGAGCGTCCGTTCACTCACCACGAGTCGGTTAACGTTCCCAGCTGGGGCCAAATCGATGGTGGTGTTGACCCCACCACTCAGCTGATGCCTTTCTACCAATTGTTCCTGTACTACCACGTGGTGTTGGGCAACTCGGACTTCTATCCCGACTTCTATGAGTTGTGCCGTACCAAATATCCCGCAATTCGCGCCGTATCGTCTAACCACGATATCTACCAATCGGCTATCGCTCTGGAATATATGAAATCGATTTCGGAGGCTGCTGGTGAAGACCTTAGTGACTTTGCACAAGAGTGGGGTCTGCCCGGTATCAACCCCGCAATGGGTATCAACCCCGGTACCAAGGTTAACCACTATGGTCAAGCATTCTTTATGACAACCAAAGAGCAAGTTGATGCTTCGGTTGCTGCTTGCCAAAAGTACCCCAAACCCAAGATGAATCCTCTGTACATCCACGACGACAACTTGGAGTTGTATCGCAATCCTAAACCTGTAACCGTAGGTACTCACACTGTTAACGACAGCGGTAAGTTCACTATGGAGGGTTGGGCAGACGTTGTGGCTTGGGTGCTGCACGATCCCAACAAACTCAACGAGAAGGGTGAGAAGGGCCGTGATGTTGCCGTTATTGAGTGCTCGAACCAAAACGGTGGTGGTACCTTCACCTACACCTACAAAGAGTCGAAATATATGATGAATGACGCTGGTAACGACTATAAATACACCAACGGTTCGTCGTATGCTTCGAATGACAAGGGTACTATGCGTTCGCTCGATAAAGTTGAGGCTGACCACGCATATACCAAAACTCTGCAACTCTATGCTGTGGATGCTTACGGCAACCGTTACGCAAGCCAAAGCAACAAATAAACAGATGTTCGACACCGCAGGCTACGGTCTGCGGTGCCGAAAACCTGAACTAATAACTGCGCACGACCCGTTGTGGTGTGTGTGATAAAAACTTTGAAAATGAAAAGGTTAATCTATATGATGAGCGTGGTTGTGGCATTTGCCTTCTCGCTGGTGGCTTGTACCGAAAATCCCCAGGAGCAACAACCCGATCCATCATTCCTGACACTGGAAAGCGACACCTTGTGGGTGGCTGCAGTCGGCACCGAGATGCCCGAGCAGATAGCTGTGTATGCATCGTCGGACAAATGGAGCTTCTCGTCGGAAGAGGAGTGGCTTACCATCGAACAGTCGTTTGGCGATGTGTGCGACTACCTGAATATCTCGGTTGACGAAAATACGGAAGAGACTACACGTCAAGCTAACGTGTTGGTTTACTACCAAGAACTGACAGCTGAACTTGTGGTAATGCAGGTTGCCGACACCCACGTCGAGGCTACCCGCATCATTCCTGCCGATACACTTTACCAAGCCTCTGTTGATGGCGGTGTGTTGCCCATCTCGGTTATTGCCGATGGCGAATACACCGTGACCACCGATGCAGGTTGGTTGAGCTACGATGGACAGGAGCAAACCACTACAGGTATTGTCGAGAATATTTACATATCCAAATCGTATGACAAACTTCCCCGCTATGGCGTTGTTACCTTCGCCAGCGAGCAAACCACCACTTCGGTGCGTGTGATGCAATGGGGTAGTCAAGTGCTGTTTGTTGACAACACCGAGGAGTTGTCGTTCGCCTTTATGAAGGCAACACCCCAAGCCATCACCATCAAAGCCAACGGCGAGTGGACACCTTCGTGCGCTGCCGAGTGGGTTAATTGGGAAATCAAGTCGGGTGTTGTTACTGATACGCTGTTTGTCAGTGTCGAGGATAACGCTGTAGCCGAGGCTCGTAACGCAACACTTACCATTGCTTGTGGTAGCGAGAGCGTTGAGATTGGTGTGTCGCAAGAGGCAATGAAAGAGTTTGGCGATGTTGCCAATATGGAGTTCCCTGCCGACATTCAGGTACCCATTAAGAGTGTTGAAGCATCGTCGCGTTGGAGCACCTCTTATGTTGCAAATAAAGCGATTGATAATGATGCCAATACCTACTGGCAAGCGGACTATGGTATAGATAAAGCTCCTTGGTTTGCAATTAACCTTGACCCTGCAAGCTATGAGCAAATCGACTACTGTCTTTATACACCTTATGCACCTTATTCATCGACCAACGGTCCTTGGGGCGAGGTGGAGATATATGTAACCGACAGTGAAGGCAATGAGACTCAATACGCTACTATTGATGTTGGTCAGAAAATGACTCCTACGGCGATCAAGTTTGAAACCCCGTTGAAGAATGTCAAAAGAATTCGTTTCCAAGTTCTGTCGTCGAAGAACAACTCTTCGAATAGTGAGCGCCTTTACGCCAATATTCAGGAAATAGCCCTGTTTAAGAGCAACACCATTGGCGGTGATCCTCTTTCGGTGTTTACCGACTGGTCGCTTAGCGAGTTGCGTTCGGATGTCACTTTGGAGAAAATCGAGGCGTTGGCGGTAGATGTGTATCGCACAATCGCCGAGCAACTCTATTATGGTGTTTATGACGGCGAGTTCCGTATCTGTAAGTTCAAAGCGTTCCCGCACCCCGATGTGGATGCCAAGATTTTCCGTACCAATACCTATACCCTGCTCGACAATGTTACGGGTATGTATGTGGCTGAGGCAGGAGATACTGTGCACGTCTATCTGAATGATATCAAGGATTTGGCAGTGTCGTTGCGTGTTATCGATTGGGAGACTATGGAGAGTGCTTCGGCTTCGACTAGTACCAGTAGTTATCTTAGCGTTAATGGTAAATATCAATATGTATATCACACCTACACTCTTAAAGAGGGTCATAATGCGATTGTGCCCCAAGTTCGCGGTTTGATGTACATTATGTGTCATACAGACAACTACGAGAACTATCCCGAGATGACTGCCCACTTCGTTACAGGCGAGGTGAATGGTTATATCGAGTTGGGTAAGACCGATATGACTCGTGCTTATGAGTTGTTGCGCAAGGGCGGTAATACCGAACCTCACTTCGATATGATGTCGCACCGCGCGCTGCTCAACTTCCCCAAAAGCCTCTATTACAGCAACACCTTCAAGAAGAACTCGGCTAATTTTAACCGTGTGGAGGAACTCCTGCACATCTTCGATACTGTAATGTATATCCAAGAGGATATCCAGGGTCACTACAAGTACAAGGCGTTAGGCAAACAACGTGTTCACCGCAATCGCTCGCTGTTCCACGCAACCTACACCTCGTACTATGGCGCATCGTCGTCGTACCGCACCTACTACAATGTCAATAGTATGGCTCCTGGTATCGTAGACCCCACCGACCAATGGAAGAAAAACGTAACCCACTACACCAACGACGTTGTGGGTTCGATTTGGGGCTTGGCTCACGAGCTTGGCCACACCAACCAAACCGACCTGTTCAAATGGAGAGGACTTACCGAGGTTACCAACAACCTTATGTGTGCCATTACCCAGATGATTTTCTACGGCGAGGGTAACACTACTATGCGCTTCAACGACCACTTCAACCGAAGTATGATTGATATCGCAACCCGTGTTATCTGGGATTTCGACGATGAGGGTAACTACTATGAGCGTCCGCTCACTCACTGCGAGTCGGTCAATACCCCCTGCTATCGTAACTTCTCGGAGGGTACCGACCCCACTTCGCAGTTGATGCCCTTCTGGCAGTTGTATCTCTACTATCACGTTGCTTTGGGTAAGACCGATTTCTACCCCGACTTCTATGAGTTGTGCCGCACGAAGGATATTCAATCTGCCAACTATGCAAGCACCGACTTGTATCACTCGGCGATGACCTTGGAGTATATGAAGTCGATTTCGGAGGCTGCTGGTGAAGACCTTAGTGACTTTGCCCAAGCGTGGGGCCTGCCGGGCGTAAATAGCCCCAAAGGCGTTAATAAGGGAACCAAGGTTAACCACTATGGCCAAAACTTCATCATCACTTCGGCCGAGGAGGTTGCTGCATCGGTTGCTGCTTGTCAGAAGTTCCCCAAACCCAAGATGAATCCGTTCTATATTCACGACCTGAATATCGACTTGTATCGCAACCCGCAACCCGTCACTGCTGGTACTCACTCGGTGGATGACAACGGTAACTTTACCGTCAGTGGTTGGCAGAATGTTGTGGCTTGGGTGCTGGTTGACCCCAACAAGAAAGACCTTCGCACAGGCGAACAAGGTCGCGTGGTGGCTATCAAGAAGTGGGATGAGGCTCTGAATGGTGGCTTCCAATATGGTTACAGAGAGTCGCGTTATATGCCTATTGCCGAGGGTAATTACACCGATTACTACTACACCGATGGCACCAGCAGTAAGGCTGGAACTTCGCGTGCTCTGCAAGCGGTAACTACCGACTATGAGTATGCCAAAGGTCTGCAACTCTATGCTGTGGACGCTTACGGTACTCGCTACGCAAGCCAAAGTAATGCACAATAAACGTCACAGGAGGGTGGGGGACGAACTCCTCCGCCCGCTTGCGACCATTGTTTTGAAAATCAATATATTCTAAATAAATAAACAAAAAAAACTATGAAAAAAACATTAATGATGTTGCTGGCGGCTGTGAGCACCTGCGTGGCTTGCACACCCCCGCCTGTTGAACCCGAACCCACATTCACCGAGTCGATTGAGTTGATGAGTGAGGGTGTAACCTTTGAGGCAGTTGGTGCTGAACCCCAAGCCGTAGAGGTTGTACTGATGAACTGCGACCAATGGGATGTTGCAGTTGTTGACGCCGATTGGCTGACTGTAGAGAAAATCGAGGCTGACTCGGTTGCTATCCTTCTGACCGTAGCTGACAACACCTCGGAGGATATTCGCGAGGCTGTGGTTTACGTTTCGGGTAAAACTGCTGTAGCAGAGCTCAATGTAACTCAATTCGGTTATGCTGCTTCGCTTGAGGTTTCGACCAAGGAGCTGGAGTTTGCTAAAACCGGTGGCAAAAGCGAGATTACCGTAACCGCTAACGTTGAGTGGGAGGCTACCACTACTGCTGAGTGGCTGACCCTGACCGAGGAGGAGGGTAAATTGGTTGTTACCGCTGCCGAGAACAACGTTACCGAGGAGCGTAAGGCAACCATCAAAATCGACACCGATTACTCGATTGCCCGCGTTATCAACGTAACCCAAGAGGCTGGCGACGAGCCCGCACGTGTGCGCGACAACCAAGCTTGCTTTGTTCCCTACACCGCTGTTGAGTATGAGGGTGACTCGCGTAACGGCTATGGTGTTGAGAATATGTTCGACAACGACCTTGATACCTACTGGTCGTGTCCCAACGCCGGTATCGAGGAGAACGCTGTGCTGACCTTCGTGTTCGATGGTCGCTACCGCGTTGACTATATGGAGTACTTCCCCAGCCCCGACTATGGCCAATGGGGTGAGATTAGCATCAGCTACAAAAAGAAAGGTGCAAGCAAATACACCACTGTAGGTGACTACAACCTCCAAATGAAGAGTACCAAGAGTATTATCGAGTTCTCGGAGTCTCTCCAAAACGTTGCTGAGATTGTAATCGAGGTTAAGACCGCAAAAGGCCGCAGCACTACCAAAGGTCTGTTGGCAGGTGCTACCGAGGTTGAGTTCTTCTACAACGACGACGTTTACTATAGCGCTCTTGAGGTGTTCGAGGACGAGTCGTGCTCGGTATTCCGTAACAAAGACTTCTCGACTAAGGATCTGGCCAAGATTCAAGACGAAACTATTCGCGAGATTGCTGAGATTATGCTGAACCGTACCGCCGAGGATAACGAGTTCCGCGCAGCAACCTACAAAGCTTATCCCAACCCCCAATTGGATGCTGACCGCTTCCTGAATGCTAAATACTCGAAGTATGACAACGTAACAGGTATGCTTCTGTTGCCCGGTCAAACCTACACTATCTGTGTAAGCGAGGACTTCCGCGATGACGTTAGCCCCAAATTGGTTGTTATCAACTACAAGACCCCCAAAACCAAGGACGGTGTTGTAATGGCAAGCGAGTTCAACTGGGATACCCGTAGCTACACCCTGCGTGCCGGTGTCAACGAGGTAACTATTCCTGAGAACAAAAATACTAGCCACTATGGTGGTCTGTGCTATATCGAGTATATGTCAACCAGCGACCTTACCATCAACGTTAACTTCATTGACGGTTATGTGAACGGTTACTTCGATGTTGAGAAACACTCGCCCGACCGTTGGGAGTCGCTGCTCGCCAAATCGATTGAGTTGGAGAAAGAATATGGCTTCCCCGCACACTTCGATATGCGTAGCCCCCGTATCGTGATGTCGTTCCCCTCGAACCTCTACCAATCGCGTACCAAAACTGGTGAGCGCGCAGTAGAGTTGATTGGTATCTACAACGAGATTATCGAGATGGAGGAGGATATCCAAGGTCACAAACTCTTCAACACCGGTGGTCACCGCAACCGTATGCACATGGTTGGTCGCTACGGTGGTTCGTATATGTATGCTACCGAATACCACACCGGTTACAACGTGCTGGCTGCTCCCGGCGTACTCGACCCTGATGGTCTGCGCGAGAGCTGCTGGGGTGCTGCCCACGAGTTTGGTCACGTTAACCAAGTTCGTCCTATCCTCAAATGGGTAGGTACCACCGAGGTTACCAACAACATCTGCTCGGCTTATGTTCAATGGACCTACAACAACTTCACCGTTCTGGGTAACAAGACTTCGACTCACGGTTACAACGCTGCAATGCGTGACCTTATGGCACGTGGTTGTTCGCACGTGTTGGTTGGTTCGTGGGATGCTGCTTACTACCTGAAGGTTGTTCCCTTCTTCCAACTCTACCTCTACTTTACCGAGATTAAAGGTATGACCGACTTCTATCCTCGTATCTATGAGATGGCTCGTAACGACGCTGATGCTCGTACCGTAAGCGACGAGGAGGCAATGCTTCGTTTCTGCGAGCGCGTAAGCTACATCTCCAATACCGATATGACCGAGTTCTTCGAGCGTTGGGGCTTCCTGACTCCCGTTGATGTATGGTGGAGTGACTATGGTGCAAAGAAAATCAAAGTTACCCAAGAGCGTATCGACAAAGCTCGTGAGTATATGGCTCAATTCCCCAAACCTACTCAACCTATCCACTTCATTTCGGAGGCTAATATGCACCTGTTTGAGGATCCCGCAGCTAACCCCGTTACTGTAGGTAAGGTTGTTAAGACCAGCGGTACCAACCGTTATCACTTCCAAAACTGGGAGAACTGTGTGGCTTACATTGTTGAGGGTAGCGATGGCAAATGGTATGCTGTTACCGACGCTTCGGCTGCTTACCTCTACACCAAATGGAACGAGTTCCAATGGGGTGACGAGGATGGTAACATCAACCCCGCAGGTGGTCACATCAACTCGAAAGAGTACTACTGCACCGTTGGTAGCAAAGAGGTGAACAAGACCGAGAAGAACACTCCCGCTCTGGCGTCGCCCAAATTCTATGGCGTAGGTGCTGACGGTACTTTCTACGAGCCTAAAAACTAACAAAACAGATGCGGTAGGTTTGCGCTCAGCGCAGACCTACCGTTACCTATAACAACACTAAAAGAGAGATGAAAAAATACATTTTGATGTTTTTGGCGGTGGCTGCAGCCTTTGTAGGTTGTAAAGACACGCCCGAGCCCCAAGGCCCCACCATCAAGGAGTCTATCGAATTGATGGCCGAGAGCGTGACATTCCAAGCAGTGGATGCCGAGCCTCAAGCTGTTGAGGTTGTGCTGATGAACTGCACCGAATGGGATGTTGTTGCTGTTGATGCAGATTGGTTGACTATCGAGAAAATCGAGGCTGACTCGATTGCTATCCTGCTGTCTGTAACCGACAACTTCTCGGACGAGAGCCGCGAGACTATTGTCTATGTTTCGGGTCAAACCGCTACTGCTGAACTTGTTGTAAGCCAACTGGGTGTTGCTCCTGCACTTGTTGTGGAGCCTACCAAGGTTGAGTTTGCAAGCGAGGGTGGCGAGCAAACTGTTTCGGTTACCTCGAACGTTGAGTGGGAAGCTGCCGTAACTGCCGATTGGCTGACCTTGACCCAAGGAGAGGATGGCGTGACTATCACCGCTGCACAAAACCCCACTGTCGAGGAGCGTAAGGCTACTGTTAAGATTTCGACCGACTACTCGCTGAATGCAACAATCGAGGTTGTGCAGGCTGCTGCCGCAGAGCCCGTGCGTATTCGCGACAACGAGTCTTGCTTTGTTCCCTACACCGAGGTTATCTATGAGGGTGACTCGCGCAAAGGCTATGACATCACCAATGTGTTCGACAACAACCTCGACACCTATTGGTCGTGCCCCAACGCAGGTATCGAGGAGAATGCGGTGCTGACCTTCGTGTTTGATGGTCGCTATCGTATCGACTATATGGAGTACTTCCCCAGTCCCGACTACGGCCAATGGGGTGAGTTCTCGGTTAAGTACAAACTTGAAAACGGCAAAAAATACGAGACCCTGGGTGACTTTGACTTCGGTATGAAGGATGGCAAACAGATTCTCGACTTCGGCCAATCGCTGATTGGCGTAGTAGAGGTTGTAATCGAGGTTAAGACTGCAAAAGGCCGCAGCGTGACCAAAGGTCTGCTGGCAGGTGCTTCGGAGATTGAGTTCTACTACTCGGATGACGTTTACTACAAACCTATCGAGCTGTTTGAGGATGAGTCGTGCTCGGTGTTCAAGAATCCCAAATTCTCGGATGCTGACCTTGACAAGATTCAAGACTCGACCCTGCGCGCGATTGCCGAGATTATGCTCTATCGTGACGCCAAGGACAACGAGTTCCGCGTGGCTAACTACCACACCTACCAACACCCCGACGTTGACGCCGAGAAGTACCATACTTCGACCTACTCGAAGTTGGATAACGTGACTGGTATTCTGTTCTATCCCGGTCGCACCTACACCGTGTGCGTTTCGGATGATGGTCGTCAGGATGTGAGCCCCCGTCTGGTAGTAAACCAATACAAATGGCGCTACAAAGACTACTCTAACCGCCACGAGGCTCACTGGGGTTGCAGCAGTCAAAGTTACAACCTGCGCACTGGTATCAACCACATCACCATTCCTGAGAACAAACCCGAGAGCGAGCGTTTCTATGGCGGTCTGTGCTACTTGGAGTACTTCTCGAACTCGAAGGTTGACATCAAAGTTAACTTCATTGATGGCGAGGTGAACGGCTACTGGGATTCGGAGATGCACGGCAAGGAGCGTTTTGAGGAGATGCTGAACAAGTCAATTGCAACCGCCAACGAGGAACTCTCGATTTATCCCCATATGGATATGCGTAGCCCCGAGGTTGTGATGACCTTTGGCTCGGATCTGATTCAACAACACACTCGCGATGGTGTTCGCGCTATGGACTTGATTCAAGTGCTGGATAGCATCGTATGGCTCGAAGAGCAACTGCAAGGTCACCACCTCTACAATACAGGTGCCCACGCCAACCGTATGCGTATGGTAGGTCGCTATGGTGGCTCGTATATGTATGCAGGTTCGTACGAGACAGGTTACGACGTTTCGAGCTGGGATTGCCAACTCACCGTGCTTGACTACTACCACGCCCGCCGCGGTTGCTGGGGTATTGCTCACGAGATGGGTCACGTCAACCAAGTGCGTAATGGTCTGAAATGGATTGGTACCTCGGAGGTAACCAACAACATCTGTTCGGCATACGTTCAGTTCAAACTCAATGGCCAAACTCAATTGAGTACCAACTCCGAGCACGTTGGTTTCTGGGGTGCATTCTCCGATATTATGGCTCGTGGATGTTCGCACGTTCTGGTTGGTTCGTGGGACGAGGCTTACTACCTGAAAGTGGTTCCCTTCTGGCAACTCTACCTCTACTTCACCGAGGTTAAGGGTATGACCGACTTCTATCCCACCATCTATCACACCGTTCGTAACTACCCTGATTGTACTACTATGTCGGACGAGGAGGCTATGTTGCGTTTCTGTGAGCTGGTGAGCGACGTTGCCAAACTCGATATGACCGAGTTCTTCGAGCGTTGGGGATTCCTTACTCCCGTCGAGGGCGTTTGGTTCAACGACTACGGTAAGTGCCAAGTGAATATCACCAAAGCGCGTATCGACAAGGCTCGTGAACATATGGCTCAATATCCCAAGCCTGAGCAACCTATCCACTTCATCACCGAGAAAAACATCGGCCTCTACAAACAACCCGTTGCGGCTACTGTAGGTAAGGTGGCTCACACCAAGAAGACTACCAAATACCACTTCCAAGGCTGGGAGAACTGCGTAGCTTATGTGGTTGAGGGTACCGATGGCAAGCTCTATGGTGTACGCGATGCTGCCGAGGCTGCATTCGTATTCACCGAGTGGAACGAGTTCTCGTGGGCTGACAGAGATGGTAATATCGGTGCTAACTCGGAGGTTTACTATTGCACTGTGGGTAAAAACAAGAAGAGCAAAACCGAGTCTAATACCCCTGCACTTGACGGCGCTAAATACTATGGTGTCGATGTGTATGGCGTATGGCACGAGGCAAAGTAGAATGCGTCTAATTTGGTGATTTCAGCGTTACGCGAAGTTAGCCAAATCCTCACATACGATTAGTATGCTGCGGTTTGTCAAACTTCGCAAGCCTTGAAATCCCTCAAATTATACACATTCTATATGAGAGATGGAGCGTTCCGAAAGGGCGCTCCATTTTCGTTGTCCCGTAAGAAATGAAAAGAGGCTGTATGTGCACGCACATACAGCCTCTTGTTTATAACCGAGAGGTCGGATTCTACTTTGCGAAGTAGTCGTAGAATTTAACAATGGTTTGGATACCTTTGTAGAAGTTCTCCACGCCGTAACTCTCGTTGGGCGAGTGGATTGCGTCGATGTCCAAGCCGAAGCCCATAAGCACCGATTTGATGCCCAGAATCTTCTCGAAGCCGCTGATGATGGGGATACTGCCACCCGAGTAGAAGGGCAGGGGTTTCTTGCCGAACACATCCTCCACAGCCTTCTCGGCAGCGCGGTAGGCGGGCATATCGGTCGGGGTCACATAGGGAGCACCGCCGTGCAGAGCCTCCACCTTAACCTTGACGCTGGCGGGAGCAATGGCGCGGAAATGTTTCTCGAACAACTCGCCGATTTTAACATAGTCTTGGTTGGGAACAAGGCGCATCGAAATCTTGGCCGAAGCCTTGGCGGGGATGATGGTTTTGGTACCCTCCTCGATGTAGCCGCCCCAGATACCGTTCACATCCAGCGAAGGACGAACGCCTGTGCGCTCCATAGTCGAGAAGCCTGCCTCGCCCTCTACCTCGGCGATGTCGATGTTGCTCTTGTAGCGCTCGATGTCGAAGGGTGCGCTGTTGAAAGCCTCGCGCTCCTCAGGGGTGAGCAGGCGAACATCGTCGTAGAAACCGGGGATGGTGATGTGACCGTTCTCGTCAACCAGCGATGCGATGAGTTTGGTCAGCACGTTTGCGGGGTTGGCAACAGCTCCTCCGAACAGACCCGAGTGAAGGTCTTTGTTGGGGCCTTGAACCTCCACCTGCATATAGGCCAGACCACGCAGACCGCAGGTGATGCTGGGAGTCTCCATACCGAGCATCGAGGTGTCCGAAACCAGAATTACATCGGCCGAGAGCATCTCTTTGTTGTCGGCGCACCATTTGTAGAGGCTGGGCGAGCCAATCTCCTCCTCACCCTCCAACATAAACTTCACGTTGCAGGGCAGGGTATCGGTGGCAACCATAGTCTCGAAAGCCTTGGCGTGCATATAGAGTTGTCCCTTGTCGTCGTCGGCACCGCGGCCCCAGATGCGACCGTCTTTGATGACGGGCTCAAAGGGTTCGGTACGCCACTCCTCGCGGGGGTCAACGGGCATAACGTCGTAGTGGCCATAAACCAGTACAGTGGGTTTGGCGGGGTCGATGATGCGCTCGGCATACACCACGGGGTTACCCTCGGTGGGCATAACCTCGGCCTTTTGTGCGCCCGATTTGAGCAGGGCCTCGCGCAGCCACTCGGCACAACGTACCATATCGGCTTTGTGGGCGCTTTGTGCGCTGATCGAAGGGATTCGCAACAGGTCAAACAGCTCACTCATAAAGCGCTCGCTGTTCTGATTGATATACTCTTGTTGTTTCATATCAGGAAGTGTGTTAAAGGTTGCATATTTGTTTGATATCGGCCATAATGCGCTCGGCCAGTGCGTCGGCAGCCTCCATAGTGGCGCTCTCGCTGTAAATACGGATGATGGGCTCGGTGTTGCTCTTGCGCAGGTGTACCCACTCGGTGGGGAAGTCGATTTTCACTCCGTCGATGTCGGTAACCTTCTCGCCAGAGTATTTCTCCTTCATCTGTGCCAACACTGCGTCCACGTCGATGTCGGGGGTGAGGTCGATGCGGTTTTTCGAGATTTCGTATTGGGGATACGAAGCCTTCAACTCGGTCATACTCACGCCTCGCTCGGCAAGCAGGGTCAGGAACAGAGCCACACCTACTAGTGCATCGCGTCCGTAGTGCGACTCGGGGTAGATAATTCCGCCGTTACCCTCGCCGCCGATGATAGCGCCTGTGCGTTTCATTTCGGTGGTTACGTTCACCTCGCCTACGGCTGCTGCGCTGTACTCGCCGCCACGAGACACGGTCACATCACGTAGTGCGCGCGACGAGCTGAGGTTCGATACGGTGTTGCCGGGAGTCTTCGACAAAACGTAGTCGGCAACGGCAACCAGCGTGTACTCCTCGCCGAACATCGAGCCGTCCTCGCACACAAGTGCCAGGCGGTCAACGTCGGGGTCAACAACAATACCCAGGTCGGCACCATTGGTGCGCACAGCCTCCGAAATCTCGGTTAGGTTGGCGGGAATGGGCTCGGGGTTGTGGGCAAAATTGCCGTCGGGGGTGCAATTCAGGCAGATAACCTCGGCACCCATCTGACGCAACAACTCGGGGATGACAACGCCACCCACAGAGTTTACGGCATCAACCACCACTTTGAATTTCTTGGCCTTAACCGCCTCGACGTCAACGAGATTCAGACCCAGCACCGAGTCGATGTGTGCTTGGTCGAAGTTGGTGCGCAGGATGACCTTGCCGATGGAGTCAATCTCCACAAAGTTGTAGGCATCCTCGGCAGCGATAGCCAGCACGCGTTTACCCTCGGTATCGTTCAGAAACTCGCCTTTGGCGTTTAGCAGTTTCAGTGCGTTCCATTGTTTGGGGTTGTGGCTTGCGGTGATGATGATACCTCCGTCGGCATTGTAGGCGGTCACAGCCAACTCCGTTCCGGGGGTTGTGCACAGTCCCAAATCAATCACATCCGCGCCGCAACCAATGAGTGTTCCCTCGATAAGATCGGCCACCATTTGACCCGACAGACGGGCGTCGCGACCCACCACGATGGTGATTTTGTCCTTGCCGTAACTTTCTGCAATGAAACGGGCATACGCGGCTGTGAACTTCACCACATCAATGGGTGTGAGGTTCTCTCCGATGGCTCCGCCGATGGTTCCACGGATACCCGAAATAGATTTGATTAAAGTCATTGGTTGGATATTTTGAATTATTGTAAATAATTGTTATTTTTGTAAATTACTTGCAAGGTAGTAATTTTTGGCGATATGCCAAAATAAAAAGTGTACATTATGAGAATCATTCCTCCTTCCGAGTTGATTATCAATGCAGATGGTTCTGTATTCCATCTTCATTTAAAACCCTCGCAACTGGCCGATACGGTCATTTTGGTGGGTGACCCGGGTCGTGTGGATATGGTGTCGGCGATGTTTGACAGTGTGGAATGTAGAGTTGAGAGCCGCGAATTTCGTGCCGTAACGGGTTGTTACAAGGGAAAACGAATGACTGCGCTTTCGACGGGTATCGGTGCCGACAACATCGATATTGTTGTCACCGAGCTCGATGCACTTGCCAATGTGGACTTCGAGAGCCGCACCATCAAGGACGAGCACAAGACTCTGACTTTGGTGCGCTTGGGTACCTCGGGTGCGCTGCAAGCGGATTTGCCCGTGGGTACACAGCTGATGAGCCGCACTTCGGTGGGCTTCGACGGACTGCTCGGCTACTACGAGGGTCGCGACGAGGTGTGTGACCTGGCAATGGAGCAGAGTTTTGTGGAGCATATGCAGTGGAGTAGTAAGCTCCCTGCGCCCTACTTTGTGAATGCTTCGGAGAAGTTGGTGAATCTATTTGCCGACTCCACCGTCGAGGGTATCACAATCTCGGCTCCCGGATTCTATGGTCCGCAGGGACGAATGGTACGACTGCAACCTGCGATGGGCGAGGAAGTCAACTGTCGCATTGCCGAGTGGAAGTATCAGGGCCGCCGCATCACCAACTACGAGATGGAGGGCTCGGCACTTGCGGGACTCGCAGCGCTGCTCGGACACCACGCCATCACTATTTGCACGATAATCGCACAACGGGTGGCATGTAATGCCCAAACCGACTACAAACCCTTTGTGGAGCAGATGGTGCGAATGGCACTCGACAAACTTGCAACACTGAACGATTAGAACGAAAAACAAATAAAACACATATAGCGCTATGAAATTTACAGTATCAAGTTCGGCTTTGTTGTCGGTACTCTCGACAACAGGTAAGGTTATCAGCAGTAAAAACACTCTGCCTATTCTCGACTATTTCTTGTTCGAGTTGCAGGGCGACACCCTCAAAGTTACCGCATCGGACCTCGACACAACCTTCATCGGTAAGGTGAAAGTTGACGGCGTCGAGAGCGAAGGCGTGGTGGCTGCCCCCTACAAACGTATGTTGGATACGCTCAAAGAGTTTTCGGAGCAACCTCTGACTATCGAAATCGACAACAACACCTGGAAAATCAACATCAGCTGGGCTACCGGTGAAATCTCTATTCCCGGTCTGTCGGGTCTGAGCTATCCCACCGTACCTATGTTGTCTGACGCAAAAGTTGAGTTGGATATGGACGCCGATATGCTGGTGGACGGTATCAATAAAACCATCTTCGCAACTGCCGATGGCGAGCTGCGTCCCGTTATGAACAGCATCTTTGTGAATATCGAGCCCAGCGAGGTTACCTTCGTTGCTACCGACGCTCACAAACTTGTGAAATACACCCAACAGTTGGAGTCGGGTCTGACCGCATCGTTCATCCTGCCCAAGAAACCCGCCAACCTGCTTAAAACCGCTCTGCTCAAAGAGGAGGGCGCTATCCGCACTCAATTCGACAACAAGAACGCAATGTTCCACCTTGGTGACTACGTTCTGGTGTGCCGTCTGATTGAGGGTACCTACCCCAAATACAACTCGGTTATTCCTCAAAATAACCCCAACATCGTGGTTGTTGATCGCACCGAGCTGCTCAATGGTATCAAACGTGTGGCTGTCTGCTCGTCGCAAGCAACCAACCTCATCAAACTCAGCATTTCGGACAACCGCATCAACCTTGTAGCGCAAGACCGCGACTACTCGATGTCGGCAACCGAGAACCTGTCGTGCTCGTACGAGGGTGTGCCCATCGTAATCGGCTTCAAATCGACCTTCCTTGTTGAGATTCTGTCGAACACCGACACTCAATGCATCTCGATTGAGCTGGGTGACCACACTCGTGCAGGTGTATTCAAACCTGTGTACGAAGCAGACGAGACTCCCACTTCGTCGATTCTTATGCTGCTGATGCCGATGATGTTGCAAGAGGACGACAAAGCATAATCTGAGAAACAATGAAACTGAACCTCAAAAATCCAATCATATTTTTTGACCTCGAAACCACGGGAACAGACATCACCAACGACCGCATCGTCGAGATTTCGTTGGTGAAGGTCTTCCCCAATGGCGACCGCGAGGTCAAAACCAAACGCATCAATCCCGAGATGCCGATACCTGCCGAGGCGACTGCGGTGCACAAAATCACCGACGAGGAAGTGAAGGATTGTCCTACATTCCGCCAGATTGCCAAATCGCTGGCCAGCTACATCGAGGGATGCGACTTCGGCGGCTTCAACTCCAACAAGTTTGACGTGCCTCTGCTCGTTGAGGAGTTTTTGCGCGCAGGAGTAGATGTGGATCTCAAGAAGCGTAAGTTTATCGACGTGCAGAATATCTTCCACAAGATGGAGCAACGTACGCTGGTGGCTGCCTACAAATTCTATTGCGGCAAGTCGCTTGACGATGCACACTCGGCCGAGGCCGACACTTTGGCAACCTACGAGGTGTTGGAGTCGCAGCTCGACCGTTATGCCGATGAACTGGTCAATGATGTGGAGTTTTTGGCAGGTTTCAGTGCTCACAAACGCACTGCCGACTTCGCTGGACTCATTGCTTATGACGACAACGATGTCGAGGTGTTTACCTTTGGACAACACAAGGGACGTAGTGTCGAGGAGGTTTTCCGCGAGCGACGTACCTACTACGATTGGATGATGAACAGCAACTTCCCGGCCTACACCAAAAAGGTGCTGACCGAGATATATCTCCGAACAAAAAGTACAAAATAACAACACAAGATGAAAATTGCAATCCGTATAATGGTAGCCGTGTGTGCGTGCTTGTTGGGCCATACCACTGTGTCGGCTCAATCGCAAACCGTGCATTCGGATGCAAAAGTTCGTATTGCGGGCGAGGATTTCTGGGTACACGCCGTAGTCAAGGGCGACACCTTCTACTCGCTGGGCAAGGTCTATGGCGTGGCGGATTCGACCATCCTGCGCTACAACCCGCTGGTGCGCGATGGACTCAAAGTGGGACAGATGATTAAGATTCCCACAGAGTGCAAACCCGCACAACAAGAGGTTGTGGTGGCACGTCCCACGATTGTGCGTAAGGGCTTCCGTCAGCACGTCGTGCAGAAGGGCGAGACCGCATACTCAATCTCCAAGACCTATGAAATTCCCCTTGCTACACTTATCGAAGACAACAAGGGTATGGATCCGCTGCACATTGCCGAGGGCGAGGTGCTGTTGATTCGCAAAAAGGAACAAGGCGATGCGTCGGTGTCGGAAATCCACCAAGAGTGGGTTGACTACAAGGACGCCATCAATAGTGTTTCGTCGGATGCGGTATATCACATTGTGCGTCCGGGTGAGACTCTTTATTCGCTGGGCAAACAATATGAAGTGTCGTCGGAGGCTATTGCCGAGGCTAACGGCATCACCGATGGCAACCTCAAAGTGCTGTCGATGGTACGTATTCCCGTAGCTGCGCCTGAGGGTGTGGCTGTGGCCGACTCTACGGCTGTGGGCGACGCTGTGGTCGTGACACAGGCATCGGATGTATTGAGCAACGCACTCTCGAAGAACGACCGCGCCGAGGTGGCACTGCTGCTGCCCATTCGCGGTAACGACAAAGCCGACCGCAACTTCCTCGATTTCTATCAGGGTGTGCTGGTGGCTATGGATGAAATCAAGAGTGAGGGTCTGTCGCTCGACCTGAGAGTGTATAACACCGCGCGCGATGAGGCCAAGATTAACGAGATTGTGTGTCAACCCGAGTTTGCCGAGGCCGACCTTATCATTGGCCCTGTGTATAACGACGAGTTGTCTTCGGTGCTGCGTGTTGCCGAGGCGCGTCGTGTGCCTGTCATTTCGCCTCTGTCGAGTGTGAATGTCGAGAGTCCTGTGCTGTTCCAAGCGGCACCCGATGCTGCGGCCAAGTATGCCAAAGTGGACTCGCTTATTGCCCCCGGAAGCAACGTTGTGATGGTGACTTCGGCGCGTGATGATGCCGCCTTTGTTGCCGAGATGAAGCAGATGTTGGCAGGTATTCCCTATAAGACCTATCGCTACGATAGCGCCAACGATGCAGGCGAGATTGTCAATATCATCGACTGGAATCGCCCTAACTTGTTTATCGTTCCCGCGACCGACGAGGTTACTGTGGATAAGACTCTGGCCGGTATCAGTTCGGCCTACAACAACACTTCGGCCCGCACTGCTCGCACCGCCGAAATCCGCGTGTTGGGACAATCCAAATGGGTGCGCTATAACGCTCTTGACAAGAACCTCTACTTCAAACTTGGAGTGTGCTACGTGGCTTCCTATCACGTTGATCGCACCAATGCGCGTGTGCGTGCTTTCGACACCCGCTACATTGCGGCCTATGGCGAGATGCCCACGCTCTACTCCTACAAGGGTTATGACGTGGCCAAGTCGTTTGTCAAGGCACTGTTCACTCCGGGCAGCAGTTTCGATGACCGCTTGAACTGCAACAGCGACGATTTGTTGCAAATGCCCTACAACTATTCGCAAAAGCAGGAGGCGTCGGCACATCTCAACCGAGAGTGGGTTGTGGTGGAGTACACCCCCGGCTACAATATCAAAGTGAAGTAATACGAGCATAGATATGAAAGTATTCAAGAATGTGACCGACCTCGGCGACCTGAAAGAGGCTCTGCGCGAGGCGTTTGAAATCAAAGCAGACCGATATAAATACTGTGAGCTGGGTCGCAACAAAACCGCCCTGCTCATCTTCTTCAACAATAGCCTCCGCACCCGTTTGAGCACCCAAAAGGCGGCGATGAACCTCGGAATGAATGTCATTGTGCTGGATGTGAATCAAGGCGCGTGGAAACTCGAAACCGAACGCGGTGTGATTATGGATGGCGACAAGAGCGAACACCTGCTCGAAGCTATTCCCGTGATGGCAAGCTATTGCGATATTATCGGTGTGCGCTCGTTCGCGCAGTTCCAAAGCCGCGAGGACGACTACAACGAGAAGATTCTCAACCAATTTATCCAATACTCGGGCAAGCCTGTATTCTTTATGGAGAGTGCAACGGTTCACCCTCTGCAAAGTTTTGCCGACCTGATTACTATCGAGGAGTACAAGGAGACCGCACGTCCCAAGGTCGTTTTGACTTGGGCACCTCACCCCAAGGCTCTGCCGCAAGCCGTTCCTAACTCGTTTGCCGAGTGGATGAACGCAGCCGATGTTGACTTCGTTATCACTCACCCCGAGGGCTACGAACTCGATCCCGAATTTGTGGGCGACGCCAAGGTTGAGTATGACCAGATGAAGGCTTTTGAGGGTGCCGACTTTGTGTATGCCAAGAATTGGAGCTGTCCTGGTGTTACCCGCCCCGAGGACTATGGAAAGATTTTGTCGCAGGATATGAGCTGGACCGTTAGCGACCGCCAAATGGCCGTGACCAACAACGCCCGCTTTATGCACTGCCTGCCCGTGCGTCGTAATATGATTGTGACGGACGATGTGATTGAGTCGCCCCGTTCGTTGGTTATTCCCGAGGCTGCTAATCGTGAGATTTCGGCAACGGTTGTCCTTAAACGAATGTTAGAGAGCCTGAAATAATATAATAAGATATTCTCGGCGTTATGCGCCTAAAAAAAGCGTATCCGAATGAGGATACGCTTTTTTATTTATATATAGGTATGTTTAGCGACTTTTGATAGCACGGATGCGACTGTCAACCTCGGTGTAGAGGGTGGGGTAGTCGAGGCCACTGACGCGACCATTATCCACCACTATGCGGCCGTTCACAACAACCATCTCTACGTCCGACGCCTTGCCGCAATAGACCAAAGTTGCCACTGTGTCGTTCATAGGATGGAGGTGCGGACGCGAGGTGTCAATCAGGATGATGTCGGCCAGTGCTCCCTCAGCAATTACACCCAGCTCGCCCGCCATTCCGAGAGCCTCACCTGCCAAGGCTGTGGCCATACGCAGTGCCTGATAGGCCGGTAGAACAGTGGGGTCGGTGCCCGCAACCTTTTGCAGGAACGCGGCAGAGCGCATCTCGTCCCACATATCAAGGTCGTTGTTGGAGCAGGTGCCGTCTGTGCCAAGTGTGACATTAACTCCGCGCTGCATCAACTCCCACACGGGGGCTATGCCGCTCGAAAGTTTCATATTGCTTTGGGGGTTGTGTACCACATTCACCTGCTTGTCGCGCAGGATGTCCATATCGCGACTTGTCAGCTTGACGCAGTGGGCGGCTATGGTGCGGAAGTCGAAGTAGCCCAGCGAGTCGAAAAACTCAATGGGAGTCATACCATACTTCTCGCGCACAACAGCAATCTCGTCGTCGGTCTCGGCCAAGTGGACGTGTACGGGCAGGTTCAGCTCGCGGCACACCTCTACGCCTCGGCGTAGATTCTCCTCCGAACAGCTATACGGCGCGTGGGGCGCAACGCACACACTCACAGTGTCGCACTCGCGGGCAAACTCGGTGCAGTCCACGATGTCGCGCTCGAAGGCTTCCATTCGGGGGTCAACAAAGCAGGGCGACACCACAGCGCGGATACCCATCTGGGCCGCCACGCGAGCCACAGCACCCTCGTCCCAATACATATCGGCAAAGGTGGTTGTGCCTCCTTCGAGCATCTCGGCGATTCCGAGTCGCGCGCCCAGCGCTATGTCGTCGGCGGTGAGTTTCGCCTCAAAGGGCCAGATGTGGTCGCCAAGCCACGCCATCAACGGAATGTCGTCGGCATAGCTGCGCATAAGGGTCATTGCAACGTGCGTGTGCAGGTTGATAAGACCGGGCATAAGGATTCGGTCGGTGGCGTCAATTTCGGTCAGACTATCGGCACAGCGAGCCACAAACTCCGCAGTGCGACTGCCCTCACCTTTGGGGTCAATCATCACAATGCGCGAGCCCTCGACGCCAACGTTGGCCACAAAGGTTCGGCCCTCGGCGGGGTCGGTCATCGTCAGTACCGTAGCATTTCGAAACAGCAAAGCCATAGCGCGTCCTTCGTTTGGTGTTACTCCACAGCATTACCCTTCACCACAATGGTGTGGCGCTTTTCGGGGGTGTTGGCGTAGATGTCAATCGCTTTGTAGAATACTCCCGACTCCTTCTTGTTAGGCTCATAAATCACCGTCAGTTCGCCCTTTTGTCCCGGCATAACGGGTTTCTTGGGTGCGTCCACCTTGGTGCAGCTGCACGAAGTGACACTCTTGATAATCACCAGCGGAGCGGTGCCTGTGTTGGTGAAGGCAAATGTGCATTTGACCTCACTGCTTTTGTGAGGCACCTTGCCGAAGTCGTATTCCAAGGTGTCGAACTTTATTTGCGGTGCATTTGTCTGCGCCCAAAGACCACTTACGCCAAGCAGGCAGACAAGAGTCAGTAATATTCTTTTTATGCGCATAACGGTTTAGTTCAGTTTGAAGATATAGGTGATGGTACCTTGTTGGTTGGTCGTGCCTTGTGCAACAGAGTTGAAGCGTGCCGAACGAGCCGCTTTCTTTGCAGCTTCAACCAACTCGGCGCGGTCGGTGGTCGAGCCTTTGGCTTGATACTCTGCACTGACAACGTTACCTGCTGCATTTACCACGATTCTGATCACAACGCGTCCCTCATAGTTGCTGCTGTATGCAGGTCGTTGGAAACTACCTATGGGGCTACGTCCCGACAAATCGTACGAAATACCCGATGTGCCTTGTCCGCCACCCTCGGCGTGTGCGCCTCCGAGTGTTCCTTGTTCATTACCTTGATTGCCCTCGGTCTTGTCGGTCTCGCCTTCGCTCTTGGCGTCGCTACCCACAGTGCGACCGGGGAACAGAGCCTTCTTGTTGACCTCGCGAGGTTTGGGCTCGGGCTCCACGACCTCCTCCACGGGTTTGGGTTTGGTCTGCGGTTTCTGCACTACAGCGGGCGCGTCCTCCTGTTGCGAGGTTACAATATCCTGTTCCACCTTGGGGGCTTTGGGGCGAGGTGCCGTAGGTTTGGGCGCGGGCTCGCTCATAGCCATATCCACGCGGCCTGAACCTGTGGCGGTAGTTCCGAAGTCGATGAGGATTCCCTCGTCGGCGTTGGGCATCTCGATGGTAAACGACGCGAACACAAACACACACATCAACGCTACGGCATAGGCCGTAAGCGCGATGTAGCCGCCACGACGGCTGCGACTGTTATCATCCGGGTCGTAATAATACATAGTCTATCCTATTTTTTTTGGATTGCCATTATCAACTGATAGTTATTGCGTGTGGCGATAGTCATCACATCAACCACATTCTGAATGGGCACGGTGTTGTCGGTGTGCAGCGAGATGGTGGGAGTCTCCTCGCCGGCCAGTTTTTGTTGCAGCACGCTCTCCAACTCGTCGAACTCTACACGTTGCATCTCGACATAGTAGTTGAGCTTCTTGTCGATAGACACCGAGGTGTAGGCTTTCTCTTTGAGTTGATTTTCGCCCTTGGGCAACACGAGTTTCAACGCATTGGGGTTGATCATCGTGGTGGCCACCAACAGGAAAATCAACAGCAGGAACATAAGGTCGGTCATCGAAGCCGAACCAAACGACTGCTCGCTTTTGGAAATTCGTTTGATAGCCATTGTGTTACTTTCTTACGGGTTGGTTCAGAATATCCATAAAGGCAATCGAGTTGGCCTCCATACGGAAAATCAGACGCTCGATGCGGGCAACCAGATAGTTGTAGCCGAAGTAGGCGGGAATACCCACAATCAGACCAGCAACGGTGGTAAGCATCGCAATGTACATACCTCCTGCAAGCACGCTCATATCAACAACGCCACCTGCGCCCTCCATAGCCATAAACGCTTGTACCATACCGATTACGGTACCCAAGAAACCAATCATAGGAGCACCACCCGAAATCATTGACAGATAGGGAAGGCCCTTCTCCAATTTGGCAACTTCGAGGTTTGCTGCGTTCTCGATAGCGGTTTGAACATCGCTCATAGGGCGACCGATGCGCTCGATACCCTTCTCAATCATACGTGCGATGGGGGTGTCGGTGCGGCGGCAAGCATCTAGAGCGGCGTCGATACGGCCGTCCGAGATGTAGTCGCGGATGCGGTTCATAAAGTTCATATCCAGCTGTGTGGCTTTGCGAATCGAGATGAAACGCTCGGCGAAGATGAATACCACAAAACCGCCCAATCCGAGCAGTACCCACATCAGCCATCCTCCGGCTTGGAACAGTTCCCACAAACTCATACTTTTGGAAGTAGTCTCAGTCAGTTCATTAACAAGTGCCGTGCTGTCAACGGCTTGCAACATTTGAATCATAGTTTTTTAATTATTATTTTTAGTTATATTTTCAAGTGTAGTTCTCTGATAATCTGTGTGTTGAGCGATTGGGTTAACGCCTGTCGGAGTTTTGCGGTGCGGCCTCCTTGTAGTCGGGGTTGTCGAAGTAGGCCTTTTCGCGCTCCGAATCGGTTGCAAATTTACGATTTCTCTTGTTTTTTCGTGTAAAAAGTTCGCGCAAAGAGTTAAAATCTTTTTTGAAGTACAAGCCGACACCACTCTCTTGCAAACCTTGGTTCTCGTCAAAACGGGTAATGGTCTGCGAGAAACCTTTGAGTTTGAGGCTTCCCGAGCGGTTCAGCAGCCACGTCAGGAAGAAGTCTCCCGACAGGTTGGATGCGTTGTTGGCGGCACCCGTAGCAGCTCGGTCGCTGACATAGTTACCCTCGATTTCGAGCAGCAGGCGGTTGTTGATAAGGCCCTTCGAGAATCCAAAGTCAAACTCGTCACCCGTCAACTCGTTGCTGGGAATGTAGCGCAGGATGATGTCGTATTGGTCGCTCGACAACCAACTGCTGATTTGGTTCGACAAGAACTCAAAGCCCGTAGCACTACCTACCGAGCCTACGCTGAGCGACTCGCTAGCGCCGTTCGACTCGGAGTAGAAGCTACCGAAGGCAAGCAGATAGAAGAACTGCGTTGCGGTCATCTCCTGTGTGGTCATTGCGTTGGCCACCACGTTCTGTATTTCGAGGTCGGCACTCGGCACATCCACGCTGAACGCAATGGTGGGTTGCATCAGCTCGTCGGTCAGGCGGATTTTACACTCGACGGGAACGTTTCCGCGCAGCATCTCGCTGTTGCCCGCAGCCAGCGGTGCCAGTGACGCTTTGAGCTTATAGACCGCTTCGAGCGACAGCAGTGCGCCGGTTGGATCGCCCGTCCAAGTGATGGTGCCGCCCGGCTCAATCTGGAACTTCTTGTCGGCAAACAGATTGTGCATAGCAAAGTTATAGACACCCTCCACGATGGTCACAGCGCCGTGCATTGTGAATGCGTCGGTTGAGGTGTCCATATTAATCGAGAGGTTACCCTCGCCACGTCCCTGCATATCGCCACCCATTGTGGGGTCTATAATCAGAATCAGCTCGGCGTCGGGTGTTAGGTCAATATCCATTCCGAGGCGGAAGGGAGTTACCTCCTCGTTGATGCGTTTGCGTTTGCGTTCATAGGCCATCAGCCTGCTTTGCAGGTAGTCGGTGCTGTCGGGCAGGATGTTGTCGGCGTCGATGAACTTCACAAACGATGCGCTTGAAGCCTGCGAGGTGGAGTTCAGCGGGAAGTAGAAACGCGAATCACCCGTGGGACGAGCTTTGGCAGTCATCACAGCTCCCATATTGTCGCCCTTGATGGTGGCTGTTCCCGAGGCGTAGAGTGTTCCGTAGAAGAGCTCATTCTCCTTGGCGGTGGTGTTGAGCACCATCAGGTTTTCGGGGCGCAGGTCTATGCGGTACTTGATGTTTTTGAGTTTGTTCAAATCGACGTTCAGTCCGAGGTTACATCTCTGTCCGCGGCTGTCGGTGGCAAAGTTGGGGCGCAGCGAAATCACGTTGTCCTTGAAATCGACCATCACCTTGTCCATACCATAACGTACATTCAGATAGCTTATTGTGGTCTCGATGCGGGGTGCCGAGGCTACGCCGTTGATTTTGACTTGGGGTCGCTCGCCCGAGAAATCACCCGTAACCCTCAATCGCGCATTGGCCTTGCCGGTGGTGTTTTGCAGCACGTCGCCCAGCAGCGGGTCGAGCAGCGAGAGGTGTATGCTGTCGGCGGTCACATCCGCAAGGAAACGCTTCTGGGTGGGGCTGTAAAAACCAGTCACCACCTTGCCACTTGTGCGGCGGTTGTTCATACCCACCAACACCCTTTGACGTTGCATATCCCAAGTCGAACTGATGCGTACGGGGGCTACATCCACACCGCTGACATTCATACTATCGATGTCAACCTCGGCCTCCAAACGTCCGCCGCGCAGAGCCGACACCATATCTACACGACCATTTGCGATGGCCGAGATGTCGTAGCCTACGGTTTGGGCAATCTTCAACAGAGGTGAGAGGTCCATATTCGACAGACGCAGGCTCAGTGTGTCGTTGACACTGCGCGAGGCTACGCCATAGATGCGAAGCGAGTCGGTGTCGGCAGCACCAAAGCCACCCTTCGAGGGCGAACTAATGATAAAATCCTTGACTGCGATGCGTGCTGTGTCATAGACAATACCCGACGAGTTGATGTACCACGTTTTGTCGCCGCTGGTGATGTGCGACGGGGTTACAAACACCTCTACGGCGCGTCCGTTGCGTGTCTTGGTCATAAAGGTGCGCAGACCGAGCATTGCCGAGTAGTTCTCCTCGGTGTTGGCAAAGCGGGTCGAAAGACTCAGGTTGTGGTTGCGCGCACCGCCCTGAACGCGGAGATTGGGGATGTAGAGTTGTTTGACATAGAGGTTGCCTGCGGCCAAACGCAGGGCCAGCGAGTCGTACTTGTTGTCGGCATTGATTTTGAGTCCCGTAGCAAACATCTCGTTGTACTCCAAGTAGTCGGACGAGGCGGTCAGACTGAACTCCTCGCTTACGGGGTTGAACATAAAGCGCAACGATGTGCCGTCGGCAATCTGCAATCCCTCGGCAATCGAACGGGTGATGTTGCGCATATCCTTGCACTTGACGCTCAACATCGAATAGTTGCTCACGTCATCTTGTGCGGGTGTGCGGACGCTTTTGCGCTTGGGTGTCTGGGTCTCCAACAGAGGCAGGTAGTTGTCGATGAAACTACCCAGATAGTCCAAAATCTCCTTGTACGACAGACGGCTGCGGAACTCGGCGTCGGCAAACTTCGAGTCGAATTTCAGATATTTGCTCTGGTCGTTGTTGTGACCCACCAGTGTGAGGCGATCACCACGCAGAGTGTCGGCATTGAAGTAGTAGATACTATTGTCAATGTAGGCCTCGCCCGCAAGGTCATCCAAACCCGTAGCCTCCACATCGGCCATTGCGTCGAATGCCACAACAGCCACCGAGTCGCGGTGATTGAATCCGAGAGCCGCCAAGTCGCCACGCACCATATTCAGCACGCCCATATACTTGGGTTTGGTCGCGTTGAAGTCGGCTGTTCCGTCGAAGGCCATCTGCAGGTTGGGGTCCTTGCTATTCACTCGCGCATCAATGCGTCGGCGGTCGATGGTGCCCTCGGCAGCGATGGTCTTGTAGGTATAGTCGAGCAGTCGTATGCTATCCACGCACAGGTTGTAGTCGGCGTCGAATCCCTCGGCTGTCAGCGCGCCATTCAAAGAGGCCTCTATACTTACGCGTCCCATCTTGGGGGTGGACAGCAGGCGACCGAGAGAGAAGTCGGTGGTCGAAATCGAGTAGTCGGTAAGGTAGCCACCCTCGCGTTGCTTTTTCATCGCGGCGTGAATGTGTGCCACACCCGACAGCGTCGATAGATTGATGTTCGACGAAAAATCCTCCATAGAGCCTTTGAGCTTGCCGCCCAAACGCATACGGCCTTGTGTCGCAAGCAGTTTTACGACCGAGGCGGGGAGCTCGTTCTGGGTGACACCCTTGACCAGCGACTGAATGGCTGCGGCGTCGGCATTGGCACTCTCGACGGTGAGGTTCCAAATGGTGGTAGGAAAGTCGGGAAGACCCTTCGAAGTGAAGTGTGCCACCAGACCTACACCCTCGATATTGGCGCTGTTTACCTCGCCCTCGTAGCGTCGGAGGGGATTATCGGTCGAGCAGTTGAGGTTGCTCGCCACGAGGTCCATATCCTTGAATACGTTGGAGAAGTAGGCCAGCGAACGGGTCGAGATGGTTGAATTTCGTGCCACTACGTGAGTTCGCACCGAGTCGATGTAGTGTTGGTAGGTGTCCCAATCGCGTCCCACAAGGTGAACTGCGGGCAGAATCATTCGGGTGTCGGAGTTGATGATACCCACATCATCCAACAGCACCTCGCCTTGGTGTACGGTGAGTGCGTCGCTGCGGAGGGTATCCACACGGAAACCGCTGCGCTCGGTGAACGATGCGGTGCGAAGGCTCATTCTCACACTATCGTTAATAACCTTGAACTCCGCCAGGCTGATGGTGTCCAGGCGGATAATCATATTGCCGTAGTCGATGGGGCTGTCGTACTCGCCGAGGTTCAGGAATTGGTTGTAGTAGATGTTCGAACCGCGGATTCCGTCAATTTCGAGTCGGAAATCGGCGCGTTCGCCTCCCTTGCGAGCAGATTTTATGCGATTGACAATCTCTTTGATGTTGAGGCTGTCGAGTTCGTTTTCGTGCAGCGTAAAACCTCCGTCATAGAGCTGTACTTCGCCGAAATGGAGCACCAGCGGACGTGGTACAATCATCTTGACAGGCACGTCGATGTGACGCACATAAATCATTGTATCGCGCTGATAATCCTCGACATAGAAGTCGTCGATGCTGATGGTGAGAGGGAAGGTTATACCGAGTTTGCTGAGGCTGACCTTGGCACCCAACCACTCGCTGGCTTTGTCGGTTCCCCAGCGTGCCACACCCGTCTGAACGGCGGGTATGGTGAAGGCCAGCGACACCACCAAAACCAGAATTATCGACAATATTACTGCTGCCGATATGAAACCTGCCAATATTTTTATAACTTTGCTCACGAAAACATACGTAGGTCAACCTACAAAGTTAATAATTTTCATTAAAAAACAAAGCATCCAAACCGATTAATCGCACATCAATTATGGATATCACGATTTTAGGCATCGAGTCGTCGTGTGACGATACCTCTGCGGCGGTCATTCGAAATGGTGTTCTGCTGAGCAATGTTATTGCAAGTCAGGCAGTTCACGTCAAGTATGGCGGTGTTGTTCCCGAGCTTGCCTCGCGCGCGCACCAACAGAACATTATTCCCGTTGTGGATACCGCAATCAAGGAGGCGGGTATCACCCCCGACAAAATCGACGCCATAGCCTTCACTCGCGGACCGGGTCTGCTCGGCTCGTTGCTGGTTGGAGTGTCGTTTGCCAAGGGACTCTCGCTCGCAAAAGATATACCGCTTGTGGAGTGCAATCACCTGCAAGGTCACATTTTCTCGCACTTCATCGATATGCCCGACCGCGAAGTGCCGCATCCCTCGTTCCCGTTCCTGTGTCTGCTGGTTTCGGGCGGTCACACTCAGCTTGCTGTGGTGCGCGGCCCCCTCGAAATGGAGATTGTCGGTACGACCATTGACGATGCTGCGGGCGAGGCGTTTGACAAGTGTGCCAAGGTTATGGGTTTGCCCTATCCCGGTGGTCCCGTCATCGACAAACTTGCCAAAGAAGGTGACGCTTCGAAGTTTAGTTTTGCCAAGCCGCGAGTGGATGGATTCGATTATAGTTTCAGTGGTTTAAAGACCTCGTTCCTCTACACTTTGCGCGACCACGTTGCGGAAAATCCCAACTTTATCGAAGAAAATAAGGCCGACCTGTGTGCATCGCTCCAAAAGGCGATTATCGACACCCTGCTCAATAAACTTATCAAGTGTGCCAAGGAGTACGGTATCAAGGATATAGCTATTGCAGGAGGTGTGTCGGCGAACTCTGGTTTGCGCGAGGCTGTGGCCGATGCTTGTCAACGTCGCGGATGGCGAGCCTTCCTGCCCGAACTGAAATTTACGACAGATAATGCTGCTATGATTGCGATGGTTGGTTTGTATCATTACAATCGCGGCGAGTTTACTTCGTTGGACATTGCTCCGTCTGCTAAAATGTAGTGCACATAGGAGTGAAAATAACAAAAAAAGGGCTATCCACGTCGGATAGCCTTTTTTGTTTAGAAATTGTATGTTAGCGAGAGCGCAAAACTGTATAGCAGTCTTGACCAAGTGAAATATGGCGAAAATTTTTCGGTGGATGCGCTTCGGATACCCACGCAGGGAGTCCAGTCGAATCCCAATGATATGGGGGCTTTGTCGAAAGTGTAGTCCACGCGCATCATCGGGCCTGCTAACACCCAGCAATCGGTTGGCGACCATCCGCCTGCACTGACTGCGACGCCCGCATCAAACGAGAAATCTCCCACCTGTGACTCGCCAAACTTCGCGCACTCCCACGCGGCAATAGCCGTTCCCTCCGGAGTGAATTCCGCGGCGTATGCGAGGATCGTACCAAAACGCCCTTCGAGGTACATAGGTTTGCCTGCGACTTCGCCCAAACCCGTGTAGCGGACAATCACTTCGGCATCGCATCCTCCGCGCACGCCGACCGCCCACTTGGTGGGTTGTTGGGCCGATAGTGATATGGTGCTGATGGCGATGGCTGTAAGTATGGTGCAAAGTCGTTTCATGCTGCTTGTTGATTGTTAGAAATTGTAGGTGAAAGACAGACCAAAGTTTGTGAGTGTCCTTTCCCAATCGAAATAGAAGTGGTATTTCTCGTTAACACAAGTTACAAAACCACACATAACGCCTACGAGCGGAGTGTAGTCGAAACTCAACGAAATAGGTGCTTTCTTGAAGGTGTAGTCCAGACGTAGCAAGGCGCCTCCATCAATCCAAAAGTCGGTGGGTGACATGCCGCCGGCATTGAGTGCAACGCCCGCGTCGAACGAGAAGTCACCAACGTGTGACTCGCCGAATTTTACGCACTCCCACGCTGCGATTGCAGTTCCGTCCAAGGGTATGGCAATGTTGCGCGTGCCGAGTCGTCCTTCAAGGTACATTGGTTTGCCTGCGACCTCACCCAAACCCGTGTAACGGACTACGAATGAGGGGTTGATACCTATGTGCAGACCGACGCCCCAATCTTTTGAGCTCTCTTGTGCTGATAGAGTGGCGATGCTTGCTACAAGTGCCACTACGAGTGTATAAAATCTCTTCATGGTTATTTGATTAAAACATATGACGTAGTTTTGGGTGACGCATAATCCACAGAATTATGCAGTCGGGGATGATGGGGGCGATGCGCACCACAATTTTGGTGAACAGACCGGGTGTGTAGTTCTTGCGGCGGCGGAACATTCGGCCGAGAGCCTTGCGAGCCAGCTTGTCGGGCGACATCATAATACCCAGCGCACGCAGCGGAGTGCGATAGCGTGCTTCGAGGGTATAGAGCGGTGTGTCGATGGCACCGGGATAGACCGTGGTCACGCTCACGCCGTGGTGGCGCAGTTCGTACCACAGCGAGGCGGCAAAGTTGCGCAGATAGCTCTTTGTGGCATTATAGACCGAGATTGTCGGGTAGGCAAGGCGCACCGTGGCCGACGACATAATGAGTATGTGGCCGCGACCTCTGTGGCACATATCCTCTCCAAAAAGCTTGCACAGCAGGGTGGGGGTGTGGATGTGCAGACCTATGGCAGTAGCGATGGCCTTGTCCGAGGTCTTGTCGAGCGCGGCAAAAAGCAGTATGCCTGCGTTGTTGATGAGAATCTCCACCTCCAAGCCTTCGTGCGTGCAGTAGTCGTGTAACTCGTAGGCCGAATCGGGGTCGGAGAGGTCTTTGCAGAGGGCGATTGCGCGCACACCATAACGGTTGGCAATCTCCTCGGCCACAAGGTTGTTCTCCTCCTCGCGGTTGCTGACAGTCAGGATGTTGTAGCCTTGGGCGGCGAGCTGCTCGGCGTAGCATCGACCAATGCCCGAACTTCCACCCGTAACTAACGCCCAACCTTTGTTTTCTGTATTCGCCATAACTATTTAAAATTCTACGACGGGGGCTTGGGCTGCGCCTTCGACTGCCTCGAAGTAGGCTTTTTGCTCAAAACCAAACAGCGAGCCGATGATGTTGTTGGGGAACTTACGCAGCGAGGTGTTGAATGCTTGTGCCTCCTCGTTGAAGCGTTTGCGCTCTACCGAGATGCGGTTTTCGGTGCCTTCGAGTTGTGCTTGCAGTTCGAGGAAGTTTTGGTTGGCTTTCAGGTTGGGATAGCTCTCGCTCAGGGCAATCAGGCGTCCCAAAGCGGCGCCAACTTGGCCTTGTGCTTGTTGATATTGTGCGATGTTCTCGGCAGTCAGATTGTCGGCATTGACCGAAATTGCGGTTGCCGCCGAGCGTGCTGCAATTACGCTTTCGAGGGTCTCGCTCTCGTGTGCAGCATAACCCTTGACGGTTGCTACAAGGTTGGGAATCAGGTCGCTGCGACGTTGGTATTGGTTCTCGACTTGCGACCACGCCTTCTTGACATTCTCCTCTTTTTTGACAAATCCGTTGTAGCCGCTGATGGCCCAAATTGCAACTACTGCGATGACTGCAATTGTGATGATTGTGCTTTTTTTCATAGTTACTGTTGTTTTATTAGATTTTTTTGTTTTATTATTTAAATATATAATATGTATAAGCGCTCGGTTTGAGGCTGCGTCTAAAAACCTCCGCGGGCACCTCCGCCACCCGACATTCCACCGCCAAAGCCTCCTCCGAAACCACCGCCGAAGCTGCTGCCTCCGCCGCCAAATCCGCCACCGCCAGTAATGATAACTTTGGGGGTGCTGACCACTTGGTGGGTGGTGTATCCACAGTGACGACAGGTGAAGGTGTACTCCGTTGTACGGTTGATTAGGGTGTCGTTTATGATTCTCGACGAGGTGCGCTGCATCGCGTTATGTTTCTTGCACTTGGGGCAACGTCTGCTGTGTAGTTCGGCAAGCGCCAAGGTGATTAGGAAAAGAATCATTGCACCAACCATCAACAGCAGGGCAATCAATGGAGTCTCGTCATCCTCGGCCTTGACAAAGTATTGCGGATTCTCGGTAAGAATGCCATAGATTGCGTTCACGCCTGCGGTGATTCCTCTGTCCCAATCTCCCTGCGACAGGTAGGGTGCAATTACTCGGTCGATAATCCTCTTGCAGAGCGCGTCAGGCATTTTGCCCTCCAATCCATAGCCCACCTCAATCTGAATCTGGCGCAGTCCAAGGCTGGCGAACAGCACAAGGCCGTTGTCCTCACCCTCGACGCCCACGCCCCAGCGGTTGAGCAGGTTGTGTGCAAAGAAGTAGGCGTCCTCATCCTCCGACACTTTGTCGAGTACCACTACCGCCACCTCGGCCAATCCGTTGTCGCGCAGCGCGTAGAGCATACGATTGACGGAGTCCACAGTGACGGGTGACAGCAGATTGTCGGGGTTGCTGACAAAGCATCTGTGGTCGGCCAACTGCACGTTCGGAACACTCTTGATGGTGTAGCCCTCGGCCTTTGCCGCGCTAACAACCAACGTAAAAAACATTGCTATGAGTGTGAATTTTTTGCCCATTTTTGTGATTGTGCTTTTTACAAAGATAGAAAATTTTATCGAATCGGGATATTTTTTTCACTTTTTTCGGGTGATGCGACCGTTTTGAGGAGCGGGTGGTCGGACGGGGCTTTTGTGAGATTGCTAGCAGTTGTAAGTTATTGATATTCAGTACTACAAGTTTGGTATCTTTGCAATACAATAAGTCAAAACTATTACATTGAAAATTCCATAAGAATTTATGATGGGTATTTTGGCGAAATGGGGCTGAAATAGCGCAAAAACAGCACGAAAGAGTTTATAAATATTTTGTATATCAAAAAAAATGAGTAACTTTGCACGCTCGTTCGAGTGAACGGGCAGTGAAATTAATTAACAAAACACATTAAAGGACAAAGTTTAAGATGCCTACTATTCAACAGTTAGTAAGAAGCGGTCGTGAGCAACTTGAGTTCAAGAGCAAGTCGCCTTCGCTTGACGCTTGTCCGCAACGACGCGGTGTGTGTGTGCGTGTTTACACCACCACTCCCAAGAAGCCTAACTCGGCTATGCGTAAAGTTGCGAGGGTTCGTTTGACCAACGGTAAAGAGGTGAATGCCTACATCCCCGGTGAGGGTCACAACCTGCAAGAACACTCTATCGTATTGGTTCGCGGTGGTCGTGTAAAAGACCTCCCCGGTGTACGTTACCACCTTGTACGCGGTGCATTGGATTCCGCAGGTGTAGACGGTCGTCGTCAACGTCGCTCGAAATACGGTGCAAAACGCCCCAAACAAAAGTAGTCAACAAAAACAACTAAGAAAAGTTTTAAACAATGAGAAAAGCAAAGCCTAAAAAGCGAATTCTACTTCCGGATCCCAAGTTTGGCGATGTAATGGTTACACGCTTTGTAAATAACTTGATGCTGGATGGCAAGAAGAGTATTGCGTATGCCATATTCTATGACGCAATGGATATGGTTGGCGAGAAGATGAAAGATGCAGACAAGGCTCCTCTGGAGATTTGGAAACAAGCATTGGAGAACATCACGCCGCAAGTCGAAGTTAAATCGCGCCGTGTTGGTGGTGCTACCTTCCAAGTACCTACCGAGGTTAGACCGGAGCGTAAGATTTCACTTTCGATGAAAAATATGGTCCTTTATTCGCGTAAACGCGCCGGTCACTCGATGGCAGAGAAACTTGCTGCTGAGGTAATGGCTGCTTACAACAATGAGGGTGCTGCATTCAAACGTAAAGAGGAGATGCACCGTATGGCAGAGGCCAACAAGGCATTCGCACACTTCAGATTTTAGTTAGAGGAAATCTATTATGGCAAGAGATTTAAGATTTACCAGAAATATCGGTATCATGGCGCACATCGATGCCGGTAAAACAACCACTTCGGAGCGTATTCTTTTCTACACCGGAAAGACTCACAAAATTGGTGAGACTCACGAGGGTACTGCCACTATGGACTGGATGGCACAAGAGCAAGAGCGTGGTATTACCATCACCTCGGCTGCTACTACCGCCTTCTGGAACTACAACTCTAAAACCTATCAAATCAACCTGATCGACACCCCGGGACACGTTGACTTTACCGTAGAGGTAGAGCGTTCGCTGCGTGTGTTGGACGGTGCTGTTGCAACTTTCTGTGCTGTTGGTGGTGTTGAGCCCCAAAGTGAGACTGTTTGGCGTCAGGCTGACAAATACAACGTTCCCCGTATCGGTTACGTAAACAAAATGGACCGTACCGGTGCTGACTTTATGAACGTTTGCGCTCAAGTTAAAGAGCGTTTGGGTGCTAACCCCCTTCCTCTGGTATTGCCTATCGGCTCGGAGGATAAATTCGTAGGATTGGTTGACCTTATCGATATGAAGGCAATCTACTACTTCGATGACAAAAACGTTCGCGATAACTTCGAGCTCAAAGACATCCCCGCTGAGATGCAAGCTGAGGCTGAGGAGTGGCGTAACAAACTGATCGAGGAGGTAGCTGCTGAGGATGAGGCTCTGATGGAGAAATTCTTCACCGATCCCGATTCGATTACCCGCGAGGAGCTTATGGCTGCTATCCGTAAAGCAACCTGCTCGATGAAGCTGATTCCTATGCTCTGCGGTTCGTCGTTTAAAAATAAAGGTGTGCAACTGTTGCTCGACAGCATCATCGCTTACCTGCCTTCGCCTATGGATGTACCCGCTATCATCGGTACCAATCCTTCGACCGGCGACGAGAGCGTACGTAACGCTGCTGCTACCGATCCCTTCTGTGCACTTGCATTTAAGATCGCTACCGACCCCTTCGTAGGTCGTCTGGCTTTCATCCGCGCTTACTCGGGCCGTTTGGACGCTGGTTCGTATGTTCTTAACAGCCGTTCGGGCAAGAAAGAGCGTATCAGCCGTCTGTACCAAATGCACTCGAACAAACAAAACCCCATCGAGTTCGTTGAGGCTGGTGATATCTGCGCTGCAGTAGGTTTCAAAGAGGTTCGTACCGGTGACACCTTGTGCGACGAGAAAGCTCCTATCGTACTCGAGTCGATGACCTTCCCCGAGCCTGTGATTGGTCTTGCTGTTGAGCCCAAAACTCAAAAAGACCTCGACAAACTGGGTATGGGTCTGGCTAAACTCGCTGAGGAGGATCCCACCTTCACCGTTAAAACCGATGAGGATAGCGGTCAAACCGTAATTAGCGGTATGGGTGAGCTGCACTTGGATATCATCGTTGACCGTCTGAAACGTGAGTTCGGCGTAGAGATCAACCAAGGTGCACCCCAAGTATCGTACAAAGAGGCTCTTACCAAACCCATCCAACACCGTGAGGTATTCAAGAAACAAACTGGTGGTCGTGGTAAGTTTGCAGATATTATTTTCGAAATCGGTCCTGCATTGGGCGATAAACCCGGCTTGGAGTTCGTAGACGAGGTTAAGGGCGGTAACGTTCCCCGCGAGTACATCCCCGCCGTACAAAAAGGTTTCGAGGCAGCAATGGCAAACGGTGCACTGGCAGGTTACCCTGTTGATAGCATGCGTGTTGTTTTGAAGGATGGTTCGTTCCACCCCGTTGACTCGGATGCCCTCTCGTTTGAGATTTGCGCTCGCAACGGTTTCCGTGCCGTAGCAGCAAAAGCAGGCGCAGTACTCCAAGAGCCGATCATGTCGGTTGAGGTAGTAACTCCCGAGGAGAACATGGGTGATATCATTGGTGACCTTAACAAACGTCGTGGCCAAATTGCCGGTATGGAGCAAAAAGGTAACGCACGTGTGGTTAAAGCCAAAGTGCCCCTGTCGGAGATGTTCGGTTATGTAACCGTTCTTCGTACCCTTTCGTCGGGTCGTGCAACTTCGTCGATGGAGTTCAACAAATACGATGTCGTTCCTAACAACGTAGCACAGGAGGTCATCGAAAAAGCAGCTGGAAAACGTAAAAATATTGAATAACAATGAGCCAAAAGATTAGAATCACAATGAAATCTTTCGACCACACCTTGGTTGACAAGTCGGCCGACAAGATTCTCAAAACCGTAAAAACTACCGGCGCAGTTGTAAGCGGTCCCGTGCCCCTTCCTACTCGCAAGAAGATTTTTACCGTGAACCGTTCGACTTTCGTAAACAAGAAAGCTCGCGAGCAGTTCCAACTCTGCACCTTCAAACGCATCCTCGACATTTACAGCTCGACTTCGAAAACTATCGACGCGCTGATGAAACTCGAGTTGCCCACCGGCGTAGAGGTACAAATCACCGTTCTGTAATATACCTATTATAATATATAGGCAGAACACCACAAACAAAAAAAGAATTACACTTTTATATTTTAAGTAAACAGACACTATGTCAGGACTAATTGGAAAAAAAATCGGAATGACTTCCGTTTTCAGTGTTGAGGGCAAAAATACGCCATGCACTGTTATTGAGGCTGGTCCGTGTGTTGTTACGCAACTGAAAAGCGTCGAGAAGGATGGCTACTCGGCAGTTCAGATTGCCTATGACGAAACCACTGAAAAACACGCCAGCAGTAGTCTTATGGGACACTTCAAAAAAGCAGGTGTTACCCCCAAACGCAAACTCGCAGAGTTCGACTTTGCAGAGGAGCACAACCTGGGTGATGTTATTACCGCCGAGTTGTTCGTAGAGGGCGACTGGGTTGACGTAACCGGCATCTCGAAAGGTAGGGGTTTCCAAGGCGTTGTGAAACGCCACGGCTTTGGTGGAGTGGGCGGTCAGACTCACGGTCAACACAACCGCCAACGTAAACCCGGTTCGCTGGGAGCGTCTTCTTACCCTTCGCGCGTGTTCAAAGGCAAACGCCTTCCCGGACACTACGGTTGCGCACAAGTTAAGGTTCTTAACCTTAAAGTTGTTAAAGTAATTCCCGAGAACAACCTGATCCTCGTGAAAGGTTCGATTCCCGGAGCAAAAGGTTCGTACGTTAAAATTGAGAAGTAAGATGGAATTAGCAGTATTAAACACCCTCGGTAAAGAGACTGGTAAGAAAGTAGTTCTTTCGGACGTAGTCTTCGGCGTGGAGAACCCCAATGACCACGCAATTTATCTCGATGTTAAGCAATATCTTGCTAACCGTCGTCAAGGAACCCACAAAGCAAAACAACGTAATGAGGTTGCTGGTTCGACTCGCAAACTGAAACGTCAAAAAGGTACTGGTGGTGCACGTTGCGGTAGCATCTTGTCGCCCCTGTTCCCCGGTGGTGGCCGTATCTTCGGTCCCGTACCCCGCGATTACAGCTTCAAGTTGAACAAGAAACTCAAACAACTTGCTCGCCGTAGCGCACTCACTTACAAAGCAAAAGCAGAGGCTATTACCGTTGTCGAGAACCTTACTGTCGAGGCACCTAAAACCAAAAGCTTTATCGCTATCGAACAAAACCTCAATGTTGCAGGCAAAAAGATTCTGGTCGTAGTACCTGAGGTTGACACCAACCTGATTCTTTCGGCTCGTAACCTCCAAAACGTAAAGGTTGTTTTGGCATCGAACGTTAACACTTACGATGTTATGAACGCAAACCAAATCGTATTGGCTGAGGGCGCAGTAAACGTATTAAATGAAATGTTAGCTTAAGATTTACTATGGAGATTATTATCAAACCGGTCCTGACCGAGCAAATGACGGAGATGGGCGAGAAGTTGAACCAATACGGTTTCATCGTAAACAAAGACGCTAACAAACTGCAAATCAAGGAAGCCGTAGAGAAAATGTACGGTGTTGTAGTGACCAGCGTAAACACTATGGTTTATATGGGCAAAAACAAGAGCCGCTACACCAAAGCGGGTCTGCTCAGCGGTCGCACCAACCACTACAAAAAAGCTGTGGTTACCTTGAAAGATGGCGATAAGATTGATTTTTACAGTAATATCTAACGAAGATGGCAGTAAGAAAATTTAAACCCATTACTCCGGGTACAAGACATAAAATCATTGCGGCTTACGACGAGATTACAACCTCGACTCCTGAGAAATCGCTTCTCCAACCCAAGAAAAGTTCGGGTGGCCGTAATAACACAGGTAAGATGACCATGCGCTACCTCGGTGGCGGTCACAAACAACGTTACCGTCTGATTGACTTCAAACGTGCAAAAGACGGCGTACCTGCAACCGTTAAAACTATCGAGTACGACCCCAACCGTACTGCACGCATCGCTCTGGTATGCTACGCTGACGGCGAGAAGAGCTATATCTTGGCTCCCAACGGCCTTCAAGTAGGTCAAACCATCGTAAGCGGTACCGGTGTTGCTCCTGAGGTTGGTAACGCTCTCCCCCTGTCGGAGATTCCTCTGGGTACTGTCGTACACGCAATCGAACTCTACCCCGGCCAAGGAGCTGCAATGGCTCGTAGCGCCGGCACCTATGCTCAACTGTTGGCTCGTGAGGGCAAATTTGCTATTATTAAACTTCCTTCGGGCGAAACCCGTATGGTACTTGTTACCTGCCGTGCTACCGTAGGTGTTGTGTCGAACGTAGACCACAACCTCGAGAGCAGCGGTAAAGCGGGCCGTAACCGCTGGCTCGGCCGCCGTCCCCACAACCGTGGTGTTGTAATGAACCCCGTGGATCACCCGATGGGTGGTGGTGAAGGTCGTCAATCTGGAGGTCACCCCCGTTCGCGTACTGGTCTGTTGGCTAAGGGTTACAAAACTCGCAACCCCAAGAAAACTACCAGCAAGTTTATCATTTCAAAAAGGAAAAAATAATTAAAATAGCATAATATGAGCCGTTCATTAAAGAAAGGACCTTTTATTGAGCCGAAACTCGAAGCACGTGTTATCGCACAAAACGAGTCGGGCAATAAAGCCGTAATCAAGACTTGGTCGCGTGCAAGTATGATTTCGCCTGATTTTGTTGGTCAGACGATTGCTGTTCACAACGGAAACAAATTTATTCCGGTTTATGTAACTGAAAACATGGTAGGTCACAAACTCGGTGAGTTCGCTCCTACCCGTACTTTCCGTGGTCACTCGGGTAATAGAAAATAGTTAAGTTATGGGTGCAAGAAAAAATAAAGCAGCCGAGGTAAGAAAGGCTGAGAAAAAACAAAAAGCAATAGCGATATTGCGTGATTGCCCTACTTCGCCCCGCAAAATGCGTCTGGTTGCAGACATCATCCGTGGCGTTGAAGTAAACAAAGCATTGGGTATTTTGCGCTTCTCGAAGAAAGAGGCATCTATCAAATTGGAGAAACTCCTCAGCTCGGCTATCGCTAACTGGCAAGCCAAAAATGAGGGTGTTCGTCTGGAAGATGTTCAACTCTGTGTTAAAGAGATTTTTGTCGATGGCGGCAGAATGTTGAAACGTGTGCAACCGGCTCCCCAAGGTCGTGCTCACCGTATTCGCAAGCGCTCGAACCACGTGACAATCGTAGTAGATAAAATGGTAACCGAAGAAAAATAGTTTAGGCAATGGGACAAAAAGTTAATCCAATAGCAAACCGTGTAGGCTACATCCGTAGCTGGGACTCGAACTGGTTCGGCGGTAAGGATTTTTCATCGCGTTTGGTGGAAGATGCAACTATCAGGAAATATTTGAACGCCCGTTTGGCTAAAGCAAGTATTTCGAAGATTATCATCGAGAGAACTCTCAAACTCGTTACTGTAACAATTTCGACCGCTCGTCCCGGTATCATTATCGGTAAAGGTGGTCAAGAGGTTGACAAACTCAAAGAGGAGCTGAAAAAACTGACCGGCAAAGATGTTCAAATCAACATCTTTGAGGTAAAACGCCCCGACATTGATGCTGTGATCGTAGCGAACAACATCGCTCGTCAACTCGAAGGCCGTGTATCGTATCGCCGCGCAGTGAAAACTGCAATTTCGTCGGCAATGCGTGGTGGCGCCGAGGGTATCAAAATCCAAATTTCGGGTCGTATCGGTGGTGCTGAGATGGCACGCAGCGAGACCTACAAAGAGGGTCGTATTCCTCTGCACACCTTCCGCGCTGATGTAGACTACTTCTTGGCAGAGGCTCTGACCAAAGTAGGTCTGCTTGGTGTAAAGGTTTGGATCTGCACCGGTATCGTATATGGCAAACGTGACCTGTTCGAATACCAAAACGCCAACACCGGCTCGTACAACGGCCAAAGCCAACAAGGCGGTCGTGGTCCCAAAGGCGGTCGTGGCAAGAGAAGAAACAATAAGTAAAACGGACTAAAGCGAAAATAGAAAATGTTACAGCCTAAAAAGACCAAGTTCAGAAGAATGCAAAAAGGCAGGATGAAAGGTCTTGCCCAAAGAGGTAATCAACTTGCATTCGGTTCGTTCGGTATTAAGACTCTGGAATCTTGCTGGATTACCGGTCGTCAAATCGAAGCAGCGCGTCAGGCCATCACTCGTTATATGAAACGTGAGGGTCAAATTTGGATCCGCATCTTCCCGGACAAACCTATCACTAAGAAACCCGCCGAGGTTCGTATGGGTAAGGGTAAAGGTAATCCCGAGGGATTCGTAGCGCCCATTACTCCGGGTCGTATTCTCTTCGAGGCAGAGGGTGTACCCATCGAGGTAGCAAAAGAGGCACTTCGTCTGGGAGCACAAAAACTGCCCGTAGCCACTAAATTTATTGTACGCCGAGATTACACTGAAAACGCAATCTAACACACAGTAAAGACAATGAAAACTTCCGAAATAAAAGAGCTCTCGGTGGCTGAAATTCTGGAGAGAATCGATGCGGAGAAGGAGAACCTGAACCGTATGAAACTCAACCACACCGTATCGCCTATCGAGAATTCGAGTGAAATTAAAAAATCTCGCAGAGATATAGCACGTATGCTCACAATCCTGCGTCAAAAGAACTCTAATATTTAATTGCCGCTATGGAAAGAAATCTTAGAAAGGAAAGAATCGGGATTGTGGTAAGCAACAAGATGGAAAAATCGATCGTAGTTGCTGTTAAACGTAAAGTTAAACACCCTATCTACGGTAAGTTTGTAAACAAAACTACCAAGTTTGTTGCTGAGGACGCAGAGAACACCTGCAACCCCGGTGATGTAGTTAAACTGATGGAGACCCGTCCCCTCAGCAAAACCAAGCGTTGGAGATTACAAGAAATAATTGAAAGGGCTAAATAGTTATGATACAACAAGAAAGCAGACTCGTCGTAGCCGACAACAGCGGAGCAAAAGAGGTACTCTGTATCCGTGTGCTTGGCGGTACCAAGAAGCGCTATGCGTCGATTGGCGACAAAATCGTTGTGACTGTTAAGAGCGCATCACCCTCGGGCGACGTCAAGAAGGGTATGGTATCGAAAGCAGTCGTAGTAAGAACCAAGAAGGAGATTAGACGTGCAAACGGTTCGTACATTCGTTTTGACGACAACGCCGTTGTACTTCTGAACAACCAAGGTGAGATGAGAGGTACTCGTATCTTTGGTCCTGTTGCGCGTGAGTTGCGTGACCAATATATGAAGATTATTTCGCTGGCTCCTGAAGTACTTTAATAAACTGAAAGCTTATGAAATTGCATATTAAGAAAGGCGATATGGTTACCGTTCTCGCCGGCGAAAGCAAAGGCCAAAGCGGTAAGGTGCTCAGTGTATTGGTTTCGGAGAACCGTGCAATTGTTGAAGGTTTGAACATGGTATCGAAAGCTACCAAACCCAATGCAAAGAACACCCAAGGTGGAATCGTAAAGCAAGAGGCTCCGATTCACATCTCTAACTTGCAACTTGTAGACCCCAAAACCGGTAAAGGTACCAAAGTAGGTCGCAAGGTAAATGCAGAAGGTAAAATTGTTCGTTACGCTAAAAAATCAGGAGAGGAGATTAAATAATGGCATACGTACCTACACTCAAAACAACCTATAAGGAGCAGATTATCCCCGCCCTTATGAAGGAGTTTAACTACACTACCGTTATGCAGGTTCCTAAACTCCAAAAAATCGTAATCAACCAAGGTATGGGTCAAGCTATCGCTGACAAGAAATTGTTGGAGGTAGCAATGAACGAGCTGACTGCCATTGCTGGTCAAAAAGCAGTTACCACCAAATCGAAAAAGGATATCTCGAACTTCAAACTTCGTAAAGGTATGCCTATCGGTCTGCGTGTAACTCTCCGCGCTGACAGAATGTACGAGTTCATGGAGCGTCTGATTGCAGTAGCACTCCCCCGTATCCGTGACTTCAAAGGTATCAACGAGAAGTTTGATGGTCAAGGTAACTACACCCTGGGTGTAACCGAGCAAATCATCTTCCCCGAGATCGACATCGACAAAATCGTTAAGATTTTCGGTATGGAGATTACCTTCGTTACAAGCGCTCAAACTGACGCAGAGGCTTACGCCCTGTTGAGCAAATTCGGTCTTCCTTTTAAAAACGCTAAAAAGAACAACCAATAAGTTATGGCAAAAGAATCAATGAAGGCCCGTGAGGCCAAACGCCTCAAACTCGTTGAGCGTTATGCGGCAAAACGTGCTGCTTTGAAAGCAGAAGGCGATTACATCGGTCTGAGCAAACTGCCCCGTAACTCGAACCCCATCCGTCTGCACAACCGTTGCAAACTGACTGGTCGTCCTAAAGGTTACATGCGTCAATTCGGTATCAGCCGTATCCAATTCCGTGAGATGGCATCGAACGGTTTGATTCCCGGAGTGAAAAAAGCAAGCTGGTAGGCATTGCAAATTCAAAAAGATTGATTATCTTTGCACGCTCGCAGAGGTAATCAATCTCTTTGTTGAGTATATTTATTAACTAAATTTTTGTTTAATTTTAACTTTTAATCACTATGACAGATCCTATTGCGGATTTCCTCACAAGGATTAGAAACGCGGTGAAAGCCAACCACAAAGTGGTTGAAGCTCCCGGTTCGAAAATTAAACAGGAGATCACCAAAATCCTGTACGAGCAAGGTTACATTCTTGCTTACAAATTCGAGAACGATGCTAAAGGCCATCCTGTAATCAAGATCGCCTTGAAGTATCACCCCCAAACCAAAGTCAATGCCATCAAGGAGCTGAAACGAGTAAGCCGTCCCGGTCTGCGTTGCTACACCAACGTTGATCAAATGCCCTCGGTTATCAACGGCCTTGGTATTGCTATCCTGTCGACTTCGAAAGGTGTTATGACCGACAAGAAGGCTCGCGTAGAGCGCGTAGGTGGCGAAGTATTGTGCTACATTTATTAATGTTCTAAAAAAGTTTAACAAATGTCAAGAATTGGTAAATTACCTGTAAACTTGCCCGCAGGCGTAACTGTAACTGTATCGCCTGACAACGTGGTTAGCGTGAAAGGACCTCTCGGTGAGCTGTCGCAAGCTGTTGACAAAGACATCACCGTAACTGTAGAGGGAGACGTATTGACAGTAACTCGTCCTACCAACCAACCGCGCCACCGTTCGCTGCACGGCCTTTACCGTGCTCTTATCAACAACATGGTAGTTGGTGTATCGAAAGGCTACGAGATTAAACAAGAACTCGTAGGTGTAGGTTTCAAAGCAGAGGCTAAAGGTCAAATCCTTGAGCTGAGCCTTGGCTACTCGCACGACATCTATTTGATGATTCCTGCCGAGGTTAAAGTCACCGCAGTAACCGACAAGAAAAGCAATCCTATCGTAACTCTGAACAGCTGTGACAAGCAACTTATCGGTCAAGTAGCCGCTAAGATCCGCTCGTTCCGCAAACCCGAGCCTTACAAGGGTAAAGGTATCAAGTTCGTAGGCGAACAAATCCGTCGTAAGGCAGGTAAAGCTGCCGGTAAATAGTAAAATCGTATAAGTTATGGCATTGAATAAGATTGAAAGAAGAGCGAGGATCAAAATGCGTATCCGCAAAATCGTTAGCGGAACCGCTGAGCGCCCTCGTATGACTGTATTCAGAAGCAACAAGCAAATCTATGTACAGTTTATTGATGACTTGAACGGTGTTACTTTGGCTGCAGCTTCGTCGATGGACAAAGAGGTGGCAGAGAAAGCCGCTGGTCTGACCAAGTGTCAAGTATCGGAGTTGGTAGGTAAATTGGCTGCTGAGCGTGCAATTGCCAAAGGTATTGCAGAAGTAGCTTTTGACCGTAACGGTTACCTCTACCACGGTCGTGTTAAAGTATTAGCTGACGCTGCTCGTGAGGGTGGCCTTAAATTCTAAGAAAATATGGCGAATATCAATATGAAAAAGGTCCGTACAACTGACCTCGAACTCAAAGACAGATTGGTTAGCATCCAACGTGTTACCAAAGTAACCAAGGGTGGCCGTACTTTCACTTTCTCGGCAATCGTAGTAGTAGGTAACGAGAATGGCGTTGTAGGCTACGGTCTGGGTAAAGCCAGCGAGGTTACTGCTGCTATCGCCAAAGGCGTAGAGGATGCAAAGAAAAACCTCATCAAAGTTCCTATCATCAACGGAACTATTCCTCACAAACAAGAGAACCGCTTTGGTGGCTCGGAAGTTATGATGCGTCCCGCTGCTCCTGGTACCGGTGTTCTGGCCGGTGGTGCAATGCGTGCCGTATTGGAGAGTGTAGGTGTTAAGAACGTGCTTGCAAAAAGCAAAGGTTCGTCGAACCCCCACAACCTCGTAAAAGCAACTTTCGGTGCACTGATGGAGCTTCGCGATGCTTACACCGTAGCGCAAGTTCGTGGTATCTCGCTCAACAAAGTGTTTAACGGTTAATAAAAAAGAGAAACAATGGCAAAGTTGAAAATTACACAAGTTATCAGCCGCATCGGAACTACGGCTCAACAACGTAAAAACCTCGACGCATTGGGTCTTCGCAAGATTAACCAAAGCGTAGAGCACGAGGATTCGAAAATGATTCTCGGTATGATCGAGGTTGTTAAACACCTTGTAAAGGTTGAACCCGTTAAATAGTAACCCTTAAAAGAAAGTCAAGACAATGAATTTGAATAGTTTAAAACCCGCAAAGGGTGCGACTCACCACGATAAACGTATCGGTCGCGGTCAAGGTTCGGGACACGGTGGTTATTCGACCCGTGGTGCCAAGGGTGCTCAATCTCGTTCGGGTTACTCGCGTAAACTCGGTTTTGAGGGTGGTCAAATGCCTCTCCAACGTCGTTTGCCCAAATTTGGTTTTACCAACATTGAGCGCGTAGAGTACAAACCTATTAACTTGTCGGTTTTGGAAGCAGTAGCTGCCAAAAAGAACATTGTGGACATCACTCCCGAGGTTCTGGTAGAGGCAGGTCTGGTTTCGAAAAACGACCGTGTTAAAATTCTCGGTAACGGCACTGTAACCAAAGCTCTGAATGTAACTGCACACGCTTTCTCGAAGAGCGCAGCAGCTGCAATCGAGGGTGTACAAGGTACTGTTGTAAAACTCTAAAAACTTTATAACAATGAAGTTTGTCGAAACCGTAAAGAATATATTTAAGATTGAAGACCTGCGTAAGAGAATCCTCTATACGCTGGGTCTCATTCTTATTTATAGATTGGGTTGTTACGTGGTGATTCCCGGAATCAATCCCGAGGCGCTGGCAAACCTTTCTGCTCGTGTAGAGGGCAACGGCCTTTTGGGTCTGTTGGACATCTTCTCGGGTGGTGCTTTTTCTAACGCTTCGATTTTCGCATTGGGTATTATGCCCTACATCTCTGCATCGATTGTGATTCAGTTGCTGGGTATTGTAGTACCTTTCTTCCAAAAACTCCAAAAGGAGGGCGAAAGCGGACGCCGCAAAATCAACCAATGGACTAGATACCTGACCATCGGAGTACTGCTGATTCAAGGTCCTGCGTATCTTACTAGCCTCTCGATGGGACAAAACGCTCTGCCTTCGGAAGCCTTCATTTTGGGCAGCTCGAACTTCTTGTTCCAATTTACCGCGGTATTGGTACTTTTGGCCGGAACCATGTTTATGATGTGGTTGGGCGAGAAGATTACCGACAAAGGCATCGGAAACGGTGTATCGCTGATCATTATGCTTGGTATCGTAGCTCGCCTGCCCGAGGCATTCTTGGCAGAGGCTGATACCCGTCTGAAAGTAGCTAATGGCGGCCTTGTAATGCTTATTGCTGAGTTGGTAGTTCTCTACCTGATCTTCATGGCCAGCATCGCACTTGTGCAAGCTGTTCGTAAGATTCCCGTGCAATACGCAAAACGTATCGTAGGTAACAAACAATACGGAGGCGTACGTCAATATATCCCCTTGAAGGTAAATGCAGCGGGCGTGATGCCTATTATCTTCGCCCAAGCGCTGATGTTTATTCCCATGATTTTTGCTCGTTGGGAGTGGGCACAGGGCTTCGTTGCCGCATTTGCTTACAATTCATTGTGGTATAATGTCGTATACTTTATCTTGGTAGTTGCGTTTACTTACTTCTACACCGCAATTACAGTTAACCCCAACATGATGGCTGACGATATGAAACGCAACGGTGGTTTCATTCCCGGTGTTAAACCCGGTAAGAAAACCGTTGAGTACATCGACAACATCATGACAAGAATTACCCTTCCCGGTTCGATTTTCCTTGCAGTAGTGGCTATCCTGCCCGTATTTGCATCGAAAATGGGCGTGAACCAAGAGTTCTCGTACTTCTTCGGAGGTACCTCGCTGTTGATCTTGGTTGGTGTTGTTCTTGACACTCTCTCGCAGATAGAAAGTCACCTTCTCAGCCGCCACTACGACGGTCTGATGAAAACAGGACGCATTAGAGGTAGAGGAAATAACTAGTTAGTTTCTCTATGATACAACTGAAAACAAAGGAAGAGATCGAGCTGCTCCGCGAAAACAATTTGCTCGTGAGCGCTACCTTGGCCGAAGTTGCAAAACATATTAAGCCGGGTATCACCACACTGCAACTTGATGCGATAGCTGAAAAGTTCATACGCTCTCACGGAGCAGTTCCGGGCTTCCTTGGGTACGGCGGTTTCCCCAACACCCTGTGTGTTTCGGTAAACGAACAAGTCGTACACGGCATACCATCCGATTACGCGCTCCGCGAAGGAGACATTGTTTCAGTGGATTGTGGCACTATTATGAAGGGGTTTTATGGCGACTCGGCCTATACATTTGCGGTCGGTCGTATTGAGCCGGAAATTCAGCAGTTACTGGACGTAACCAAAGAAGCTCTTTATAAAGGTGTCGCACAAGCCAAGGCAGGTAACCGAGTAGGTGATATATCTGCGGCTGTGCAAGAGCATGCTGAAAAGAATGGATGTTCGGTTGTTAGGGAGTTGGTCGGACACGGTCTGGGTCGCAATATGCACGAAGACCCCGAGGTTCCCAACTACGGTGCAAGAGGTAGAGGTCCACTCCTCAAAGAAGGAATGGTTATTTGCATCGAACCGATGATTAATCTGGGTAGCAAATACGTAGTATTCGAGCGCGACGGCTGGACAGTTCGCACCCGCGATCGCAAACCTTCGGCTCACTTCGAATTCGCCGTAGCAATCGGCAAAGACGGAGCAGACGTATTAACCGATTTCAGTATTATCGAAAACGCATTAAAGGCATAAGACTCTATTATGGCAAAACAGACTGCTATCGAAAAAGATGGAACGATAATCGAGGCCCTCTCGAACGCGATGTTCCGCGTTGAGCTTGACAACGGCCACGTTATCACTGCGCATATCTCGGGCAAGATGCGAATGCACTACATCAAAATTCTTCCCGGAGATAAAGTAAAAGTGGAGATGTCCCCTTATGATTTGACAAAGGGACGTATATCATTCAGGTACAAATAATTAAGATTGCTGAAAAATGAAAGTTAAAGCATCAATCAAAAAAAGAAGCGAGGATTGCAAAATCGTTAAGCGTAAAGGTAAACTTTATGTGATTTGCAAAAAGAATCCTAAATTCAAAATGCGCCAAGGTTAATTTATAGAGTATTAAAAAGGAAAAAGTAATTTATGGCACGTATAGTAGGTGTAGATTTACCCAAAAATAAAAGAGGCGATATCGGCTTGACTTATATCTATGGTATCGGCCGCAGCACTGCAGAGAAAATTCTCGCAGAGGCAGGTGTTGATTCGACTCTGAAAGTTCAAGACTGGACTGACGCACAAGTTGGTGCAATCCGTGCAGCTATCGCTGATCTCGGTATCAAAGTAGAGGGCGAGTGCCGTTCGCTCGTTCAACTCAATATCAAACGTCTGATGGACATCGGTTGCTACCGTGGTATTCGTCACCGTTTGGGTCTTCCCGTTCGCGGTCAAAGCACCAAGAACAACGCTCGTACTCGTAAGGGTAAGAAAAAGACCGTAGCAAACAAGAAGAAAGCAACCAAGTAATCGTAATTAGTTATGGCAAAGAAAACAGGAACAGTTAAGAAGAAAGTCGTAAAAGTAGGTACCGTAGGTGCTGCTCACGTAGCTTCGACTTTCAACAATGTAATCATTACCATCACTAACGAGGATGGTGAGGTTATCAGCTGGAGTTCGGCAGGTAAAATGGGTTTCCGTGGTTCGAAAAAGAACACTCCCTATGCTGCACAAACCGCTGCTGCTGACTGCGCGAAGGTTGCTTACGATTTGGGTCTTCGTCGTGTTAAAGTTTATGTAAAGGGTCCCGGTTCGGGTCGTGAGTCTGCAATCCGTACCATCCACGGTGCAGGTTTGGAGGTTATGGAGATTATCGACGTAACTCCGCTGCCTCACAACGGCTGCCGTCCCCCCAACCGTCGTCGTGTGTAATTTTGCTCACGATAACAGAGTTAGGAATTAAATGTTTAACAAGTTAAAGAAGAACTAATACAATGGGAAAATATATTGGTCCTAAAAGTAAAATCGCCAGAAAATTTGGCGAGGCTATTTATGGTGCGGACAAAGCCTTGGAGAAAAAGAACTTCCCTCCCGGCCAACACGGTGCCGCTCGTAAACGCAAAAAAGTATCGGAGTACGGCGTTCAGCTGAACGAGAAACAAAAGGCTAAAATGATCTACGGTTTGTTGGAGAAACAATTTAGCCTGACCTACAAAAAAGCTGCTCGTCTGGGTGGTATCACCGGTGAGAACTTGCTGAAATTGTTGGAGTGCCGTCTGGATAACGTAGTTTATCGTCTTGGCATCGCTCCCACTCGTGCTGCTGCACGTCAGCTGGTTTCGCACCGTCACATCACCGTTAACGGTCAAGTTGTAAACATTCCTTCGTACAGCCTGCGCGAGGGTGATGTAGTAGCAGTTCGTGAGAAATCGAAGAGCCTGGAGGTTATCACCGAGGCTGTTTCGGGTTCGACCTCTCGCTACGCTTGGTTGGAGTGGAACTCGGCAACCATGTCGGGTAAATTCCTGTCGAAACCCGACCGTGCTGACATCCCCGAGAACATTAAAGAGCAACTTATCGTCGAGCTGTACTCGAAATAGTAACAAACAACATTAATTAGAAATTATGGCAATATTAGCATTCCAAAAACCTGACAAGGTTATTATGCTGGAATCGTCTTCGACTTTCGGAAAATTTGAGTTCCGTCCGTTGGAGCCCGGTTTCGGTCAAACCATCGGTAATGCTTTGCGTCGTATTCTGTTGTCTTCGCTGGAAGGCTACGCAATTACGACTGTAAAGATTGCAGGCGTGGACCACGAGTTCGCAGCTATCCCCGGTGTGATGGAGGGTATGATTGACATCGTGCTCAACCTCAAAAAGGTAAACTTCATCAAGACTGTTGACAGCGAGGACTCGGAGAAGGTAACGATTAATGTTGCCGGTGTTACTGAACTTACAGCTGGGTACATTTCGAACTTCCTGACCAACTTCAAGGTGCTTAACCCCGACTTGGTTATCTGCCGTATGGCTCCTGATACCAAGCTGACCATCACTCTTACCATCGGTAAGGGCCGTGGTTATGTACCCGCAGAGGAGAACCGTCCCTACACGGAGGATGAGTTTGGCGTACTGCCTATCGACTCGATTTTTACTCCTATCGTGAACGTGATGTACAACGTTGAGAACTACCGTGTCGAGCAACGTACCGACTACGAGAAACTCAACCTGGAGATCACTACCAATGGTTCGATTCACCCGAAGGAGGCACTCAAAGAGGCTGCTAAAATCCTGATCCACCACTTCATGCTGTTCTCGGATGAGAAGATCACCGTTAACATGGATGATGCAGGTTCGGTAGAGGAGTTTGACGAGGATGTATTGCACATGCGTCAACTTCTGAAAACCAAACTTTCGGACAAAGATTTGTCGGTTCGTGCTCTTAACTGCTTGAAAGCCGCTGAGGTTGATACCGTAGGTGACTTGGTTAAATTGAACCGTAGCGACCTTTTGAAATTCAGGAACTTTGGTAAGAAATCGCTTACCGAACTTGACGAATTGCTCGCTTCATTAAATCTCCATTTCGGAATGGATGTTTCAATCTACAAACTTGACAAAGATTAATTATGAGACACAATAAGAAATTCAACCACCTTGGCCGCCAACGCGGTCACCGTAAGGCGATGCTTGCAAATATGGCTACTTCGTTGATTCTTCACAAAAGAATTCAAACTACCGTTGCCAAAGCAAAAGCCCTGAAAATTTATGTTGAGCCCGTTATTACCAAGTCGAAAGAGGACACCACTCACTCGCGTCGTGTAGTATTCGGTTATCTCCGTGACAAGGCTGCAACTGCAGAGTTGTTCCGCACCGTAGCTCCTGTTATCGCAGGTCGTCCCGGTGGTTACACTCGCATCTTGAAAACCGGTTTCCGTTTGGGTGACGCCGCAGATATGTGTATTATCGAGCTGGTAGACTTCAACGAGACCTACAAGACTGCAGCTGCTACTCCCGCTGCTGAGAAACCCAAAACCCGTCGTAGCCGTAGCAAAAAAGCTACCACCGATGGTGAGGCTGAGGCAGTCGTAGTAAACGAGTAGTTATCAGCGACCCTGAAATAGGGCCACTATAAAGAAAAACGCGTTCCACAGTTGTGGAGCGCGTTTTTTGTTTTTTTGAATCATCAAAAAGAACCCGCGGGTCGGTGGATGAAAAACTGCGTTTTTCAAAGGCCTTTGAGGGAGGGGGAGTTATTTTCTGTTGCAAAGTTGCTTGAAGTCGCAGTATTGGCACGTTTTGGTGTCGGTGCAACGGGTGAAAGGTTGCGACAACGTGAACAGACGTGTCAGCGCTTCGGTGAAATAATGGCGGAAGTCGGCTGCATAGTCGGCGTAGGAGGTAATCTCGGTGTCGCGATTTTTGTCGAAAATCAGCGGAGAGTACTCGCCACGCATCTTGCGAACGTAGTAGAGTGTAGGACGTACCACAGCATCGGGATAGTCGCGGGTCAGCATCTCGGAGTAGAGCAGGGTCTGCAATACGGACGAGATAACCTCATCGCCCGTACCCTCAAACAGAGTTGCGATGTCGCTGATTTGTTCGTTGCTATTGTTGGTGCCTTTGGGGCGCCCCGTTTTGTAGTCGATTACTTCGAGCGTGCCGTCATCAAGGCGGTCGATGCGGTCCACCGAGCCGTAGAACCACACTGTGTGCGTGCGTCCATTGACTTGGATTTCGAAAGGCATATTTCGCTTGTCTTCGAGGCCGATGATGGTGTAGTTCTTCTTGGCGGCGTCGAAGGGCAGGATGTTAGTGTTGATGTAGCGCACCACCACATTGCGAATCATACGCAGCGTGCCGCCCCACTCATCGGTCGAAAGCGACTTTTTGATGCACAGATAGGCTTCGTTTACCGATTCGGTCACCACTTCACGCACGCGAGATGAATCAATAAGCGCACGTATTTGCTCGCTGGGGTTGTGTACACCCACGAGCGGCGTGTAGAGTTTGTGCATCGCGTAGTGTAGGATGTTACCGAAAGTCGAGCCATCGACCTCTTCGTTGAGTTCGTCGGTGGGGGAGAGGCCCGCAATGGAGTCGAAGTAGAACTTCAATGGACACTCAATAAACTTGAAAAATCGCGAGTGCGACAACTTGTGCTCGGGGTTGTCCAGCCAGAGGTTGAGTTTGTCGCCAATCTCGTTGTCTTGTTTGCTGAGTTCAATCTCGCGATCGACGGTAGATGTGACGTTGAGTTGTATATCCAGACGTTCGAGTGTGTGCGGACTCTCGTATGCAAGCTGACTTATGTAGCGGCTCTGCTCGCCTGTGTTGCGTTCGTCGGAGCGCGAGCAATAGACCAGTTCGACGTTCTCGGCACGCTGCATCAGACGATAGAAGTAGTAGGCATACATCGCTTCCTGCTCCTCGGGCGTGGGCATACCATAGGCCTTGCGCAGTTTGTAGGGGATGTACGACGGCTGCGACAGGCGGTTGCCGGGACAGTGGTCGTCGCTCATCGACAGAATAATCACATTGCGGAAGTCCAGGGCGCGGCTTTCGAGGAATCCCATAATCTGCACACCCACCAGCGGCTCGCCCTCGAAGGGGACGTTGGTGCTTTGCAACACCTTGCGCAGTAGAGTTAGGTGTGTCTTCTCCTCGACCTCTAAGCCGCACGATTCGATGGAGTTTGCGAGTTTGTCAATCTGGTCGGCAATGACCGTAAAGAGTTCGTTGCGCATTGCATCCTGCTCGGCGCACTCCATAACGGCGCTCATCACTTGTTGGATGTAGCGACCGATGTTTGCTCCTCCGCTTTGGGGCGAGAAGATGGTTTCGAGTATGCCGCGACCCTCGAACAGGTCTTGCGGCACATATATCATTCGGCGTTCGAGGATAATATTCGTAAGCTCGCGTGTGTCGGCAATGCCGGCCAGATAGGCGTGCGCGAGAATTCCCGTCACGTCGCTGTGGTAGAATGCGATTGAGTTTTTGCCCTCGCGCTTGCGACGTTGCAACTCGATGAGTCGCTCGCAGAACGAGTAGGCGATATCACCGCGAATGGGGTAGCCCATTGTGATGTTGACGCTCTGCATCTGTTCGGGCAGCGAGTAGAGCATAGGCATCAGCAGATTCTCGTCGGTCAGCACCACAGCTGTGTTCTTGTCGGTGGCATCCATCTCGGCAAGTCGTTTTCCTGCATACTTGCACTGCACTGCATCCGAAGGGGTGCTCACCACGCGGATACTCTTGGGTGAGGTCAGTCGCTCGCAGTCGAAGGTTGCCTTGGGCGGGAAACGGCGCAGGTTGTCGCGCATAAAGAGTCCCGCTTCGTTGTGGCGGTTGTCGGTGTAGTAGCGGTCGTAATCCCAGTAGAAATCGACCAGATAGTTTGCTTTGAGGTATTTGAGAATCTCCTTCTCGGAGTTCGACAGGGCGTTCATACCCACTACGGCATAGTGCTGGCTCGACAATTCGGGGCACTCGCCGCAGCGAGTCTTTTCGGCTGCGGTGCGGTAGATGAGTCCGCTGTAACCGATACCAAGTTCGGTCAGGCGCTCGCGAAACTGCTTATATACGGGCAGCAACTTGCGCCATATGGTGTTGAATTTCTGTTTGTGGGTCGATGTGTCGATATTGGTGTCGATGCTGTTCCAGAACTCCTCGATTATACGCACCTGCTCGGCCGACAGGGTGTGAAACCCATCCAGGTCGTGCAAATCCGACAGGTTGCTGAGCAACATCTCGGCATCAATCATATATTTGTCGACCATATCGAAGTCGGCAATCAGCATCTCGCCCCAGAAGAAGAAACTGTCGAACGACTCGGGTTTCACCTCTTTGGCGCTGTGTGCTATCCAAATCTTGTAGAGTTCGGCCACCATACGAATACGGTCGCCAGTGGTAAGTCCGCTCAACTGTTCGGCAATCTCGTCGATGGAGGTTGTTTGCGGACACCACATTGGTGTTTCTATCTCGGTCGAGAGCGCTTCGCGAAAGAACAATGAAGCACGGCGGCTCGGAAACAAAATGTTTATCTCCTGAACCGCCTCGCCGTAGCTCTGCCACAGGTCGTGGGCTACGTTTTCAAGGAATGTTCGGCTCATCGTGCGCCAATGGGATTGATGGTTGCCGAGAGTTTGGTTTGGGTGCGTACAATGGTGGGATTGCCGTTGTAGAATACCGATGTGCGGCCTTTCGATTCGAGGACTGCGCGCTCGGTGGCGTTCACATAGATCTCCGAAGAGCCTTTGGCATTCAGGTCAACGCTTTTGCTCTCTACGCGGTCGGCTTTGAGTGCACTCTTACCACGCACCTCAATGGTTTGGTATGTTGCTTTGCCCTCGATGTCGGCAACCGAACGGCCCGACATATCGAGTCGCAGGTCCATACACTCAACCTCGCCTGACAGACGTGCACCATCTTGAAGGGTAACATCCAGCAGGGGAGTAGTTGCGGTATCAAAAAGTTTTACGTCGGCGCGTTTGATTGTCAGTTGCTCGATGGGCGTGGGAGTCCACAGTGTGAGCAGCGGTTGTGCGGGGCTGTTGGAGTTGGCGCCGAACGAGAGATTGAGCACGCTGTCGCGGACACTCCAATCGAAGCGTCGGCGGTCGTTGCCACGCAGCTCGAGATGCATTGCGGGATTGGCCTGGGTGCCCACTACCTCGACACACAAAGTGCCGCTGATGCGTATGGTGTGGAAACCTTTCATTTGGTCGATGTCCAGAGTTTCGGGTTTGGGCTCGGCGGCGTTGATTGTGTGAATTGCGCCGAGGGCGAGTATTGCTAAAAGAAATCGTTTCATGGTGAAAAGTCTAATTTTTGTTTTTCAACTTGCAAGGTAGTGAAATTTTTGGGAACTACTGCAATGGTTTGTCCAGTTTTTTTGTACCTTTGACCTTATGGGACAGATAAAGATACTCAGCGCATCGGCGGGCTCGGGTAAGACCTACCGCCTGGCCTACAAATATATCGAGACTACAATCCTCGATCCCGAAAGTTATAGCCACATCCTTGCAGTGACCTTTACCAACAAGGCCACCGACGAGATGAAGCGACGCATCCTGCGTGAGATTGACTCGCTGGCGTGTGGCGAGCAGAGCGACTTCTGCCGAGACCTGCTGCGCGACCACCCCGACCTCACACCCACCCGCATCCAACAACGCGCCGAGGCTGTGCGTAGCCGTATTCTGCACGATTACAGCAACTTTGCCGTGATGACCATCGACCGCTTTTTTCAGCGTGTGGTGCGCTCGTTTATGCGCGAACTCGGTGTGGAACTCAACTATACCCTCGAACTCAAAACCGACGACCTGCTCTCGTCGGCTACTGACAACCTGATTGAGAACATCGCCGATAACTCATCACTCGAACGTACCGTCGATGGATTTGTCGAGGGTCGTATCGATAATAGCCGTAACTGGGATTTAAGACGCGACATCGCCAAACTCGGAAAACAACTTTTCAGCGACGAGTTCTACAATGCGGGTGTCGATTTGAGCGACTCCGAACAACTGACCGAGATGGGTCGTCGCCTTCGCGCCAACTATGCCGAGGTGCGTGCCGGTGTCGTTGATGCGGCAACGCGCGCGCTCGAAATTATCGACTCTTATGGCTTTACCATCGCGGACTTTACGGGTCAGTCGCGTAGTTTTGTGGCATTCCTGCCCCGTTGGACCTCGCCGCAGGGACAGCTCCCGCAACTCAACAAAACCATACTCTCGGCTATAGATAACATCGATAAGTGGGCGGGCAAGAAGTCTGCTCGCTATGCCGACATCCCTGCGTTGTACGAACGTGTGAACCCTCTGCTTGTTGAACTCAAACAGGGTATGCGTGCGCTCACCACCCTCGACATCGTGCTGCGCCGATTCGACGAATTTGTGCTGTTGGCCGACCTGCGCAAGAGTATTGACACCATTTGCAGCGACAAGAATATCCTGCCCATCAGCAAGACCTCGCGCCTGATTGCCGGCCTTATTGAGGACTCCGATGCGCCGTTCATCTACGAGCGCGTGGGTAGTTGGTTCGACTACTATATGATTGATGAGTTTCAGGACACCTCGCACACCCAGTGGGAGAACTTCAAACCGCTGGTGGCCGAGTCCATCGCGCGCAGCGAGAAGCAACCCGTACTGTTGGTGGGCGACGTCAAGCAGTCAATCTATCGTTGGAGGGGTGGCGACTGGCGAATCCTTGCAAATGACGTTGCCGACCATTTCAATCAGCTCTCCGCAGGCTCCATCGACTTCGAGCCTATGAAGGGCAACTACCGCAGCTGGCACCGCATCGTGCAGTTCAACAACGGCTTTACGGGCGCGGTGACCGAGGCTATGGCTACCTCCGTTCGCGCAACATTGGAGAAGGCTGTGGATGGCGGACAGATAACCTCGGCCAAAAGTCTTGAACTTGGCGGTCTTATCTCGCGCGCCTATGCCGAGTTTGCGCAGATACCTATGAATAAGTCGCAGGGTGGATATGCTACTATTCGCTCTTACGACAACTCAACCGACCAGCAACCGCCTATCGTGGAACGCATACGCGACTTGCAACTGCGCGGCTATCGCCCCGAGGACATTGCAATTCTTGTGCGTACCAACCGTGAGGGTTACGACGTTGCGCAGATTCTGCTCGAAGCCAAACGACAAAACACCGACCCGCGCCTCTGTTTCGACATCGTGACGGGCGAGGCTTTGAGGATTGACTCGTCGCTGCCCGTAGTGTTTGTGGTGGCGTGTCTGAAACTGTCGCAAAACATTGATGACACAATCTCTCGCGCTGTGTTCAACAACTATCTGGGCAGTGCCTACGATGCGCCCATTGCTGAAGAGCAGCAGGCGTTACTTGCTGCGGTTGGACGCAAATCACCCGAAGAGGCCTTCGAGAATATCGTTATGCATTACGGCCTCGACGGCTGCAAGGGCGACCTGTCCTACATTCAGGCCCTGCATCAGCAGATTCTGTCGTTCTCGTCGGGCAATGTGGCTGACATCCCGCAGTTTGTGCGCTGGTGGGAGGAGAGTGGCTGCAACGAGTCGCTTGTGATGCCCGGAGGCACTTCGGCCATAACCATCATCACCGTCCACAAGTCCAAAGGACTCGAATATAAGGCTGTACTTATCCCATACACCGATTGGCCCTACTCGGGCGATGGCGACACGCTGTGGCTCCGAAGCGAGGTGGCTGGAGGTGATAGCGCCTTCCCCGTAACTTTGAGCAAAGCCTCGGCCGACACCGAGTTTGCACCTACCTATTATAACGAGATTGTGATGCAGGCCATCGATGCGCTGAACATCCTCTATGTGGCCGTTACGCGTGCCGAGTGCGAACTGCACGTTATGTTGCCCGCCCAACCCAAGGGCATTGGCAAGACCATTATGGCAGCTGTGGGCTCGTTGCAGTCGAGCCAGGAGATTAAAGCGGAAGAATACACCTACAACGTGCTCGAAGACGGCACCCTTGCCATCGACTATGGTGCGCCCACCGAGGCTCCCCAACACGACGACAAGCACTCCGCGACACTCCATTTGGATGAGTATCCCACTGCGCCCGTCACCGCCAAGATTAAACTCAAAATACCCACCGCGCGTTATGGCGAGGGTGGTACTCGATTGTCGTTGTCGCCCCGCGATATGGGTGTGCTGATGCACCGCGTATTCCAAAATGCCCGCTCGAAAGAGGATGTGATGGCAGGTATCCGCCGCTTGGAGGTCGATGCCGTTGTGTCGAGCCAGGAGAGCGCCCGATTGTGCGAAAGCGTTGAGCATGCCTTTGCCGACGAGAGGGTGGCCGACTGGTTCTCCAAAGAGTGGAAACTTGTGCGCAACGAGAGCGATATCCTGCTGCCGCGCAGTGCTGATGTGCGCCGTCCCGACCGCGTGATGATTGGTGACTCGCGCGCCGTTGTGGTGGACTACAAGTTCGGCCGCGTCAAGGATTCGGACCACAGCAAACAAATCAAACGCTATATGGAACTGCTCGACCAGATGGGCGACTACTCGGTCGAGGGCTACCTGTGGTATGTGACGTTGGGCGAAATAGTGGCCGTTTAGTACTATCTGCGGGGCATTTGGAGGTGAAAAAGTTAATTTGTGTAAATTTTTTGCTCAAAAAGTTTGGAGGTAACGAAAAAAGTAGTACCTTTGCACCGCAATCAATAAGGGAGCATAGCTCAGTTGGTTTAGAGCATCTGCCTTACAAGCAGAGGGTCAGGGGTTCGACTCCCTTTGCTCCCACCACCAAGACGACTTACAGCAATGTGAGTCGTCTTTTTTTTGTGCTGTTTTGTGAGGTGCTTGAAGGGTACTTTGCGAGGAGTGTGGGGCTTGCGCCCCGTGCGTTGGTTGTGGCGGTTTGCTCTGATGCGAGCATCGCGCAACCCTCCCCATCCCCCGCTGCCTTCGGCCACCACTCCTCGCCGTGGCAATCCCATCCATTGGTGTTCGCCAAGCGATGTAGAACGTGGGTACGGGGTTGCGGGGATAGATTGATTTTATTGCTCGGGCTTATGCCCTGCGCGCAGAGGTATCCCCGCCAGCTTGCGCTTCGACTCCCTTTGCTCCCACCACCAAGACGACTTACAGAAATGTGAGTCGTCTTTTTTTTGTGCCGTTTTGTGTAGGGTTTTGCGAGAAGTGTGGGGCTTGCGCCCCGTGCGTTGGCTGATGTGCTATGAATAGACAAAGGTGGCGTATGTTTTTTTTTCATACGCCACCTTTGTCTATTGTGATAACTATTTCTCGTTGTTTGTATCCTCGGGTGTTTCCTCTAAAAATTTATCCACAAACTTATCCTCAATTTTCTTGTAAGTTCCGACTACGGCATTTTCAATAGCCTGATAACCTTCTACCGCACTATTTTCAATCTTCTTGTAGGTGTCCGCAACGGCACTTTCTACCTTACCTATTTTTAACTTGTACTTTGTCATAACATTTTTATCAATTAAATTACACTGCAAATGTATAGCTATTTTCAATGTGAAAATTTGACAGAAAACCGAATTATTGGTATAGAGCACGGAATGTGCCCAATGAAAATATATTGTCGTACGTTATTTTAGTATATTTGCGAAAATCAGTCGTATGAAAAATCGAATTATATCCTACAAATGGCGTAACTCAATAAAAGAAATCACGCCTGAAAATCTCCGAATTGGAACAGACGTGCTGTTGATAGAAGATGCTAATGCCATTCGAGCTGAAAGGGTAATTGCTGATGAACCATTCAAGATTGATATGTCGATGGCTATTATCTATGACAAAGGAGAGGCTGTGTTCAAAATAGATATGCACAAGTATCGTGTAAAGGCCCCAGCTGTAATTATTATAATGTCAGGACAAACTTGCGAGTTAATCGGCTACTCAAACGATTTACAAGGACGAGCTATTGCAATGTCTGAAATATTCGCCGATAGCCTATTTGTGGGAACAGAGAGCAGGTACACTCACAGATTGTACTCGTCAATGATTAACAACCCGCTAATCAACCTTGATAAAGATCAAAATGTATTTAGCGAGTATTATGGGCTACTTAAAAATATTGTGCAGTCGCCACATTCTGAATTTAAGATTGATGCAGTGCGCCATCTTACCCTCGCAATGTTTTATGGTTACTCGCATATGAAGCACGATATGAGTGCTTGTGCAGCGGGTATAAATAGGCAAGATGGCATATATACTGCTTTTTTAGAGGCTGTTGGCAAGCATTTCAAAACGCAGAGAGAGGTTAGATTCTATGCAGATAAACTTTGCATTACAGCAAAGCATCTATCGCAAGTCGTCAAAGAGGTGTCGGGTAGAACAGCATCGGATATTATTGAAGATTATGTGATTACAGAGATTAAGGCTCTGCTTCTCTCTACAAATATGACTATACAGCAAATCAGCGACTACCTTTATTTTCCCTCACAGTCTGTATTTGGCAAGTATGTCAAGAGAGTTACGGGAAAGTCTCCGAAGGAGTACAGAAAGATAAAAGACGAAGTGTCAAAAGGCCGTTAGTGACATCGCCCAAAAAAGGTAATGATGCCCCAAGTCAACGGCCAACAACAAAAAAAGGCTGTCCAAATAGGACAGCCTTTTTTTGTATTCCTAAACGGGTTAGGATTAGTTGTTCTCGGGGCGGAGTTGGCGAACAACGATACCGGTTTGCCACATCTCCGACTCGCGCATCTCTTTGAGCTCCTCTTCGAGTTTCACGCGGTAGTCGGGTTGGCTGTTCGAGTCGATCGAACGTTGAGCCTCGTTACCACACTCAACCTCGCTGTACAGCTCCTCGAATACGGGTTTGGTTGCATCGCGGAATTTTTTCCACCAGGCCAGAGCACCACGTTGTGCGGTGGTCGAGCAGTTTGCGTACATCCAGTCCATACCGTTCTCCGATACCAGAGGCATAAGGCTTTGAGTCAGCTCCTCTACGGTCTCGTTGAAAGCCTCCGAGGGAGTGTGACCTTTGGCACGCAGGGTGTCGTATTGAGCAGCGAAGATACCTTGGATAGCACCCATCAGAGTACCACGCTCACCGGTAAGGTCGCTATAAACCTCTTTCTTGAAGGTAGTCTCGAACAGGTAGCCCGAACCTACACCTACACCCAGTGCGATTACGCGATCCCAAGCTTTGCCGGTAGCGTCTTGGAAGATAGCGTAGCTCGAGTTCAAGCCACGACCTTGCAAGAACATACGACGGAGCGAGGTACCCGAACCTTTGGGAGCAACCAGAATAACGTCCACGTCTGCGGGAGGAACGATGCCGGTGCGCTCTTTGTAGGTGATACCGAAGCCGTGCGAGAAGTAGAGGGCTTTACCGGGGGTCAGGTATTTTTGGATTTTGGGCCAAGCGTCGATTTGACCTGCATCCGACAACAGAAATTGGATGATGGTACCGCGCTCAGCAGCCTCCTCGATGTCGAACAAAGTCTCGCCGGGAACCCAACCGTCAGCGATTGCTTTCTCCCACGATTTACCGCCTTTGCGTTGGCCAACGATTACGTTGAAACCGTTGTCACGCAGGTTGAGGCTTTGGCCGGGGCCTTGTACACCATAACCGATAACGGCGATGGTCTCATCTTTCAGTGTTTCAAGTGCTTTCTCCAGAGGAAACTCTGTTCTGGTTACGACGTTCTCTTCAACGCCACCAAAAATCATTTTTGCCATAATATTAAGTTTTTAAGTTTTTAAATATTGTTCTATTTCTAAAATGTATTTCAAATTTGCTAACGTGGGGTGGGTGGATGTTTTGTTACGCCCCCCTCCTCGTATTAATTGTTGTTAGCCTCTTGTTCGAGTTTGTTCATTTTTGCCAAGTACTCGTCGAGCAACTCGCGTTGTGACTTAACAACGGCAATCGAACCCGAACGGACAAACTGATAAACGCCATAGGGTTTCAACTCCTCGAACAGCGCTGCGGTCTCGTTCTTGTGTCCTGTCTTCTCGATTACGATATAGTCGTCCGAGATTTCGAGGATACGCAACTGATACTTGCGCACCAACTGCTCGACGTTCTTGTGCAGAGCCACTTTATAGAGAGCAATCTCTTGCATAACCACATCTTCGGGTTCGTAGGCGAATGCTTTGAGGATGTCAACACGTTTTTCCACCTGTTTAATCATACGCTCCACCTTTTCGGTGGTTTCGCACACAACGATGGTGAACTTGTGAATGCCTGCGATAGCCGACTCCGAAGTGGTAAGGCTCTCGATGTTGACATTGTGATAGGTGAAAATCGAGGTAATCTGACCCAGCAGACCGACCTTGTTCTCAGAGAAGACTGTGATTACAAACTCTCTCTTTTCTGTATTATTCGACATAACCATATCTCACAAGTTTTTACTTTTTATACTCCAACATCATCTCCGACACACCTGCTCCGGGGGCAACCATAGGCAGTACGTTGTCTTCGCGTTCTACTCTGACTTCCAACAAGAAAGAGCCTTTTGACGCCTTCATCTCGGCGATTGCGGCTGCCAAATCCTCGCGCTTCTCGACGCAAGTATAACCAATTTTATTGGCTTTGGCAATAAGTTCGAAGTCGGGGTCAATCAAATCGGTGAACGAGTAGCGGTGGTCGAAGAACATCTCTTGCCATTGGCGTACGTTACCCAGATAGAAGTTGTTGAGCAGAATAATCTTGACATCCACCTCGGTTTGCATAATGGTGGTCAGCTCCTGAATGGTCATTTGCAGACCGCCGTCACCCACAAACAGACATACGTCGCGCTCGGGGGTACCCAGCTTTGCACCGATGGCTGCGGGCAGACCGAATCCCATTGTTCCCAAACCTCCCGAGGTCACAACGCTACGAGGCGAGCGGAAACGGAAATAACGGGTTGCCATCAGCTGTTGTTGGCCTACGTCGGTAACCAACACTGCGTCGTCGTTGTAGGCGGTCGAAACTGCGCGCACAACCTCACCCATACGGATGTGGCCTTCGGTGGGGTTCAAAGCCTCTTTGATGACCTTTTGGTACTCCAACTCGTTGGCCGCTTTGAGTTCGGCCATCCACTCGTTGTGCTCGCGCTTCTCGATAGCCTCGGTCAGCAGGGGTAGGGTCTTTGCCAAGTCACCCAGTACGGGAGCGTCGGCTTTGATGATTTTATTAATCTCGGCGGGGTCAATCTCCAAATGAACAACCTTGGCGTTGAGGGCATACTTGTTTACGGCGCAAGTCACGCGGTCGTCGAAGCGCATACCCAGTGCAATCAGCAGGTCGCACTCCTCGTTCTTGATGTTTGCGGCGTAGCAGCCGTGCATACCCAACATACCGATGTTGAGGGGGTGGTCCGAGGGCAGAGCAGCCAGACCGAGCATAGTTCTACCTGCGGGGATACCACTCTTGGAGAGGAACTCGTCGAGGGCTTTCTCGGCACCTGCGAGGGTGACACCCTGACCAACCAGAGCCATAGGTTTCTTGGCGCTGTTGATAAGGCGTGCTGCCTCTTGGATTTGCTCCATATCGGGTTCGGGCGAGGGAACGTATCCGCGAATGAAGTTGAGCGATTTGTAGTTCAGCTCAACCATCTCTTGTTGTGCGTTCTTTGTAAAGTCGATGGCTACGGGGCCGGGACGACCCGAACGTGCAATGTAGAATGCGCGTGCCATAACGTCGGCAATCTCCGAGGCGTGTTTGATCTGGCAGGTCCATTTGGTTACAACCTGCGACATACCAACGTAGTTTACCTCTTGGAAGGCGTCGCTACCAAGCAGCGACAAGGGCACCTGGCCACTGATGACAACCATAGGAGTCGAGTCCAGCATAGCGTCGGCCAGACCAGTGATGGTGTTGGTTGCACCGGGGCCCGAAGTTACCACTGCGACACCCACACGTCCACTTGTGCGGGCATATCCTTGTGCCGCGTGCACACATCCCTGCTCGTGACGCATCAGAATGTGGCGGATGCGGTCGGTGTAATCATACAAAGAGTTGTAAAACGGCATAATGCCACCACCCGGATAGCCGAAAATGGTGTCCACACCTTCGTGAAGCAATACTTCGAGCATCGCCTCACCTCCGGTCATAAGTCGTTTTTCGTTCATTTTGAGTTTATGTTAAGTTTGGTATTTCTTTATTTGTCTTCGCCGGGCAGCATACGAACAGCACCCTTGTCGGCCGAGCTAACCAGCATTGCATAGGCACGCAGTGAGCGGGGAACAACGCGGTCGCGGTTTACGGGAGCATACTCGGTGATTGCGGCACGACGCTCGGCCAGCACCTCGTCGCTAACTTCGAGGTTGATGCTGCGCGAGGGGATGTCGATGACAATCTTGTCGCCTGTTTGAATCAGTGCAATCTCACCTGCTGCCGCAGCCTCGGGCGAGATGTGACCAATCGACAGACCGCTGGTACCACCCGAGAAACGACCGTCGGTAATCAGCGCGCACTGTTTGTCGAGGTGTTTGCTCTTCAAGTACGAAGTGGGGTAGAGCATCTCCTGCATACCGGGGCCACCTTTGGGACCCTCGTAGCGGATTACTACCACGTCGCCAGCTTTAACCTCGTCACCCAGAATACCGTTCATTGCTTGCTCTTGCGACTCATACACGCGAGCCGAGCCCTCGAAGTGGAACAGAGCCTCGTCCACACCTGCGGTTTTGATGATACAGCCATCTTTGGCGATGTTGCCGAACAGCACACCCAGGCCTCCGTCGTTGAAGTATGCGTGCTCGAAGTCGCGGATGCAACCCTTCTCGCGGTCGGTGTCAAACTCCTCGTAGTAGTTGTTGTTCTCGCCAAGACCGATGTTGAGCAGGCCGCTGGGGGCGCTCAGGAAGTTGTTGCGAGCCTCGTCGGTGAAGTTCTCACTTGCGATGTCGTTGGCATCGAGGTAGGCAGCAAGGGTGGGGTAGTCAACGCGACCTACCGAAGTGTCGAGCACTCCGCGGCGAGCCAGCAGACCCAAAATTGCTGCAATACCGCCTGCGCGGTTTACATCCTCGATATGATATGCTGAGTTGGGCGACACCTTGCACAACACAGGTACACGGCGGCTCAACGCGTCGATGTCTTTCATAGTAAAGTCAACTCCTGCCTCACGAGCAACAGCCAGCAAGTGGAGTACGGTGTTCGACGATCCACCCATTGCGATGTCCAGCGCCATTGCGTTCATAAATGCAGCGCGGGTTGCGATGTTCTTGGGCAGAACCGATTCGTCGCCCTTGAAGTAGTAGCTCTCGGCCATCTCGACAATACGGCGAGCAGCCTTCTCGAATAGGCGGCGGCGGTTGGCGTGGGTAGCCAAAATGGTACCGTTACCCGCTTGTGCCATGCCGAGTGCTTCGGTCAGCGAGTTCATCGAGTTGGCGGTGAACATACCCGAACAGCAGCCGCAACCGGGACAGGCGCGACGCTCCAATTCTGCTACGCGTGCGTCGTCCATACTCTCATCGGCAGCCTTAACCATTGCGGTGATAAGGTCAGCCTTGCCACCCTCGAAGTTGCCGGCCTCCATAGGACCTCCACTCACAAAGATGGTGGGGATGTTCAGACGCATAGTTGCCATCAGCATACCGGGAGTAATCTTGTCGCAGTTGCTGATGCACACCAGAGCATCTACCTTGTGGGCAGTTGCCATATACTCCACGCTATCGGCGATAATCTCGCGAGAGGGCAGCGAGTAGAGCATACCGTCGTGACCCATTGCGATACCGTCGTCGATGGCGATGGTGTTGAACTCGGCTGCAAAGCATCCGAGGCGTTCGATTTCGGCCTTGACCTGTTGGCCTATTTCGTGCAGGTGTACGTGACCCGGCACGAGTTGAGTAAATGAGTTGGCGATGCCGATGATGGGACGACCAAAGTGTTCGTCCTTCATTCCGTTGGCGCGCCAGAGGCTGCGCGCTCCTGCCATACGACGAGTTTCGGTCGTAGCGGCACTTCTGAGTTTAATCGATTTTTCCATATCGTAAACAATCTCTTACTATCAAACAAAAAAAGCCCTTCCAAACTTGCTGGTCGGAGAGGCTCGAAGCTGGTACGCAAATATGTGTATCGCAAGGGCCCTTTGGATTAGTGCAATAGCACCACCATAAGTAGCACGATGGCGATGATGTCAGGGCGCACCGACATAAAAGTTAAGTTTGGGTTAAAACGTTTCTGCAAATGTAAACAACTTTCGACGGATTAGCAAGAAGATTATTAAATATTTTCAATAACATTTTTATATTTACTTGTAAATAATTGTGTGCTAGTACATTGCGAGGGTGTGGATGTCGTTTGATTTTTGACATATTGCCGCGGATGTGTTAAATCGTAATCAATGTGGCTTGCAAATGGCTGTGGCGAGGTTTTGTGTGGCGGGGCGTTATGTTCGATGCTGCGGAGTATCAGGCAGATAGGGTTCGTTTTGGGGATGTGACCCACGTTTTGGGGCGATTGCAAATTGTAAGTTTGTGGTGCGAAAGTGTATCAATCTCGAAAAAAATTATTACCTTGCACTTCCGTCGTTCTCTTTTGTGACGGACAAGCTACTGATAGTCAGCATATAACCCAAACTTTTGCACTCTATCAAGATTTATAGACATATTTAAAATAATAACGAAAATGGGAAAAACTCTTCTCGACAAAATTTGGGATGCACACACTGTGCGCATCGAAGACGGAGGAAGATGCGTTCTCTACATCGACCGTGAGTACATTCACGAGGTGACTTCGCCCGTAGCTTTCCTCGGACTCAACAACCGAGGTGCCAAAGTGGCTCGCCCCGCGCAAATTACCGCAACGATGGACCACGACATCCCTACCGAAAATCAAGACCAACCTATCAAAGACCCCAAAGCGCGCGCACAAGTTGACGCTCTGATTGCTAACTGTGCTCAACACGGCATCGAGCTGTTCAAAATGGGCGACGAGGGACATGGTATCGTTCACATTATGGGCCCCGAGCAAGGACTCACCCAACCCGGTATGACCATCGTGTGTGGTGACAGCCACACCTCGACTCACGGCGCTATGGGTGCAGTTGCTTTCGGTGTGGGTACCTCGGAGGTGGAGATGGTACTGGCAAGCCAATGCCTTATCCAATCGAAACCCAAAACTATGCGTATCACCGTTGACGGCCAACTGCGCAAAGGTGTTGAGGCAAAGGATATCGTGCTCTACATCATCTCGAAAATCTCGGCTTCGGGTGGTACCGGCCACTTCATCGAGTTTGCAGGTGAGGCTATCCGCTCGCTGTCGATGGAGGGTCGTATGACCGTCTGCAATATGAGTATCGAGTGTGGTGCTCGTGGTGGTATGATTGCTCCCGACCAAACAACTTTCGACTATCTGCGTGGTCGTAACCGCGTAGCCAAAGGCGAGGAGTTTGAGGCTCTGGTTGAGAAATGGCGCGAGTTGCGTAGCGACGACGATGCAGTATTCGATATGGAGTACCGCTTCGACGCTGCCGACATCGAGCCTATGATTACCTATGGTACCAACCCCGGTATGGGTGTTGGCATCAGTGGCACTATCCCCGCGGGTAGCGACGCCAAGGCTTTGGAGTATATGGACTTCAAGGAGGGCGAGGCTATGATTGGCAAAAAGGTTGATTATGTCTTTGTTGGTAGCTGTACCAACGGCCGTATCGAGGACCTTCGCCGCTTCACCTATCTGGTGCAAGGCCACAAGAAGGCCGAGGGTGTGACCGCTTGGATTGTTCCCGGCTCGAAAATGGTTGAGAAACAAGCTTTGGAGGAGGGACTCGACAAGATTCTTGCCGAGGCAGGTTTCACTCTGCGTCAACCCGGTTGTTCGGCTTGCCTCGCTATGAACGACGACAAGATCCCCGCAGGAATGTATAGCGTTTCGACCTCGAACCGTAACTTCGAGGGACGTCAAGGTCCCGGTGCTCGCACAATGTTGTGTGGCGCTGCTGTGGCTGCGGCTGCGGCAATCAGCGGCTCGGTTCAAGACCCCCGAGTAGTGTTTAACGATAAAATCAAGTAGAGTTATGCCTATCCCAAAATTTACGACACTGACTTGTGGTGCGGTGCCCGTTGTTCACGAGAATATCGACACCGACCAAATCATACCCGCACGTTTCCTTACCGCCGTTGAGCGTAAGGGCTTTGGTGCAAACCTGTTCCGCGACTGGCGCTACGACAAACAAGACCAACCTGTGGAGTCGTTCCCTCTGAACGACAGCCGCTACTCGGGCCAAATCCTTGTTGCAGGCAAAAACTTTGGTTGCGGTTCGAGCCGTGAGCACGCTGCGTGGGCTATCTTCGACTATGGCTTCCGCGTGGTTGTGTCGAGCTTCTTTGCCGACATCTTCCGTGGTAACGCTCTCAACAACGGTCTGCTGCCCGTTATGGTAAGCGAGGAGTTCCTTGCCGAGATGTTTGCACGCATCGAGGCTGAGCCTTCGACCACCTTCACTGTGGACCTGCCCGAGCAAACCATTACCATCGACGCAACAGGCCGTAGCGAGAAGTTCGAAATCGACGCCTACAAGAAAAAATGCTTGTTGGGTGGTTTCGACGACGTTGACTACCTGCGTAGTATCAGCGACCAAATCGAAGAGTACGAGAAACGCAACAAATAATTCCACAGCACCGTGATTGAGATAATGGACACCACCCTGCGCGACGGGGAGCAAACATCGGGCGTGTCGCTGAGCGCACAAGAGAAGCTCAGTGTGGCACGACTGCTGATTGAGGACCTTCACGCCGACCGCATCGAGATAGCCTCGGCCCGTGTTTCGCAAGGCGAACACGAGGCTGTGAGGTTGATTACGGAATGGGCGGCGGACAAAGGTTATCTCGACCGTGTGGAGGCATTGGGATTTGTGGATGGCGATGTGTCGCTCAAATGGCTTTCGGAGGTGGGTTGCCGCGTGGTGAACCTGCTGGCCAAAGGCTCGCTCAAACACTGCGAAAAACAACTGCGCAGAACTCCCGAACAGCATATCGCCGACATCAAACGTACGGTTGCCATCGCTCACGAGATGGGTATCAAGGTGAATGTCTACTTGGAGGACTGGTCGAACGGTATGAAAAACTCGCCCGAGTATGTGTTTGCGCTTGTGGACGCACTCAAAGGCGAGGGTATCGACCGCTTTATGTTGCCCGATACTCTTGGCGTGCTGAATCCCGACAATACCTATGCATTTGTAGGCCAAATGGTTGAACGCTATCCGTCGCTGCACTTCGACTTCCACCCCCACAACGACTACGACCTGGCGGTAGCGAATGTGCTGGCTGCGGTGAAGGCGGGTATCAAGGGCGTGCACACCACAATGAACGGCTTGGGTGAGAGGGCAGGTAATGCTCCTCTGGCAAGCGTTGTGGCTGCAATTCACGACCACTCCGATCGCAAGACCAACATCGTTGAGCAGAAAATCAATAAGGTGAGCCGTATGGTCGAGACCTACACAGGCGTGCATATCCCTGCCAACAAACCCGTGGTGGGAGAGAATGTGTTTACGCAGTGTGCGGGTATCCACGCCGATGGCGACAACAAGAGCAATCTCTACTTCAATGACCTGTTGCCCGAACGTTTCGGCCGTGTCAGGGAGTATGCTCTGGGTAAGACTTCGGGTAAAGCCAATATCGCGCAAAACCTTCAAGCTCTGGGTATTGAGTTGGACGAGGCTTCGATTCGCAAGGTGACCGAGCGCATCATTGAGTTGGGTGATAAGAAGGAGCAGGTTACAGCCGACGACCTTCCCTATATCATCTCGGATGTGTTGCGTCAGGATATCCACGGTAACAAGGTGAGCATTGTAAGCTACTCGCTGTCGTTGGCTCGCGGACTGAAACCTATTGCCGCTGTGCGTATCGACATCAATGGTCAGCAATATGAGGCCTGCGCTGCGGGAGATGGTCAGTACGACGCCTTTATGCGCGCATTGCGTAATATATATAAGGTACAGCTGGAGCGCGAGTTCCCGATGCTGACCAACTATGTGGTAAGTATTCCCCCTGGTGGTCGCACCGATGCGTTTGTTCAGACCATCATTACTTGGGAGTTCAAGGGCGAACATTTCAAGACACGCGGTCTGGATGGCGACCAAACCGAGGCTGCTATCAAGGCTACCATCAAGATGTTGAATAAAATCGAAAATATGTAAACTATGCCCCCTATGTGGGTGTAGATATGCAAATTGTAAGACGAAACTGCCGACCCGAAAGGTCGGTGGTTTCGTTTTTGGGGAGGTTGAAAAGTAAAAAAGTTGAAAAAGAAAGTGAAAAAAAATAATAAATAGGGTTTGATTTATAATTTTTTTTATTATGTTTGCAAAAGCAATGCAGCATTGAAAGGCTGTAAGAAAGTTACAATTTAGCGTTTGAGGCAGACAGCGATATTGTTTTTGTTACCCAGAAGAGGTAAAAATAAGCAAATTTAACCCAAACATCCTTTTTGCCTTCCATATTGTTTGAATGATATTGGGCGAAGGTGACGACGCCCCACAGATAAGACAGCGTGTAAAGGTGGTTTCGCAACTGGCGGAAACCTCTTGAACGAACGGTTTTCCACTGTCGAAGTAAAAAAATACTAATAACCCGCTTCTCGAAAACCGTAAGCGGAAAAACTTAAATAAAAAAAACTGACATATTATGATGAAAATTGTCAAAAAAATCGCTCTTGCAGTTCTGGCCGTTTCGACTCTGGCTGCCTGCAACAACAATGAAGGTCAAGGCGATGGCGGCAAAAGCCCCTACACCGCAGACATCACCACTCCTGCTAACTGCTACATCGTGGCTCCCGGTAGCACCGTACGTTTCGTAGCTAACATCGGTAACAGCGCTGAGAAAGCTGTGTTCACCACTGCCGAACTGACTTGGCAAGATGTTAAAGGTATGGTTACCTCGGTTAACGCTCAAGCTGCCGACAGCAAAGTTGTTGTAACTTTGGCAAGCGGCGTTGAGGGTAACGCTCTGGTATCGGTTAAAGATGCTGAGGGTAAAATCGTTTGGAACTACCACTTGTGGGTAACCAACTACAACCCCGACGAGAACGCTATGGTTCAAAACTTCACCAAACCCATTGATGGTGTTGATACTCCTTTCTCGTTTGTTATGATGGACCGTCACCTTGGTGCTATGGCAAATGAGGTTGGTTCGGCTGCTTCGCTGGGTCTGCACTACAACTGGGGTCGTCCCGCACCTCTGTTCGCTGCTGGTACTATTGACAACAGTGGTTACAAAGCATACTACACTATCGAGGGCGACACCGTAAAAAATACTCTCCAAGCAGCTGTTGAGGATATCGCAAATTGCGTTGCTCCTGCTATTGCTAACCCTACCACTCAATACAATGGTGGTTCGGACTGCAACTTCAGTTGGTTGAGCCGCGACTATGCTAAAACTGCTGAGTGCGACGATATGTGGGGTGGTGTAAGCAACACTCAAACCAAATATGACCCGTGTCCTGCTGGCTGGCGTGTAGCTCCTTACAACGCTTTCCGTTTCGCTAACACCGACCTTACTCCCAACTTCGAGTGGGCTAAAGAGTACACCAATGGCGAGGTTGCTAATGCTAACTTCCTTGGTATCAGTGTTAAAGTGGGTGAAAAATCGTACTACTTCCCCGCAGGTGGTGAGTCGGGCCCCAATGGTAAATTCGCAAGCGGTATCGGTTCGACTTGGCCTAACGGTAAAGTATGGAGCAGCGTAAACGACGGCGCTAACTGCCGCGCTTGGGCTATGACTATGACTCCCTCGTCGGTTTCGCACGCTGGTGGTACCACTTACAGCTACGCTCTGCCCGTACGTTGCGTAAAAGTTCAATAATCGTTTCATAACGACAACTCATTTTCCATAAGCCTTGATGCCAAATCAAGGCTTATGGTATCAATAAAGCAAACCAAATCTCAAACTTTACAACACTATGAACATCAAAAAAATGAGCGCTAAACTGTTTGCTGCCGCATTTGCTGTGGTTGCAGCTTGTGGTTTTACCGCTTGTACCGAGAATCCCGGAGAGGGTGGCGGTACTATTGACACCAATTTGGAGGTTATGTTCGGCGCAGACCTGTATGAGGTATTGCCCGGCCAACAAATTTCGATTCCCTTTACCATTACCGGTACTGCTGGTCAAGAGCTCGCTATCGAGGCCAAAAGCAACAACGCTGCTTGTACCGTTGAGGTGGTACGTGACGAGTTCGTTGGTGACAACGTAGTCTTCACTGCTCCCAAAATTACTGAGGAGGCACTGGACGTTATCGTTCTGCTGAATGTTAAAGACGCAAAAAACAACCGCGATGCAAAAGCTCGTGCAACTGTGAAAGTTGCTAAATCGGAGGAGTTGACCATTGCTTACCAAAGCGTTGTTAAATCGATTGCTGTAAAAGCTGGCGAGAGCATTTCGCTGCCCGTAGTTGTTAGCGGCATTGGCGCTGCTACCGTAAACGAGCCCACCGTAACCGTTTCGACTGGTTGGAGCGCATCGTTCGCTTGGACTAACAAAGATAAAGGTTTCGGTGAGGTTACTCTGACTGCTCCCGCAACTCTGGGCGCAAGCGTAAACGTGAAAGTTGCCATTAGCGACAACTTCAACCGTAGCGCAGAGCTTAACAGCGATTTGAGCATCGTGGCTATCACCACCGTTAAAGATGCTGCTAACTGCCACATCGTTGCTCCCGGCGAGACTCTCACCATCAACGCTGTGAAAGGTAACTCGGCTGAGAAACTCACCTTCAACAACGCAACTCTGGTATGGCAAGACGCCCTGAATATGGTTAAATCGGTGTCGGCTAACGCTAACGAGGGTGTGATTGTAGTTGAGCTCAACGCAGGTATCGAGGGTAACGCAGTAGTTGCTGCAAAACAAGACGATACTATCGTTTGGAGCTGGCACGTTTGGGTATCGAACTACGATGCCAACGCCGAGGAGAACGTTATGGTTTACGATTGGGTTAAGAAAAACGCAGACGGTGAGGTAACCGAGGAGGGTACTACCTACTGGATGGACCGCAACCTTGGTGCTCGCAACGCAACTTTGTTTGATGCAGGCGCGCTCGGTCTGTTCTACCAATGGGGTCGTAAAGATCCGTTCGTAGGTGCTGATGGCGTTGAGTCGTCGGTTTACGTTAAGAAATACGACATCAATGGCAATCAAGTTCACGAGGTGTCGAAACTCCGTCCCGTTTATCCTGAGGATGATTATGTATCGACCAACCTTGAAGTTTCGATTCAAAATCCCACTATCTTCTACTACGCTCCTTCGTCGGCTTGGCCCGTTGTTGACTGGTTGACCGATCGTTCGGCTCTCCAAAACAACGACTTGTGGGGTGGCGTTTCGGGTCACAAAACTATCTATGACCCCTGCCCCTATGGCTGGAAGGTTCCCGCTGCTGGTGCTCCTTGGAGCTTCCGCAAACTGTACAAAAAACAAGGTAAGCTTAATGATGACGCTCCTTATGATGAGACTCAGCCTTGGTACATCTACTGGGATTTGGACAAATGTATCGGTTTCCGTTACAAAGCTCCCGGTACCGAGAAAGAGTGGTGGTTCCCCTTCACCGGTAAGAAAGAGCCCAATGATGGTACTTTGACCGGCGTAGGTGGTGGTGCAAACTATCACACTGCAACTACCAGCAATACTACTGCTTTGATGGAGATTATGGCTTGGGGTAACCCCACCAGCGAGACTGGTCTGAACCGTACTTATGGTTCGTCGGTACGTTGCGTCAAAGATGCTGACGTTGAGTAATACTCTGCATTGCAATATGTAAACAATCGGAGGTTGCCCGAATAGTTTCGGGCAACCCTTATTGTGTAAAGAAAACAACTCAAATGTTACTTAAATTAATCAAAAAAACAGCGGTTGCAATCGCAGTGATGCTGTTCTCGGCGGGCGCTTTGTCGGCGCAAACCATCCGAGGTACGGTCACCGACGCTGCCAACGGCTCGCCTTTGACCGGTGCTATGGTCAGAGTCGAGGGTGGTAGTGCCGTAATCACGGGATTGCAAGGTGAGTACACCATCGGTGCGACCAAAGGTCAGGTGGTGGAGTTCTCATTTCTGGGTATGAAAACCCAACGCATTACAGTGGCGGAGAGCACAGTCATCGATGTCAAGATGGCGGCCGACGACACAGTGCTCGACGATGTGATTGTCGTGGCATACGGAACCACCAAGAAGGAGTCGTTTACGGGCTCGGCCGAGGTGGTGTCGGGCGAGAAGCTCAAAAACCGCTCTGTAACCGACGTGTCGAAAGCGCTTGACGGACAAGTGGCGGGTGTTATGACCACCTCGGGTGGCGGACAACCTGGTAGTGGTGCCGACATCCGTATCCGTGGTTTTGGCTCTATTAATGCTTCGAACGCTCCTCTGTTGGTGGTGGATGGTGTGCCCTTTGACGGCGACCTTAACTCTATCAACAGCAACGATATTGCTTCGATGTCGGTGTTGAAGGACGCTTCGGCTGGTGCTCTGTATGGTGCGCGCGGTGCCAATGGCGTCGTGCTTATCACAACCAAACGAGGACAGTCGGGACAAGAAAAAGTTACTGTACAACTCTCGGCAAAGGTGGGTGTCAGCGATCGCGCTATCCCAACCTACAACACAATGTCGGCTGGCGAGTATATGGAGCATATGTATCGTGCGGCATACAACGACCTTGTATATACAGAGGGTTATCTGCCCAAGCAGGCGCGCCAGGAGGCAGCCGAGCTTATGGCAGGTATGATTCTGGGTGCAAACTCAATCTACAACATCTATGACAAACCTGTGTCGGAACTCTTCGACGAGAATGGCCGCATTGTGTCGGATGCACGTCAGAAATATACCGCCGACTGGCTGGGTGAGGCTCAGGCCAAAGCACCGCTTCGTCAGGAGTATCAACTCTCGGTGAACGGTTCGAGCGACAAGAGCAAATACACCACTTCGTTCAGCTATCTGGATGAGGAGGGTACACTCAAAACCACAGGCTTTGAGCGCTTTACGGGTCGTGTTGGTTTGGATGTGACCCCCAAGAAGTGGCTAGATATGGGTATGAACCTAAACTATGCACACTCGAACAGCGACTTCCTCGGTGCTTCGGGTAGCGAGAATAGCAACGTGTGGTACTCGGCAATGATGATGGCTCCCATCTATCCCGTATATCAGGTTGACGAAAAGGGCAACTATGTGCTCGAAAATGGCGAGAAGGTGTTTGACTACGGTCAATCGCGTCCCGCAGGTGCACAGAACAACCGCAACTCGGTGGGTATGCTCTTTGACGACGACTACAACACCTTCTCGGACAACCTCAGCGGACGTGCCTATATGGGCGTAAATTGGAAAGGACTCAAACTCTCGACCAACTTCGGTCTGGATAATGTCAATACCGATATGACCACCCGTTTCAACCGCCACCACGGTAATGCTGCGGGTACGGGCCGTCTGAACAAAACCCACGAGAGGGTGATGAGCTACACTTGGAACCAACTGCTGACCTACAACAAAACAGTGCGCAAACACTCGTTTGATGTGATGGCAGGTCACGAGTTCTACCACTACAAATATACCTACCGTATGGGCGAGAAGACAGGTTTTGCTTTTGATGAGTTCGACGACTTGGCTATGGGTTCGACCATCGCCGACACCAACTCGGCAACCGACCTGTATGCCATCAACTCCTATATGAGCCGTCTGAATTACAGCTACGACGACCGCTACTATTTCTCGGCAAGTTATCGTATGGATGCATCGTCGCGTTTCAAAAAGGAGAATCGCTGGGGTAGCTTCTGGTCGGTAGGTGCTTCGTGGCGTCTGTCGCACGAGGCTTGGCTCAAAGATGTTGAGTGGATTAACAACATCACTCTGAAAGCCAGCTATGGTGTGCAAGGTAACGACAACCTCGGCTCGCTCTATGCTTGGCAGTCGCTCTACGATATGAACTACTCGAACGCCAACGCCTCGGGTGCAATCATCGGCTCGGTGGAGACCCCCGATGTGACTTGGGAGAAGAACGGCAACCTGAACCTCGGTTTGGAGTTCCGTCTGTTTGGCCGTATGACAGGTACCATCGAGTGGTATAATCGTACAACCTCCGACCTGTTGTTGGAGCACCCGATGGCTGTGTCGCTTGGTTTCCCGAGCTACTATGCAAACGTGGGTAGTATGGTCAACCGCGGTTGGGACATCACCATCGGTGGCGACGTGATTTCGACCAAGGATTGGCGTTGGAACATCACTCTGATGGCTTCGACCCTGACCAACCGTGTCAAACAACTTACCGACAACGGCGAGGATATTGTTAGCGGCAACTACCTGATTCGCGAGGGCGAGGAGCTCAATACCTTCTACCTAGCCAAGAGTGCAGGTGTTGACCCCGCAACGGGTGACCAACTCTACTGGGCATACCAAAAAGACAAGAACGGCAACCGCATCCCCGGAACCGACTATGTGACCAACGATGCTACCGTTGCTACGGGTTGCAAATACCTGATGGGTAGCCGTATCCCCGACGTGTATGGTTCGATTTCGACTTCGCTGTCGTTCCGCGACTTCGACTTGTCGGTGCTGATGACCTACTCGGTTGGCGGTAAAATCTATGACGGCGTCTATCGTTCGCTGATGGAGCCGACCTTCGTTGGTCAGGCCTACCACCGCAACGCTTTGCGCGGATGGACCACCCCCGGCGAGATTACCGACGTTCCCAAGGTTACCACAACTCTTACAACTCTGGCCAGCGACCGCTTCCTGGTGGACGCTTCGTACTTTGCCTTCAAGAACATCTCGCTGGGCTATCGCTTGCCCGCAAAACTGCTTGCAAAGGCGGGTATTGAGGGCCTGAGAATCTATGTGTCGGCCGACAGCCCCTGGATTTTCACTCACCTGCAAGGTATGAACCCGCAGGCAAGTTTCTCGGGCTCGACCTCCTATACCTATACACCTAACCGAACTCTGACGCTTGGCGTCGACTTAAAATTCTAAACGCGTATGAAAAGATTTATATATATGCTCCTGCTTGCTGCGGGACTTACTATGACCTCTGGTTGCGCGGGCTTTATGGAGACTCTGCCCTCGGGCGAAGTGGACAAAAACCAAATTTTGAGCGATGTAAGCTCGGTTCGCGTGGCTATGAACGGCGTGTACTCGACGATGTACAACCGCATAAACTTTGTAACTGCCAATGCTCACCAATGTTTCGGCAATGCTGCAATCACGCTCAACGCCGAGGTTATGGGTGACGATATGGTGCACACTGCCGAGGGCGCAGGTTGGTTCTGGAAAGCCTACAATTACGAGGCTCGCGAACGATTTACCAGCACCATTCAGCAGTGCTACTTCACTTGGATGTATTTCTACGAAATCATTGGTAACCTCAACTACATTCTGTCGGTTGAGAAGACCGCAACGGGTGATGTTAATGAACTCAAAGATGTGATGGCGCAGGCCTATGCCGCTCGTGCGTATGCCTACTTTATGCTGATTCAGTCGTTCCAACAAACCTACAAGGGACACGAGGATTGGCCCGGTGTGCCCATCTATACCGAGCCAACCACAAGTAGCTCGAAGGGTAAAGGACGTGGCACCGTGCAGGATGTGTACGACCGCATTAACACCGACCTGAACACCGCAATCACTCTGTTCGAGGAGTCGAAACTCTCGCAATCGCACATCTCGAATCTGGATATCTATGCCACTTGGTTGCTCAAAGCTCGTGTGGCATTGGTTCAAAACCAGTGGGATGTTGCCGCAGATGCAGCTCAAAAGGCGATGGCCAAACCCGGCCGCTCGCTGCTCAGTATGAGTGAGGCTGTGGTTGTGAAGGGAACCTACGACAACGACACCAAAAACTGGACAACAGGCAAAACCCCCTTCAACTCGGTGGCATCGAGCTCGGTGCTCTGGGGTGCAGAGGTGTTGAGCGAGCAGTGTAACGTGTTTGCGTCGTTCTACTCGATGATGGACGCCTGCACAAGTGTTTACTACGCAGCAGAGGCGCCCAAGTGTATCAGCAACTGGTTGTACTCGCAAATCCCCGACACCGACATCCGCAAGGGTTGGTGGAATGGCGATATCGGAGTGACCGTTGACGATTGGACCTATGGTGCAAACATCAACTATAACCAACACAAATTCCAATGGAAAGACCAAAAGGCCTACACAGGTGACCTCATCTTTATGCGTATGGAGGAGGCGTGTCTGATTCGTGCCGAAGCTCTCTGCCGTCAGGGATTTGATGATGATGCACGCGAGGAACTTATCAAACTCGGCGAACGTCGTGACTCGACCTATGTTGAGCGAGTTGCTAAACTCAAAGGTGGTGTTCAAACTTTTGGTACTGTCGGAACGGTAACCACTCTGCTTGACGAGATTCTGTTGCAACGTCGTATCGAGTTGTGGGGCGAGGCAGGTCGTCTGTTCGACATCCTGCGTCTGGGTATGCCTTGGACTCGCTCGTGGGAACTCGAAGACGGCACCAAGAGCAACCACTCGAACGTGTTGAGCAAGTATGCCGAGTATCAGGCCTTCCCTGCAGACTACATCGAGTGTATCCTGATGATTCCTCAAAAGGAGATTGACAACAACCCGAACATTGGCCCCGAGGACCAAAACCCGTATGTTCAGAAATAACGAAAAGTGTCTATGAAACTCAATAAAATAGTATTCGTTTTGTCGGCGGTGGCTGCATTGCTCTCCGCTTGCAATCAAGATGTTATGGGTCCGCTCTACGAAGGTGGCCAAGACGAGGATGATGGCTGTTTTGCGTTTGCAGCTTCGGTTCTGAACCTCGAAACGGGTAAGGAGGACAACAATACAGTGTTTGTGCCCGTCTATCGTGGCAGCAAAAACAACAACGTTGTCAACCTGAAATTCGAAATCGAGGCCGAGGTTGAGCAAGATACCATTATCGACAACGAGCCGCAAACCATTACCGTTAAAAAGTGGTTGGAGAAGGACCCCGCAGGTATCTTCTCGCTGGCTACTCAACGTGTGATTTTCCAAGACGAGGCCAATATGGCTTATGCACAGGTGAAATATACCGACATCGACGATTTGAGCCTGACCGAGAAGAGTAAGTTCCGTCTGACTCTGCTCAACAATGTCAGCCCCTCGAACAAGAAACAAACCACCGTGTCGCTGAGCCGTCGTTTGACCTACGAATTTATCGGCAAGTGTACCTACATCGACAGCTGTTTGTTTGCCTACGACTATAAAGCGGATGTCTATCGCGCTCAAGAGGCCGAGATTTACCGCATTATGGACCCCTATTCGGAGGGCTTGTTGGCCGAGGAATGGGCTGCTGCGGGTATGGCAGGTGCTCCTGCTGCCTATGTGCAGATTATGGTTAAGGAGGATGGCTCGCTCAAATATGAGCCTATCCGTACAGGTATGATGATGCCCGACCCCACAGGAACAGGTGCAATGCATATGACCTATGCTTACCACCCCGATGACTATGAGGGCAACAGCGACTTCTCGATGTATGCCGACAAGCAACGTAAGGTGTCGGACAAACGTCTGGAACTTAATCCCATCTACTGTCTGCCGACATTCCACTTTGGTCACCTGACTTCGGGTGAATACGATGGTGTGTATCCTCTGACTATTATTCTTCCGTAAAGCGGAAATCACTAAACACAAAAGAGGCTGTCCTGCATAGGACAGCCTCTTTTGTTGCTTAATATCAAGGTTTGGATTAATCCTCGGTGTCGCCAAGAGCTACGTTGTAGGGCTTGATTACGCCACGTTTAGAGGCGCGGAAGAAACCTACAATCAGATCGCGCTCGGGGCTGCGGGCAATGTTGTCCTCCACGATGTCGCAAGCACGGCCATAGGCGTAGCCGCTTTGGAACAGAATACGGAAAATCTCCTGAATCTCGCTAATCTTCTCCGAAGTGAAGCCGCGACGACGCAGACCGATGTAGTTGGCACCCACAAACGACAGAGGGTTGCGCGCTGCCTTAACAAACGGGGGAACATCCTTGCTTACAAGCGAACCGCCGCTGATCATAGCGTGCTCGCCGATGCGAACGAATTGGTGAACTGCCGAGTTACCACCCAGAATAGCCCAGTCACCGATAACTACCTCGCCTGCAACCAGCACAGCGTTTACAATCACACAGTGGCTACCCACAACAACATCGTGACCGATGTGTGAGCAGGCCATAAACAGGTTGTGACTGCCAATGACGGTGCGGCCTTTGGCTGCGGTGCCTCGGTTGACGGTACAAGCCTCGCGGAAGGTGTTGTAGTCGCCAATTTCGAGTGTGGTGTACTCGCCCTTGAATTTAAGGTCTTGGGGCTCGCCACCCAGAATTGCACCGAATACTTTACATCCTTTACCCATACGTGTTCCGGGCAGGATTTGCGAGTTGGGGCCGATATAGCAGTCGTCACCGATAATTACATCAGCGCCAACATAGGCGAAGGGTTCTATTGTTACGTTTTGACCGATGGTGGCATCGGGGTGAACGTAGGCTAAGTTACTGATCATAAATGTGTGTATGAGTTAATTGCTTTTGTTGATTATTCTTTGATTTTTGTAACCTGTGCCATCAACTCTGCCTCACACACGAGCTTGTCTGCTACGAATGCTTTGGCGTCCATCACCACGATTCCTCGGCGTATAGGTTCCATAAGTTTAAGTTCGAGTTGCAGGGTGTCGCCGGGTACGACCTTGTTTTTGAAACGCACGTTGTCGATTTTCATAAAGTAGGTCGAGTACTTTGACTCCTTGTCGAGATTGTGAATTGCCAGCATGCCGCCGCATTGTGCCATAGCCTCGACAATCAGCACACCGGGCATAATGGGCTCCTCGGGGAAGTGACCCGCAAAGAAGGGCTCGTTGTAGCTGACGTTCTTGATACCGATGACATTCTCCTCGTCGATGTGCATAATCTTATCCACCAGCAGGAAGGGTGCGCGGTGGGGCAGATACTCCTTGATTTGGTTTACATCGTAGGCGGGAGTTTGTGTGGGGTTGTACTTGAAGCGAGGTTTTTGGCTTGCGCTTCGGCGGTTTTTACGCAACATCTTGCACAGCTCGGTGTTGGCGAAGTGGCCGGGGCGGGTAGCCATCACACGACCCTTGATGCGTGCTCCCAGCAGTGCGAGATCGCCTGTCAGGTCGAGCAGTTTGTGGCGTGCGGGCTCGTTGATGAAGCGCAGTTCGAGGTTGTTGAGATAGCCACCGCTGGTCTGCATACCCTCGCGGTTGAATACCTTGCCGAGGTAGGCCAGCTCCTCGTCCGAAACGGGGCGCTCAACCACCACAATTGCGTTGTCGATGTCGCCACCCTTAACCAGATTATTCTGCAACAAAGGAAGAATCTCGTGCAGGAACACAAAGGTGCGGCAGGGGGCAATTTGACCTGCGTAGTCGTCTTTGCCGTAGGTGAAGGTTGCGTACTGATTACCGAGCACCTTGCTTCCGTAATCGACGTGCAGCGAGATACTGAACTCGTCATCGGGGAAGATGTCGATAGTGATGCCCTTCTCCTTGTTTACATACGAAACGCGTTCACGCGGGGTGTAATAGATGATGTCCTCGTCGAGTTCGGTGAGGCCGACGCGCGCGATTTCGGCAACGTAATCTCGTGCCGAGCCGTCCATAATGGGGACTTCGGGTGCGCTGACTTCGATTATAGCATTGTCAACACCGCTCATCCACAGTGCCGACATGATGTGTTCGATGGTAGAGATTTTAACTCCGTCCTTTTCGATGGTTGTACTTCTCGAAGTGTCAGTCACATAATCACTCAGCGCAGGTATCTCCGGGGTTCCTTCGAGATCGGTGCGGCGGAATGTGATACCGTGGTTGGCAGGTGCCGGAAGAACCGTCATACTTGTTGCCAAACCGGTGTGCAGACCGCGGCCCGAGAATTGAATCGGCTGATTCAATGTTTTTTGTTTGTTTGTCATAAATGTCTTTTTTATGGATAAACTTTGGCAAAGTTATGAATTTATTTCAAGAAATTGTAATTTTGCTGTGTTTTTGCAAAGCAATATGGCCGAAAATAGAGAAAAACATACACAAAAACCCAATCCCGAGGTGCGCCGACGAAAGCGATTGAAACTGCCTTTCGACAACCGACGACAAGATATTGGCGAGTGGAGCTACGACAACCGACGAGGTTTGTTGATTACCGTCATCGCCTATTTGTTGTTGGCGATTGCCTTTGTGGGCTCCAAGGTGACTGTCACTTCGGAGCGCGCCGATCAGGTGATGGTGATTGATTTGCAGTCACTTGCCGAGCTTCAAAAACAGAAGGAGAAGCTCGAACAGGAGATTAAAAAGCGTATGCCTGCCGAGGATTTGAGTGACGTGCGCAACCGCACCTCGAACGAGCAGGCCGAGGAGAGTGATATGGACTCGCGACTGCGCGACGACCGCAGCACCGATGTCGAAAAACTTACCGCCGACGCCAAGCGTGCCCAAGAGCGTATGCGTGCCAACCGCGAACGCTACGAGCAGGGACTTGCCGACGAGGAGGCGATGAAGCGCAAAACCGACGACAAGGATAAAACCCAACAAAACACATCGTCCAAAGCCAAAGGACGTGTAACGGTGTCCTATTCGTTTGTCAATCCCGTCCGTACGGCGCAGTATCTGGATATTCCCGCCTATCGTTGCGAGAATGGCGGCGAGGTTATTGTGTCGGTGACCATCAACCGCAATGGCGATGTGGTTAGTGCGGTGGTGGACAAACAGCAATCGGCACCCGATGAGTGTATGTGGGAGACCGCGTTGGACGCTACCCGCAAATCGAGATTCAACATCGACGCCTCGGCACCCGAACGCCAAACGGGTCGAATCTCCTATATCTTCCTTCCGCAGTAGGGTAGAGGGGCAATAATTGCTGTGCTGATGCGTTAAGGCATTAAAAGCAGACAGAAAACAAGGGATTATGCTGACAAACAGTGTTATATTTATATTCGCAGTGGTTATGCTGAGCGCTATTCTGGTCAGTCAGGCCGGAGCCAAGTTCGGTGTACCCTCGCTGTTGCTGTTCTTGATGGTCGGTATGGCCTTCGGAACCGATGGCTACGGATTGGAATTCAACAGTTCGCTGGTGGCGCAGTTTATCGGTATGATTGCATTGTCGGTAATCCTTTTCTCGGGTGGCTTGGACACCAACTTCAATGACATTCGCCCCGTACTGCCACAAGGCTCGATACTCGCCACTCTCGGAGTGGTTATGATGGCCTTTGCCACAAGCGGTATCATCTATTTTGCAAGCGAACTTTTTAACCTCGGGCTCACCTATGGCGAGTCGCTGTTGATGGCCTCTATTATGTCGTCAACCGACTCGGCGTCAGTGTTTTCGATGCTTGGCAACAGCCGCGCACTCAAACATAATCTGAAACCGCTGTTGGAGTTCGAGAGCGGTAGTAACGACCCTATGGCGGCCATTATGACTATCATCGTGCTGGATATGGTGGTGGATGGCGGCGAGATTGGCGTGTGGAACACTCTGTTCCGACTTGTCAGTCAGATTGCCATCGGTTTTGCATCAGGTGTGCTGTGTGGCAAGGCTATCGTGTGGACTCTCAACAAAGCCAAAGTCAATAATACTTCGCTCAGCTCCATTATGTTGCTGTCGTTTGTGTTTATTACCTTCTCGATGACCGATGCCATCCAAGGCAACGGCTACCTGGCTGTCTATATCGCAGGAATGGTGGTGGGCAACACCCACAATGTGTTTGGTCGCAAGGGACTCTCCAAGTCGCTCGACGGTTACACTTGGCTTGTGCAAATCGTGATGTTTATTATGCTGGGATTGCTGGTGACACCGCACAAACTTCTTGTGCCCGAGACCGCAATTATGGGCGTTGTCGTGGGCTTGGCAATGATTCTTGTAGCTCGCCCGCTGACGGTCTTTTTGTGTCTTGCGCCTTTCCGTAAAATGCCCCGCAAAGCCAAACTCTATGCGAGCTGGGTGGGACTTCGTGGCGCTGTTCCCATCATTCTGGCTACCTATCCGCTGGTGGCTGTCGGCCGAGGCTTCAATCCCGAGGTCGCGGATATGATTTTTAACGTAGTATTTTTTATCACAATTTTGTCGCTTGCGCTGCAAGGTTCGACGGTCAATTATGTGGCCGACAAGCTGGGACTTTCGATGCCTATGCGTACGGATAGTTTCGGTATAGATTTGCCCGATAATATCAAGGCCGCACTCACCGAACTCGATGTGACAGAAGCATTTCTGGCGGGAGGAGCCACTATGCGCGAGGTGACACTGCCACCCAATACTCTGGTGCTGTTTGTCAAGCGCGGCGACCGCTATATCGTACCCAAGGGAGCTACCCGTTTGGCCGTGGGCGACGTGCTGCTGTTGGTGTGGGATGACGACCGCGATGTAAACGAACAACTCAAAGAGTTGGAGATAATGTGATAAATGAGTACATTTGCGGCGATTTAAGACAGATAAAAACAAATCTAACAAATGAAGAGATTAATTGCCGCTTTTGCAATGCTCCTTGGTGTTGTTCTGACCGCAGGAGCACAAACCTTCGAGTGGGACGTCCACTTCCAAACACGATTCGACAACCGCGAGAATGACAATGTGCCTTTGGCCAAATCGCGTACCATCTTTGGCTCGGTGCTGTCGCCCACCATTGGTGTGGCTTGGGGCGAGGGTAGCCGCTTTATGGCAGGTGTCGAGTTGATGAGTGACTTCGGTGCCGAGGAGTACCTCCACACCCCCCAACCTATCGCTTATTATAGCTACAAAGACAAACGCTTTGGCGCATACGCCGGTGTTTTCCACCGCTCGGCTATGATTGGTACCTATGCCAACACTATCTTCTCGTCGAGCTATACCTTCTACAACCAACTGCTGCACGGTACTCTGCTCCAATACAAGGGTGAGCGTGGTAAATTGGAGTTGGGTTTGGACTGGGACGGCAAGTATGACGCCGGCACTTCGACCCGCGAGGCCTTCCGCGTATTCTCGGCAGGTCGTTTCGAGATTCCCTTCTTCTTTGCAGGTTACAGCTTCCATATGTACCACTTGGCAAGCAGCGGCACTGGCGTGAAGGGCGTGTGCGACAACATCATCGCTTATCCCTATGTCGGTGTGAATATTGCTTCGGCTCTTCCTCTCGATAAATTCTACGTTCAACTCGGTTGGCAACAATCGGCTCAACGCGACCGCAAGGCCAGCAGCGAGTTTATGTTGCCCAATGGTGCCGAGGTTGAGATGCGCATCGAGAAGTGGGGTTTGGGTCTGCTCAATATCTTCTACTATGGTGACAACCTGCTGCCTCTGTACGGCATCAGCGGCCTGTACTCGTGTGAGCCTCTGTACCAAGCACCCTACAACATCCTGAACCACGCCGAGTTGTACTACACCGCAGTGAAACGCGATGGTGTGACTCTGAAATTCCAACTCAAGTTCAAAACCGACGGTAAACATATGGGCTACGAGCAAGTGGCTAACCTCAATATCCACTTGAATAACAAACAATTCGGTCAAGAGATTTCGTTCGGTCGCAAACGCGACGCCGTAAAGAGCCAAACTCTCTAGGTCAAGCCCTAAACCTGCCCCGAAGGTCGAAAGACAAAAAAACTCGTTTGTGAGATATGAAACGCATTATTGCAATACTTGTGTTTGCGGCCATTAGCCTTGGTGCGTCAGCACAAACTTTGCGGATTGGAGGCAAAACCCCCTCTCCCGATGCGTTGGTGTGGCTGACCGACCTGCCCGCCGAGAAGAAACGAACCACCCTTGTGGAGTTCTTTCACTCCTCCAACGAGATTTGTACCTCGCGTATAGAGGAGCTGGGACGCATCGCCACCGAGCACGCCGACTCACTCAATGTGATTGTTGTGGTGCGTGGCGACGACACTCGCGGTCACCGTATGCTGACCGAGCAGGATAGGGGATTCTGTGTGGCGCAACTCACACCTCGCACACTGAGGTCGCTGGGTGTTCGCTATGTCCCCTACGCCTATGTCACCAGCCCCAAACGCCGAACATTGTGGTGTGGCAACCCTGTGTTCCTGCAATACCAAACTCTGAAACAATTAATCAGCGACGGAAAATACTATGACAAACCACTACGAAAAGCAGCATCGCGCCGAACACGCCGATAGCGCATTGGATGTGATGGCGGGAGTCAGCGACCAACCCGTAACCAATCCCCACTTTGTGCGTAAACGCCGCCCGACACTGACGGTTGACCAATATGTCGAGGGTATTTTGCGCGGCGATGTCACCGTGCTGTCGCAAGCCATCACGCTGGTCGAAAGCAACAACCCCGCACACTATGCCCAAGCGCAAGAGATTATCGAACGCTGTCTGCCCCACGCAGGCCGCTCGATTCGTATCGGTATTACGGGCGTGCCGGGAGCAGGTAAATCGACCTTCATTGAGGCGGTGGGTGGTATGGTTGCCGACAAGGGACACAAACTCGCAGTGCTTGCCATCGACCCCAGCTCGGAGCGTAGCAAGGGCTCAATTTTGGGTGACAAGACCCGTATGGTGAGTTTGTCGGCCAATCCCAAGGTGTTTATCCGCCCCTCGCCGTCGGCAGGTTCGCTTGGCGGTGTGGCTCGCAAAAGCCGCGAGACTATGATTCTGTGCGAGGCCGCAGGATTCGATGTGATTTTCATCGAGACCGTGGGCGTGGGTCAGAGCGAAACGGCTGTTCACTCGATGGTCGATATCTTTATGCTGTTGCAGATTGCGGGCGCAGGCGACGAACTGCAAGGTATCAAACGAGGCATTATGGAGATGGCCGACCTGATGGTCATTACCAAGGCCGAGGGCGACAACCTGCATCGTGCCGAGTTGGCTCGCCGACAATTTGCCAATGCGCTGATGTTGTTCCCGCTCAGCGAGTCGGAGTGGAGTCCGCAGGTGTACTGCTGCTCGTCGGTACAAAAGACCGGCTTGGAGGAGGTGTGGACAGGTGTCGAGGAGTTCATTATGTATGTCAAACGCAACGGATTCTTCCACCGCAACCGCCACAACCAAAACCGCTACTGGATGCGCGAAACAATCAACGAAACCCTGCGAAATAGTTTTTTCCAAGATCCAGAAATCGAACGCGAGATGGCGGCTTGCGAGGAACTTGTCAAGGAGGATAAGATGAGCTCGTTCGTGGCGGCCAAACGTCTGCTCGACATCTATTTTTTGAAGAGATAATGATTCTGTAATTGGAGAGAGATTACTATAAGGAATTTTATTAACAAGAAGTTAAATATTAAAAAAACCAAAACAAAGTGAAACTGCAATTAGATTTCCAACCTAAATTGTTCACTAAACTGCGTAACTACAACCGACAAATGTTTGTCAGCGACCTGATTGCAGGTCTGATTGTCGGTATCGTAGCTCTGCCTTTGGCCATTGCATTCGGTATCGCCAGCGGCGTAAGCCCCGTGCAAGGTCTGATTACCGCCATTATTGGTGGATTTATCGTGTCGCTGCTGGGTGGCTCGAATGTCCAAATTGGCGGACCCACAGGTGCGTTCATCGTCATTGTGGCTGGTGTGATTGCCGAATTCGGTATCGGAGGATTGATGGTCGCCACCATTATGGCGGGTATCATTCTGGTGCTGATGGGCGTATTCAAACTCGGTGTGGTTATCAAATTTATCCCTTATCCCATCGTTGTGGGATTCACAGGCGGTATCGCGCTGACCATCTTCACTACTCAAATCAAAGACCTGACAGGTATGTCTATCGAGAGCGTGCCTGCCGACTTTATCTCGAAGTGGGGTTGCTACTTCCAAAACCTGGGTAGCATCGATCCCTGGGCTTTCGGTATCGGTCTTGTAAGTATCGCAATCATTGCGCTGACTCCCAAAGTGTCGCACAAAATCCCCGGCTCGCTGGTGGCTATCGTGCTGATGACTGTGGCTACAATCTGCCTCGAAAAGTGGGCGGGTGTGAATATCGAGACCATCGGTCAACGATTCCCCGAAATTACTTCGGGATTCAGCTTCGCTGACCTCAAACCCACCGCTATCGACCTTAACATCAAACAGATGGGCTCGTTGGTGTCGGTGGCATTCACCATCGCTATTTTGGGCGCTATCGAGTCACTGCTGTCGGCAACCGTTGCTGATGGTGTGACTGGCGACAAACACAAAGCCAACACCGAGCTTATCGGTCAGGGTGTGGCAAATATCCTTGTTCCCTTCTTTGGCGGTATCCCCGTAACAGGTGCCATCGCGCGTACTATGACCAATATTAATAACGGCGGTAAAACTCCCGTTGCAGGTCTTGTTCACGCTGTTGTGTTGCTGCTGATTCTGTTGTTCCTCACTCCGCTGATTGTCCACATTCCGATGGCTTGCTTGGCGGGCGTGCTGGTTGTGGTGTCATACAATATGAGTGGCTGGCGTACCATCCGCTCGCTGATGCGCGCACCCAAAAGCGACATCGCGGTGCTGTTTGTGACTATGATTCTGACTGTGGTGTTCGACCTTACCATCGCAATCGAGATTGGTCTGCTGTTGGCTGTGATTCTGTTTATGCGCCGTCTGATGGAGACCACCAAAATCTCGGTTGTTACAAGCGAAATCGACCTTGCAAAGGGTACCGACAACCAAAACCACGAGCGCCTGAATGTATCGGAGGGCATCGAGGTTTACGAGATAGAGGGTCCCTACTTCTTTGGTGTTGCCAACAAGTTCGACGAGGTTATGCGCAACCTCGAACCCCAACCCAGAGTGCGTATCATCCGTATGCGTCGTGTGCCGTTTGTTGATTCGACAGGTCTGCATAACCTTGAAATTCTGGTTGAGTCGTCGCACAACCGTGGTATCGAGGTGATTCTGTCGGGTGTGGGCAGTGGTGTTCGCGCCACTTTGGCTCACTCGGGCTTCGAGAAACTTGTAGGTTCCGACAATATCTGCTCGAACATCCAAATGGCTTTGGAGCGTGCCGAGAATATTATTAAGAAAGCACAGGAGTAACACTACGCCTGCATAACTAACAAAGGCTGTATGACCTGAGGGTCGTACAGCCTTTGTTGTGTTTGGTAGGGTGGGAAAGTTACTCCACAACCACTTCGAGTATGCCGACGGTGGAGTCCTCGCGAGGAGTCATATTAAGACGCAACGCCTCGGCCTCGATAGCCACGTCGGGATGTACCATGTTGAATTGGTCGGCGTAGGTGCCGAAGCGGTCGGTAATGTAGGGCGTAAATACGCGCCACTCGCCATCCACAAGGTAATCCATACTCCACGATACGGGAACCTGAACACCACCCTTGTCGTCGTACCAATATACTTGTACGCTCTCGATTGTTTGGCGCTTGCGGAGTTTAATCACAACTTGTTGGGGCTCGCCCTTTTGGGGCCAACTTGTCCAGCGAGGAATCGACCTGTCTCCCGAACTTTTGGGTCGGCGACCATCGGCAATGGCAATCACATCGTCGCCAACATAGGTGTGGGTGGCTGTGACATCGGCAATATTACCTACGGTGAGGTTCATCGACTTGCGCGCTGTGGGTGCGTCGAGTGCAAACCAAACGTTCATTGCGGCATTGCCTCGGTTGTTCCACGCGTAGTAGGGCAGCAGAGTCAGCGGTGCGCTCTCCTCGGCCTCGGCAGTCGCGGCCGTAGCGTCGAGTGTGATATGGGGAATTCCTGCCAGCACACCCTCGGTGTAGGCGCCGAGAGTTCCTTGTGCGCCAATGTTGTTGATGAAGTAGGTCGAGGGGTTGAAGCTGTTGTCGGCACTCTCGGCGCACAGCACCAGAGGGCCACGAGTCAGACATACGCGGTTGCTGTCGGCCTTCACACGCTCGTCGGCAACCGAGTAGCGTACGGGCATATCAAGCGACAGAGTAACCACATCTCCCGCCTTCCACTTGCGACATACGGGCAACATGCCATCAATCACCTCGGCACGAACGTGACGGCCATTGACTTTGGCGGTTGCGCGTGAACGGGTGTTGTCGGCATAGCTATACAACTCGCCCGACACAAAGCGACTGCCAGTGCACCAAGTGGGGATACGCAACCAGAGGGTGAATTCCGCACTCTCGGCCTCGGGTGTAACTTCAATCTCGATGCGTCCGTCGAAGGGATATTGGGTGCGTTGGGTCAGCGCCACGCCGCCTTGTGCAAGGGGAATAGTGGTCGAACTACCGGCATAGAATCCGCAGAAAATCTCATCATCGGTGTGCGAGTAAATCATACCCGGAATTTGGGGTATCAGACGCGCGAGATTCGAGGGGCAACAAGCCGTATTGAACCAAGGTGCGCGACCCGAGTGGCCGTGGTTGAATGCACGGCGGCCGTCGGCTTCGAGGGGGTTGACATAGAAGAAACGGTTGCCCTCGATGTTTACACCCGCCAATACATTATTATATAAAGCAACCTCGGCAACGTCGGTGTACTTGGCGTTGCGCGACATCAAAAACATTCGGTAGTTGAACATCACGTTGCCCACCGCCGAGCAGGTTTCGTTGTAGGTCTCCTTGTTGGGTAACACATACTCGGGGCCAAAACCCTCGATGCCGGGAACTGCACCCAAACCGCCCGTGATGTGCATCTTGCGGTCAACAATGTCGTGCCATACGCTGTCCAGTGCGGGCAGCAGGGTGGTGTCGCCCGTCATAGCCACGACGTCGGCCATACCTGCATAGAGATAGGTTGCGCGCACCGAGTGACCAACAGCGCGATATTGTTCGCGTACGGGAAGGTGCTGTTGCGAGTACTCGGTTGTGGTGATGGGAATTCCCTCGGGGCGATAGGTCACACCGCGAATGTCGATGAACTTGCGCGCCATTTCGAGGTAGAGAGGGTTGTCGGTCACTTGATACAGCTTGATAAGCGCCATCTCAATCTCTTGGTGGCCGGGGGCTTGGTTTACAGGTTTGCCGCCGTTGTAGGCAGGGTCACCTTCGAAGAATACGCGGTTGATGTGTTGGGCACTCTTCTCGGCAATGTCGAGCCACTTGCGTTTACCCGTTGCACGATAGTAGGCGATGGCGCCCTCGTACATATGTCCCATATTGTAGAGCTCGTGGCTGAACAGCACATAGCTATACGGCTTGTCGCCCGAACCCCAGTAGTTGCCCTTGTGGCGATACTTTTCGGGTACAATGTGGTGCTCGTACAGATAGCCGTCGGGGCATTGCGCCTCGCCGATGATGTCGATGATTGCATCCATCTGTGCCTCCAACTCGGCGTCGGGCTCAATGGTCAGCAGATAGGCCGCGCCCTCCATAACCTTGAACAAATCGGATGCAACGTAGAAGGGCTTGGGCAGAAGTTTTTCGATTTTCTCGCCACGCAGATAGGCTCCCACGCGACGCAGGTTCTCGATTGCGGGCTCGTTCTTCTCAATAGAGAAGGGTACCAACGTGTGCTTTTGTGTCAGCAACCTCGGGCGCCAGAAGTCGTCTTGCAGGGTCACCTTGTCGAAGGGCACGCTGACGGGTGTGGCACTGCTCTTGGGAGTGGGTTTGGTGTCGGCACACGACGTTATGAAGGCTGCGGCGGCAACTACGGCCACCGAACGCAAAATCGTTGATGCAGAGTTGAGTAGTCTCATAATGGTTGAGGGTTGTATTTTTTAATATGTCGCAAGGTACGAAATTTTTGGGGTTTTCTTGCAAAGCCAATGATATTTTGCGTATCTTTGGATAATCAAAAAACGAATCCGATGGCAGACGACTATATTGGCAAAAAAATGGAGGAGTATTTGGCTCGCAAGGGTGCCCCTGCGCCCAAGCGCAAAACGGCAACGAGCCTCGGACAACTGCTCCTCAAAAACCGCTCGCACCGAGCCTACGACCATTCGTTTACGGTGCGTGCCGACCAACTGCGCAGTATCATCGAGGTGAATACCAAAATCCCCTCGGCTCGCAACCGCCAACCTCTGCGTTTCCGCCCCGTAAGCGAGGAGGAAGCTGCTGCCATTCTGCCCCACATCCGTATGGGAGGCGCACTTCCCGAACTGAATCTGCCGGCCGAAGGCTCCGAGCCAAGAGCCTTTATCGTGGTGTGTTCGGTTGTTCCCGAAGACCGCTATGTGTCAATCGACCTCGGCATTTCGGCGCAGAGTATGCTGCTGCGAGCTGCCGAAATGGGACTCAACGGATGCTGCATTGCCGCCTTCGACCAGCAGGCCGTAGGGCAGGCTCTCGGATTGGAACTCACCCCGCTGCTGATTGTGGCTATTGGCAAGGGCGCCGACACCATTCGCCTGACCGAAATTGCGCCCGACGAGTCGCGTGCCTACTATCGTACCGAAGGTGTCCATTATGTCCCAAAACTCCGATTGGACGACCTGATAATTATCAAAAGCACCGAATAGGAAAGAAAATTGCAAAAAAAAGCGTCCCGAATCTGGGAAAATCGGCTTAAAAATGCTACCTTTGTCCGATTTTAGTTCAATCGTTCCGCAAGAGAGAATAAAAACTTATACTTAATCATATATGGCAAATCAAACATTTACCAAGAAGAAAGTTGTTGTACTCGGCTCCGGTGCCCTCAAAATCGGACAAGCCGGCGAGTTCGACTACTCTGGCTCACAAGCACTCAAAGCACTGCGCGAAGAGGGCATCTCGACCGTTTTGATTAACCCCAACATTGCCACCATCCAAACCTCGGAGGGTATCGCCGACAGCGTGTACTTCCTGCCTGTGACTCCCCACTTCGTTGAGGAGATCATCAAAAAGGAGCAACCCGATGGTATCCTGCTCGCATTTGGTGGTCAAACCGCTCTTAACTGCGGTACCGAACTCTATCAAAGTGGCGTGCTGCAAAAATACGGCGTAGATGTACTCGGTACGTCGGTTGAAGCTATTATGGCTACCGAGGACCGTGACCTGTTCGTTAAGAAACTTGATGAGATTGACGTCAAAACTCCCGTAAGCCAAGCAGTAGAGTCGATGGAGGATGCAATTGCTGCAGCCAACAAAATCGGCTTCCCCATCATGGTTCGTTCGGCTTATGCTCTGGGTGGTCTTGGTAGCGGTATTTGCCAAAATATGGACGAATTCAAGACTTTGTGCGAGAGCTCGTTCGCTTACTCCAAACAAATTCTTGTTGAGGAGTCGCTCAAAGGCTGGAAAGAGATTGAGTTCGAGGTTATCCGCGACCGCAACGACCACTGCTTCACCGTGGCAAGTATGGAGAACTTCGACCCGCTGGGTATCCACACCGGCGAGAGTATCGTAGTTGCTCCCACCTGTTCGCTCGACGAGGGTGAGCTGAAAATGCTCCAAGAGCTGTCGTGCAAAATCATCCGCCACATCGGTATCGTGGGTGAGTGTAACGTACAATATGCGTTCAACTCGGACACCGACGACTACCGTGTAATCGAGGTGAACGCCCGCTTGAGCCGTTCGTCGGCGTTGGCTTCGAAGGCTACCGGTTATCCTCTTGCTTTTGTTGCTGCCAAATTGGCTTTGGGTTACACTCTCGACCAAATCGGCGAGATGGGTACTACCAACTCGGCTTACAAGGCTCCCGATTTGGACTATCTGATTTGTAAAATCCCCCGTTGGGACCTCACCAAATTCGCAGGCGTATCGCGTCAAATCGGTTCGAGCATGAAATCGGTCGGCGAGATTATGTCGATTGGTAAATCGTTCGAGGAGATTATCCAGAAGGGTCTTCGTATGATTGGCCAAGGTATGCACGGTTTTGTAGGTAACGAGGACGTTGAGTTCGAGGACCTCGACACCGAGCTGGCAAACCCCACCGATATGCGTGTGTTTGCTATCGCCGAGGCTTTCAAACAAGGCTACACCATCGAGCGTCTGTTCGAGCTGACCAAGATTTCGCCCTGGTTCCTCGAAAGACTCAAAAACATCCACGACTATTCGATTGTTCTGCAAGGCTACAACAAGGTGGACGAACTGCCCGCCGAGGTGCTGTTGGAGGCAAAACGTCTGGGCTTCTCGGACTTCCAAATCGCACGCTTCGTAGGCGAGAGCAAAGAAAATATGCACAAAGAGGCACTCAAAGTGCGTGCTGCTCGTAAGAAACAAGGCATTCTCCCCTCGGTTAAACGTATCAATACCGTGGCTTCGGAGCACCCCGAGTTGACCAACTACCTCTATATGACCTACGACGGTAGCGAGCACGATGTTCCTTACTACAAAAACGAGAAATCGGTTGTGGTTTTGGGTTCGGGTGCTTACCGTATCGGTTCGTCGGTTGAGTTCGACTGGTGTTCGGTGAACGCTATCCAAACCGCTCGCAAGTTGGGCTACAAATCGATTATGGTCAACTACAACCCCGAGACCGTATCGACCGACTACGATATGTGCGACCGTCTGTACTTCGACGAGCTGTCGTTCGAGCGCGTGATGGACGTTATGGATTTGGAGACTCCCAAAGGCGTTATCGTGTCGGTGGGTGGTCAAATCCCCAACAACTTGGCTATCAAACTCTATCACCAAGATATTCCCGTGCTGGGTACCTCGCCGCTGTCGATTGACCGCGCCGAGAACCGCCACAAATTCTCGAGCATGCTCGACCAACTCGGCATCGACCAACCCGCTTGGAAGGAGCTGACCGATATGAACGAGATTTATGATTTCGTTGACAAGGTAGGCTACCCCGTACTGGTTCGTCCTTCGTATGTGTTGAGTGGTGCTGCTATGAACGTATGTTACAGCAAGGAGCAACTCGAAACCTTCCTGAAAATGGCTGCCAACGTATCGAAAGAGTATCCCGTGGTTGTTTCGCAATTCTTGCAAAACGCCAAGGAGATCGAGTTCGACGCTGTTGCCAAAGATGGTGAGGTTGTAGAGTACGCTATCTCGGAGCACATCGAGTTTGCAGGTGTTCACTCGGGTGACGCAACCCTGGTGTTCCCTCCCCAAAAGATTTATTTCGAGACTGCACGCCGCATCAAGAAAATCAGCCGCAAGATTGCCAAAGAGCTTAACATCAGCGGTCCTTTCAACATCCAATTCCTGGCTAAGAACAACGAGGTTAAGGTAATTGAGTGTAACCTGCGTGCGTCGCGTTCGTTCCCCTTCGTTTCGAAGGTTCTCAAACGCAACTTCATCGAGACTGCAACCCGCATTATGCTCGACGCACCCTATAACAAACCCGAGGGTGGTGCATTCGACATCGACTGGATTGGTGTTAAAGCATCGCAATTCTCGTTCAGCCGTCTGCACAACGCTGACCCCGTATTGAGCGTGGATATGTCGTCGACCGGTGAGGTAGGCTGTCTGGGTGATGACTTCAACGAGGCACTGCTGGCGTCGATGATTTCGGTAGGCTACGACGTTCCCAAACAAAACATTATGGTTTCGTCGGGTGATGCTAAATCGAAAGTTGACTTGCTCGAGCCTTGCAAAATTCTGCAAGAGAGCGGTTACACCATCTACGCTACCGAGGGTACCCAAAAGTTCTTGGGCGAGCACGGTATTAATGCAATTACCGTAGGCTGGCCTGACGAGGGCTCGGAGCTCAATATTATGGATATGATTTCGAAACACGGTTTCGACTTGGTGGTTAACATCCCCAAAAACCACACTCACCGCGAGTTGACCAATGGTTATAAGATTCGTCGTGCCGCTATCGACCACAACATTCCTTTGATTACCAATGCTCGCTTGGCAAGTGCATTTATCCAAGCTTGCTGCGAGTTGAAGAATGGTAATATCCAAATCAAGAGCTGGCAAGAGTACAAGCAAAACTAATCCCCCAAAGTGGGATGAAATATCCGAAGGTGCTTTCCACAATAGTGGGAAGCACCTTTTTCTTTGCGAGAGGGGCGGGGGAGTACCTATGTGCCGTAGTGGTTACGATCGAAAAGAATATAAGAAACGAGGACACCAATTTTGGTGTCCTCGTTCGTTGTTATAAAGGTCTGCGACCTTTCGATTATTTGTTCAGCTCGCTGAGTTCGGTGAACAGACCATCGATGCCGGCAAACATATCGCGACGGATTTGCGCGTAGTGTTTTGCAACAAGCGATTTGTTGTTGGGCTCGGCGGGGCAGTTGATGCGGCCAAACAGGTCGTTGCGAAGTTCAACGGCTTTGTTCATAATGCCTACAATCGCCTCTTTGCGGTCCGAGTGGAAATAAATCGAAAGATAGCAATCGGTTACGACCTCTTCTACCAGATAGTCGATATCCTTTTTAAGTCTTTTTACACTTGCCATAGTCAGTATAGTTATTTGATATTTTTCACAAATATAGCAACAAAACCCGAACTTTCAAATTTTTTGGCGGGTTTCGCACTTCGGCTACTCCAAAACTGTTCCGCGACCGCTGGCGATATTCTCGGCCGAGCAGATGCGAACACGAGCCACTCCGCTGTCGATAGCCTTGAACGAGTTCTCCAACTTAGGTAACATTCCGTCGGCTACCACGCCCTCGGCTTTGAGTCGTGCAAAGTCCTCGCGGGTGATGTGCTCAATGAGCGACGACTCGTCGTTTACGTCAAGCAGCACGCCCGACTTCTCGAAGCAGTAAATCAGCTCAACCTCGTCTAACGCAGCCAGACCTGTGGCCACCGAAGCGGCTACGGTGTCGGCATTGGTGTTGAGCAGACCGCACTCGGGGTCATAGGTGATGGGGGCAATCACAAGGTTGTAGCCTGCATCGGTCAGGGTTTTAATCAGTTCGGTGTTGACTTGGTAGGGGTCGCCCACAAAGCCATAGTCGATGGGGTTGGGTTTGCGGCGGTGCGAGCAGATGAGCGCGCCATCCACACCACACAGACCGATCGTATTGAGGCCCTTGCGTTGCAGGCGCGAGGTAATGTCCTTATTGACGCCACCCGCATAAACCATAGTCACAACGCCCAGAGTGTCGGCATCTGTGACGCGGCGACCCTCAATCATTGTGGTTTGGATACCCAGTGATTTGGAGATTTGGGTTGCAATCTTACCACCTCCGTGAATCAGAATCTTCGATCCCTCGACAGTGGTGAAATCGCTCAAAAACGAATCCAGTGCAGCAGGGTTGTCCACCACATTGCCGCCAATCTTGAATACCTTAATCATAGCCTATCCGTTAATTGCTCGGCGGAAAGCCGCGATAAACTCCTCAACTTGCTCCTTGCCGATGCACAGAGGGGGCAACAGACGTACTACGGTGGTGCCGGCCGAGCCTACAAAGATGTGCTCGTTGTAGAGCAAGCAGCGTTTGATCTCGGCGCAGTCGTTCTCGAACTCGATGCCAATCATCAGGCCGTCGCCACGCAACTCCTTGATACCCTCGATTTTGGCGAGTTCCTCCATCAGCAGTTGGCCCATCTTGGCTGCGTTCTCAATGAGCCCCTCGGTAGCCATAACGTCGGCTACGGCGATAGCTGCGGCACACGACAGAGGGTTACCTCCGAAGGTTGTTCCGAGCATACCTTTCTTGGCCTCGATGTGGGGTGCAATGGCCATAGCACCTACGGGGAAACCATTGGCAATACCTTTGGCCATAGTGTAGATGTCGGCGTTGATGCCTGCGCGGTCGGTAGCAAAGTAGCGACCTGTACGACCGCAACCAGCTTGCACCTCGTCGGCAATGTAGAGTGCGCCATACTCCTCGCACAAGTTCTTCACCTCGCGGCAGAACTCATCCTCGGCAACGATGATACCGCCCACACCCTGAATCTTCTCGATGATGACACCTGCGATGTCGGCACCTTGCTCGGCAAACAGTGCGCGCATAGCCTCAATGTCGTTGATGGGTGTGAACAGAACGTTGTCGGTCTTGTTGACGGGAGCCTGAATCTTGGGGTTGTCGGTAGCCGACACAGCCAGCGAAGTGCGGCCGTGGAAAGCCTTGCGCAGAGCTACAATCTTGCTGCGACCGGTTGCGAACGATGCGAGTTTCATCGCGTTCTCGTTAGCCTCGGCGCCCGAGTTGCACAAGAAGAGCTGATACTCGGGGTGGCCCGACAGTGCGCCGAGTTTGTCGGCCAGCTCTTGTTGGTTAGGCAGAATAACGGCGTTCGAGTAGAAACCCAGCGTTGCCACTTGGTCGGCGATGCGACCTACATAGGTGGGGTGGCTGTGGCCGATGGAGATTACGGCGTGACCGCCATACATATCCAGATATTTTTGTCCCTTGTCGTCCCACACATTCATACCTTCGCCCTTGACGATGGCGATATTGTGAAGGCTGTAAACATCAAAAAGTTTCATTGTCTTTTTTATTTTTATTCAATAAGGGCTGCCTTCGTGACAGCCCTTTATTTATCTTATTATATGTATAAGACCCTTTTTAGACGCATTATTAGAAAGCCGAAGGTTTCAGACGCAAACCTGCGCTCTGCTCCAAGCCCATCATAATGTTCATATTCTGCACGGCTTGACCGCTCGCACCCTTCACAAGGTTGTCTATAGTCGAACTTACCATCAGCTGGTCGCCATATTTGGCAACGTGCACCAGACATTTGTTGGTATTCACCACCTGTTTCATATCGATAGCCTTGTCGCTAACGTGGGTAAAGGCAGCGTCCTTGTAGTACTCCTTGTACATCTCCACCGCTTGCTCCGCAGTCATATCGGTGCGGGTGTAGATGGTGGCGAAGATACCGCGGGCAAAGGCGCCACGCATAGGTACAAAGTTGATGGCACCGCCAAACGAGGGTTGCAGACGGGTGATGGTCTCGCCAATCTCGCCCAGGTGTTGGTGGGTGAAGGCTTTGTACGAACTCAGGTTCGAGTTACGCCAGCTGAAGTGGGTGGTAGCCGAAGGTTTTTGTCCTGCACCGGTCGAACCTGTGGTCGCGGTGATTTGAACATCCTCTGTCAACGCACCATTTGCAGCCAAAGGCAGCAAGCCGAGTTGCAGACAAGTTGCAAAGCAGCCGGGGTTGGCAATGTTGTTTGCGCTCTTGATGGCGTCGTAGTTCACCTCGGGCAGACCATACACAAACTGGCGCTCGCCAATCGACGAGGTAGCCGCCAGACGGAAGTCTTGGCTCAGGTCGATGATTTTGACACCTGCGGGGATGTCGTGCGACTCCATATATTTGCGGGCGTCGCCGTGACCTACGCACAAGAACACAACATCAACTCCATTCCAATCGGGCTCGGCAACAAAGCGCATCGAGGTGTCGCCAAACAGGTCGGCGTGCACATCGCTTAGCAGGTTGCCACCGTTGCTGGTGCTTTGCACAAAACGCAGTTGTGCCTCGGGGTGGTTCAGAAGCAATCTGATTGCCTCGCCGCCAGTGTAGCCGGCGCCACCTATGATCGCTGCACCAACCATTATTGCTCGTTGATTTTGTGCCAGATTACGTTTTGCAGACCGAAGATTTTGCCGAAGCCCTCAACGTCGGTGCTGCTCCAATCGCTCATAACCTCGCCGTAAGCGCCAAACTTGTTGCTCATCAAATCGTGCTCGCTCTCAACACCTACGATAACGTAGCGGTAGGGGTGCAGGTCGATGATAACGTCACCCGATACCATACGTTGCGAAGTCTCGAGCATAGCCTCCATATCGCGCATTACGGGGTCGTAGTATTGACCCTCGTGCAACCAGTTGCCATAGAATTGCGAGATTTGGTCTTTCCAGAAGAGCTGCCATTTGGTCAGAGTGTGTTTCTCCAACATGTGGTGAGCTTTGATAATCAGGATGGGGGCAGCAGCCTCGAAACCTACACGGCCTTTGATACCGATGATGGTGTCGCCAACGTGCATACCACGGCCGATAGCATAGGGAGCGGCGATGGTTTGCAGGTCTTGGATTGCTTTGATTTTGTCGTCGTATTTAACGCCGTCGATAGCCGAAATCTCACCTTTCTCGAACGAGAGAACTACGCGACGCGACTCGGTTGCGGTCATTTGCGAGGGATAAGCCTTCTCGGGCAGGGTCTCCGACGAGGTCAGAGTCTCTTTGCCACCTACCGAAGTACCCCAAACACCTTGGTTGATCGAGTACTCAGCCTTTTTGAAGTCGAAATCCACACCGTGCGAACGCAGGTATGCAATCTCCTCCTCGCGGGTCAGACGTTTCTCACGAATCAGGGCGATAACCTTGATGTCGGGAGCAACGATGTTGAAAATCATATCGAAACGCACTTGGTCGTTACCTGCACCGGTCGAACCGTGGCACAGATAGTCGGCGCCGATTTGTTTGGCGTATTCAGCCACAGCGGTTGCTTGCGAGATACGCTCCGAGCTTACCGAGATGGGGTATGCGCCATTTTTGAGCACATTACCATACACCATATAGCGAATCGACTCGTCGTAATATTTGTGGGCTACATCAAGCACAGTATAATCTTTAACGCCAAGGGCGCGTGCGCGACGCTCAATTTCGGCAAGTTCCTCATCCGAGAAACCACCGGTGCTTGCCAGAGCGGCATAAACTTCAAGGCCCATCTCTTTGGCCAGATAGACAGCGCTGTACGAGGTATCCAAACCACCGCTGAACGCCAAAACTACTTTTTTGCTCATAATATTATCTATTTTTTATTTTTAATTTCTCGATTACAGTTCGTTGATGTCGATAGGCTCAACGTTAGCCAAATCCTCCATCATCTCGAACAGGAACTTGGGTTTGAGAGTTGCGGTGATGTAATCCACCTCGGGGTCAAACAGCATTGCGGTACACAAGCAGTTTTGACGCTCTTTGCTTTCGAGGATGGGGTAGTTTATGCAACTTTTACAACCTGCCCAAAACTCATCTTCGTTGGTGAGTTGCGAGAAGGTTACGGGGTGATAACCCAGCTCGGTATTGATTTTCATCACAGCCAGACCTGTGGTCAGACCGAACAATTTTGCTCCCTTGAACTTTTTGAGTGACAGGAAGAATGTCTTGGTTTTGATTGCTCGTGCAAGTCCGAGTTTGCGGAATTTTGGGTTAATAATAAGACCCGAGTTGGCGACATACTTGCCGTGACCCCAGCATTCGATGTAGCTGAAGCCGGCCCAAGTGCCGTCTTTGTGAATTGCGATAACGGCCTTACCGTCACGCATTTTATCTGCGACATACTCGGGCGAACGTTTTGAAATACCGGTGCCGCGAGCCTTGGCCGATTCGGCCATCTCGTCGCAAATCTCTTTGGCATAAGAAGTGTGCGCCTCCGATGCCACCACAACTACAAAGTCATCAATTGTCATTTCGTTATTGGGTTAAGATGTAACTTTTGACTGCAAAGGTATAAAAAACATCTTGGAATTATTCCTTCCTTTCAAACTTTTTTAATACCTTTGCGTTTTTAGTTGACGATTATACAAAATACAACATACAATGAGTAACGCCAAATTCAAGGAGTACAAAGGATTAAATCTGACCCAACTCTCACAAGAAGTATTGGAAAAATGGGATCGCGAAGACACTTTCCGTCAGAGCGTTCTGCAACGCGAAGGCTCGCCCGCGTTCATTTTCTACGAAGGACCGCCCTCGGCAAACGGTATGCCGGGTATTCACCATATGATGGCACGTACCATCAAAGACATCATCTGCCGTTACAAAACCGGCCAAGGCTACAAAGTGAATCGTAAAGCCGGTTGGGACACCCACGGTCTGCCCGTAGAGCTGGGTGTCGAGAAGAAACTCGGCATCACCAAGGACGAAATCGGAAGCAAAATCACCATCGAGGAGTACAACCGCACCTGCCGCGAGGCTGTGATGGAGTACACCGACGTGTGGGGTGATTTGACCCGTAAGATGGGTTACTGGGTAAATACCGACGACGCCTACATCACCTACGACAATAAATATATCGAGACCCTCTGGTGGATGCTCAAACAGCTCTACGAGAAGGGCTTGCTCTATAAAGGTTACACCATCCAACCCTATTCGCCCGGTGCAGGTACTGGTCTTTCGACTCACGAGTTGAACCAACCCGGCTGCTACCGCGACGTTAAGGATACCACCGCAACTGCTCTGTTCCGCATTGTGAACCCCAAAGAGGAGATGACCGCGTGGGGTACTCCCTGCTTTGCTGCTTGGACTACCACCCCTTGGACTCTGCCCTCGAACACTGCGCTGTGCGTTGGCCCCAAAATCGGTTATGTGTGCGTGCAAACCTACAACCCCTACAATGGCGAGAAAATCAGCGTCGTGATGGCTGAAGCGCGTGTAAACGCATACTTCAAGGCCGAAGGCGCCGAGTTGCCTATGGATGAGTACAAGGCTGGCGACAAGGTTGTTCCTTACCGCATTGTGGCTAACTACACTGGTGCCGAGTTGGAGGGTCTGCGTTACGAGCAACTTATGCCTTGGGTTAAACCCTTGGAGAAGGCTGATAACAACGCAGCCGAGTGGGTTAAGGCTTACGCTGCCGAGCACCCCGAGAAGTGCTTTGACATTCAAAAAGACCGCTTTGTGGAGCTGTCGGAGTGCGCTTTCCGCGTAATCCCCGGCGACTACGTTACCACCGACGACGGTACCGGTATCGTTCACATTGCGCCCACCTTTGGTGCTGATGACGCCAAGGTAGCAAAGGCTGCGGGTATCCCCTCGCTGTTTATGATTAACAAACGTGGCGAGACTCGTCCTATGGTTGATATGACAGGTAAATACTACCTGATGGAGGAGTGCGACGCAACCTTTGTTGATAAGTGCGTTAACGCCGAGGGTTACTCTCAACACGAAGGCGACTACGTTAAGAACGCCTACGATCCTCAATTCAACCCCGATGGCAAATACGACGAGAAGGCTGCTGCCAAAGCCGAAGACCTCAATATCTTCCTGTGTATGGAGATGAAACAGGCTGGCACCGCCCTCAAAATCGAGAAACATACCCACAACTACCCCCACTGCTGGCGTACCGACAAGCCCGTATTGTACTACCCGCTTGACTCGTGGTTTATCCGTACCACCGCCTGCCGTGAGCGTATGATGGAGCTCAACGAGAGCATCTATTGGAAACCCGAATCGACAGGCTCGGGACGTTTCGGCAAATGGCTCGAAAACCTCCAAGACTGGAACTTGTCGCGTTCGCGTTTCTGGGGTACTCCGCTCCCCATTTGGGCTACCGACGACTACTCGGAGTTCAAATGCATCGGCTCGGTTGAGGAGTTGAAGGCCGAAATTGAGAAATCGATTGCCGCAGGTGTGATGACCACCAACCCCTATGCCGACTTCAACGTGGGCGATTTCAGCAAGGAGAACTACGACAAGATTGACTTGCACCGCCCCTATGTAGATAACATCGTATTGGTATCGAGCAAAGGCGAGCCTATGCACCGCGAGAGCGACCTGATTGACGTATGGTTCGATAGCGGCGCAATGCCTTATGCCCAAGTTCACTTCCCCTTCGAGATGAGCAAGGAGGAGTTCTTGAAGGTATATCCTTCGGACTTCATCGCCGAGGGTGTGGACCAAACCCGTGGTTGGTTCTTCACTCTGCACGCGCTGGGTACTATGCTGTTTGACTCGGTGGCATTCAAGAACATCATTTCGAATGGTCTGGTGCTCGACAAGAACGGCAACAAGATGAGTAAACGTCTGGGTAACGCCATCGACCCCTTCGAGGTTATGGACAAATATGGCGTGGATGCAGTTCGCTGGTACATCATCTCGAACTCGCAACCCTGGGACAACCTCAAATTTGACGTAGATGGTGTTGACGAGGTACGTCGTAAGTTCTTCGGCACACTTTATAATACTTACAGCTTCTTTGCGCTGTATGCTAACGTGGATGGTTTCACCGGCCGCGAGGCAGAGGTGCCCGTTGAGGAGCGCCCCGAAATCGACCGCTGGATTATCTCGTTGCTCAATACTTTGGTTGCAAACGTTACCAAGTGCTTGGACGACTACGATCCCACCCCTGCGGCTCGTATGATTCAGGAGTTTGTTGGCGAAAACCTCTCGAACTGGTACGTTCGTTTGAACCGTAAACGTTTCTGGGGTGGCGAGATGACTACTGACAAGTTGGCTGCATACCAAACCCTCTACACCTGCCTTGAAACTGTGGCACAACTGAGCGCACCCTTTGCACCCTTCATCGCCGAGCAAATCTTCTGCGACCTGAACGCAATGAGTGGCCGCCACACCGAGGAGTCGGTACACTTGGCACTCTTCCCCAAAAGCAATGCAGCTTTGGTCAACAGCGACTTGGAGGAGATGATGGCCGTTGCACAACAAGTGTCGTCGATGGTGTTGGCTCTGCGCCGCAAGGTGAACATCAAAGTGCGTCAACCGCTGACCAAAATCATCGTTCCTCTGTTGGATGAGAAACTTGGTGCCCACATCGAGGCTGTCAAATCGCTTGTTATGGGCGAGGTGAACATCAAAGACATCGAGCTTATCAGCGACACCACAGGCCTTATCACCAAACGCATCAAACCCAACTTCAAGACCTTGGGCCCGCGTTATGGCAAGTATATGAAACAAATCGCAGCTCTGGTGGCCGAGATGGGTCAAGAGCAGATTGCCGAAATCGAGGCTTCGGAGACCTATGTGCTGAATGTTGCAGGCGAGGATCTGACCTTGGAGCGCGCCGACTTCGAAATCACCTCGGACGATATGCCCGGATGGTTGGTTGCCTCGGAGGGCAAGCTGACCGTAGCTCTGGATATCACCGTGACCGACGAGTTGCGTAAGGAGGGTACTGCTCGCGAGCTTATCAACCGTATCCAAAACATCCGTAAGGATAGCGGCTTGGAGGTTACCGACCGCATCCGTCTGTCGATTCAACGCACCGACGAGGTTGCCGAGAGTGTCGAGGCCTTTGGTAGCTTGATTACCTCTCAAACCCTTGCTGTGTCGATTTCGGTTGACGAGAAGGCTTCGGGTACCTTCGTTTGCGACACCGACATCAACGAGATGCCTCTGCAAATCGGTATCACCAAGGAGTAATCCTTTGGTGAAACTATAACTGAAAACCTCGGGGTGGAATTTCCACCCCGAGGTTTTTTGTGATATTGTCAAAAAGAAAGGCTGTCCCGAGGAGCAGCCTTTCAAAGTGTATGATAATCGGATTACTCCGATACGCAACGTACAGGCATTGCAGCACCTGCCTCGGCTGCGCTATTCCAGTTGGGCTCCTTAAACGAACCGTAACCCGAATAGGTCACAACGGCTTTGTAGGGTTGACCACCCCAAGCCTCCTCAGCACTCGGTGCGTTGGTGTAGAGGCAGATAAAATTCTCTTGTTTCTCGTTACCTTGGCTTGTACTCCAGTTGTGACGGGGCAGGAATACCACGGTCTTGTCGGCGGGGTGCTCGGTCTCGGTGCGAGTAGCTTTGGTGTAGAAGAACATACCGAAGGGCGAAGCCTTCAAGGGGTTGTTCGAAACAGCACTACCATCGGCATTGTTGAGATTCATAGTTGCGTTCACTTGCCAAGTTGCGCCTACGGGAGTCTTCTCGCCGGTTGCCGAGATGAATTTCAGACGGTCGGGCGATGCAACGGTATAACCTACGGGGCAGGGGTCATACATAGTCTTCACACCCTTGCCACTTGCCGATTGGTTACCCCAGAGTTTACCCCAGTCAGCGGTTTGGCCATTCGAGGTTGCAGCCGAGCTTGCCCAGTTGCTACCAGTGAAGTAGGTCATAGGATTCTTAACCGAGTGAGCGAGGATTGCATTGGTTTCGGTCAGGTTGTGAGGTATGATGTAGGGGTCGTATTTGTAAGCCGAACGGTCGCTGCGACCTACGATATAGAAGGTGGGCGACTGTTTGATTGCGCCGTTCTTCTCGGCCCAGTCAATCCACGACATATAGCCCCACGAGGTGGGTGTTTGCAGGTTACCCGCAGCAAACGGGTCTTTGCGTCCCCATTGGAAAATCAAGCTGTGAGTAAACTCGAAATCCTTGCTGCTCGACGAGGTAGTCAAGGTGGGAGCCGCGAATGCACCGATATTACGATCCAGAATCTTGTAGCTGTCACCATAGAGGTCAACGTCAATAGCGCTACCAGCGTAGTCGTAACCTTTGCAGCACCACATATGCCAGCTCCACAGGATATTGTGGTTGTTGTCGGTAGCTACGATTACAAAGTTACCATCCTCCATCGAAGGAGCAGTGGTGAAGCAGATGTAACCATCTTTGTCGAGTTCTACCGAGCCACGCAGGATACTTGTGTTGAGTTGGGTGTTGTCACTACCTGCGCTATCCGATTTGCGCATACCCCAAAGGATGTAGGCTTGGGTAGGAGCGATAGTTTCGGCCTCGGCACCGGTGATGGGGTCGTAGCCGTTACCCTTAACAGTTGCTTTGAACTTGTAGTTTTGACCAGCCTCGTTGATGACGTAGCAGTTAGCAGTACCATTTGCACTCAAATCAAGGTAGGTAGGACGCTTACCACCTTCCCACTTGGTTGCAGCATCCTTGAAGAAGGTGATTGCGGTGGTGGGCGAGAAGTCGTCGCTTACGGTGATTTTGGGCAGGGTAGAGTTGCCGTCAGCCCACAAGTAGCGAAGGTCGTTGTTGGTAATGTTAAGCTCGGCCAGCGAGTTGTTGTTTACACGCAGACCACGCAGAGCGGTGTTCGATGCAATGCCTACGCTTGTGAGTTTTGCGTTGTTGGCATTGAGCATCCACAACGAAGGTGCGGGCGAGCAGTCGATGGTAGTCAGTGCGGTGTAAGCAGCGTGCAGGAAGTTGAGCGCGGTGTTGCCTGCAATCGAAAGGGTTGCAAGCGAGGGGTTTTGACTCACTGCCAGACGATTCAGGTTGGTCAGACCACCAACATTAATCGAGGTGAGTTTGTTGCGGGTACAAGTCAACACTTTGAGTTGCGAGTTAGCGCTTGCATCGAGGGTGGTCAGTTGGTTGTCGTCGCAAATCAGACGCTCCAGCACTGCCAGAGTCGATACGTTCAGCTCGGTGAGTGCGTTACCGCTACAATACAGAGCCACAAGTTGGGTGTTGTTTGCAACGTTCAGTTCGGTGATGTTGGCGTATGCACAGTTGAGCATAGTCAACTCGGTGAGTGCCGAAACATCAAGGCTGGTGAGTTGCAGGCAGCCTCCGATGTGGAGTTTTTTGAGTTTGGTGTTTTTCGACAGGTCGATACTGCTGATTTTGGTAGCCGATAGGTTCAGCTCCTCCAGCTCGGTGTTGTTCGACAGATCGATGTTGGTGATAGCGGTGTTAGCGCAGTTCAGCGAGCGGAGTTTGGTGTTTTTCGACAGGTCGATGCTCTTCAAACCAGCGGGAACACCTTGGATATCCAGGTATTCGAGGTTGGTCAGATATTGCAGGTCGCTTAAATCGGCAATTGCATCGGTTTGGAAGGTGTAGTAGCTCGATTTCACGCGGTTCCACAGAGTCAGCTCGGTGATTGCCTCCAACTCAGAAACCGAGAATTCTGAGTCTTTGTTAAGGTCAAGGTTGCGTTTGCGCAAGAACTTCTTGAAGGTCTCGTTAGCAAAAGTTACGACAGCGTTTTTGTTGCCCTCTTGGTTTACGGTGATGGTGTCTTTACCCAGCTCCGAGACGAAGTAGATGTTGGCCGAACGAGCCTCGGGAGCCTCGTTTGCAGCAACAGTGAAGTTAACCTCGGAGTCAACCACAGCGCGGGTGTTGGCAACTTGAATCCAGTCGCACGCCTCGTCGATTTCGACCTCGAAGGTAACATTAGCGCGAACAGCCACGCTGAACGAGCCACCATCGGCTGCGATAGGCTCAACCTCTTTGGATACGGTAATCAGGCCGGTCTCGGCTTGTGTTACGGTCAGAGTTTCGTCCTCAACGCCCTCACCCGACAGAGTGATGGTACCGGTACGGGGCTCATAACCCTCGTTGGCAGCTACTGCAAAGGTCATTTGACGGTCGGTCAAAACGCGAGTAGCCTCAACTTTGGTAATCCAATCAACGTTAGGGGTTGCGGTGATGTCGATGTTGGTTTGGAACTCAACAACGATGTTGCCACCCTCGGCACCCACCTCATAGAGTGTCTCCTCGGCAATCAGGCCTTTGGGCGACTCTTGGAACACGTCAATAGTGACGGGGTTTGTCAGACCTTTGGCGCGAACTGCGATTTGCGAGTTACGAGCTGCGTAGCCGCTCTCCTCGGGGGTGTTGGCAAAGATGAGAACATCAACAGTGGCGTTGCCGGTACCTGCAATGGTTTCGATATAGAGCCATTCTGCGGCGCAGTCAATGGTCCACGAGGTATTGCTGTTGATGGTCAGTGTATAGGTTGCTTCGGCCGCTGTGGCCATAATTTCGGTTTCGGCAACAGTCAATTCGGGAATGAGTTCCTCTTCTTGGGGAGGAGTACAAGCTGCAAATCCAAGCAGAGCTGCTGCAATAAGCAAATATTTTTTCATAACTGATGTGTCTGTTTAAGTGATTATTGAAGCATAGGTTCAAGGATAGGCATCAGAGCTTGCTCCATAATGTAGTAGCCTTCGAGGTAGGGGTGGCAGTTGTCGCCCGAGAATTTGGGGTCAAGCGAGCCGTTCTCCTGTACGAACAGCGAGTAATAGTCAACATAAGGACAATCGTGCTCGGCAGCCCACTCCTCGATGATGGTGTTCAGACGGGGAATAAGGTCGGTAGGTTTGATGCTGGTCCAGCCGAAGCCCGACGAGGGGAGTACGCTGCACAACACAACCTTGATACCTTTGTCCATAGCCATCTGGGCCATATAGAAAATATTGTTGCTGATTTGCTCCATCGACACAAACACGCCGTCGTTTTGTGCGATGTCGTTGGTACCCGCAAGGATTACCACCACTTGGGGCTTTTTGTTGATTACGTCGTTGGTGTAGCGGGCGAGCATATCACCTGTGGTGTGACCGCTGATACCCTTACACAGGAAGTTGTTGTTCGTAAAGAACGACGGCACCTTACCGCCCCAGCCTTCGGTGATGGAGTCACCCATAAAGACCACGCGGGGATTAGCTGCCGAAACACTTTGCACTGCAACGCACATAACAGCGGCGAGCAGAGCCATACAGATTCGTTTAAGCATACGTTGGTTATTGTTTATTGGTTAATTAATTTATCATCAACTCTTACAAAGATACAAAAGTTTTTTCAAAAAGTTCACTACCAAATGCTCAAAAAAGAGGAGTTGCAGACAATCGCCTGCAACTCCCGACACAAAACATCAAAAAGTTGTGTATATTTTCGATTAGAGCGAGTCGCCGAAATCCTTGCGGAATTTCGAAACCAAACGCTCGGGCCAGTCGCTGGTGGGAGCCAGACCACCCATAAAGAAACGCAATACGGGGGGCTCGTAGGTGAATTTCAGACCACCAATCAGCTCGCGGTTGTCGTACAGCCATTGCAGACGGTCGATAACGTAGTTGACTTGCGAGAGGGTGAATACACGGCGGGGTACAGCCAGACGCAGCAACTCGGCATCAGCCAGCACGTCGTTGCCGTTCTCGTCGCGAATCGAACTCATAGTACCACGCTCCATCGAACGTACACCCGAAATCAGATACAAGGCAGCAGCCAGCGCACCTGCGGGGTACTCCTCTTGGGGGATGTGCTTGCAGAAGGTTCCTGCGTCGATGTGGCAACCCAGCACACCCGGAGGTGTGATAACGGGGATACCCGCAGCGTCAAGTTGCTCGACCATATATTTAATGAAGGTGGGGCTTTGCGAAATCATAGTCTCGTCCAAAGTCTCGTACAGACCAACGGCCATAGCCTCAATCTCACGAACCGAGATACCTCCATAGGTCAAGAAACCCTCGAACAGAGGAATCAGAGCCTCCATCTTGGCGTAGATGTCACGACGGTTGGTACAGATACCGCCACCACGCGACGAGCTGAGTTTGCGAGCCGAGAAGTAAACCAGGTCGGCCAGCCCTGTCATAGTGCGGAGGATGTCGCCCATCGAGTTCTCTTTCCAAGCGTCCTCGCGTTGTTTAACAAGGAATGCATTCTCGCCGAGCAGCGATGCGTCCAACACCAGCATAATGCCATACTTGTCGCACACTGCACGCACGTCCATCATATTGCGAATCGAGAAGGGTTGGCCACCGATAAGGTTGGTCGAGGCCTCCATACGCACGAAGGGAATATTCTCGACACCGTTGCGTTGGATGCACTCCTCGAGTTTGTCGATGTCCATATTACCCTTGAAGGGGTGGTCGCTGTGCAACACCAGCGCGCGGTCGTGGATAAGCTCCTCGATGCGGCCGCCTTGCTCCATAACGTGAGCCAGAGTGGTGGTGAAGTGGTAGTTGGTGGGGACAACGTTGCCGGGTTTTACAAAAGCGTGGCAGATAACGTTCTCGGCAGCACGACCTTGGTGAACGGGCAACAGATATTTTTTGCCAAGCACATCCTCAACGGCTTTTTGCAGACGTTCGAACGATTGCGAACCTGCATAAGCGTCGTCGGCTTGGAACATAGCGGCTACTTGATTGTCGCTCATCGCGTTGGTACCCGAGTCGGTAAGCATATCAAGGAACACATCCTTGGTGCTGAGGCGGAAGGTGTTGAAACCAGCCTCGGTGATAGCGTCCAATCGGCGGTTGATAGGCACAAGGTGGAGCTTTTGAACTACGCGCACTTTATGCAGTTCGAGGGGCATTTCGCCCATCTTGTAGAATTTAATGTTTGCCATAGTAGTTATAGATGTTTTGGGTTATTCTTGGGTTAATAGTGCTTGTTTGTAAATGCAAATATACAAAACCAAAATTAAGAAACAAACAATTTGTTTGATTTTTAACACGCATTTCTTTCTTTTTGGCTTCCGATAAACTTTTTTTCGCTTCTTCTTCTTCTTCTTCTTCTTCTTCTTCTTCTTCTTCTTCTTCTATTGTAAATTTACCTATTATTTATTAACTTGCAGACGCAAACCAAAAACTTCGTGTACTATGAAACGCCTGATGATGATTTTTACCGCGCTCGCAATGGTTGCGTGCGGAGGTCGCGGAAGTCGCATTTGGGAGAACTCCTATGTTTTGTTGTATGCGCCTGCCCATCCTCAAATAAAAGAACATTACATCATAAACTCCTCGGGAGTTTGGGCTGGAGTATCCGAATATAGTATCGAGGTTTGGGGCCGTGGCAGCAAAGAGCCTGTGCCGAGTTTTGCCAAGTCTTGCAGTTACGACAATAACAAATCTTTGTACAAGCAGTTGTGCCAAAAGCACCACGATAACAGCTACAAGGAGGAGCGATACGAATGCCCAAACACACCGGGTGTAAACGATGCGTACACAGCCGTGGCGACAGACTTTGTCGATATAGATATTACCGTTTCGCCCGCCTATGACGCCGAGCACCCCGACGGAAGTTCGGTGGCGGATATTATAAAGGTAACATTCACAACCCTGAAACCCTTTATTGATGCGGGGTACAAATACACACAAAACTATTCGGAGTGGAATTGTGATGGTATGGTGTGTTGGACTCATCCCAACTACTATCACTGTGTCAAGATGATGAACGAGATGACCGCGCGCGATATGATTCTGCTTGGTCCGTCTATGGCGTTGGAGTTCACAACACCGCCCACAACTGCGGGAGCCTACACGCTTAGTCTGAAAATGACCTCGGATGAAGGTGATGTCTATACCTCGACAGCCTATGTGCGTATAGCTGCCGAGTAGTAGATGCGAATATATTATATTAAGGTGCGGATGACGGGTGTTGTCCGCACCTTTGTTTTGGGTGCAACAAAGAGCTTTTTTGCAATTAATTGGGATATTTTTGAATAAATATTTGGCAGTCTCGGAAAATCTGCTTAATTTTACATAACCTAAAAGAAAAAACCTATAAACTACACAATTATGGCAGAAGTTGAGAAAACCAGATACAACGACGAAGAACTCGCCGAATTCAAGGCCATTATTCTTGAAAAACTTGCCGCAGCGCGCGAGGATTACGAGCTGCTGAAAGCAACTATTACCCACTCGTCAAGCAACGACACCGAGGACACTTCGCCCACCTTCAAAGTACTCGAAGAGGGTGCTACCACGCTCACCAAAGAGGAGTGCGGTCGTTTGGCTCAACGTCAGCTCAAATTCATAACCCACCTCGAAGCGGCACTTATCCGCATCGAGAACAAAACTTATGGCGTCTGCCGCGAGACAGGCAAGCTCATTCCCAAGGAGCGCCTCCGCATCGTACCTCACGCTACACTCAGCATCGAGGCTAAAAAGGACAAATAGGTCACAACCTTAGATATGCCCACCTTACCCTGCCTTGGGGTCGGGCGAATAGTTATCGAAACAAAGAACTCGGGATGCAAGCGCATCCCTAGTTCTTTGTTTTCACTGAATGTGTCTAATATGGTAATTTCTGCGTTACGCTCGATTGACAAATCCTCACATACGTCAGTATGCTGCGGTTTGCCAACCTTCGCAAGCCTTGAAATTCCTCATCTTATACACATTCACAAGTTAAAGACACAAAAAAACGCATCAGAGAAATTCTCTAATGCGTTTGTGGTAGTGCCCAGGACGAGACTCGAACTCACACGGACTAATGTCCACTACCCCCTCAAAGTAGCGTGTCTACCAATTCCACCACCTGGGCCTTTCGTTTTCGGAGTGCAAATATACGTACTTTTTTTTACTCTCCAAATTTTTCGCTCAAAAAAGTGAATTTATTTACAAAAACCGCCTAAATGCCCCCATTTTTGTAGAGTCTTTAGATTTTTATAATAGGTATATGGCAAAAAAAGTGGAGGGTTTTGCGAGTATTATATTGGGATTTTTCTATCTTTGTCGTAATTTTGCAGAATGAGGCGAGATGTGAGCGCCTTTGGACAAACAGACAAATAACAAAACAAATCATATAACTTAACAACCATTATGGCAGATTTCATTTATCAAGAGCCTTTCGAGATGGGAGAGGACACAACACAGTATCGTTTGATTACCAAAGATTACGTTTCGGTGGAGCAATGCGGTGACCGTCAAATCCTCCGCATCGACCCCAAAGGTCTTGAACTGCTTTCGAAAGAGGCTTATGCCGACGTTTCGTTCTACCTGCGCGGCTCGCACCTCCAAAAACTGAACAACATCCTGAATGACCCCGAGGCTACCGACAACGACAAATTCGTGGCTTACACTATGCTCGTAAACCAATGCGTGGCTGCCGAGGGTGAGCTCCCCACCTGCCAAGATACAGGTACCGCTATCTGCATCGGTAAGAAGGGCGAGAATGTTTACACCGGTGTGGACGATGCAGAATGCATCTCGCGCGGTGTGTACGAGACCTACGCCGAGCGCAACCTGCGTTACTCGCAAGTTGTTCCCTTCACTATGCTCGACGAGAAGAACAGCGGCACCAACCTGCCCGCACAAATCGACCTCTACGCTACCAAAGGCAACGAGTATAAGTTCCTGTTCATCACCAAAGGTGGTGGCTCGGCTAACAAAACTTTCCTCTATCAACAAACCAAAGCTCTGCTGACCGAGGAGAACCTGACCAAATTCATCGCCGAGCACATCAAAGACCTCGGTACTTCGGCTTGTCCTCCCTACCACTTGGCAATCGTAGTTGGTGGTACTTCGGCAGAGGCTAACCTGGCAGCTGTGAAAAAGGCTTCGGCAGGTTACTTCGACAACCTTCCCACCAGCGGCAACGAGGGTGGCCGTGCTTTCCGCGATTTGGAGTGGGAGGCAAAAGTGTTGGAGATTTGCCAAAAGAGCGGTATCGGTGCTCAATTCGGTGGTAAATACTTCGTACACGACGTTCGCGTAATCCGTATGCCCCGCCACGCTGCTTCGTGCCCCGTTGGTATCGGTGTAAGCTGTAGCGCCGACCGTAACATCAAGGCTAAAATCAACGCCGACGGTATCTGGTTGGAGCAACTCGAGAAAGAGCCTTCGAAATATCTGCCCGCACAAGCTCCCGCTATGTCGCCCGCAGTGGATATCGACCTCGACGAGGGTATGGACAAAGTGTTGGAGACCCTGACCAAATACCCCATCAAAACTCGTTTGAACCTGAAAGGTACTCTGATTGTGGCTCGTGACATCGCTCACGCTCGCATCAAACAAATGATTGACGAGGGTCAACCTATGCCCGAATACTTCAAAAACCACCCCGTATATTATGCAGGCCCTGCAAAAACTCCCGCAGGTATGGCTTCGGGTAGCTTCGGCCCCACCACTGCTGGTCGTATGGATCCCTATGTAGATCTGTTCCAATCGTTGGGCGGCTCGATGGTTATGGTTGCCAAAGGTAACCGTTCGCAAGAGGTGACCGACGCTTGTAAGAAACACGGTGGTTTCTACCTCGGTTCGATTGGTGGTCCCGCTGCAATCCTCGCCAAAAACTCGATTAAGAGTGTAGAGGTTGTGGACTTCCCCGAGCTGGGTATGGAGGCTGTGCGCAAGATTCGCATCGAGAACTTCCCCGCATTCATCATCGTTGATGACAAGGGCAACGACTTCTTTGCTGATTTCAAACACTAAACCACTACGCGTTTACGTTAATAAATTGTCCCGATGTTCGCCCTTGCCGAGGTGCGAACATCGGGCAGTTTACACAAAATACACGCATATATGTACGGACGTATAAAGACATTTTTTACTACACTACTCGCGGTGCTGTGCTCGTGTGTGGCCTTTGCCCAGAAGGGCGGGGTCAAGTTCGACGTTGTGGCACCCGGCGCGGTGCAGATGGGCGAATTGTTCCGCATCGAGTTTGTGGTCAATGCCAAGGCCGACAAGTTTGAAGCCCCCACATTCGAGGGTTTGGACGTGATGGCAGGCCCTTCGACCTCCTACTCGTCGTCAACCAGCATCGTTAATGGCGAAATCTCCAAAAGCGTGAGCTACACCTACACCTATGTGGTGCAGGCCAACAGCGAGGGTACTGCAACCATTTCGGCGGCAACCGTCGAGGTGGATGACGAGAAGTACTCGACCCACGAGTTGAGCATTGCTGTGGTCGATGAGAAGAACTCAGAGCCGGCAGCTGCGGCTCAGGATGGTGCGACCGCTGCGGCTACCAAGAAGGAGCAAAAGACCAAAGGCATTGGCAAGGACGATGTGTTTGTGGCGGTGCATTTGGACAAGAACAAGGTCTATAAGGGAGAACCCATTCGCGCGACAATCAAACTTTATACCCGTACGCAATTGAGCGGTATCGAGAGTTCCAAGTTCCCGACCTTCAACGGCTTCTGGATGCAGGAGCTCAAAGGCACGGAGTACACCTGGCAGAGCGAGGCCTACAACGGCAAGGTCTATGATACCCACATATTGCAGGAGTATCTGCTCTACCCCCAACAGGTGGGACAACTGACTATTGAGCCCGCCGAGCTGACCATTGTAGCACGCATCGTAACCCAACCTGCGGGTCGTCAATCTATGTTCGACGACTTCTTTGGCTCGATGGATATGGTGCAGGAGGTGCGCAAACCCCTTGCGTCAGCCCGTCAGGTGGTCGAGGTGTTGGAGCTGCCATCGGATGCGCCGCGCAGTTTTGCGGGTGCGGTGGGTCAATTCACACTCGATGCAGTGTTGCCCGCCGACCAAATCAATGCCAATTCGAGCGCTACCTATACGGTTAAGGTGTCGGGACGAGGCAACCTTCCGTTGATTCAGGCGCCCACACTTTCGCTGCCCACTTCGTTTGAGCAGTATAATGTCAAGATGACCGAGAGCCTGCAAAGTTCGGCGTCGGGAATCTCGGGATACCGCCAGTTTGAGTATCCGTTCATTGCTCGCGCCGAGGGAGAATATACAATTCCCGCGGTGGAGTTCACCTATTTCAACCCCCGCACAGCCAAGTATGTAACCCTCTCGACACGCGAGATGTGTATCAATGTTGCGGCCGACTCAATGGCTCGCACCTCAATCTCGGGTATTGTCAGCGGTTTGAGTAAGGAGGAGGTCAAGATGCTTGACAAGGACATCCGTTTTATCAAACTGGGCTCGGCCGATTTGTCGCCCAAGGGACGACTGCTGATGTGGAGTCCGCTGTACTTTGCGCTGTGGGTGCTGTTTGTGGTGCTGTTTGTGGCGTCGTACGTTCCGCTCAAACGTTTTATCCGCAACAGTAATAACGCTACCTTTGTGCGTGGCAAACGTGCCAATAAGGTTGCGCTTCAACGTCTGAAAAAAGCTGGGCAATATATGAACGACGGCAACGAGCGCGGTTTCTATGACGAGACCCTGCGTGCGCTGTGGGGTTATATGAGCGACAAACTGAATATCCCCGTTGCCAACCTGTGCAAAGAGAATGTCCGCGGCCAACTCACCAAGCGAGGAGTAGCCGAGGAGTGGGCCGAGCGTTTCATCAGCCTCATTTCGGAGTGCGAGATGGCTCAATACTCGCCCCTTGCGTCGGGACAGATGCAGGAGGTGTATGCCGACAGTGTGAAGCTGCTGTCGAAAATCGAATCGCTTAAAAAGAGAAAATAATATGTCGAAACGTATTTTCATACTGTTACTATTTGCGGTCATCCTGGTACGCGCTACTTCGGTGCGTGCTTCGGAGTACGACGCCCAATGGGATCGCGCCAATACTGCCTATATGAATGGTGATTGGGCGGGCGCAACAGCCATCTACGACTCCATCGAGAAGGCGGGAATGGCAAGCGTCAAACTCTACTACAATATGGGTGGCGCATACTTCAAAAACGGCCAAATTGGTAAGGCAGTGCTCTACTACAACAAGGCACTGCGCATCGACCCTGCCGACGAGGATACACAATATAACCTGCGCGTTGCAAACGGCTATGTGAAGGATCAGATTGAGGTTGTCCCCGAGTTCTTTGTGTCGCGTTGGGTTAGAGAAGTGCGTACGGCTGTCAATAGCAACACTTGGGCTGTGATCTCGCTTGTGTCGGGTCTGCTGATGCTGGTGGCGCTGATGGCCTATCTGTTGCCGTTGGGTCTCACCCTCCGCAAGGTCGGTTTCTCGCTGGCTGTGGTTATGGGTGCACTAACTCTGCTGTCGGTAAACTTCGCGTCGGAGCAACGTCGCAATGCACTGCACTCGTCGGATGCGATTGTGATGCTTGGTGCCGCACCCGTCAAGAGCTCGCCCGACCGCACAAGTAAGGATATTTTTGTAATTCACGAGGGTACGCAGGTTACCGTCCTCGACCGCCTTGGCGATTGGTGTCAGGTGTCGATTGCCGATGGCAACAAGGGATGGCTGCCCGCCTCGTCAATAGAGCTGATTGACTAACGGTATGTCGGAACTGCTGGATGATGTTGTTGGCGAGTTCGCCAAACTGCCGGGTGTGGGCCAACGTACCGCACTCCGTTTATCGTTGCACCTATTGCGCCGCACCGAGGTTGAGGTCGAGCAATTTGTGGACGCTGTGAGCCGTTTCCGCACAGGAATACGCTACTGCAAGCAGTGTAACAACCTGTCGGATGGTGAGGTGTGTCCTATTTGCAGTGACCCGCGACGCGACCGCTCGGTAGTCTGCGTGGTCGAGCACGTCGGCGACGTGATGAGCATCGAGAACACCAAAACCTACAAGGGACTCTATCACGTCTTGGGCGACGTTATCTCGCCTATGCGTGGCGTAGGCCCCTCGGATTTGAAGATTGACCTGCTGGTGGATAATGTTGTGTCGGGAGGCGTCAAGGAGGTAATCCTCGCTATCGGCACCTCGATGGAGTGCGAGACCACGATGTTCTACATCAAGAGCCGCCTGAAAAACCACCCCGAGGTAAAAATCACAACCCTCGCGCGAGGTATCGGCTTTGGCGACGAAATCGAGTACGCCGACGAGTACACCATCCGCCACGCCCTCAATAATCGTCAGGCGTTGTAAGGTACTCTTGATAACAATAAAAAACTTACGCCTCACCCATTCTCGGGTGGGCGTAAGTTTTTTTGAGAGTGTTTGTATCTTAATGTATTGTATGAAAAATATTACTATTTTTGTGGAAAATAAAATTTAAGTCTATGGCAAATTATAATCAAGAGTCAAATGTAATAGTTCGCTGGCTGAAAGTAATATTTTCATGGAAAGTAATAACCGGAATACTTACTATTGTTACTTCCGTATGGGCTTGGCAGCAATTTAAGCACAATAAAGGAGGCGAGTTGTCTGCATATATAGATAATACAGAAATATATGCTAATGAGAAGACCGATATTGTTGTTTTTGTAGATAAATTGGATTCTGACTTGTCGCTTCTCCCAATAGTTCCGATACCACAAAATAACAAAGAATACTCGGTGCGCGATTTCCTTTTGCAATATCAAGTGTCAACAAAAAATATTTCATACACATCTTCGGACTTTTATTCATCGTATCAAGATAAAAATGGATATACGTTAAGGTACAACGAGAATGTTTTGTATCCTTTTACATCTGCAGAGGAGCCGATTATTAAACTTTGTCAAGTTGATAATGATGGTAGTTTGATGATTAGGATGAGGGCAACATATGACGGTATATCAAAGCCGTATATTCATGATGTTAATGCTCGATTCTGTGTCGTTCCTAAATCTCGCAATATATCTTTTCATGAATGGAAGAATATATGCGAAAGACAGGTGGAAAAACGTACAGATGCGCTTAAGTTTAATGCGTATTATTTGGCAGATAATCAGATGGCGTCTAGTATGGTCGTGACTGCATCTGCGATGTCTGATGCCGTGGTAAAGAACTCGAAGCCGCAAAGAGGAAAAACAAAGCCCGTGGAGATCCCAATCTCGACACCTGTCATAGCGCCTGAAAAGCTCCAAAATACAAGTTCTTCGACGGCGCAAATGTCGCATGAAAACAATGTTGTTATCAAAAACGACACAAAGGAATGTGATGAAAATAGTACTATCCTAATTACGGGAATAGATACCCTGCGTTTGGCGGATAATACATTAGTCGTGGATATTTGTTTTGAACCCGTAGAAAAAGAATGTGAAGTCTGTTTTGTGTCTCAATTAATATATGAGGATCGTAAACGTTATGACGTTTTTTTGACGTCTATATCTCCTAATGCGGAAAGTGTTAGGAGAATATATAGGGCCGCAACAAAGAGTTATAAGTTTAATGGTGTTGCAGAGCCGATATCTACTCCTGAAAAATATATATATCATTGGGATAATCAAAGTTATTATAATGGGGCTGATTTTGGAATTATTTGTTTTGCCGATGAATTTAAGCGACCATTGATATGTCCATCTAAGGATGTGTTGAATGTTAAAGATTGTAAATTGAATAATCTTACCAATGAGAGATTTTATAAGATGATAGATTCTGCTGAAGAATGGAGAGGTGTAGGAGTAACATGGAAAAAGATTATTTATACCAAAGAAGGGTATGTGAAAACGTGGTATAAAGTATTTCTGGCATGTGGTGCTTTTTTGACATTAGCAGTTGTGGGTTTGGCGATTATGGGTGTGTTGATGTGTGTTGATCGTCAACAATATGATTGGAAAACCTTTTTTGAAGGTGTCAAAGGGGTGTTTGATTAAGGTGCTACGAATACGAATAGCAATAAAAAATCCCGAAAGCGAAATGCTCTCGGGATTTTTTGTTGAGGTATATTCGGTCTACCACCAAATGATGTAGAGGAATGCCAGAATAGCAATGATTGCAACAGCGCAAACCTTGAAACCAGTCGAAGTCTTGAACAGGTCTTTGGGGTACTCCACTTTCTCTTGCTCGATGGGTTTCTTCTCCAGCAGAGCGAACAGCACGATTACCAAGAAGCACAGAGCAAAGACAATCATCATACGATCCATGAAGGGAACACCGGGGATGAGGAACTTGAACAGCACCGAGAATACAAAAGTACCCAGAGCAGCTGCCAATGCACCATTTGCGGTTGCACGTTTGTAGAAGAAGCCTGCCAAGAAGATAGCCAACGCACCGGGCGATACGAAGCCGGTGAACTCTTGGATGAATTGGAAGGCTTGGTCGAGGTTACCCAACATAGGAGCAACAACGCAAGCGATAACCAGAGCAACAACGCTGGTGATACGGCCTACGGTTACCATATGAGTGTCCGACGCACCTTTATTAATATACGATTTGTAGATGTCCATAGTGAAGATCGACGAAATCGAGTTCATCATCGAAGCCAGCGACGAAACGATAGCTGCAACCAGCGCTGCGAATGCCAGACCCTTGATACCGGTGGGTACCATATTCAGCAGAGTGGGGTATGCCTCGTCAGCTTTGCCCAGAGCGGGGATTTGACCCTCTTGAACCATTACCCAGCAGATGATGCCGGGGATAACGATAATCAGCGGGAGCAGAATCTTCAAGAAACCTGCAAATGCCAGACCCTTTTGAGCCTCGTCGAGCGATTTCGATGCAAGTGCACGTTGGATGATGTATTGGTTGCAACCCCAGTAGTAGAGGTTAGCCACCCAAAGACCACCGATAAGAACGCTCAAACCAGGCAACTCGCTATACGATGCGTGTGCTTTGTCCAAAATCATATCGAATTTGTGGGGTGCTTTGTCGGCCAAAATCTTCACGCCCTCGCCGAAGCTGCCGCCACCGAGCAACTCAAATGCAACGTAGGTAGTCACCAAACCACCACCAATCAGGAATACAACTTGGATTACGTCGGTCCAAGCAACAGCTTTCAGACCACCGTAAATCGAGTAAACGGCAGCGAAGATAGCCAGACCTACGATACCCCAAACGAGGTCAACACCCATCATAGTGTTGATCGCCAGCGCACCCAGATAGAGAATCGAGGTAAGGTTCACAAACACGAATACCAGCAACCAGAAAATCGCCATCACGGTCTTCACACGTTTGTCGAAACGTTGCTCCAAGAATTGAGGCATAGTGTAGATACCGCGGTGGAGATAGATGGGCAGGAAGAATGCCGCAACGATAATCAGGGTGAGCGCAGCCATAAACTCATAGGATGCGATACCCATACCGATTGCGAAGCCCGAACCCGACATACCGATAAACTGCTCGGCCGAGATGTTCGACGCAATCAGCGAAGCTCCCACAGCCCACCAAGGCAGAGCCTTGCTGGCCAGGAAGTAGTCTTTTGAATCTTTTTTGACTCCTTTTTTCTCGCGGGAAACCCACAAGCCGACGCCTACAACAACGATGACATAGACGACAAAGACAATAATGTCAATAGTACCAAAATTCATATTGTTATTTGTTAAAGTTGATATTTTCGTGCAGTATAAAACTTCACAAAGTTAAATATAAAATCGCAGTTTTGCAATTTCTGTGTAACTTTTGGCAAATTCCGCACAAAACTGCTCGCGGCGGTCTATTTTTTTTGCTGCGACCGATACTTTGTAACCAAAAAAACAATATCTTTGCATTATCGAAATTGTGACTTTGTAGGACGAAACAAAAACTGATATAATTCAATCACATTAACCACTAACAATTAAGATGAAAAAAATCCTTATCGTAGGAGCCGGTGGACAAATCGGTTCGGAGTTGACAACGTATTTGCGTGGTATTTACGGCAACAACAACGTTATCGCATCGGATATGCGAGTTAATCCTGTGTTGGCTGCAAATGGCCCGTTCGAGGAACTCAACGCATTGGACGTTCCCGCTTATGCTGCTGTTGTAGCAAAGTACAATGTTGACACCATCTTCAACCTTGTGGCACTGCTGTCGGCAACCGGCGAGCGCAATCCCAAACTCGCTTGGGACATCAACATCGGCGCGCTGGTAAACTCGTTGGAGATCGCACGCCAATTCGGTTGCGCTCTGTTTACCCCTAGCTCGATTGGTGCTTTTGGTGGCGACTACCCCAAGGACAACACTCCCCAAGACACCGTTATGCGTCCTACTACCGTGTATGGCGTGTGCAAAGTGACCGGTGAGATGTTGAGCGACTACTATTTCACTCGTTTCGGCGTTGACACCCGTAGCGTGCGTTTCCCCGGTATCATCTCGAATGTTACTCTGCCCGGTGGCGGTACTACCGACTACGCTGTGGAGATTTACTATGAGGCTATCAAAAACGGCAAATTCACCTGCCCCATCCCCCAAGGATGCAAAATGGATATGATGTATATGCCCGATGCACTGCGTGCTTGCGTTCAACTGATGGAGGCTGACCCCGCAAAACTCATCCACCGCAACAGCTTCAACATCGCATCGATGAGCTTTGCTCCCGAGGAGATTTTTGCAGCCGTTCAAAAACGTATGCCCGAGTTCACTATGGAGTACAATGTTGACCCCGTTAAGGAGGCTATCGCAAACAGCTGGCCTAACAGCCTTGACGACAGCTGCGCTCGCGCTGAGTGGGGTTGGAAACCCGAGTGGGATCTCGAAACTATGACCGATGATATGCTGAAAATCATCGCCGAGAAACACAAAAACGGCCTGTTGTAATATCTGATTACACATAATTTCGAAGAGTCGCGCGGAATACGTGCGACTCTTTTTTTGTGTGTTGTGCCAAACAAAACCCCGACGGAGAGTTGATTGTTTGGAAAATATTTTTTAAATTTGTCAAAACAAAAGCCAAACAAGCTGATGCTACATATCATACAATGAGGGTGTAAAATACCCCTCCCCGATGTTTCGGGGGGGGTATTTCATTGATAATCAGTGAGTTGTAAAAAGCAAAATACTTATTTAACTTAAATTTATATTATTATGAAAAAACTTTTCCTTTTGGCAGCTTCGGTTGCTATGTTCGTGGGTTGCTCGGTTCCTACCAAACTCATCACCTCTTCGACTTACACAAAAGTAAATGCAGTAGATCCTATTGTCGCTGTTTTTGCTGACCTTGATGTAGCGAAAGAAAAAATCACCTATTTGTTTATTCCCAGCAAGAGCGCTCGCAACGGTGGTGCTGACAATGTTATTGATAGCGCAGTAAGCGAGGCTTTGGCAAATAATGGCGGTGCAGATGTACTGGTCGGTCTCGAAAAACAAGTTAAATACAACTCAAAAGGCGAGGTAGAGTCGGTTGTTGTAAGCGGTTACCCTGCTAAGTATGTTAACTTCCGCAGTCCCGGTGATGAGTACCTCCGTGAGGTATCGGAAGGAGCGGCAAAACTTACTGCTAAAGCCCAAGAGGCATCATCGTTAGGTAAGTTTAAGCTGGGTAAATAGGTCAGTCGTATGAAACGCTTATTATTAGTGGTATTTTGCGCTACACTCTCGCTTGCGGGTGTAGCGCAAAACACACGTACGGTCAAGGGTATGGTGTTTGACCAAAACGACGTTCCTCTGTCGGGCGCTGTTGTCAAATCCACCACTACCGACCAAAGTGTGCAGACAGGTGCCAGTGGTGCGTTCGAGTTGCAAGTTGCAACTCACGTCAAACAACTGAGCGCAAGTTTGGAGGGATATTTCACCACTCAACTCGAGGTTGATGGTTCGTATCTGATTTTCAAACTCAAAATCGATAAGAAATACGCCGAGAACAAGGCCAAAGCAGAGGCTGCTGCTCGCTTAGCAGCACAACAAGAGGCCGAAGCGAAGGCTAAAGCCGAAGCAGAGGCTGCTGCACGTTTGGCTGCGCAACAACAAGCCGAGGCTGCAGCCAAAGCTAAAGCCGAGGAGGAGGCACGTATTGCTGCCGAGAAGGAGGCCGCTGCCAAGGCAAAAGCCGAGGAGGCTGCACGTATTGCTGCTGAGAAGGAGGCCGCTGCCAAGGCCAAAGCCGAGGAGGCTGCACGTAAAGCGGCCGAAAAGGAAGCTGCCAAGGCCAAAGCCGCAGAGAAAACCACCACCATGACAGCCTCTGCAGCAAGTGTCAATTCGCCTGTAATTTCAGAAAAGGTCAAAGTCAAAAAAGAGAAACCTGAAGAACTCCAAATACCGTCTGGATATTTCTCAACAGTTGATATCTCATTTATGTATGATTTATACGACGATGCTCGAAAAAACTACGCGAGTGTTAGTTACATCGGCGGTTATCAAATTAGCGGTCGTCACTATATTGGTCTTGGTACGGGTATTAGTATTAATCCATCTAAGTCTACTTGGAAATATCTTCGTCTGTGCGACGACTATTGGGGTCCTGTTCAATTGGAACGAAATAAGTGGTTAATACCTATTTCTTTATATTATCGCTACAATTTCCAATCTCGTCGCGTAAGTCCGTTTGTGGCTTGCGAGGTGGGTGGTACTTTCTCGACACCGGTTAGAGCGAATGTTAAGGGACGTCAATATTACTTTGAATATCCGTCGATTAATGCGTTTGTAGAGCCGCAAGTAGGTATCAATTTTGCATTAAAGGATAAGAGTAGCATCTATTTTGGTGTAGGTCTTAATGCCTATACGCACCATACGTATGAATACGTGAGGACATATAATGGTGGTGACACAGGATTGATATATGAAGCTCGCTTAGGTAACAGTATCGGTTATGGCCTTGAAATTCATTTAGGTTTTACTTTCTAAAAAGTCAATATTATGAAAAATATTTTCAAATGCTTTATGGCAGTATTGACTGCTCTATTTGCCTCGTGTGTATATGAGGCTCCTGTATTGGACTATAATGATGAATTTGTAACACCCTCTATAGAATTGAGCACCTCTTATTTGGATGCCCCCGCAGAGGGAGGAGCTTTATCTGTAGATGTAACGATAAAGAATAATTTATCAGATCTAAGACTCGGATATAGTAGTGATTATGATTGGCTTTCTATTACTAATAGGTATGAAAATTATGTAATTGAGGTCCAACCCAACAACACCGGAGAAGTTCGAAGTGTAGAGATTGTTTTTTACACAGACTTGGTGTATGAACGAATCGAAAAAGTCCTGACCATAACCCAAGAGGCTGGCACTTTCAACTGGAACTGGTTGCTTGGCGACTGGATTGAAAGTGACTATGATTTTAATGGCGCTATCGAATACCAAAGCATTGCTAAAATTGTTAAGGGTGAGAACGAGAATGAGATTATTGTCAAGAATTTCTGGGAGACCTGCGACTTGGTAGGTACCGTAGATCCCGAGGCTGGCACTATTACATTCCAACCTCAATACATGTTTGACTACTCTTACGATGATTATGATTATGGTGAATTCTACTTTGTGGCATTCGATTATGATACCGAAGAGGGTGTTGTTGAAGGTCCCGTTGTAGCAACTATGAGTGCTGCGGGTATTACCATTGGTCAATGGGGATGCTTTGGTGTAGATTGTGGTCAGTTCCTGGGATATCAATCTTCTACCACTTTCACTCGCGATAACGATAATCCCGGCGGTGGTAATACAGATAAACCCGAGGATGGTGGAAATACAGATAAGCCCGAAGACGGAGGCAATACTGACAATCCCGGAGAAGGCGGCAATACTGACAACCCCGGAGAAGGCGGCAATACTGACAACGCCGAGGAAGGTGGCAACACTGACAATCCCGAAGAAGGCGAGACAAAAACAAAAACCGTAACATTCCTTTTCAAAAATTATCCCAAAGAGGGTACAACTGTAAAAGAGGGTGATGTTACATTTACAGGAGGTTATGGCACCTCCTCTACATCTACTCGTTTTTGGCACGACGGTTTGCGTACATACTCAGGAAGTACAATGCAGTTTGAGGTTCCTGACGGAATGGTTATTACTAAGATTGATTTTAGTGATGGCCTTTCAGACTGGACAGGCTCTCAGTCGATGGTTAGGTATACTGGCTTGACAAAAATGACTATCACAAGCGCAACGGTAACCTATCAGTACACCAGCGGTACAAGCACCACAGACAATACTTTCGACTGGAACTGGTTGCTTGGCAACTGGACTCAGTCTAACTACAGTTCTAACGGAGATATACATTATAAAAATACTATAACCATCACAAAAGGCGATAACGCGAATGAGGTTGTTGTTAAGAATTTCTATGGAAGTTACAACCTTGTTGGTACCGTAGATTTCGAGGCTCGTACCATTACCTTTGAGCCTCAATTTGCACTTCACTACGATGACGATTATGGTGACTTCTACTTCTATGGATTCGTTTATGAAGATGAAGAGTACACTCCTACAGACAATCCCATTGTAGCAAATATGAGTACTGCTGGTATTGCCTTTAGCAGTAATTGGTTTTTCTATGGCGTTGATTGTGGCTATGTCTTGGACCCTACCAGTAACGAAAACTATTTACACTACAACACTAAATTCACTCGCTAATCCGAGCGAATGTATAAACAACACGAGAGTGTTCCCGCTAGGGGGACACTCTCGTATCGTTTTTGTTTAAAGGGAAAGAACTACTCCTCGTCTTCGAGAACGTAGTCGCGGTGGTACATCGGGTCGAGTTTCTCGCGAGGCGTCAGGAAGAAACCTGCGGTGGCGGAGGTGCAAACCACACCCTCGGGGTTGCGAATCTCGGCTTCGACGGTCAGCAGGTTGCGGCGTTGCTCAACCACGCGGGCACGGATTTCGAGCACTCCCGCCGAGGTGCGAACGGGTTTGTGGTAGCGAATCTCCATCTTGGTGGTCACGCCCACAGTTTGGAACTTGCGCGAGATAACCCAGCCGCAAGTCTCGTCGATAAGCGTGGCTTGGATTCCGCCGTGAACGGTGTCAATCCAGCTTTGAAAATAGACACTCGGCTGCCAACGGCACACGACCTCGTCACCATCCTCATAAAACTCCATATGCAGTCCGTGGGGATTGTCGGGGCAGCACGCAAAGCAATTATAACCCTCCGCACCAATCCACGGATTTTTTATTTTTTTCATATCTATTACATATTATAAATAATGCACCCCGCGCGACTTGCATCAGGCGGGGTGAACAGTGCGGTGTTACTTGCGCTCGTCGGCAGTACCTTTAAAGTAAATGTCGATAATCTCGTGGCTGATACCCGTCGATGAAAAACCTCCGTCGTGGAAAAGGTTTTGCATTGTAACCTTGCGGGTGTAGTCCGAGAAGAGAGTCATAATGTAGTTGGCGCAATCCTCTGCCGAGGCATTACCCAGAGGCGACATACGCTCGGCATAGCCCAGCAAATCACTAAGGCCGCTAACGCCACTGCCTGCTGTGGTGAGGGTGGGCGACTGCGACACAGTGTTTACGCGGATTTTTTTCTCGCGGCCCAAGATGTAGCCGAAACTGCGTGCAATCGACTCCAACAGTGCTTTGGCATCGGCCATATCGCCATACTCACACACGGTGCGTTGCGCAGCCTGATAGCTCAACGCCACAATCGAACCCCAGTCGTTGATGGCGTCCTTGGCGTGTGCAATCTTCATTGCCTTGTGGAACGAGATAGCCGAAATATCGAGCGTCTTGCTCAAAAAGTCATAGTTCAAATCATCATAAGGTACGCCCTTGCGTACGTTGGGCGACATACCGATGGAGTGCAACATAAAGTCGAACTTTCCACCGAAGTGCTCCATAGTCTTATCAATCAGATTCTCCAAGTCAGCAACGCTTGATGCGTCGGCAGGGATTACAATCGCGTTGCACTTCTCGGCCAACTGATTGATGGTGCCCATTCGAATCGATACGGCAGTGTTCGTAAGTACGATTTCTGCTCCCTCCGCAACTGCTCTCTCTGCAACTTTCCAGGCGATGGACTGCTCGTTCAACGCGCCGAAAATCAAACCTTTCTTACCTTTCAATAATTGATTTGCCATAATATTGATGTTAAAGTTTCGGGGGTAAAGGTAGTAATTTTTTCGGAAATTGGTATCCCTCGGCGCCCGATGTCGCGATTAATAGGTCGGTTTTGAACCCTTATCGGCCTTGCAGTGCGCTACGGCGTGGGTATTTAAAATCTGTTTACAAAGTGTTTATAACTTGCCTCTCGGAATATTTGTTTTTCGGCTTTTGCAATCCTATCTTTGCACTACCAACGACACCCCACCGTGCCGTTGGTTTTGTAGTCCATAGACACAACATCCCGAGTCGCGGGAACGTTTAAAAAGTAGTCGGGACGGTGCTAACTGATTGAAAGAGAGTTAAAAAAAATATAAACAAAAAAACATAAAGCTATGAACCACAATGAACTTATGATTGTCAAACGCGACGGTACGCGCAAGCCGTTCGAGATTGACAAAATCAAACAGGCTATTAGCAAGTCGTTCCTGTCGGTGGGCGCGTTCGCAACCGAGGACGATTTGACCCAAATTCTGTCGCACATCCGTTTTGCGGACGGTATGAGCGTGGAGCAAATTCAAAACCAAGTGGAGACCGCGCTGATGCAAGAGCGCTACTTCGAGGTGGCGAAATCGTATATTCTCTATCGTCAGAAACACACCGAAGACCGCGAGGTGCGCGATCGTCTGAACTTCCTTGTAAACTACTGCAAGGCCGACAACGCTGCAACCGGTAGTAAGTACGATGCTAACGCCAACGTTGAGCACAAGAACATCGCTACCCTGATTGGTGAGCTGCCCAAAGCAGGCTTCATCCGTCTGAACCGCCGTCTGCTGACCGACCGCATCGACTCGATGTTCGGCAAAGAGCTGTCGGAGAAATACCTGCGTCTGTTGAGCCAACACTTCATCTACAAAAACGACGAGACAAGTCTGGCTAACTACTGCGCAAGTATCACTATGTATCCCTGGTTGCTGGATGGTACTATTCCCATTGGCGGTAACTCGACCCGTCCTACCAACCTCAAATCGTTCTGTGGTGGCTTTGTAAACTTGGTGTTCATCGTATCGAGCATGTTGAGCGGTGCGTGCGCAACCCCCGAGTTCCTGATGTATATGAACTATTTCATCGAGCAGGAGTTCGGCCCCGACTACTACAAAGAGGCTGATAAAGTTATCGATATGTCGCTCAAACGTCGCACCATCGACAAGGTGATTACCGACTGCTTCGAGCAAATCGTATATTCGATCAACCAACCCACCGGTGCGCGTAACTTCCAAGCTGTGTTCTGGAATATCTCGTACTACGACCGCTACTACTTCGAGAGCCTGTTCGGTGAATTCATCTTCCCCGACGGTTCGAAACCCCACTGGGAGTCGCTGTCGTGGCTGCAAAAGAGATTTATGAAGTGGTTCAACAAAGAGCGTACCCGCACTGTGCTCACCTTCCCCGTTGAGACTATGGCAATGCTGACCGACGGAGTGGACGCACGCGACGAGGAGTGGGCAGACTACGCTGCTCAAATGTACTCGGAGGGTCACTCGTTCTTTACCTACTTGAGCGACAACGCTGACTCGCTGTCGAGCTGCTGCCGTCTGCGTAACGAGATTCAAGATAACGGCTTTAGCTATACTCTGGGTGCAGGTGGTGTTTCGACCGGTTCGAAGAGTGTGCTCACCATCAACCTCAACCGCTGTATCCAATACGCTGTTCGCAGCCGTATGGATTATATGGAGTTCCTGGCCGACGTTATCGACCTCACCCACAAGGTGCAAATGGCTTATGACGAGAACCTCAAAGAACTGCAACGCGGTGGTATGCTTCCTCTGTTCGACGCAGGCTACATCAACATTGGCCGTCAATACCTGACTATCGGTGTGAACGGTTTGGTTGAGGCTGCCGAGTTCCTCGGTATCAAGATTGACGACAACGAGGAGTACGCCGAGTTTGTAGGTAAAGTTCTGGGCTTGGTTGAGCGCTATAACAAACGCTACCGCACCAAGACCACTATGTTCAACTGCGAGATGATTCCTGCCGAGAACGTAGGTGTGAAACACGCTAAATGGGATCGCGAGGATGGCTACACCGTACCCCGCGAGTGCTACAACAGCTACTTCTATATCGTCGAGGACGAGTCGCTCAACATCGTTGACCGCATCCGTCTGCACGGCCGCAAATATATCGAACACCTGACCGGTGGTTCGGCTCTGCACCTCAACTTGGAGGAGCACCTTTCGCAAGCGCAATACCGCCAACTGTTCCGCATCGCGGCTGCTGAGGGTTGTAACTACTTTACCTTCAACATCCCCAACACCGTTTGCAACAGCTGTGGTCATATCGACAAACGCTACTTGAAGGAGTGTCCCAAGTGTAAGAGCTCTAATCTGGACTACTTGACCCGTATTATCGGTTATATGAAACGTGTGAGCAACTTCTCGGCAGCGCGTCAACGCGAGGCAGCACGCCGCCACTATGCTACACCCGATCGTATGGAGAAATAGCCCAAGGCCGACGCCCTATGCTCAAATGTCATAACTATGATATTGTGTGCTCGGAGATTCCTGACGAGGTGACACTGGCTGTCAACATTGCGGGATGCCCGAACCATTGCGAGGGATGTCACAGCCCGTGGTTGTGGGCCGACGAGGGTGAGCCGTTGGATGAAGGATTGATGGCGCACCTGCTCGACCGCTACGGAAGAGCTATCACCTGCATCTGTTTTATGGGTGGCGATGGCGACCCCGAGGAGGTCAAACGACTCGCAGGGTGGATTCGCAGCAATGCTCCGCAGTTGAAGGTGGGATGGTATTCGGGTCGCGACCGCGAACCCTCCGAAACACCTTGGCTCGACTACTTGAAGTCGGGACGCTACATTGCCGAACGTGGTGATTTGCGTAATCCCAATACCAACCAAAAGCTCTGGCGCATAACCTCTGAGGGTGCTGAATTGCTCTCGCTGGCACGCAAGTAAGATACATACAAAAATGACTGTTTCGGCAGTCCGCTTCCGTAGAGGGAAGTCGGACTGCCGAAATTGTTTTGTGACGGAGTGGGCGGAGAGTGTCGCGAGAGCCGAAAGAGTCTGTAAATGTGGTAATAAGTGCAAAGTTTTTGGACGTTTTGGTACAATGTCAGCAAAAAACGCTATCTTTGCACAAATTATAGGTATCCATAATTAAGAAACAGTTTTTTCGGAGATGAAAATTGCTCTCGCTCAACTGAATTATACCGTCGGTGATTTCGACGGAAATACTGCCAAAATCATCGAGGCGGTCAATCGCGCAAAAAGCGAACAAGCCGACTTGGTGGTCTTTGCCGAATTGTCTATCAGCGGAACTCCCGCATACAGCCTGCTCGAGAAGGTAACCTTCTTGGAGCACTGTGAGGAGGCTCTGGTGGAGATTGCATCTTTCTGCGATGGAATCTCGGCTCTGGTGGGTCTGCCCATCCAGCGCGAGGACGGCGCGGCAGTAAGTGCTATGGCCCTTATCCAAAATCGTAAAATCAAACGATATGTAACCAAAGAGTTTATCCGTATCGGTGATGACCGCCCCTATATGTACGGCGGTAGCGGCGTGCAGTATGTGACTCTGTGTGGTAAGAAGGTGGCTATTGTTGTGGGCGAGGATATCTACAAGGAGCAAGAGTACGGCCACAATGCCGACCTGATTATCAATACCCGTTCGTCGCAATATCGTCGCGGCGTTGTCGAGAAACGCTACAACGACTACTGCGCTATGGCATATCGCTACAACAAACCCATCTTGATGGTAAACCAAGTGGGTGCGCAAACCGACGTTGTGTTCGACGGCTCGTCGGCAATGTACGACGCGCAAGGCCGTATGGTTGCAATGTTGGATGGCTTCAAGGAGGATTTCCGCGTGTTGGATATCGATGCGGAGAATACTCCCGTTGAACTGCCCCTGCAAAACCGTACCGAGAACGTTTATCGCGCAATCCTGTTGGGTTTGAGGGACTACTTCGCCAAGAATGGCTTGGGCAAGGCCTGCATCGGTATGTCGGGTGGTGTTGACTCGGCAGTTGTGGGTGCGATGGCAGTTGAGGCTCTGGGTGCCGAGAATGTACGTTTTCTGATGATGCCCTCGCAGTTCTCGCCCGACGAGAGTGTGGATGACGCTATCGAGATGGCAAAACGTATGGGTGTCGAGTACAACGTAATTCCCATCAACGAGGCTTACAAATCGCTGACCGACTCGCTGATTCCCGTGTGCGGTGGTACTCCGTTTGATGTTACCGAAGAGAAAATTCAATCGCGTGTCCGCGCCATTATGCTGATGGCAGCGGCCAATAAATTCCAATACACAATCCTCAATACCACCAACAAGAGTGAGTTCGCAACGGGCTACGGCACGCTGTATGGCGACTACATTGGTGATTTGAGTATTCTGGCCGACGTCTATAAATGCGAGGTCTATTCGCTGGCACGATATATGAATCGCGAGCGCGAGGTTATTCCCGTGAGCATTCTCGAAAAGGAGCCTTCGGCCGAGCTCTATCCCGGACAGAAAGACTTGGACTACCTGCCTCCGTATGATGTTACCGACGCAATTCTCTATCGTATGATTGAGGAGGGTCAACACCGCGAGGAGATTATCAACGCAGGTTTCGATGACGAGGTTGTGCGCCACATCCACTCGCGACTGGTTAAGGCGGCAAGCAAGCGCCACCAGTTCTGCCCGATTCTGCGTGTGTCAACCAAACCCCTGCGTCCGGGTGTCGAGATTCCTCTTACTACCCGCTACGGACTCTATTACTAGTGCGGGCGACCGTTCCGATGGGGTGGGAGTGAAAATGACTGAAACGAAAAAAAAGGTTATGAAGAGTATCGAACATAAAGCGGTGGTTGTTGCTGTGGAGGGAAATATCGTTGAGGTTGAGATGACCGTCAATGAGGCCTGCCACGAGTGCCGCGCCAAAGATCTGTGTGGTGCAACTTCGGGCGAAAAACGCGTGGTTGCCGTTCACGACACATTTGCCAAAACCTACACCCCGGGCGAGGAGGTCATTGTTACCCTCGACGAGATTATGGGTGTCAAGGCAGTTATCTATGCCTACATTATTCCGTTTTTCATTATGATTACCGTGCTGTTCGGTACCAAAGCGTTTGAGGCAAGCGACTTGGTGTCGGGTGGCGGTGCGTTGGGTGCGGCCGCATTGTACTATGTGGGCCTGTGGCTGATGCGCGATAAAATCGAAAAGGATATCGTTTTTAAAATCAATAAGATATAATGGTCACACTTGGTTATACGGTACTGATCCTTTGCGTGTTGGGCGTGCTGGCAGCACTGCTTCTCTTTGTGGTAGCGCAAAAGTTCAAGGTTGTTGAAGACCCTCGTATTGACATCATCGAGAAGATGTTGCCCGGTGCAAACTGTGGCGGCTGTGGTCAGGCGGGATGCCGCGCTCTGGCCGAGGCTTTCGTCAAAAAAGAGGATATCTCCAAATTGTACTGCCCCGTTGCTGGTGCTGCTGTGATGAAACAGGTTGCTGAGCTGGTGGGTAAGAGTGCCCCCGAACGTGAGCCTCAGGTGGCTGTGGTGCGTTGTAGCGGTAGTTGTGAGCACCGTCCCCGAACCAATGAGTTCAATGGTGCGCCGTCGTGTGCTGTTGCTGCGGCGCTGTATGCGGGCGAGACGGGATGTGCCTACGGCTGTTTGGGTTTTGGCGATTGCGAGGTGGTGTGTGACTTCGATGCTATTAAGATTAACCCCGCAACGGGTCTCCCCGAGGTTGACGAAGATAAATGTACCGCTTGTGGTGCGTGCGCCAAGGCGTGCCCCCGAATGCTCATCGAGCTTCGCCGTAAGGGTATCAAAGGTCGCCGTGTGTATGTGTCGTGTGTCAACAAGGACAAGGGTGCTGTGGCTCGCAAGAGCTGTTCGGCCGCGTGCATCGGCTGTACCAAATGTGCTAAGGTGTGCCCCTTCGAGGCTATCAATATCGACCGCAATCTGGCCTATATCAATGCCGACAAGTGTCGCTTGTGTCGCAAGTGCGTGACCGAGTGTCCTACGGGCGCAATTGTCGAGGTGAACTTCCCTCCTCGCAAGGTGGCCGAGAGTGTGCCTACGGAGCCAACAACCAAAACCGAATAAGTAAAACGACAGGATTATGTTGAAGACATTTCCCATAGGCGGTGTTCATCCGTCGGAGTGCAAGTTCAGCCGCGATGCCGCAATCTGTCCGATGCCTCTGCCCGAAAACGTTATCATCCCGATGGCGCAACACATCGGAGCTCCCGCAATGCCCGTTGTCAAGAAGGGCGACCGCGTGGTGGTGGGTCAACTTATTGGTCGAGGCGAAACCTTTGTGTCGAGCAACATCCACTCGTCGGTATCGGGTTTGGTTACCGCAGTGGATATGTATCAAGGTCCGCAAGGCCGTCGTTGGATGAGCGTTGCCATCAAGGTTGAGGGCGACGAGTGGAGCAGCGATATTGACCGCTCGCCCAAGATTGTGCGCGAGTGTGAACTTGGCCCTGCGGAGATTATCAAGAAAATTACCGAGGCAGGTATCGTGGGTATGGGTGGTGCAACATTCCCCACTCACGTCAAACTGACCATCCCTCCCGGAAGTAAAGCCGAATACCTTATTATTAATGGCGTAGAGTGTGAGCCCTACCTGACTGCCGACCACCGAGTGATGTTGGAGCGCGGCGAGGAGGTGCTTATCGGTGTCGAGTTGCTGGCACGCGCACTTGGCGTTAAGAAGGCTTACGTCGGAATCGAAAACAACAAACAAGACGCAATCGAACACTTGGGTCGTCTTGCCGAGAAGTTCGAGGGCATCGAGATAGTACCCTTGAAGGTGCAGTATCCGCAGGGTGGCGAGAAACAACTCATTGCTGCAGTTACGGGTCGCAGAGTGCCTTCGGGTGCGCTTCCTATTGCTGTGAATTGTGTTGTACAGAATGTGGCTACGGCGCTGGCTGTGTACGAGGCTGTGCAAAAGAATAAACCTCTGATTGAGAGGGTAGTGACCGTAACGGGTCGTAACGTAGCAAACCCCGCCAACCTTTTGGTGCGCATCGGAACGCCTATGAGTGAGGTTATCGAATTTGCAGGCGGAGTGCCCGAGGGAACTGCCAAAATCGTGGGTGGCGGTCCGATGATGGGTCGCGCAATCTCGAATATTGAGGCCCCCATCACCAAAGGCAGTTCGGGTCTGTTGATGTTCGACCAGTCGGAGGCTGTACGCGGTCCCGAGGGCTCGTGTATCAAGTGTGGCAAGTGTGTGGAGGCGTGTCCTATGGGCTTGGAGCCTTATCTGCTCAATGTGTTGGCGCGCAAACGCCGCTGGGAGGATTGCGAGATTAACGACGCGGCCGACTGCATCGAGTGCGGCAGCTGCTCGTTCACCTGTCCTGCCAATCTTGCATTGCTCGACTACATCCGTCTGGGCAAGAGTGAGGTTATGAAGGCTATCCGCGCACGAAGTGCCAAAAAATAAATCCATAAGCAAACGCGAATTATGAATAAACTTATTATATCTCCCTCGCCCCACGTTCACGGCGGCCTTTCGACCAATCGTCTGATGGGTGATGTGCTTGTTGCACTTGCTCCTGCCTTTGCTGTGTCGGTGTGGATGTTTGGTGTGTCGGCACTTTTGGTTACGGCTGTGGCTGTAGCCTCGTGTGTGCTCTTCGAGGCGGCAATCCAAAAGTGGATGCTCCGCCGAAGCGAAACCCTGCTGCCCGCTGTGCTGACGGGTGTGCTGCTGGCATTCAACTTGCCGAGCAATATTCCTCTGTGGCTGGTTGTTGTGGGCTCGCTTGTGGCGATTGGCATTGCCAAAATGTCGTTCGGTGGCTTGGGTAAAAACCTGTTCAACCCTGCGTTGGTGGGTCGCGTGTTCCTGCTTGTGGCCTATCCCGTGCAGATGACATCGTTCCCTGCGGTGGATGCTTCGACCGGTGCAACTCCTCTGGCTATGGTCAAGGGCGCACTGCGTAGCGGACAGAGTGTGAGCGATATTATGCCCAAACTCAACTACCTCGATATGAGCATCGGCCAGATGTCGGGCTCGCTGGGTGAGGTTGCAGCCATTGCTCTGCTGCTGGGTGGCGTCTATATGCTTGTCCGCAAAACCATCACTTGGCACATCCCCGTGGCGGTGCTCGGCTCGATGGCGCTGATGACGGGCGTGATGTATCTGACCAACTCCGAAGCATATATAGACCCCGTGTTCCACCTTTTGAGTGGTGGCGCGATTTTGGGTGCTGTCTATATGGCTACCGACTATGTTACCTCGCCTATGACTGCGTGGGGTAAAATCGTGTTCGGTGTGGGCATTGGTGTGATTACGGTTGTGATTCGCGTGTGGGGCGCATATCCCGAGGGTATGTCGTTCGCCATCTTGCTGATGAACGCTTGTGTGCCGCTGATTGACAAGGGTTTCCGCCCTCGCAGATTCGGTAAGAAAAACTCAAAGTAAGGAGAAGGGTGCGATGAAGAGTAGTTTGAAAAATATGATATTTGTGATGCTCGGCATCACACTTGTGTGCTCGGCAGCCGTGGGCGGTGTCTATACTTTGACACTTGATACCATCGAGCAAGCCAAAGCCCAAAAACTCAAAAGCGCCTATGGCGAGGTGCTGCCTGCCTTCGATGAGTTGGAGTGCGTGGCTGTCGAATTGCTGGGCGAGATGATGAATGTCAATGTGGCTTCGGCGGCAGGCTCGGTTGTGGGCTATGCGGTTGAGAGTAGTGCGAATGGTTTTGGTGGCGCAATCAAGATGGTTGTGGGATTCGACACCGAGGGTACCGTTACGGGTGTCAAGGTGTTGGAGCAAGCCGAGACTCCCGGCTTGGGCGACTTGATTTCGAAACCCAGCAGCAAGGTCGAACTCAGCATTGTGGGTCGTAACCCCGGCAAGATAAAGATGGCTGTAACCAAGGATGGTGGCGATGTGGATGCACTCACCGCCGCAACCATTACCAGCCGTGCCTATGTAGGGGCAGTGGACAAGGCTTTCAACGCCTACCTGACCAAGACACGCGGCGCAGCAGCCGATGGTTATAGCGGTGCAACAACCCAAGTTTCGACCGAAGGCGAGGCCGACGGCCATAGCGGTGCTACGGCGCTTGAAACCCCTGCCGAAGAACAGAAAGGAGGCAACAATGAGTAAACTGAAACTCGTGACCAAGGGTATCCTGCAAGAGAACCCTACATTTGTATTGCTACTCGGTATGTGCCCCACGCTGGGTACCACCACCTCGGCAATCAATGGTATGAGTATGGGTATTGCCACAATGGCGGTGCTGATACTCTCGAATATGACAATCTCGTTGGTTAAGAACATAATCCCCGAAAAGGTGCGAATCCCTTCGTTCATTGTGATTATCGCATCGTTTGTGACTGTTGTGCAGCTGCTGATGCAGGCCTACCTGCCCGCGTTGTACGAGACGCTGGGTGTGTTCATTCCGTTGATTGTTGTGAACTGTATCATTCTGGGTCGTGCCGAGGCCTTCGCGTCCAAGAACGGAGTGCTTGATTCGGCGCTCGACGGCTTGGGTATCGGTGTGGGCTTTACGCTGTCGCTTACGGTGATTGGAGCTGTGCGCGAGGTGTTGGGCGGAGGCTCGATTTTTGGTTACACCTTTGCTTCGCAGGGTATGCCGCTGGTGTTTGTGCTGGCTCCGGGTGCGTTCTTGGTGCTGGGCTACCTGATGGTGCTGTTCAACAAATTAACCGCTAAAAAGAAGTAGAGTATGGAGTTCGTGTTTATTATCGTGGGCGCGATTTTTGTCAATAATGTCGTGCTGTCGCAATTCCTCGGAATCTGTCCGTTCTTGGGCGTGTCGAGCAAGGTGAGCACCTCGATGGGTATGGGTGCGGCTGTAACCTTCGTTATGACCATCGCCTCGGTTGTGGTCTATCTGCTGCAAAACTATGTATTGGTGCCTCTGGGTATCGAATATATGCAGACCATCGTGTTCATCCTTGTGATTGCCGCTCTGGTGCAGATGGTCGAAATTATACTCAAAAAAATGAGCCCTGCGCTCTATCAGGCGCTGGGTATCTTCCTGCCGCTTATTACCACCAACTGCGCTGTGCTGGGTGTTGCTCTGTTGCAGGTGCAGAAGGGCTACTCGCTGGCCGAGTCGGTTGTCTATTCGGCATCGACCGCTGTGGGCTTTGCTCTGGCACTTGTGCTGTTTGCTGGTCTGCGCGAGCGCCTCGAACTCAATGATGTTCCCGAGGCTTTCCGCGGTATCCCCATCGCACTTATCACCGCAGGCATTCTGGCTCTTGCTTTCCTCGGATTTTCGGGCGTAGTGTAGAAAACCTTGCCGAAAATACCGACTTTCTCGCAACAATTCGTATATTTGTAGTACGATAAGATTTGTTGTGTATGGAAAAGAACGAGAAAGTCCCCCATCAATATATGACGCACCGTATCCACAAGGTGCTTTTGGTATGTTGTAGCTACGACGGATACATCCTCGAAGAGGACGGCCACATCGAGAGCCAAATCAATCAGGAGTATGCCGAACTGAATATGAGTAACCCGCCGTCGTTCACTCGCGTGAGTTCGACTTTGGAGGCGCTGGATTTGCTCGAAAAGGACAGCAGCTACGACTTTATCCTTACGATGTACAACGTGGGCGAACTGGATGTGTTCTCGTTTGCCAAGATTGTCAAGGAGCGCTACGAGGGTATCCCTGTGGTGCTGATGACAAGTTTCTCGAAGGATATCTATCGCCGCTTGGAGTTGCAAGACCGCTCGGCGCTGGACTACATCTTCTGCTGGCACGGTAATACCGACCTTATCACCGCCATCATCAAACTTATCGAGGATGATATGAATGCCGAGTCGGACATCCTGCAAGGCGGTGTTCAATCCATTCTGCTTGTCGAGGACTCGATTCGCTACTATTCGACCTATCTGCCTGCAATCTATAAACTTGTGTTGCAACAGAACGCAGCCTTCTTGAAGGACGCCTTCAACGAGCAACAGCTGATTCTGCGTAAGCGTGCACGTCCCAAGATTCTGCTTGCCACCAACTATGCCGATGCGGTGGCTCTCTACCAAAAATACAAGGAGAACCTGCTGGGTGTAATCTCGGACGTTGGCTTTGTGCTGCATAAGGACGACCCCTCATCACAAGAGAAATCCGATGCGGGTATCGACCTGTGTAAACTCATCAAACAGGACAACCCTCTGATGCCATTCCTGCTGCAATCCTCGCAGGATGAGTATCGTCAGGTGGCTGAGTCGCTTGGTGTGGGATTCATCCAAAAGAACTCCAAAAACCTTCTGCTCGAACTCTCGGACTACATCAGCCGCGAGTTTGCATTCGGTGACTTCATTTTCAAAGACCCCGCTACGGGCGAGGAGATTGGCCGTGCCAATGACCTGCGCGAGATGCAACAACTGTTGGCAACCATCTCGGACGAGGCGCTGGAGTACCACACCTCACAAAACCACCTCTCGAAGTGGATGTACTCGCGTGGTCTGTTCCCCATTGCTGCGGCTTTGCGCCAGATGAAGGGTAGCCAGTTTGAATCTACCGAGCAACACCGCCAAGTGTTGGTGCGCCTGCTCAACGACTACCGCCGACTGCTGGGTCAGGGTGTGATTGCGCGCTTCGATTCATCGACTTATAGCGACGCCATTGCTTTTGCCCGTATGGGCGAGGGCTCGCTGGGTGGCAAGGCGCGTGGTCTGGCTTTCATCAACAGCACTCTGCAAAAGTACAACGAGTACAACAAATACGCCGATGTGCGTATCACAATTCCCCGTACGGTGGTTGTGGCAACCGACTATTTCGACCAATTCATCAAGGACAACAACCTTCACTATATCATCAATAGCGAGCTTCCCGACGAGGCAATCCTTGCGGAGTTTGTGGGTTCGCGTCTGCCCGAGGAACTTGTCGAACGACTGCGTGCATATATGCAGACCGTTAAGGGCCCGCTGGCGGTACGCTCGTCGTCCAAGTTGGAGGACTCCCACTACCAACCCTTTGCGGGTATCTACTCGACATATATGATTCCCAAGGTGGATGACAGCGAGCAGATGCTGCGTATGCTGGGCCGTGCCATCAAGAGTGTCTATGCGTCGGTATATTTTGCCGCCAGCAAGGCCTACATCGCTTCGACAGCTAACCTGCTGAGCGAGGAAAAGATGGGTATCATCATTCAGGATGTGTGCGGTAGTCGTGAGGGCGACTACTTCTTGCCTACGCTGTCGGGTGTGGCGCGCTCCATCAACTTCTATCCCATCGGCGACGAACGTCCCGAGGATGGCGTGGTGAATATCTGTATGGGACTCGGCAAACTTGTTGTCGAAGGTGAGCGCTCGTTGCGCTTCTCGCCCAAGTATCCCGAACGTGCGTTCCAAACCTCGACCGATGAGCTGTGTCTGACCGATACCCAACGCGAAATATATGTGCTTGACCTGCACCCCGAGGCGTTCCGTACCTCGATTGACGATGCGGTAAACTTTGTGAAACTCGACCTGCTGCAAGCAGCCAACCTTCGCAATATGAAGTACGTTTCGAGTGTATGGGATCGCGAGTCGCAACGAATCTCGGACTCGCCGTTCGACAAAGGACGTCGCGTGATTACGTTCAACAATATCCTGAAATATAACTCATTCCCGTTGGCGGCCATCATCTCCGAAATGCTGGCTCTGGGCGAGGAGGAGATGCGTTGCCCTGTGGAGATTGAGTTTGCTGCCAACCTCGACCGACCCGACGGACAACGTTTCCTCAATATCCTGCAAATACGCCCGATTATCAATATGTATGAGGGCGAGAAGTTCGATTGGAGCAAGGTCGATACCTCGGATGCGATTCTCTATGCCGAGAATGCGCTGGGTTTGGGTAATATTCCCGACGTGTGCGATGTGGTCTATCTGCGTCCCGAGGCGTTCGACAATATGGCTACCGAGGAGATGGCGCGCGAGATTTTGGCTATCAATGCCCGTATGCGTGACGAGAAACGCGGCTATGTGCTGATTGGCCCCGGCCGCTGGGGCTCGAGCGACAAGTTCTTGGGTGTTCCTGTGGGTTGGGCCCACATCTCGGAGGCGCGAGCCATTGTTGAGTGCGGAATCCCCGGATTCCACGTTGACCCGAGTCAGGGTACCCACTTCTTCCAAAACGTCACCTCGCTGGGTATCGGCTACCTGACGCTCAATCCGAGTCAAGGTAACGGCCTGTTCAATGTGGCGATGCTCGATGCAATGCCCGCAGTCGAGGAGAGCAAGTATGTGCGCGTTGTGCGCTTCCCCTCGCCGCTGTATCTCTACGTTGATGGCAAGAACAATAAGGGTATAATCAAAGTAGAAAAACCAGCCGAAGAAGCTGTATAACAAAGCAGCTTCTGCGTTACGCTCACGCTCGAAAATGCTCATTTACGCCCAAGTAAACTGCGCTTTCTCGCGTTTCGCAAGCCTTGAATCTGCGCTTGTTATACAACTTCTAATGTGATGTAATAAATAATAAAAAGGGCTGTCCACTGCGGACAGCCCTTTTGTTATGCGGGAGTGATAAAAAACGGACTATTTGATTGCGAAGATGCAGCTCTCGCCGTCGTTAATCAGGCGGGTGATGCGTTTGCCGTTGGGTTTGGTCACTTGGACGCGAATCTTGCTACCCGAGCGGTCAACGGTGATGTCGAACATCGAGCCGAAAGCCTGAACCTTGCACAGCGACATCTTGTCCCAATCGGCGGGCAGGCGGGGCGACAACTCAAAGCTGTTCAGACCCATAGGACGGATGCCAAACAGACCTTCGGTGATGATACGCATATAGAGTGCGCTCTCGGCCGAAAGGTGGCGTTGCGAGCCCTCGGGCCAAGCCTCGATGGGGTAGGGAACGTGCTCACCCAAAAGGCGTACGCGCGACATATATTGCAGACGGGGGATTGCTCGCTCGGTCTCGCCTGCGCGCAGAGCACCCAGCAGTGCATACTCCGTTGCGCGATCCCAGAAGGTTTGGCTGCCGTGTTGGGTCAGAATGCCGTCGGGGGTGAACATCGTGGGGCTGAACAGAGCATCCAAAGTGGCCTCGGCGCGGTCGTAAATACCCATAGCCAAGGGGATGCAAATCCACGAACGGAGGATGTCGTTGCCGTCGTAGTAGCGGTAGGTGTTGTAACCCTCGACAGTCGAGCCATAGTAGCTCTCGATGGCGGCGCGAATCTCGGTAGCACGACGAGCATACTCCTTGGCGTCGGTCTTGCGTCCCAACTCGCGGCACAGAGCCGAGGTCGAAATCAGTGCGTCGTAGTACAACGACGAGGTATAGAGGTTGGCTTTACCTGCGGGGAAGCGGCCTTCGAGCTCGTCGCTGTTGGAGGCGACAACTCCGTCGTCGGTAATCTTGCGGCGGCAGTACTCCAAGCACCACTCAATCAGGGGCATAAGCTCGTCGGTAATGATTCTGTTGCCCGAAGCCATTGCATAACGTGCAGCACCATAGGCTATCATTGCAGCGTCGCCACGGTCGCCTGCGCCATTCCAATAGCCGTCGCCCTCGGCAATAATCGAGCTGGGGATGGGGCGGTACTCGTCATTCATATAGCGAGCAAAGTGGCGGAACGAGTTGAGCGCCGACTCTTTGGCCTTGTCGTAGTGCATCATACCGAACAGAGGGTTAGCATACTCTGCTTGGTCGTTGGCCCAGATTGCGGCATAGTAGCTCTCACCTCCGGGTGAGTGCATCAGACCACCTTTGGTGCGATAGATACTCTCGGTGGCGCGGATTTTGGCAAAGGCAAAGGCGCGGTTCAGCGTTTGGTCGGGAGTTTGGAGAATCATCTCGCTGCCAATGCTTTTCAGATAGGCTTGGCGCGCTGCAAGCTCCGCCTCGACACTGATTGCGGGCCACTCCTCGCCATCCTTGCGGCCGCGGATAACCACACCAAAAGTCAGCTTCTCGCCGGGGGCAAGTTTGCGTGTGCCGTGACCCTCCGAGGCAACGTTCAGCGTGTAGGCTCCATTGACACCTTGCGAGGGCTCGGTGGTGTAGGTGGTATTGATTTCGGGAACTTCAACCCAGATGGCGTGCTCGGTGAGGTTGGTCAGTGTGTATCGCTCACAGAATGCGGGTTGGGTTGTCGAGGGGAAGTAGTCGATGCTTACGCCCACGGTCTTGCGCGGAGCCAGAATGTTGGTGTTGTAGGCTGTGCGTACCGAGCCGTAGGTCATATTTGCAGTCATAATGCCGTTGAGCTCGACACTCTCGACTTTGCCACCATAGAGCGAGTAGCCATTGATGGTAATCATCTGCATCGGGTCGTAGGCAAAACGACGGGTAAGACTTGCGTGGGTGTTGTTGGGAATTGTACGCAACAAAGGCCACACCACCGAGCGCTCCATACTCCACGAGCCATCGGGACGCACGCCATAGCGCAGTACGGTCGAAACCATCTCGCCACTCATCTCAATATGGTCGTAGTGGGGTATTTTCTTTGTGGGAACGTTCCAATGGATGGCACCGTTGTCGGTCATAGTCCATCTCATAGTATCGTTTTGCGCATAGGTGGCCGAGCTGGCGAGAAGTGCCGCTGCGGCAATAACGAGTTTGCGTAGTTTCATAACTTTATGTAGTTTTTAGTTTAGTCCTGATTATTTTGCTTTGCGAATCTCGGCGCAGATGATGGCAGTGGCAATGGCCACGTTCAGAGATTCGGTGTTGTGATTGTCGGCAGGGTAGGGCGGAATCAATAGCTTGTTGGTAACTTTGGCTCCTACGGCTGTCGAGATGCCGCGTCCCTCGCTGCCCATAATTACAAGGCCGCGATTTTGGAGTGCTGTGTCGTAGAGGTTTTCGCCTTCGAGGAATGTGCCGTAGATGGGTGTCGAGGCGGGCACACGGTCGATGTATTCCGCAAGGTTGGTGTAGTGAACTCGCACACGCAAGATAGCGCCCATCGTGGCCTGAATGACCTTGGGGTTGAAGCAGTCGGCCGAGTCGGGCGAGCAGACGATGTCGCTCACACCAAACCAGTCGGCAAGACGGATGATTGTGCCCAAGTTGCCGGGGTTTTGCACACCATCGAGCGCCAGCACCAAGTCGCGGTCGGGGCGTGCCGAACGCAGGTCGTAGCGGGGTTTCTCGACTACGGCAAAGGTGTCGGTGGCGGTTTTGAGTTGGCTTATGCGTTCCATATCCTTGGCCGATATGAGTTCGGCTCCGGGGAAGTCGCGTGTTGTGAGCAGTCGCACCACGCGCAGCTGTGAGCGTACAATCTCGCCCACAAGTTTTGCGCCCTCGGCTACGAACAATCCGTGGGTGTCGCGTTCGCGCTTGTCACCCAGCGAACGGTAAAGTTGTATTTCGGCTTTTGTCAGCATATCAGTGCAAATATAACGATTATTTTTTGATTTTCCGCTATCCGAGCGCATTTTACCCTTCGGGTAAGGGGTGGAGGGACTCTGGGGGTGTTGGGTGGCAAGAAAAATCGCATAAAGGGGCAAATAAGTTGGGAATATTGTTGTGCTTTCGGGCGGGAAATGTTATTTTTGCATTGATTATACCTTTAAATAAACCGCGAAAACAGATAAATATCATACTATGAGGAAATTATTACTCGTGGGACTCTGTGCCGCTCTGATGGCAGGATGCGCGCAAACCCAACAGACTCAAACCAAGAAAACCTACAAAATTATGACCGTCACCTCGGGCGACCGCGAACTCAAAACGGGTTACTCGGCCACCATCAACGGTTGCCAAACCGTCGAAATTCGTCCGCAGGTGAGCGGTATGATTACCGACATCCGTATCGAGGAGGGTGACTTCGTGCGCAAGGATTCGGTGCTGTTCGTAATCGACCAAACCCCCTATAAGGCTGCCTACGAAATCGCGGTGGCAAATGTTAAGAGTGCCGAGGCTGCGCTTTCGACCGCACAGCTGATTCTGGACTCGAATAAAGACCTCTTCAAGGAGGACGTTGTGTCGGAAATCGACCTTATGACCGCCCAAAACGACTTGGCCGAGGCCGAGGCTCGTTTGGCGCTGTGTCGTGCCGAGGAGATTAACGCTCAAAATAACTTGTCGTACACCGAGGTGCGTTCGCCTGTAAATGGTGTGGCAAGTATGATTCCCTATCGCGTGGGTGCGCTGGTGGGTAGTAATATCGAGAAACCGCTGGTTACAGTGTCGGACGACAGCCAAGTGTATGCCTACTTCTCGATGGCCGAAAACCAGATGTTGGATCTCATTATGGAGTACGGCTCGCTGCGTGAGGCTATCAACAAAATGCCCGAGGTGGAGCTGGTGATGAGCAACGGCCGCACTTACGCCCACAAGGGTCGTATCAACGCCGTCAGCGGTACCATTAGCGAGACTACGGGTGCTGTGAGCCTTCGTGCCACCTTCCCCAATGCTCAACGTCTGTTGCGTAACGGCGGTAGCGGTACCGTGGTTATCCCCCAACTGCGCCACAACTGCATCGTGATTCCACAAGCGGCAACCTACGAGTTGCAAGACCGCGTGTTTGTTTATAAGGTTGTGGATGGCCTTGCCACTTCGGCCGAAATCCGCGTGTTGAGCCAAAACAATGGTAAAGAGTATATCGTCGAGGAGGGCCTCGAAGTCGGTGACGTGATTGTTGCCGAGGGTGCAGGTCTGCTCCGCGAGGGTACCGAAATCGTAACCGACACTCCCGTCGAGGCTGATTCAACCAAACAAGAGTAAGGCTATGGGAATGGGTATTAAGACTTTTATCGACCGACCGATTTTGGCTGGTGTCATATCGGTGGTCATAATGCTGCTGGGCGTTATCAGCCTTGTGCAGTTGCCCGTGGAGCAGTTCCCCGAGATTGCTCCCCCCACCGTAAGTGTGTCGGCTAACTATGCGGGTGCAAGTGCCGAGACTGTGCAGAAGAGTGTCATCGTTCCCTTGGAGGAGGCTATCAACGGTGTGGAGGATATGATGTATATGGTGTCGAGCGCAACCAACAACGGCTCGGCCAACATCACCATCTACTTCCGTCAGGGTACTGATGGCGATATGGCGATGGTGAACGTACAAAACCGCTTGGCGTCGGCTCAGGCTCTGCTGCCTGCTGAGGTTACCCGAAGCGGTGTGAATGTGCGTAAACGCCAAACCAGCCGTATCAAGGTGCTCGCGGTGTACAGCCCCAACGACGCCTTTGACCAACAATTTATCTGTAACTATGTGAAAATCAATATCGAGCCTCGTCTGTCGCGTATTGCGGGTGTAGGTGAGGTGGATGTGCGTGGTGCCGACTACTCGCTGCGTGTGTGGTTAGACCCCGGCAAGATGGCCAAGTATGGTTTGATGCCGTCGGACATCTCGGCAGTGCTGGCCGAGCAGAACTTGGAGGCGCCTACGGGTACTCTGGGTGCGCAATCGGACAACACATTCCGCTACTCGCTCAAATACCGCGGTCGCTATGAGCAACCCTCGGAGTACGAAAACCTTGTGATTCGTGCCGAGAACGACGGTACGGTGTTGCGCCTCAAAGATGTGGCTCGTATCGAGCTCGGTTCGCAAAGCTACGACTATATCGGTGCTGTGAACGGCCACCCGGGTACAACCTGTATGATTTCGCAAACCTCGGGCTCGAATGCAAACGAGATTATCGAGGCCATCGATCGCGAGGTTGAGGCCATCCGCAAGGATTTGCCCAAGGGCGTGGATATTGTCGATTTGATGAGTACCAAAGACTTCTTGGACGCTTCGATTCGTAACGTAATCAAGACTCTGTTTGAGGCAATCCTGCTTGTGATTCTGGTGGTGTATGTCTTTTTGCAGAGCTTCCGTTCGAGCTTTATCCCTGCGGTGTCGATTGTGGTGTCGCTTGTTGGTACCTTCGCCTTTATGTACGTTGCGGGATTCTCGCTCAATATGATTACGCTGTTTGCGTTGGTGCTTGTGATTGGTACGGTGGTGGACGACGCCATTGTGGTGGTCGAGGCGGTGCAGGCCAAGTTTGACGAGGGATACCGCTCGCCCTATAAGGCTACCGTCGATGCTATGGGTGGAATTACCACTGCGCTTGTTACCACAACCTTTGTGTTTATGGCGGTGTTTATCCCCGTGAGCTTTATGGGTGGTACAACGGGTACCTTCTACACCCAGTTCGGTCTGACTATGGCTGTGGCTGTGGGTATCTCGCTGCTGAACGCGCTGACCCTTTCGCCTGCGCTCTGTTCGCTGATTATGACTCCCCACGCCGAGCAGGGCGAGGGTAAGATGAGTTTCTCGGCCAAGTTCCACGTAGCTTTTGAGAGCGCCTTCGGAGGATTGCTGAGTAAATACAAACGCGGTGTGATGTTCCTGTTCCGTCACAAATGGCTGTCGGTGGTAATGCTTCTCATCGCGGGTGGCGGTCTGATGTATCTGATGCAGACTACCAAAACGGGTCTTGTGCCCAAGGAGGATATGGGTACCTTCAACATCGATGTGCAGACACCTCCAGGTACCAACCTCGAAGAGACTACTGCCGTAATGGACGAAATCGACCGCCGTCTGGCCGAGATGCCCCAAGTTGAGGCGTCGAGCCGTACAACGGGTTATGGTATGATTAGCGGTGTGGGCTCGTCGTGCGGTATGTTCGTTGTTAAACTCAAACCCTGGGCCGAGCGCGAGGGCGAGGGTGATGACATCGACTCGGTGATTGAGGATTTCTACAACCGCACGTCGGACATCTCGTCGGCTACCATCTACGCCTTTACGCGCGGTATGATTCCGGGCTATGGCGCAACCAACGGTTTTGAGATTCACATCCAAGACCAAAAGGGTGGCTCTGTCGAGGATTTGCATATGCTCACCAAACAGGTTATCGAGGAGCTTAACAAACGCCCCGAGATTGCTCGTGCATCGACCTCGTTCGATACAAAATATCCCCAATACCTGCTCGAAGTTGACGCCGCACGATGCAAACGCAATGGTGTGTCGCCTTCGGATGTGCTGGGTGTGCTGTCGGGCTATATCGGTGGTAGCTACTCGTCGAACCTCAACCGTTTCTCGAAACTCTATCGTGTGATTGTGCAGGCTTCGCCCGAGTATCGTTTGGATACCGAGTCGCTCAGCAATATGTTTGTGCGCAACTCCAAAGGTGAGATGTCGCCCATCAACCAATACATTTCGCTCACAAGGGTCTATGGTGCGCAATCACTGGCACGTTTCAACCTCTTCCCCGCCATCTCGGTCAACGGTTCGGCAGCCAACGGCTACTCATCGGGTGAGGCTATCCAGGCAGTGCGCGAGGTTACGGCCGAGATTCTGCCTACGGGTTATGGCTACGAGTTTGGCGGTATGTCGCGTGAGGAGGCCGAGGCAGGTCGTTCGACCGCCATCATCTTTGTGGTGTGTATCGTGTTCATCTATCTGATTCTGTGCGCACTCTACGAGAGTATATTTATTCCCATTGTGATTATTCTTTCGGTGCCCTTTGGTCTGGCGGGTAGTTTTCTGTTTGCCCGAATGTTCGGCTTGGAGAATAATATCTACCTGCAAATCGGTCTGCTGATGCTGATTGGTCTGCTGGCCAAGACTGCCATTCTGCTTACCGAGTTCGCCTCGGAGCGCCGTAGTCAGGGTATGAGCATCACAGCGTCGGCAATGTCGGCAGCCAAGGCGCGTCTGCGTCCCATCCTGATGACCTCGCTGACAATGGTGTTCGGTATGTTGCCTATGATGTTCGCATCGGGCGTAGGTGCCAATGGTAATATCTCTATCGGTGTGGGTACTGTCGGCGGTATGCTGATTGGTACTATGGCGCTGCTGTTTGTGGTGCCTGTGTTGTTCATCGTGTTCCAACACATCGAGGAGAAGGTGATGCCCAAACGTCAAATTGAAGAGTAGTTATGAGAAAAATAGTATTGCTGTGTGTCGTGGCCTTTGCGTTGGGTGGCTGCGGACTCTACACCAAATACCAACGCCCGATGGTGGACGATGTGGTCAACCGTCTGTACACCCCCACAAATCCGGGTGATTCGACCTCTATTGCGTCGTTGGATTGGGAGGATTTGTTCACCGACGAACGACTGCAAGTGCTTATCAATACGGGTCTACGCAACAACCTCGATTTGAATGTGGCACGACTCAAAGTTGCCGAGGCCGAGGCAGTATTGCAAACCTCGAAACTGGCTTATATTCCGTCGGTAAACTTCGAAGTTGACGGTTCGGTGTCGAACACCAATTTCCAAAATACTTCGACAGGCTACTCGGCCGGTTTCTCGACAGGGTGGGAGATTGATATCTTCGGCCGCCTGACCAATGCCAAACGCGGAGCCCAAGCGGCGCTCGTTGCAAGCGAGGCCTACCGCCAAGCGGTGCAGACTCAACTTGTGGCGACCATTGCCGACTCCTACTATACACTGCTGATGCTCGACGAGCAGCTGGCCATCAGCCGCCGCACACTCGACTATTGGGAGGAGAACATCCGTACCCTTGAAGCGCTCAAACGCGCGGGTAAAACCAATGAGTCGGCGGTGTTGCAGGCCAAGGCTAACCGTCTGAGTGTCGAGGGCTCGGTGCTGACTATGATGCGTCAGATTGCCCAACAACAAAACTCGCTGTGCGCACTGCTCGGTATCACTCCCCAGCAGATTCGCCGTGGCGAACTGGCCGAACAGACATTCCCCGAGGTGCTGTATGTGGGTATCCCTGCGCAGTTGCTATCGCGCCGTCCCGATGTTCGCCAGGCCGAGATGAACCTCGCACAAGCCTTCTATAACACCAATGCCGCACGCGCAGAGTTCTATCCCAAGGTTACTCTTGGCGGTACTGCGGGCTGGACTTCGTCGGGAGTTGCTATCACCAACCCCGGAGGCTGGTTGTTGAGCGCCGTTGGAGGACTGGTGCAACCAGTGTTTACCAAAGGCCAAAACAAGGCTCGCCTCAAAACCGCACAAGCACGTCAGGAGCAAGCTCTGTTGCAGTTCCGTCAAAGTCTGCTTGACGCAGGTACCGAGGTGAATAATGCGCTTATTCAGTGGCAGACCGCCAAGGAGCGCTTGGAAATTGACAAGAAACAGATTGTGCACCTGCGTGCCGCGGTGTGGAACACCCGCTTGCTGATGAAACACGGTCTGACCAACTACCTCGAGGTGCTCACCGCCCAGCAAAACCTTCTGCAAGCCGAGCTGACCGAGATTTCGGACAAGTATGCCGAGATTCAAGGTATTGTTCACTTGTATCACGCACTTGGTGGCGGCGTAAAGTAGTAGGCTGATATGTAAATATTGCTGTGGTTGGACAAAAGTCCAACCACAGTTTTTTTTGTGTGTAGTGCGCAAAAAGAAACACGGCAGAAAACTCTGCCGTGTCGTCTTTATATATTATATAGTATGTTTGTTACTTGTTGCTTGCTGTTGATGTGGTGCGAACACCTCTGCGTGCTTTTACGATGGTAGGTTGGCTGACCTTATTTCCCACAGGCACCCAATCATCCCATTCGCCATATTCGGGCAGTTGAGGATTTTGCTCCTCGGGCGTGTCATCATCCTTGTTGGGATCATCATCAGGCTTGGGCTCTTCATTGCCGGGTTGATTGCCACTGTCGTCGTTTCCGCTGTCGCCATTGTTCTCGCCGCTGTCATTGTCATTGGTGTTGTCGTCGCTGGTATTGTCATCGCCGTTATTATCACCATTTGTATTGTCGTTAGTATTGCCGTCGCCTTCATTGTCATCGGTTTTGTCTCCCTCACTTTCGCCACCGCTACCGCCAATGTCATCATCTTCGCTACCATCATTGTCACCTTCGCCAGTGTTAGGCTGGTCGTTACCTTCGCCCTGATTGTTGTCAGGTTGGTCATTAGGTTGGTCGCCAGGCTCATTACCCTCGCCCTCGTCGGGTTGGTCGGTTTCTCCGTCATCGCCCTGTCCGGGAGTTTGCTCGGTGTCGTCGTCGGGAATGTCCACTTCAAATGGCTCGCAAGATGTGCAAACCATTGTTGCTGCCCAAAATATTGTAAGTGCGCATAGAACTCGTTTCATATTCTACGTATTTTAAGTTTTGATGCCTATTGTTAATGCTATTCGTGGCCGTATTCGCGTTTGACGGCATTTACCCATTCGAGGTTTTGGTCGGTCAGCACGTCGTTGCGGTCAACCCAGTTGTAGTACTTCTGCAAGTGTTCGCGTTTGCTGTTGATGCGGCGCGAGATGGGGAAACGGGGTTTTTCTAGTGACTCGTAGTGCTTGCGCTCCGAGGGACGCATCACGCGGTCGAAAACATCGTTGCGCGAAGGTTTGCGATCGGGTTGCCACTTAAACCACTCCAATACGGTAGTAACCTCGGCAGGAATCATCTCGGGCGGATAGATAGTCCACTCGCTGTTGATGTAGCCGTTGATGTGTGTTATCATCTGGTCGGCCAGCAGGAAGGTAATGTCGGCCGCAATCAGCGTAGTAAAGGCGACGATGTCGGGCGAACCCTCCTCCTGCATCCAGTAGAGCGCCTGTGCGTTGCTGTTGACGTCGTTACGATAGACGTTGTTGTTGCGGAAGAAGGCGGTCATAGTCTTGCCTGCAACCTGATTGAAGTGGCCCTCGTCAACCTGCGACGCCATAATGGGGTCACCCTCGAAGTAACCTCGGTCGATGGCCTCGCCATTGGTGTAGAAGGTGGTCTTGGTCGAGGTGATTTGGTTGAGGCCGTTCCACATAACGGGCGAGTCGTACATCACGATGGTCGAGTCCTTGGAGAATGCTGCCATTGAGTCGGCCACAGCCTGCACGTTGCTCTTGTAGAGGCGCACGTTGTGGAAACCGCGGATTACACGTTCGATGGTATCGACTTTGGGTGCAGTCTGAGCGGTGTCGATAGCAACCACAACACTGTCGGCGGGTGCTACTACGAGCGAATCCAGCGAATCAACCACAACCGAATCGGGCTCGGTCCAAATGCCTCTCTTTTGGAGTTTGGCAATGTAGCGCTCCTCGCGGATGCGTGCCTTCTCGTTGCGAATTGAGTCGCGCTCGGCTTTTTGGCGCGCTTTAAGACGCTCCTTCTGACGTTTCAGAATGGTCTTGTAGGCTTTGGGGTTGAACACACGGAGCGAATCGACCCTATGAACGGAGTCTGCTCGGTGGATTGAGTCTTGGCGAATCAGCTCGGCGCTGTCGATGGGGATTACCACAGGCGGCAGAGTTTTGCGAGCATAAGTCTCAACCTCGCTTACCGAGTCCGCTTTGGTACGCAGACTGTCGATCAGTCGGCGGATGTAGAGCGCCTCGGGGGGAGTGATATGTTGCGGCTTGGGAGCCTCAATCTGTGTGCTGTCGATGGGTTGCGCTGTGCTGTCGGAAGCGGGACCTTCGATAGTTTCGTCGCCGGGCATTTGGGGTTGGGGTTCCTCTTGCGGTGCGAGAGCCGACGAGTCGGGCGCGGTGGGAGGAGTTTCCATAATCTTGGTTGTGGCTTCGACAATGCGCTCGGGGTTAACGGGAGCAACCTTTGCCGAGTCGACTACAATCGAATCCATAACTAACGAATCCACAGCCATCGAATCTACTGTTACCGAATCTGTGGCCATAATGGTCGAGTCGGCGCTTACTGCGGTCGAATCGGCCAGTACTTCACGCATTGCGTCCATATTCTTCTTGGCGGCGGCAAGTGCCTTGTTCTCCAAGCGGCGAGCCTTGTCGGCAGCTTTGCGGGCTGCCTCTTCGGCCTTGTAGATGGAGTCGGCGATGCGCTCCTTGGCCTTGTAGATAGAGTCCTCGCGGGCACGTTTCACCTTGTCGAGCGAATCCAAACGTTTGAGTTTGATGCGGTCGGCCTCCAATTTTGCTTTGTAGGCGGCTTTCTCGGCTGCAAGGCGCTCCTTTTGTGCGGCCTTCTCGGCTGCCTTTTGTGCCTTGACGTATTGGATTGCGTATTGGCGTTTAGCCTTGTCGCTAAGGTTGTTGATGCTATCAAGCAGTGCTCGCTCGGCCGCGTGGATAGAGTCCTTTTTGGCCTTTTGAGCCTGCACCTTGGCAAGTTCTTCGGGGTTAGCCCACAACTCGATGCTGTCGGCCGCAAGTCGCATACTGTCCATACGGGCTTTGTACTCCTTGACAATCACAATCAGCGAGTCTGCAAGGAATTGGCGGCGAGCCTCCTCCAACGAGTCGATCCAGCGCAGGTGGGCTTGTAGGTCAACGGGAGGCAACGCAGGTGCGGGAGCTGTGGCGGTAGAGTCGCGGAAATCCGACGGATAGTACACATACAAGAACATCGTGTCGGCGCACATAAAGGTGGTGTCACCCATCTGCTTGTCGAAGGTGAAGATCGACGGACGGCGGGTGAGCAGAGTCTGTCCGCGCTCGTTCCAGTAGCGACCCAAGTCACCGAATCCCATTGTGGAGTGCTCCTCGTCCAAAATCTGGATGTTACCGAACATATCCACGTTCTCGCTCTCGCCATAATAGTCGAGAGTGTCGGCCCACAACTCGCGGGTGTCGGTCATAATGTAGGCCTTGTCGATAAACGAATAGACCTTTGTCTGGTTGTTATAGACGCCTTGGTTGGCGGTCAGGATTTCTTCCTTTGTGTTCCAAATGTAGCTACGGGTGTAGAAGCGTGCCTCGTCGGTTTCGGTGTTGTAGGTCAGCGAGTCGGCCTTCATTTGATAGTCCGAGTTTTTGAGTTGCACCTTCTCGACGCACACCATAAGGTTTAGCTCGGTGTAGAAGTAGCCGCGATACGACTCGATGGTGTTGTCGCCGTCGAACACCACGCCCATACCCCAATATTGACCTACGTTGTCCTTGGTGTTGAACTTGAAGTTGTTGGTGTAGAGCAGGGCGTTGCCGTTGCGCACCTTGATAAGCGACGAGTAGATTTGCGCCTCGTTTTTGAGTCCGTTGTAGTCGGCGCGGTCGCCATAGGCATAGGTGCTGTCCTTGTTCAGCAACACGTTCTTGTGGCACTCCATATAGTTGTCTGAGTAGCGGACTGCGCTGTCGCAGGTGATGACCGTACCGTTGTGGTAGAAGGCCACGTTACCCACAATACACAGAGCCGACGAGTCGGCAACCTTGATGGGGTACATAATGTCGCCCTTGATGTCGACAAGTTTCTTTTGGCCTGCGTCTGCTTGCGTAGTCGGCTTTTGTGCCAGGGCATATCCGCACAGCAACACAGCCAGCAGTCCAAATATGGTGAGCAATTTTTTCATCGTAAGTTTGCTTGATTGGCAAGTTGGGGTTTAATGCTACGTGGGGAGTGGGGTTATTTTTGTTTGCGAGCCCACGCCTGACGCTCAAACTGCGAGGTGTCGAACGAAGAATCGATGCGGATGTACATCGACTGAATCTTCTTGTCCAGCCACTCGTCGAAGTAGTTCATTTTCTTCTCCTCCAAAGCCATCTGCTCTAATGTCAGGTAGTCGGTGCTCATATCGGCACGGTGCGAGGGGATAATCTCGACGGGCGAGAGGATTTTGCCCATTTGGTCGCCCTTGGCGTTGTATGACAGGATGGCGGGGCTGATTTCGCCAATTTTCAGTTTGGCCAGCTCCTTGTAGTCGGCGGGTGCCACTTGATCCTTGTAGAACTTGGTGGTTGCTGCCTCGGGGTTGGCAATCTGGTTCATCTTCATAGCGTCGATGTTGGTCACAAGACCTCCGTTCAGACGCGAGCCTGCATCGTCCGAAAAGCGCAAAGCGGCCTCGGCAAAGGTCATCTCACCACGACGGATAATGTCGGCAATGCTGTCGAGGGTGGTCAGGGTCTCCTGTAACTCATCGTCCGAGAAGATGGGTTTGAGCAGAATGTGGCGGGCTACATAGTTTTCGCTCTCCATACGAATCAGTTGGATGATGTGCAGACCATAGGTCGATTCCACGATACCCGAAATCTGTCCGGGACGCAATTTGGCCAAAGCCTCGCCGAAAGCGGGGTCGAATTGGTTTTTGGCCATCGGGGGCAGCTCGCCACCTTTGAGTGCCGAACCGGGGTCAACCGAGTACATACGGGCCATCATGTCGAAACGTGCGCCGTTGAGGATGCGCTCGCGAATCTCCAACAGACGCTCCTTGGTACGTTGTTTGGCGCTCTCCGACGATTTGGGGAAGCGTGTGATTTGAGCATAGACATACTGCTCGGGGATGATGGGCAGCTCATCTTTGGTGAGGCGGCGGAAGTGGCGCTCAACCTCGCCCGGAGTAACCTTGATGTCGCGTGTGACGGTTGCCATCATATCTTGGGCATATTGATACTCTTCGAGGCGGTTGATAATCTCGTCCTTGATTTCGAATGCGGGGCGACCCTCCTGTGCCTCGAATTTTTGGAGCGAGCCTGCTTGCGTAATAAGCTCGTTCACCATCTCCTCGGCATACGTGCGGATTTGACCTTGTGCATAGCTGATGTCCACCGAGTCGATTTGTGCTTGGTTGAAGAGCAACTTTTGGAGCAACAGGGCTTCGAGTGCTTCGTTCTCGGCACTGCGGTCGGGGGTGTAGTTCATCTCGCGGCGTTCGAGGATGATTTCGTCGGCCTGCTTAACCACATCCGAATAGAGGATGGCCGAGTTGCCCACAACGGCAACAACCTTGTCGGCAGTGAATGATTGCGCTACGGCCGAAGTGCTGATTCCGCACACGGCAAACAGGGTCAGAAAGGCGCTGATGTATCTCGATTTGTTCATATATGTTGTTACTCTTTATTGATGTTGATTTCTACAAATTCTTCGCGGAGTGCGCGTTGGTAGAGGCTGTCGTCGCATTGACGTACAATCTCGGCGCGGCGTTGCTTGTCCACAGCCCAGCGGATGACATCCTTGACAGTCTCGTAGGGCGAAACACTACCCGCAGTCTTCAACTCGGTGATGACAAAGTAGTAGGTTACGGGGCCGTCGGTCATACTCTCGACCACATCCTCGCGCAGGAATTGGCGATACGACTCGTTACGCTTGGTGGGTAGCAGTGACAAGAATGACGAGTAGTCGGTCCACTCGGTGAGTGATGTGTACTCCAGGTTGTTCTTCTCGCACAGAGCCGCAAGGTCGTTGAGTTTGTCCTCGCTTTTGGCTTTGATGAGTTCTTTGATTTTGCTTTTCTGGCGGAAGGTCTTGGGCATTGCCACGATGCGTCCTTTAACGATGTCGCCTTTGAGCTTGAAGTCGCCCTTGTGCTCGTCGTAGTAGCGCAGCAGGTCCTTCTCGCCAAACAGCGAGTCGCCCGCGTTGCTGTCCACATAGTATTGTTCGAGTCGGCGAGTGAGCAGGGTGTTGCGATACTCGTTGACAAGTTGCTCGATGTCCTCGGCATTAGCCTCGCACACGCGGTTAGCCTCGTGGCGTTTGAGCTCCTTGCGTACCCAGTTTTCGACGTGCGATTCCACCAGCTTGAGGCTGTCGTCACTCGAAATGCCTTCGGGAACGATACCCGCAAGGTCGCGCTCATAGAGTACGGTTTTGCCAACTCGGGCAATCACCGTGTCAATCTCAAAGGGATTGCCAAGGCGTTTACAACCGGTGGTGAGCAGTGTGGCTGTTGCCACAACAAGGCAGGTGCGAATTATGTTAGTTCTCATTTGTGTGTGTTCAATAGTAGGGTTGTTACTCAACGATTGTGGTTGTGGGTTTATTGCGCGGTCGTTTACGCTCGCGAGCTGCGGTGACGATTATGCTTGTGCAGAAGAGCGCAACCACACAACTTACGGCATAGGTGCTCCAATAAGCTACGTCCGAATCAATCAAACTGCGCAGGGTTATCACCTCTGTTTGCAGGGTTGTCATCAGGATGTAGGAGATGGCATTATTGATGGCGTGCAGGATGATTACGGCCAGCAGCGAGTCGGTGGCGATATAGACTCCGCCCAGGAGTGCTCCCACCAGACAGGCGTTGATGGTTTGTTGGGGAATACCGTGTACCGCGCCAAACAGCAGCGACGACACTACCACGCCCCACATCTTACCCCAGCGGCTGCGCACCGTTTCGAGTATCACACCGCGGAAGATAATCTCCTCCAATATGGGAGCCAACACAACCGAGTTGATGATGGCCCAGGTTCCGACGCCTATGGCTTGCTCCATATTCCACTCGGGAAACAGCGGCCACAGCGGCTCCTCGACAATGCCTATGGCTGCAATGCCGATAAGTCCCACCAGAATCAGCCATCCGTTGAACCATTTGAGTTGGTAGCGCAGAACGCCTCCACGCACACCTCGGGCGTAGCGGTAGAAGAGCATAGCAATCAGCGCTCCGAACATACTCGACCCGTAACGCACCATTCGTGTGTAGGTTGCGTCGTCGAGTCCCGCCGACAGACTGGTCCACGCCGATTTAATCACAAGACCGAGTGTGAACGAGCCGACAAAGAACATCACCACCAGCATAACCACGTCGGCTATGGTGGGGAAAGCGTTGCGTCGCTTGAAGATGTCGGGACGGTTTAAGGACATATATCGTATGGTTTTACTATTTATATATATAAATTCGGCGCCAAATATACGCAATTTTTCGGACACTTTATGAAAATTCGCGGAAATTGACTACATTTGTGGAATTGTCGGAGGGTGCAAAACCTTCCGATAGGGTAACTAACTGCTTATGGGAAAGATAATTGCACTCGCAAATCAGAAGGGCGGAGTGGGAAAAACCACCACCGCAATGAACTTGGCTGCCAATGTGGCACTGCTCGGTAAAAAGGTGCTGCTCGTGGACGCAGACCCCCAAGCCAATGCTACATCGGGACTCGGTTTCGATGTGTCGGGCGACAATATATACGACTGCATCACAGGCCGCAAAACTGCCGAGGAGGTGATGAAACAGAGCGCCGACATCAAAAAACTGTGGCTCATACCGTCGAGTATCGACCTTGTGGCTGCCGATGTAGAGATGCCGAGTATGCCTGACGCCCACCGAATAATCAAAAACCTGCTTGACCCCGTCAAGGAGAAATTTGATTATATCTTTGTGGACTGCTCGCCGTCGCTCGGCTTTATGACCGCCAATGTGTTGGTGGCCGCCGACAGCGTGCTCATTCCCGTGCAGTGCGAGTACTTTGCCTTGGAGGGACTCAGTAAACTGCTCAACTCGATTCGCATTACCCAGTCGCGATTCAATACTTCGCTGGGCATCGAGGGCTTTGTGATGACTATGTACAGCCGCAGTCGTATGGCTAATCAAGTGGTTGAGGAGGTGAAACGTCACTTTGGCGATATGGTGTTCGACACAATTATCGGCCGAAATATTCGTTTGAGTGAAGCACCCAGCCACGGCAAACCCGTCATCCTGTACGACGCTTCGGCAACCGGCAGTGTGACCTATATGAATTTGGCAAAGGAATTTTTGAAGAGAAACCGCAAAAAGTAGAACAAAATATGGCAAAAGGTTTAGGACGAGGACTCGACGCGATTTTGGCGTTGAACAGCGTGGGTGGTGAGCCTACAAAAACCATTGGCGAAATGGTGGCAGTGGAGCGCATTATCCCCAACCCCACACAACCCCGCACAGTGTTTGATCAGACGGCTCTGGACGAGCTGGCCGACTCGATTCGTGCGGTGGGCATCATTCAACCCATCACCGTTAAGCCCGAGGGTGATAAGTTTATCATTATCAGTGGCGAACGTCGCTGGCGTGCAGCCTGCGCAGCGGGATTGGAGACCGTCCCTGTATTTGTGCGCGAGGTGAGTGATCAAAATCTTCACGAGATGGCTCTGGTCGAGAATATTCAGCGCCAAGACCTCAACGCAATGGAGGTTGCTCTGTCGCTCAAACGACTGATGGAGGAGTGCGAGCTGACCCAAGACAAACTCTCGGAGCGCGTGGGTAAAAAACGTTCGACCGTAGCCAACTATCTGCGTCTGCTGAACCTGCCCCCCGAGGTGCAACTTGCTGTGCGCGAGGAACTGATTTCGATGGGTCACGCCAAGGTTATCGCCTCGGCCGACGAGATGCGTCAGTTGCCCCTGCTCAAAAAGTGCCTCAAAAAGAATCTTTCGGTGCGTCAACTCGAAGATTATGCTGCCAAATTGGCCAACGCGCGCAGTGCTGCAAGTGTCGAAGAGGAGGAGTATCCCGAGAGCTATGGACGCCTTGTGGAGTTGTTGGAGCGCTACTTCTCGGAGAATATCAGCATCAAAACAACCAAGAGCGGTAAAGGTAAAATCGTAATCGAATTCGCTGGCGAACAAGACGTCGAGCGATTTATCAATAAACTTGGCGGAGCATAGTGGCACGAGGGCTCAAAATAGCGATATGTGTGGCGGTGATGTGTGTGGCATCGTTGCTCGGAGTGAAGGCGCAGACCATCACCCCGACAGGATTCCAACGTGTCATCATCAAAAACGGTATGGCCGAACGAAGCGTCGATAACAAGGCGAACGTTGACCTTACGCAGATGACTCTCGACTCGCTCAAACGCTTTGTGACGGTGCTCGACTCGTTGCGCGCCGACGACAAGAAGTTTGATTTGAGTGTCATCGACACAATGCTTACTGTGGTGTACGACACCATTCCCGTGAGCATCGACACCATCGCTACGCCTACGGCGCAAGACTCTTTGGGTTACCGACTTGTCGAAAACAAGAACGCCCCGATTGCGTCAGGCGCTGCAAAGTATCTGATGAGCGAAAACCGCTTTTTGGACCTCTACATCGCGGGTGCCGACACGCTGTTGCCCAAGTTGATTCCCGTTGACTCGGCAACACTGGGTATGAACGCCCGCCAAATCAAACGATATGAGCGAAGTCTGCAACCGCGTTATAGCAAGTTGTTCCGCGATAGTATTACTATCGGCAAGGTGGCGGCCATCTCGATTCCCGTACCCGGTTTCTCGCAAATCTACAACGAGCAGTATTGGAAACTGCCGATTCTCTACTCGACCGTAGGTCTGGGAATGGGCTTCGGTATTGCGCAGACCAATATCCACAACATCTACAAGAAACGCTACGACGACTACCTCAAAGTCAATGGTGTGGGTCGTAGCGAGACGTTGGATGCCATTCAGTTGCAGATGAATAAGTACAAGACCAATATGACGCTACTATATGGTGCTACGGCGGCAACGTATGTCTATTTCCTTGTGGATGGTGTGCTTAACAGCCCGCAGAAAGGTGTGTCGGATGTGACCAAGGCGACCACTCTGGCTATGGTGTGTCCGGGTGCAGGTCAAATCTACAACAATCAGGCGTGGAAACTGCCCATTGTGCTTGGTGGTTTTGGTGCGCTGGTGTACTGTATAGACTTCAATAACCGTGGTTTGCAACGTTTCCAACGTGCCTACGAACTGCGTATGGAGAACAAGGGGCAGGTCACAAGTGCCGACGAGTTCCCCTATTTCAATACCGACCAAATCAAGACTTATCGAAACTCCTATCGCCGTAACCGTGACTTGTGTATCATCCTCACTGCGGCGTTCTATGCGGTACAGATTGTGGATGCCCACGCAAGCGCCCATATGAAAACCTATGACATTAGCGACGACTTGTCGATGCAACTGACACCCTCGCTGATGTACTCCACAACCCAAATGCGAGGACAGACCGCATCTCTTGGTCTGAACTTCAACCTGACATTTTAGACACTATATATGAAATTACTCTCGCTGATTGTACCATTGGCGGCTATGGCGGCTGTTGATTCGATTTCGGTTGCCACTATTGCGGCCGATAGCACCGCCCTCGCTTCGGAACATACCATCGTGGCAGACAGCCTCGCAGCCGACTCACTCTACACCGAGGAGGATTTGCGACGCGCCGAGATTTTCGACTCGCTGCTACACCAACTCTATACCAAAAATCCCGCGGGCGAGTTTGAATTCTACCGCCGCGAACTCCTTGATATAGACTCCACTGCGGAAGTCAAAACCGATATCCCAGACTCGGTGTGGTTTGCCCGACTGAATGGCATTATGTCGGCTATCGACCTGTCGTATAACCCCATCGTTAAGCGCTATCTTGTGGCCTATACCACCACTCGCAAACAGACCGTTAGCGCGGTGCTGGGTCGCAGTGTCTATTACTTCCCGATTTTCGAGGAACGTCTGCTGCGCGACTCTATGCCGTTGGAGTTGCGTATGTTGCCCGTCATTGAGTCGGCACTCAATCCCTCGGCTCGTTCGCGTGTGGGTGCTATGGGTATCTGGCAGTTTATGTACGCTACCGGCAAGCGCTACGGGTTGGAAATCACATCGTTCATCGACCAACGATGCGACCCCATTGCCTCGACCGATGCAGCACTTCGCTACCTCAAAGATCTCTACAATATTTATGGCGATTGGAGCCTTGCGTTGGCGGCCTACAACTGCGGTCCCGGTAATGTCAACAAGGCGTTCCGCTATGCGGGTCCCAAGGCCAAAACGTTTTGGGATATCTATCCCTTCCTGCCGCGCGAAACTCGTGGTTATGTGCCCTCGTTCATTGCTGCTACCTATGCCTACACCTATCACGACCTGCACGGTATCAGGATGACCGAGAATCCCATTCCGCTGGCCACCGATACCATTATCGTGAGCCGTCCGATGCACCTGTCGCAGGTGTCCTCGACCATCGACCTACCCATCGAAACCCTGCGTATGCTCAATCCGCAGTACCGAATGGATATTATCCCTGCGCTCAACAAGCAATATAGTCTTGTGCTGCCCCAAAACCAGGTAACACGATTCATAGCCAAAGCCGACACAATTTACGGCAAGGATACCGTCTATATGGCCAAGTATCTCAAGCCCGCAAGCATAAATCCCAAGTTTTTCGAGGAGCCGCAAAGCATTACCCACAAGGTCAAAAGTGGCGAAACTCTCGGCGGAATCGCAGGCAAATATCGCGTGACTGTCAAGCAGATTATGGCTTGGAACCACTTGCGTAGTACCACCATCCGCGTAGGACAAAATCTTGTAATCCAAAAATCGTACTAATGCGACGAACCGATACCATAGTGGCACCTGCAACAGGGCAGGGTGGAGCCATAGCCGTTATCCGCGTAAGCGGCGAAGCGGCCTTCGAAGTAACCGACAAAGTGTTCCGTTCGAGCCGAGGCCGTGTGGCCGACGCCGAGGGCTATACCATTCTGTATGGCCGCATTATGGACGGTGCAAATGTGTTGGACGATGTGTTGGTGTCGGTGTTCCGCGCCCCCCGCTCCTATACGGGCGAAAACGCGGTCGAAATCTCGTGCCACGCTTCGGGCTATATCGTGGGTCGTATGGTGGCACTGCTCATTGATGCGGGTGCGCGTGCAGCCACCGCGGGCGAGTTTACCCAACGCGCCTTTGTCAATGGCAAGATGGACCTCTCGCAGGCCGAAGCCGTAGCCGATATGATTGCCTCGGCGTCGGCTGCCGACCACCGAATAGCTATGAACCAGATGAGGGGCGGATTCTCGCGCGACTTGGCCGAACTCCGCGCCGAACTGCTCAATATAACCTCGCTGCTGGAACTGGAACTCGACTTCTCGGAGGAGGATGTGGAGTTTGCCGACCGCAGTGTGATGCGCTCGTTGCTTCAAAAAATCCAAAACCGCATATCAACCCTCGCCGAGTCGTTCCGCCTCGGAAATGCCATCAAAAATGGCGTTGCTGTGGCTATTGTGGGCGCGCCCAATGTCGGTAAAAGTACGCTGCTCAACCGACTGCTCAACGACGACCGCGCAATGGTGTCGGATGTGGCGGGTACAACGCGCGATGTGATTGAAGAGAGCTGCACCATCGACGGCGTGCGCTTCCGCTTTATGGATACCGCGGGTATTCGTGCCACCGACGACCGATTGGAGCAGATGGGTATAGACCGTACGCACGGCGCCATCGAACGTGCCGACGTGGTGTTGCATCTGTCGGTTGCGGGTGACGAGTGCGAGCCTTTGGAGTGCGATGCGCCCGTTATCAGGGTGTTTAATAAGGCCGACCGCTGTGGAGTGGAGTCGGGTAGGACTGGTGACCGAACTGTCGTTATTTCGGCCAAACAGGGCACGGGAGTGGATGCTTTGCGTGCTGTGTTGCGCGAGGTTGTCGATACTTCGGGCTTGGAGTGCGGCGCGACAGTCGTGTCTAATATGCGCCACTACTCATCGCTCAGCGCGGCGCTGTCGGGTGTCGAGGCTTGCCTGAAAGGCCTCGATATGAATGTACCCTCGGATATGCTTAGCGAGGATGTCCGCGAAGTGCTGTTCCACCTCGGCGAAATCACCGGCGAAATCACCACCGATGAAACCCTCGGCAATATCTTTGCCAACTTCTGCATCGGCAAATAACGATTGTAACGCATTGATACACAATGTTTTAAGCTGTATTTTCACGTGTAAAAATCAGCAATTTTTCGATTTGTAATGAGATTGTAAATTGTTGTATTTCAGAGTATTGCAAAATTAAATCTAAAAATTGAAGATATACAATAAATTTTCCATCCTGGAAAATGTAAAGCCTGAATTTTAACGAAAAATTCGGGCTTTTTACATATTTACCGTCCGAAATTCGATAATTTTTACAATTACGATACGTATATGCGACGAAATTTAGGGACTGTGCACAGATTTATAATGTAATAAAGCCCTATTTTACTGCAAATCGCTTACAATCTCTATCTACAAACATGAAATCCTTCAATATGTACATATATTCACCATAGTGATATTTGCATTTCATGGTGGTTTATTACTCGTTTCTTTTCTATTATGAGATACAATTTTGTCCCTCGTTTGTGCCCCAGACACTCGAGGGACGCAGTTTTTTGTCCCTTTTTGTCCCTTGGGCACCCATGTGACAATTTTGAATTAGGTTAAAATGCTTTGTATGAAGTGTTTAACATTTGTACCTAAAAGCGATTTTACTACGAAGCATATATTTGACAGAAAATTCAAATTTTTCGCATTCAATATTTAGTTGCAATTTGTAAGTTTCTTGTTAAATACACCTTCTATTCCCATCAAATAGAGAATAGTCAATAGGGTGAGTTATATATTATTGTGCCGCTCTAATGTGGCTCATATATATAATGAATACAAAGTTTTTTAATCATTATCCAAGAGAATGGGATACCTTGGGTAATGAATGGAAAGAGATTATCACAGGTAATATTCTTTCAATTTCCCAAGCAAGTGAGTTGTCTGGTTTCAGTAAACGTTTCATCTATGCACAGATCCATAGCATGAAATTATTATCCACTGACAAAGACCCACTATCAAAACAAATATACAGCAAAAGTCTTCAAATCGAATGGCGAAGATTTCTTATGTGGTATTCGCATTTTGATGTATTGCCGGCTTCTCCATTCGGTCCTCCCTCCTATTCACTTAAAGGGATGATGAAGTATATGGGAAGAAGCCGCTCGTGGTCACTAATATTTGTCTCAAGGTACAATATTCATACATTCTTCATCGGTTCACTCAGACGTTTTGATAGATATGATGTAGAAGAGGGCTGGAAGAAAGAATCAATATATTTTAAAGAGTGGATTGACATTGATGAGATAGAAAATTACCTACACATTCCAAAAGCAAATCTATATTCCTGCGTAGCCAAACGTGAAGTCAGAACACGATTTCATAGCGGAATCATGCAATTCTTACAGAAAGATGTATTAAGGATTATAAAAGACAATCAAATAAATTACCACAATGAGCTATAGAGTAAAATTACGTGAAAGAAAAAAGAATAAGGGAGCAATGTTGTCTTTATACTTAGAATTTATGCCTCCTTATGTCGCACCTAATGGCGAATGTGTCAGATATGAGAATCTTAATCTGGAATTATATGTTAATCCGGCTAACGAGATTCAAGAAAAGCATAATAGAATGATTAATGAAATAGCCGAAACTATTCGATGCGAAAGGTATATTACTCTTGTACAAAAAGATTATATCGCTCTATCGAAAGACAAACTCTCGGGTGATTTTATTGAGTATTTTCATAACAACTGCAAGTATTACGGAATCAAATTTGAGTGCAGTCTGAGGCATTTCAGGAAATACAGCAACAACAAGTGTCAATTTAAGGATATTGTCCCCAGTTATTGTGAAGGATTCAAAAATTATCTACTTCGACACAAATGCCTACATCATCAAAAAAAACTTGCAAGAAATACTGCTGCGGCATACTTCAGTGCATTCCTGAATATTGTTTCGCTTGCTTACAAAGATGGGATTCTGCCAACAAACGTGGCTGCAAATGTAAAAACGATTACATGGAAGCACGGTGACTCTAAAGAGTATCTGACAGAATCAGAAATTAAAAGATTGGAGAAAGTGAAATTTGATATATTTCCGGAAGTCAAACAAGCTTCTCTATTTGCAATATATACTGGTCTTAGAAGAAGCGATGTCCTTGCTCTTGATTGGCGTAATCTTCACTTACGATCAAAAAAGAATGCATATATGACGCTAATTATTCATAAAACACAGAATAAGGTTAGATTGCCTTTATCAGAGTCGGCTGTTAAACTATTGGGGAAACCATTAAAAGAGGGTGTGGTTTTCAATGGGCTTACAGAGCATGCTTTAAACAAATACGTTCCCATGCTCATAAAAACAGCAGGTATCAGCAAGCACATCACTTTTCATCGATTTCGCGACACTTTTGCAATGAGACTGCTAGATAATGGCGTAGATATATACACTATTGCAACTTTGTTGGGGCATAAACAAGTGAGTAGTACTCAAATCTATGTTCGACTTTCTCCTCAAAAAGCAAGGAAAGCCTTGGTGAAATTGAAGTAAACAAAACCCGTCAGCATCCCATAAGAACTGCTGGCGGGTCACTTTTATCATTTTACATGACAATGGGGTACTGTTCTCCCCACTTGGAATCCAAGTTCAGAAGTTCTGTTTCGGCAGCATCCTTACCGACAGCCTGATAGACAAGTTTCAAATCCTACATGAATCCCTTATGATGCTTACTTCCTACATATTTGATGGGGTTACGGATCTGATGTACGATGCAAAGCTGGACAATCGTATCTGGATATACGCTACGTATAGCATCCGGAAAGCCTTTGAGTCCATCAACTCAAGCTATAAGGATATCCTGTACTCCACGGTTCTGTAAATCTGTTAATACACTTAACCAGAAGTTTGCTCCTTCATCCTTGGATATATACATACCAAGCAGGTCCTTATGTCCTTCAGAATCAACACCCAACACATTGTAAATGGCACGAGTAACAGCATAGCCACGTTCGTCGGTTACCTTATAATGAATGGCGTCCATCCATACAATAGGGTAAACAGAGTCAGGGGAACATGATTTCTAGGCTTTTATTTCAGGTAAGACACGGTCCGTTATAGAACTGATGGTATCGGCTGACACACGATTCCCAAGATTCTCTTCCATCCAACCACTGATCTCACGGGTACTATTGCCCATGGCGTACAAACCGATAATACGGTCTGCAACACCTTCTGCAAGAATCGTCTCACGTTTTTTGATAAATTGAGGATCGAAGGTGAAATTGCGATCACGAGGAATTGAAACAGTCACTTCGCCCATAGGTGTCTGGACTTGTTTGCATTTTGCCGTTGCGGCGATTATACTCAGACGTTCGTCTTCCGTTAGGCGGGCATCCATTTCACCTTCCAATGCTGCATTCAAAATACTTTCGAGCAAGGGTACAAATGCACCATCCTTACCCAATAAAGACTTCCAGCTTTCTGCTGTTCAATAGCCTTGTCCTTGATACTTTCAAAATCAAATTCGCTCATAAAAAAACTGTGTTAGCAAAGTTAATAATATTTCTTTGCTACACAGTTTAAATTACATTCTCGCCCATAGCGATAGTGGATTTACCTACAATTACATCCGATAAATCAGTTTTACCTCTATGATTTTTGAAATACTAGACTCATTACGAATATCATGTCCTTTTTTTCACAGAACTATGTATAGTGCCGATTTATAAATCACGTATTCCTCATTTGCACATAATTGTGAATATTTTTTCGTTAACAATTAATCTTATTTCTGTCCTAATTCTTTCTTAACCAATCATACAATGTGCTTCTATTCCCGTCTAGTCTAGTCACCATAAAATGACGTTCCTCCAAATCATACGAAATCCATGGATATTGCTGAAGATATTCCTGATTTTTCCAACGTCCATTATTGGGCTTAATTGCCAAGATTGCAACATCATCAACACCTTTAGAACAATCTGCATAACCTATCTCCCAACTACACCAAACAGATTTAAGAGATTCAGATGTTACTACGTAAATAACTTTTCGAACATTCTTGATTCTTTCCTTCAAATTTTCCGCCGTTTGCGCGTTAGTTTCATGCCTCATGCTCGGATCCTGCCAATCTACATAAACACCATTCACGCCTTTATCTTTCTTAAGAAAAAATACAACTTTCCTAATAAACTCCACATCACGACTTGAATGAGAAACAAACACCTCAAATTTCTTATTATCAAGCTGTCCGTCCTCAATCATATCACTTCTAAATCCATACTCGGTTGCCAGTTTTTCGATTTTCCTTTTAGTTAGTAATTCCTTTGGTTCCATTTTCCATTCAATCTTTACTATAAACAATTCTTATATCTACACACCCAACAACTCTTTAAGCAACGAAGTATAGCTCAACTCCGTCAGTAAGCGTTTATCAAAATTCCCAGAATGCTCCTCAAACAACATCAACGCAGCAGCTCCTGTCGATGCTATAGGTAAACATGGAACTCCTGGATGAAACTCTTCGAACATTGCATATTCATCCAATACACCTTCCATTCCACCAATAAACACAGCAGCTTCATACTTATGATCACCAATCATTTTTTGCCGCATCAGCAACAAACTTGCATCTCGGTTTTCCTTCTTATCCGTAATCACACGAATACCGACATCTTCATTCTCTGGCAAGAAAAATTTCTCAAACTCTTTTGACTGATACAACGTGACCCTATCTGACATTTTCAACCCATAACGCTCAAGCACCAACGTTATCAATGGTGTAATGGATGGATGTCCACCCCATATCAAATGATATTCTTTATTTGCCAGAACCGTAGATGCCAATGCAATAACTGCATCACGAATTGCGATAACATCTGCCGTCTTAAAAAACTTTGGATCACGTTCTTCCAATGGTACGCTCGCCGATAAAAATATGTTCTTTACATTGTTGATTGTATCCATGTCATAAACTCCTGTTTCTTTATAGTTTTTACCTCCAAATATTGGTTCATCCAGTCCAAATGGTCTATCCATCGGGGCAGAATTCGAAGATCGTCATAAATAAGGAACACTTTATCAGGCATTTTAGCTCCTTTCAACCATTTTTTCAACATTTCCAAAGATTCATAACAATCCATAGACTGCGGAACACCTATAGCAGGTATGTAATACCACATTTCCCCATCCGCACGTGACTCCACCAGAAAAATAGGTTCCTTGATAATCATTCTTCCCTGCCGTTCTGCCTCCTTAGCAAACTCTGCCGTCAAACCGTCCTCTCTGGCTGCAATATTGCGCGCCCGCAAAGCCTCTACTTTTGTAGCAATCTCGTCAAGAACGACTTTCTTAAGTCTCGAAGAACAATGCTTACAATGCCCATACTTAAAATCAACATTATCCAGTCTTCGAGCAACGCACAATTGGTTCGCTGCACCAGCCGAAACATTAGGCCAATTCAATTGCAATACACCTACCTGACGTGCATTCGCTTCAGATATCTCCTCCCGACACCAATTACTATCCATAAATCCGGGAGAGTTCAACTGTATCAACACATCACTATCAGTTATCCTATGATGCAATTCTGCTTGAAAGTCGGCTGCGCCACGTATAGAATAGGTATCAAGAAATACATCAAACTGCTGGCGAGACAACACATCGTACAATTGATTGGCCACAGCAACAGAATCCGAACGCTTGTAGCTAATAAACACACGACGTTTTTTTCGCAGTAATCGAAGTTCTTCAAAAGCCACATTCACAATACTGTCCAGTTCAGCCTCCACATAATACACACCATTGATCGACTGTAGCACCTTCGGTATCTCTTGCTCAAAAACAGAAAAGAATATGGGATATATTGCATCTCTATTCCTGATTAATTTCATCAAGGCATCAACATCTTTATCACCATGGTCTTGCTTTCCAAAATAAAAAGCAAATGTCGGCTTGGCAGAATCATACCCTCCAGCCTCACGCCCGGCCAAAGTTAAATCCCCGTCAAGTACCGCAATCAACGACTTATCAAGTCCACGTTCATTTAACAGAACAAAAAATCGTTCCTTTACTTTCAAACAAACGTCAGAAGTCGTATCACCTAAAAATATCAGTTGATAGTAACTATTCATACATCCAAACTCTATCAATCCGTGATTTTACCCTTATTCAGTGGTTAATTTTTATTTACTAACCCAACGTGTCAAAGGTATTATTTCCCGTCTAAAACGATAATAGACATAAAATCCGTTGGGTATTGGAGTACCATTCTTATATTTAGTTGTTCCATCAAAATATTCTATTGAAGGATAAAGCTGAAGATACTCATTACCCCCCCCCATACTCTATTATCTTGCTTTACCGGAAATATAGCAATCTTATCTTGGCTATACTTGTGAGCATCACCATATCCTATTTCCCAGTTACACCATTTAGAAGCTATCGCGGCATCTGTTGCAATAAAAATAAACTTATCATATCGCTCAATTTTCCTTTTCAGAGTTTTTGCTGTATTTCTGTCTGTCGGATGTTGCATAGAAGGGTCAGCCCAATCCACATAAACAGATGCGTTCAAAGATTCCAATATATATCTAATACGCTCCAGATATTCAATGTCACTATGTTTGTGCGAGAGAAAAACAGACAGTCTACTGTTTGCTTCAGAAAAAGTTCTGGTTTGTACTCTCGCCTCGTCAAGGATAACGGCATGCGATGTCAGTTCTCTGAGTCTTGATTCTGTAAGTATCATAATTTTTTAATTCTTATTCTATACATCCACAATTACAAAACCATCCTGAAATCGTCGACCAATTCAACATCACCGATATAACAGCTACCGCTACTAATGTTATCCCATAAAAAGGAAAGACAGAGGATGTAAACCAACGATCATTAGTTGCTACAAGTCCCTGCGATTTTTTGTCTTCAGTCAAATCTTTCTTCTTTATCATATAAGGTTCGAAAGTAAAAAGATTTTTTTTATAATCCTCCAATAGCCCATTCTTAAACATATACATAAAAGCTGTTTGACGATTTCTCATTCCACGTTCAAGATGCAAGTAATAAACATCCAAATACCAAAAAAGCAATATCGGTAATACTACTAGAAATATCCACCCATTCAAATCACTGATAGAACATTGCAACGCCATCAGTGCCGACACAATCGTCAGCATCCATGTTTTACAATTAGCACTATTACTCGCCATCCTTTCAATGTTACCTTGCAACATTTCGATATACTGACGATCATCATCATTCAAGATATTGTCTCTGTCATTTTCTGCCATAATTCAATTTTTCCATATTATTAAATCATTCTACAATTTTCCTTTATTATACTGATACAGCACTTCATACCAATGCTGGAAGAAAGGATCATCAAAACCAGTCTGCTTATATTTATGCATCTTAGTTCTCATTGCAAGTTCTTCTATTGATAGTTTTGTTATCAACTCATCAAATTCAACAAGCGACTTGAATTGAATAGGATAAAGAACAGCTTCATCCCCCCATTCTCCCAATTCCGACAATTTCTTCACCATTTCCTTATGTCTGTCATAAAAATGTAAATTGTCTGCTATATGATAATAGTTTCCAACTTCCAATCCTAGAATCGCAGCTACATATTCTTGCATAAAAGTATAATTGAAAATATTCACTGCACTTGCCCCCCATATCAAATCATTTGAACGCATTCTAACAATCAAATCAAGTTTGTTATTGCCTGACTGCTTCATGAAATGCAATTCACGTGTACATGGTATATCCTTAGACTCTTTCAGTTCCCATTTCTCATCAAAGCAATCTTTCATCGGATCACCAAAACTTATTATGGCACGGCGCGTCTCCATATCCACTTTAAAACACTCAATCACATATTTCAATTGGTCAGCTGATTCTTGCTGTCTTACATTGATACTCTCGATTTGATAGTCATCACATTCACCGGTATAATTCCGGAAACGAGGGCCATATCCTCCACGCATGTAAATACCATCATCCGAGAAATCAATCATTCTCGGAAGATAATGCGTGATATAGGCCAAATCATTCCTCCCCGATGCTATCCACAATGACTCCGCATAAGGCAATGTGCCAAACCACTTTCTTTCGGGAATTGTCACTTCTCTTGCCTGAGGTTTGGTAATCTTAAACAATGCAGGTTCAGGCAACTCGTAACAAACACTACCACGAGTTCTTCTTTTCACACCTTCTTCCACAAGCAGTTTGCTTGCCCCAATCAGAAAAGAGTTAATTCCTGTATATGTTTCCGTGTACATTGTGATTGAATTTTAGTATTTATATGCCACTTTGGTGGAAAAGCATAATCTATCGGTTGCATCGTTTCCTTATAGCGTTGCTTTATCCTCACATTACCAACAAGCAGTTCCGGCATTTTAGCCCGAAGATATTTATCAGTTTCACAAAAACAGTTTTGAATGTCAATCAGATGAGGTTCTCTACCTGGTAACGGCTTAAAATCATCAAAACCGAATTCTTTTCTAAAATCATCCAAATGTTCATAAGTATATCTGATAGCCGCCTCATAATTATCACCTATAGATTTGAAGCACTTTTTAAGACCTCTTACAGCACCAATTCCAGCCTTGACAAAGGAATTCTCATCAAAATTCACATAAGGAGAATAGTTAAAATCAATGGTATATTGGTAAGCCAAGAATCCACCTACAAATGAACACTTTTCCATTAAATTAAAAACAGCCTCCATAGAATCTGCATTCAACACTCTATCTACCACTCCCTCGCCTATAAATTCGTCTTTCACCATTTGTAGCCATTTGGCATGTTTACTTGACAGGCAATCATACCGGCGGTGACTCCCTGTCATCATATAAGCGTTACTAAAAATCGGCAAAGATTTCTGTCTTATAGACAACAATCGGCAGATTTCCTCCACATCAAAATGTTCAACACGAATATCCCCATACACTTTTTCCAGATAATCCCATGTTTCAATCTTATTGAATATCTTAAAAACCAATATTCTCAACAACATATCTTCTGGAGTAAAGTGGTCTATATGCCTATAGATAACATGACTGATTAAATATTGGCTTACACGATCACAAGCTCTATAAACATTGGTAAACTTATAATCCCTCAATATTGGATCCTCCGTCAAAGACAATCTATTTTTTTCACACTTTTTCCAGAACATATTCATACGCTCTTGCATAAAATAAAAATAGTAATACAATATGCGTTTGTCTGGAATTGGAGTCCCATATTTATGATACACCATCATATCTTTTAAAATTAACAAATTGGCTGGGCAGGTCTATTTTTCCACCTTCTGGATATTGAATCCGTAGATAATCCCAAAGTTTTTTTGCTTCATCGTATGAAGGATGATAATATCCTCTTCCCTTATAAATACAAGAACTATATTCAGCCGGAAGATTCATCATAGACTTGCCTAGATAAATAAACTCCTTACAGACCAAGACCTTGTCGGTTTGCCCTGTATCTCTTTTCAAATTATGTTCGTTTATCGTCCCATCATCGTTCGCATGATGGGAATCCTCTTGCATCCAGTTTCCATTCGCATCATGATGATAGATGTTATCACCATATAGTTTCTTCAAACTGCCATTCATGACTGGCTTTTTCTTCGCAAAACGAAGATCATTCCAATATTGGTCAAAAGTCAACACCTCTGACACCAGTGCTACATAGATTAGTTTATTTCCATGAGCTTTATCTGAGCATCCAATGATTAAATCACCGACGCTAGCAGTCTTCCTAATACCCGGTTTACACGTTGCCAATGTCAGCACACCGTAAAACGGATTAGGAGCAAAACCATAATCCCTGGCAACTATATATGAATAAGCTTTTGACATAATTCCCTTAACAAACTCCACGACCTTTTGTTACTGAAGTACGTGGCGATCCATCAGACTTAACAAAAATACTCTCTCCCTCAAGGGCTTTCTCGATATTATCAGTATTCCAGCCTACAATTGCATCAGCAAATTCTTCCAATGCAGGAGGAATATCAGAGTCCTTAGCTCCTTGAATAAATACACCAATAATCTGTTTATCCAGCCTCTCTGCTTCTCTGATTTCCCAATCCACCCATTTACTATCATGAGTATTCGGTCCAATCAAACAGACAAGAGTGCTTGACTGATTAATAAGAGGTTTTAAATATCCATATTTGATGTAATCCTCATTTTTAGCATTATTAAATTTGTCACTAGTCACTGAATAATTCTTGATACAATAACTATCATTCAGTAACCCCTTAAATATCTTTATATTATCTTCGTCCTCATGATAATGACTCACAAAAACATTCTTAATCTCTTTATTCTCTGCCATATTTATATTGTTTATATACATTCTCTATTCCTACAACCTCGTTCCATTTTCGTTCTAGGGGCTGGGCTGATAATCCCGCACCTGCAAAAAAGTAGCATCACCATTTTCAAGTGATTTGAGATATTTCTTAATGAATATGTCCTTTGATGTCGGCATAACTTTTATTTAGGATATTGATTTCTTATTTTAATTGCTTCTTCTACCCATATGCAGATGTTTTCCTTAATATAATCATAAACATACGTACTTGTCACATATGGCGGATTATAAATCTTGCAGACCTTAGATAGATTTATTTCATTGTTGTCTGCGGGATTCTTATGTTCAACTATATAGTTAAATGTTTTGTCTATACAGAACTGTTCGAATGGATTGTTTCCTTTTACATCTTGCTCTCCCCAATAATCTTTAAGTCCATGAATATTTATGGCTACTATTCCTTTCCCTTCTTTCCAAGCATGTTGAATTTCATATTTACACCACTTTCTAGATGCCGTTTCTGATCCGACAAGTACAATTACGCAAGAACGATAACGCATATTGTCATTGATCCATTTTTTAATGGAATCCTCACCCTTACGCTTAACCTCTTCCCAATTGTTTGAAGATAGAGGAGAGTTACCTTCTAAAACTCCTATATTGCGAACTTGCCCAGCTCTCCATGAATCATTTCCATAATGAAAGCTATAAAAGACTTGTCTTTTTGCCATATTACAAATCATTTAATAATTCAATCACCTTGTGAATCTCCGAATATGCCTTCAAGTCTTCTGGAGTCTCTTTACACAATTGGCACAACTTCTCTGAATTTTGGACAGCACGTTCCAAATCACCATTCTCAGTAAGATACTTGTAGAGATTGGTGCGTATGAAATAACGCTTTGTCTTTTCATATCCTGGCATATACTTCTGT
>JAZLBP010000012.1:0-144690 GCA_045613745.1 Rikenellaceae bacterium | reverse complement strand
GATTTGTCGTGGATATACCTATTATAATATATACGTATTGGGGAATGTGTAAAACTAACCCGAGGTAGAGGGGGGGGGATAATGTGTCGGGTGGAGTAGAGGGAGGGGATGGTTACTCTGCTGTAACAAGTCCCCGCGGATGTAGGGAGGTTGGGGACCGCAATGCATTGCCGTTCCGCGGAATGTGAGGTGGTTGGAGGACCGAATGCCCTGCGTCGCGGAGTGAGAATGTGATGCGCATTATAATATATGCGAGGCTTAAATGGGCAGTGTAGCATCCGCAATAGCAAATGCCCGTCAACAATTCGTGACAGGAGGTTTGTGTGTTGATAAGATATGTTTTAACGCGAGTATGCAATGGCTCCGATTCCGCAAGCGACTGCAAATACTGCTGCCATCGTGCCGAAAACAATGGCAATAGTCTTTTTCTTTTTGGGGTCTTTTTCTTTCTCGGCCGTTTCTACCCAATCAACTTGCATATGGTTGGTAGCTACATTGTAGCACGCTCCTTCGCGGTCAATATACAAATGCAGGAAACTTACGGTAGATTTGGTAGTGCCGCTTGTATATAGACCATAATCACCTGTGGATGAAAGATTGTGATGTTCGGTAATCTTTTCGTAAATAATAATCGTTCCTCCATCTCCATCCGAGGTTTCTCGGTTGGGCGCACCCAAATCCGAGATTAGTTGCTTATGGCTTTTGCCGATATATCTTTGACAATATTCGTCATAGCACGAAATGTATTGTACTTTGGATTGTGTACCACACGACGAAAGCAGTGTGGTTGTAATTAATATTATGGCGAGGACTTTTTTCATAGCATATTTGTGCTAGTGATTAGCAAAGATACGAAAGATTTTAGTATAAGGGATATATTCTCGGTATAATTGCAAAAAAGAGTGGCTGCCCGCGGGGGACAGCCACTCTTCGTGTTTTCTCCTCGGGGGAGATTATTTTTGCTCTTTGAGAATGTCGCGAATCTCGGTCAGCAGAACCTCCTCTTTGCTGGGTGCGGGAGGTGCAGGAGGAGTTGCGGGTTTTGCCTCCTCTTTCTTCTTAGCCATGTTTATAACTTTGATGAACATAAAGATTGCCCAAGCGATGATAAGGAAGTCGAATACTTGTTGCAGGAAGTTACCATAGTTGAGAGTAACGGCTGCGGTATCCTCGGTTGCTTTTTTGAGAACGATGCTCAGCTCGGTGAAGTTTACGTTGCCTACCAAAAGACCGATGGGAGGCATAATAACATCCGCAACCAGCGAGCTAACGATTTTACCGAAAGCACCACCAATGATAACACCGACTGCCATATCAATCACGTTACCACGCATTGCGAATTGCTTGAATTCTTGTAAGATTTTTGCCATAGTTTTAATGTGTTTGGTTAAGTTTATTTAGTTTTAGGAGTGAGCCGCCCGCCTATGGAGAGCGGCTCATTAGTTTGCTTTTTCTTATTTAACCCAAGTACCAAGTTTGGCGAGTTTCTCGAACGGAATGTTCGGTTTGTTGCCAGTTGGTTGGCGAGTGTATTTGGTGCCGGGTTTGCCATACTCATCGATGTAGCCGATGTTGGTCAGGTAGAAGAATCCACGCTCATCGACGCCTCCCGAGAAGTCTTTACGCATACCGCTGCCACCAGTTCCATCCACACCAAGGTAGGCTGTGGTTACCTCGTGCCATTTACCATCCTTGTCAATCATCCATTGGTTGGTGAAGTTTACACGACGGGGAATCCATCCGCGGTAGGGCGAGAAGTTCTCGCAGAACGAGTGAGCACCACGATAATATACAACCTCGGCAGGACGGCGATACTCTGCTACCAAGTGCCAGCCTTCGGCACAAGTTGCGTCATCGCGGTCTTTGTCGTCCTCGCTCCAGAAGTAACCGGTGTAGAGGGTTGCTCCTGTGCGTTGGCCATTCTCATCCACCTCGGGACGAACGTGTGCCATAGTAGCATATGTTTTCTCGGCTTTCCACTCATATTTGAGGAATGTTTGTTGGCCCGAACCCTCGTGTCCAAAACTGTTAGGTTTGGTTACACCATATCGAACAACCTGTGCATATTGTTTTTTATCGGTGTCAGTGTCCCACGCCGAGAACAGAACGGTGCGGTTGCCAGGGGTGTTGGGTTGAAGACCCATATAGAATGCGCTACCACCGGTAGTCATATAGTAACCGCCACCGAAGTCGTAACCTTTATCTACATAAATCTCGTTGTAGAAGTACTCGGTGTTGGGGGGCAGGTCGTACGACAAGTTGCCCGAAGGACCACGCATAATCCAGTGGGGGTCGCTCGATGCCACGTCATCTGCGCTTACAAAGCTCAGCACTTTTGCCTTTTTGGTAGTGTTGGCAATACCCTCGCCACCCAATGCGAAATCGGTGATGTAGGGCAGGTTTTTACCGGTACAATCGATGGGAATGAGGTTTACGCGAACGTAACCGGGTTTGCTGATGTTGAACTCACCCAGGAATACGGTGTCGATACCACTCTTATACAGACCACTCTTGTAGGTTTCGAGTTTGTTGGTAATCATCACACGACGACGGATGTCCTCTACTTCGATGTCAAGCCAAGCGGTGTCGGCAATCTCCTCGTCATCCCACAGCAGACCACCAATCATACCCAGATTCAGTGCGCCAGTGGCCTCGGTGCGGAAGTAGAACGACATTTGGTGAGGCTCCGAAGAGATGTGAACCTTGCGCCAAGCTTTGAGGTTAGCCATTTGGCCACCTTTTTTCACCTCGTCGCTTGTGATGCTACCAGCACCGGGAAGAATTGACGAAGCGAAAATAGGCTCTTCTTTCTTCTCGGGATCGAGCGGTGTAATATAGGTATTGCATTGCAGGGGAATTGTGATAGTGAACAGTGCGTTTTGGTTCAAAATCTTGGTTGTAGCCACAACGGTGGTATCCATAGCCAGCATTGCGGTGAGTTTTGTGCTACGATTCTTGGCCAGAGTTGAGTTCTCTTCTACTGCGATGTTACCTTCGGAGTCAATCACTGCCCAGTCGGCTGCGCTCTTGTAGATGATGTCCAGAGCGGGCTCGGTGGTGATAGCCCAATTGATGTTGTCGCCATAGGGTTTTGCAGTCAGAGCCTCTTCGGTGTCAACAATGGTGAAGAACGATTGTTGTACCTTGATGGGCAGCTCATAGCTCTTCGAGCCGAGTTTACCTTTCAGAGTGATGGTACCCTCGCGTACGCCCTCGTTGTTGAAAGCAACCTCTACCTTGAACGAACCGCTACCCATATTCGAACGGTTGTCGCTCAGAGTGATGAACGCGTCATCGGTTTTAGCATCCCACACGATGCTGCTCGAAGGAGTACCTACGTTTACGGTGTAGGTTGCTCCGAAGATGTCGGGCGAGATGGTGGTGCTCTCAACGTCAAACTCCTCGGCATCAACATACACAAGGAAGTTATCGCCAGTTTGTTTAGCTTGTTTTACGTTGATGATTGCCAGATTGTCACCGCTTTTAACCTCAATGGTTGCGGTGCGCTCTTCAAAGATGTTGTTGGCCTCAGCATTGATGGTGAGGGTAGTCTCTTCGCCTGCTGTGTTTTCGGGAGTCACAAGTGTAAGCCATTTTGCGGTGGTTTTTGCGGTCCACTCCTCTTCCGAGTAGATTTTCACCTCGGCCGATGCTGCCATATAGGGCAACTCAACTTCGGTTTTCTCAATGCGGAATTGTGCAGCAGCTTGCTCCACATGGGCAGTTGCGCTTTGGTCGCCCATCACAACTACGATTTCGGCTGAACGAGCCTCTGCGGTGGTGTTCTCCTCCACCTCGAACTCAATTACATCGGTGCCGTTACCAGCGTCGTTGAGTAGTGTGAGCCACTCTTCCGAACTTGTTGCGGTCCAAGCGCTACTTGCATCAACACCAATCATTTCGGATTGTGCTGTGTGGTCGAGTTCTGTCAGTGCAGGACTCACTTTGAGTACTTGCTCGCCTTCGGGTGCGGGGGAGGTACAAGCCCATGCCGACAGCATAACAACAGCCGAGCACAGCATTGCAAAAAGTTTGTTTCGTGTCATAAATATTATGTGTTAAAATTAATTTTTGTCGTTTCAACGTCCAAAGATACAGAAATCCGCGCGAAATATTGCAAAGTTGCTCAAAAAAAAGGAGTGGTTTTTTGTCTTTCCCAACTATGTTTTGTAGTTTTGCATAAACTAAAGACTAACTTAAAATTCTAACTATAATGAGTAACATCAAATTTATCACTGCCGAAGAGGCTGTGAAAGTCATCAAAAATGGTGACCATATTCACCTCAGCAGCGTTGCCAGCGCACCCCAATGCCTTATCAAAGCGATGTGCGACCGCGGTCGTGCGGGCGAGTTGAAGGATGTTCGCATCCACCACCTCCATACCGAGGGTCCTGCTCCTTATTCGGAGTCCGAGTTCGAGGGCGTATTCCAACTCGACTCGTTCTTTGTGGGTGGTAACGTGCGCAAGACTACTCAAGCCGGTTATGCCGACTATATTCCCATTTTCCTGAGCGAAACACAAAAACTCTATCGTTCGGGCGTGCTTCCTTGCGACGTGGCTATGATTCAGGTTTCGGAGCCCGATGCTCACGGCTACGTATCGCTGGGTACCTCGGTTGACGCAACTCTGGCTGCTGTTGAGAAAGCGGGTACTGTGATTGCAGTTGTGAATAAATATGTTCCCCGCGCATTTGGTGACGCGATGATTCCCTCGTCGATGATCGACCTATTTGTGCAAGACGACCAACCTTTGGAGGAGGCTCACTTCACCGCTCCCAACGACATCGAGATTGCGATTGGTAAAAACTGCGCCGCTCTGATTGAGGATGGTGCATGTCTGCAAATGGGTATCGGTGCTATTCCTAACGCTGTGTTGGCACAACTTGGCGGACACAAACACCTTGGTATCCACACCGAGATGTTTGCCGACGGCGTGCTGCCTCTGGTTGAGTCTGGCGTTATCGACGGTATGAACAAAGTCCTCGACAAAGGCAAAATGGTTTCGACCTTCCTTATGGGTTCGCAAAAGGTATATGACTTTATCGACAACAACCCGATGGTTGCTATGATGGACGTGGGCTACACCAACGACCCCTTCATTATTGCACAACAACCCAAGATGACCGCTATCAACTCGGCGCTGCAAATCGACCTCACAGGCCAAATTTGCGCCGACTCGCTGGGTACCAAGTTTTACTCGGGCGTAGGTGGTCAAATTGACTTTATCTATGGTGCATCGCGTGCCGAGGGTGGTAAAGCCATCATCGCAATGCCTTCGGTAACCAACAAGGGTATCAGTAAAATCGCCAACACCCTGACCCCTGGTGCAGGTGTTGTAACCACTCGTAACCACATCCACTGGTTTGTGACCGAGTACGGAGCTGTGAATCTCTACGGCCGTAGCTTGCAAGAGCGTGCTCGCCTGTTGATTTCGGTTGCTCACCCCGACCACCGCGAGGAGTTGGACCGCGCCGCCTTCGAACGTTATGGTTCGCACCACCACTACATCAAAGCTTGTATGGATAAATAAACGGTCTAACAAGGCTGATAAAGATTGGGCTGCTTGACACATTGTCAAGCAGCCCAATCTTTTGGTGCTGATATAGGAAAACGCGGCTGTCGAAACTCGACAGCCGCGTTTGTTGTGCTACTTGCGTAGCCTAGTTTTTAGCCAATTTTGCAGCCTTCTTTTCGGCGCGGCGCTCTTGGCGAGCCTCTTTGAGAGTTTTGCCAAAGTGAGCCTTATGTAGCGAGAACGAGACACCACCATAACAGCTCAAACCAAAGGTGTCTCCGGGGATGGGAATGCCGAATTTATCATCAACAGCCAACTTGGTTGCAAATCTCAAAGGAATGTAATCAGTACCAATGAAGGCATTGAATCCACGTCCGTGCAGGTTGAGCGCAAATCCCATCGACTGCAAACCGCTGTTGAGGAACGAGTGGCTGAACGTTGCGCTGAAACGTTTGCGTTTGCCGGGGCGGAAGTTCAACGAGGCGGTCAGCTCCGAGTAGGTGTGGCTCTCGTAGAATTTAGTGTGCGACAACAGACCTACCGAGATGCTGTTTCGCAGGAACGCAAACTCTCCACCGACGTTCAGTTGTGTAGCCATACGGTTTACCATACCCTCCGAACCGCGGTTGGTGATGGTTAATTCGTTAAGGTTGTGGGTAAGCTCCTTGTTGACATCAAATTCACCGCCGTCTATCAAGTTCGAGAGGTTGGCGCCATTGAACGAAGCATACAGATTGTTGGTCTCAACCGATGCGCCTGATGATTGGCTCCACCAAATCCATCCCAAATCCACAACAGCAGCCGAGAAGCGCAGGCGGTCTTGCCACAAGTTAACCTCAACTCCGAGGTCAAATGCCACACCACCATTCTTGGCCGATTGAATCAGTCGGGGAATGTCATCATAATAGGTGCTTACCAGGTTGTCGAGTTCGAGTGAACTGTCCTCATCGCTTGCCTCCGAACGAGTGTCGTCCAAACCAAGGTCGATGTTAAATTGGTCGCCCTTCTTGCCAAGGCCCGAGAAGTCAACACCCGGAACATTTGCGTCAACATAGATGTGGCCTTTTGCAGTCACTATGTCTTTGTTTATCGAGAGATTGAGGTTGTCAATGTTGGCTGTTGCGTGTGCCAGACCGAGCAGACCCTTAACCTTGAAACCGAACATAACGTGCTCGCCAATGGGGAAGGTGAATCCCAGCGAAGTTTGCATATAGGCGGTTGCATCCAGACGGATGTTACCCATATTTACATCCTCGCCTAAGCACTTAACAAGTTTGAATACATCTTTGGGGACGTTGGCGTTCACCATCGTGCGAAGATTCATATCAAACGACCAGAAGTAGTGTTTGGCATAGTCGGCAAGTCCGAAGATGGGTACGTTCAGGTCAAGTCCGAGACTGTTGTTTTTGTTGAGTTTTTTGAGGAACTCCTCGGATGTTACCGAATTGTGCAAGAAGGTTACAGTCTCGCCGTTTTTGTTGTACAGGAAACGATCCAGCGACAGCAGGGTGTTGCTAAGATCTATACTTAATCCCGATAATACGGGCAGTTTCAAGTAACCTCGTTGAGGGCTCAGTGCGGGGTTCATATCGTAGCGATATGTCGAACCCTCCATAAAGTACGAGGTCTTGATTTGTGCCGACGCACCAAACGATACGCACGCCAGCAAAAGTCCCAATATGGTTGTTTTGAAAATAGTCTTCATAGTTTCGTACGTTTATTCGTTTGACTCTTCACCTAATTTTTCCAACAGTGTTTTAAGGTCGAAGGTTACACCCTCCTCAATACGGGCATAAGCAGTGGCCATCATATATTGGTTGATGTTGATATATGCAAACTCCTCACCGGTGGTAGCACCACTCAAAGTGTAGGCAATGGCGTCAATGTATTGTAGGTTATCCATATTACCGCTAACCAAAACAGCCAGAGTCGAAGTCTTGGGCGCTCCGTTTTTGCCACAGCCGCCGATAGAGCCATCAACAGTCAGCACAATACCCTCCACTTGTTGGCCATCTTTATCTATGGCTTTCAACTCGGCACTCAACTCGATGGGCAGGGTTGATGTAGCATTTATAACAATACCAATCTCGCCAACTTTGAGGTTGTAGCCCACGATCTGCTCGAATGTACCGCTCAAATCACCGAACACACCCTTCTTTTGGATGTTGGCATTCAGTGCTACAGGCAGGTCAAGAGCGACATTAATGTCGAAGTTGTAGTCATCGCCCAAAGCCAAGGTGCAAACAGTATTCTCATCCACGCAGCCATCGATTGTATATTCGAGTTTGTTGGGGATTTTGCTGAACAGCTTGTCGTAGTTGTCGGGAGTTACAGCGGTGTATCCCTCGGGTGCGGTTGCGAGTTGGTTGGTGATACAGATTTTGCTGATGCCGCGTTGCTCACCCTCTGCGCCGTTGAGGTGCAAGGGGATGTTCAGGGGCAGGGTAGTCTCGTCGGGGTAGTATGCGGTCAGCTGGAGTGTGCCATCAATTTCGACACCGATGGGGTTGGCCACATCAATGCAGATGACGGGAGGTACCAGAGTTAAATCAACATCAACTTCGCTCTCTTGCAATTGCTTGGTGAGCTCCGACAGGTCAATAGCCTGCGGCTCCATAAAGCTGCTTACGTCGATGTTGACACGTCCCACAAACTCGGTAACGTGCATAGTCGGAATCTCAAACAGCGGAGTGATTGTGATGTCGTTGCTAACGCCATGCAGGACCTCGCCCTCGGGAATAGCAACTGCGCCTTGAATTTTGATTTTGTCGTCAATAATCAACGAACCATCCACAACGTCAAGATTCTTGATACCTTTTAATTTGATGTCGGCAATCTCAATAACGTTGCTTTGCGTCATATCAATTGTCTTGTTGATGCTCAATACGTTGTTCGAGTCGATGCCCTCGCCCTCAATCCACAGACACTTGGGCAACTCTATCTTAAAGTCGCGCAGAATAATATTGTCTATGGGGCACTCGCTCAACTCAAAGGCGAGATTCAACAAAACCTCGTTGTCTTGCTCATCCACAACACTTACATAGTCAATCTTTTTGAGCTGTTCGGGAATATCTGCAACCGAAGTTTTGATGTCGCTCTCAAAATTAATAGGTGTACTCAACTCGTTAATCACGATTTCCGAAGTCTCGGGAACGATGATAAGGTGTGATTCTGCAAGGCTCACTTTGATTTTCTTGTCACCCATAGCCTTTGTAATCTCCGACAGGAGGTATGTGTCGCTCGGAAATTCGGGTGCAATCTTGACAAACAGCTCCTCGTTGAGGCTTAATCTACCAACATTGCCATTGTCGGTGGAGGTGACGTTGATTTTCAGACCCTCGCCGAAATCAAGTTTGTGCAGAGGCAGGCGCAGACCTTTCGAAATAGCGCTGATGGTGGTCGAAAGTGTGTTCTTGCTTTGGTCGAGGGTAGCGTTTGCGAGTTTGCTCTCGTCCAGACGGAAACACTCAGGCAGACCAATGGTGATAGGACACTCGTTCCAGCCCTTGAAGGGGATGGTTACACCCTTCTCCAAGTCGAGTTTGATAACAATGTCCGAGCCCTCGGCAAAGTCGATGTGCAGAACGCGGTCCAAGTCGGGCGAAAGGCCGTCGAGGGTGTAGTTCAGCGGGGTGCTCGACTCAATGGCGTCGATAGTGATGGGTGCCGATACAACCTCGGCGTCACCGAACTCGGCGTTGTTAATGGCAAGTTGAAGCGCAGGGGCGGGGGTAAGCGAGATGGTGCCTGCCTTGGTGGTGAATCCGAAGTCCAACTCATAGGTGAGTTTGTCGTTAATCGAATATACTCCGTTAACAGGCTCGATATCACTCAAATCAACACCTTTGAGATAAGCCATAAATGCGAGTTTACCCGAGGCGTCGGTTTTGTAGTTGGTGATGGTAAGTTGGTTGCCGTTGGCGTTGAGGCTGGCACAACCATTGAGGTTGTCGGTCAGTGTCAACTCATAGTTCTCGGGCAGAGTGATGACCAAACTATTGATGGTGGGCTCTGTTGCCACAGATGTAAGGCCTCCCAAGTCGAAGTTGACAAAGACTTGTGCACCTTGACCTGCAAACCACACTTTTTTGATTTTTTGGATTTGCTCTGGACAGTTGAACTTGCAGGTGAGATCCTCGTTACCCGAAATGTTGATGGGTACGGAAATACCATCAATCACAGGTAGTCCATTGACCAACGAACCAAACTCCGAGGCTTGTTTCTTAAAACTCATCGCGGGCAGTTTTGTAGTCTCGTCAATGATGGTATAGCTCGGAATGGAGATAGTGTAGTCGAACGAAATTTGGGGTAGTTGGAATCCGTCGGTGGGGAACGAGTTGTTGCTTCCGCTCAAAGCTACGGTGACGGGGTCTATCGCGGGCAAAATATCATCCGCCGACAAAGCACCTAATTCAAATGCTGGCATAGTGTAGTTAATCGCGGTGTCGAATGCGATTTTCAGGTCGCCGTTGCTTTCGGTTTTCACATACTCGATGTCTCCAAGGAAACTGTTGAGTATCGAATCCACAGTGAGCGTGTCAATGTGTCCGATGGGTAGCTCAATCACGTCACTACCGATTGTAACCTCGGTGTTGATGTTGTTGAGGTCGTACTCATTGGTCACACACGAACTCGCCAGTATGGCAATGGTAGTGGCCATACCCAATATCGGGTAGAGTTTTTTCATACGTGTGAGATGTTGGTTTTTAATGAGTTTGATAATCTATTGCAAAGTTAGAATATTTATTCGAAAAGTGTACCTCTTAAATAAATTAAAAAGTACACTTTTGTTGTTAGGAATAAATATGTTCGAGATGTGATTCGACTACTTCTCGATATTTTCCGTTGGGAATGCCTCTTTAAGCACATCCAGTCGGGTATAGTCAGTCATATCCACCTGTACGGGGACAATCGAAATGTAGCCGTGTTTCAAAGCCCATTCATCGGTGTCGGTGGCTTCGGGCTCGGCGTTGCAGAAGTCGCCTGTCAGCCAGTAGTAGTCCTTGCCCCTCGGATCTTGGCGGCAGAAGAACTCCTCCTTCCAGTAACCTTTGTTCTGACGGCACACGCGGATACCTTTGATGTGTTCTATCGGAGCTACGGGGATGTTTACGTTCAGACACAACGGAATGGGGAAACCTCCTGTGAGTACGCTCTCGATGATGCGAGTGCCATACTCTTCGGCGGCCGAAAAGTCGGGATTGTCGTCGTGGTCGAGCAGTGACAGACCCACCGAAGGCGAGCCATAGAAACTACCCTCCATTGCGGCACCCATAGTACCCGAATAGAGTACGCTGATTGCCGAGTTAGATCCGTGGTTGATACCCGAAATTACAAGCGCAACCTTCTCATCTTTGAGCAGGTGGTCGAAGGCCATTTTTACGCAATCGACGGGCGTGCCGTTCAGGGCATAGATTTTGAGTCCCTCCTCCATTTGCACCTTGCGTAGGAACAGAGGCGAGTACATTGTGATGGCGTGCGACTTGCCCGACTGTGTCTCTTCGGGGGCTACGACAACCACATCGCCGAATTTGCGGGCTATACGAATAGCAGCTTGCAGACCTCGTGCGTGCACTCCGTCATCGTTGGTTATGAATATTAGCGGTTTAGACATAGGTGAAAAAACGTTTTTAGATGTGCAAATATACCCAAATTATCTAAAATTCTTGCCTATTTAAAAGTTTAATATTAACTTTGCGGCGCTTTTCGTGTTGAAAAGTACGCAGACCAATCTCTTACATCAGGGTGCGAATGCCAAAAGTTCGAAGCGGTTTACGGATGGTGCGGCAGCGACGGTTGCCGTCAGTCCATAACCAGACGAGCGGGATTAAAGGGAGTTAACCCGATATGGTAGGCATCGTGCAGCGGTAACATTGGCTGTATTAATTTTTATTTGTTATAACAAAATGAACAAAGACCAATTGATTCAAATTGCCAATGAGGCAATGTGGGCCGAGAAAGAAGTTCCTTCTTTCAAAAGTGGTGACACCATCACCGTAACTTACAAAATCGTTGAGGGTAACAAAGAGCGTTTGCAAAGCTTCCGCGGTGTTGTTATCCAAATCAAAGGCCGTGGTGTAACCAAAATGTTTACCATCCGTAAGATCTCGAACGGCGTAGGCGTAGAGCGTATCTTCCCTCTCTACTCGCCTCACATCGAGAGCATCGTAGTTAACAAACTCGGTGTTGTTCGTCGCGCTCGTATCTACTACCTGCGTAACCTTACCGGTAAAAAGGCTCGTATCAAAGAGCGTCGTGCATAAGCATCCGCGCTACTTTGTACATTCACTCGCATCCCACGAAAGGGGTGCGAGTTTTTTTTGTAGCACCATTATCACCCTCCGAAAAATTTGATTTAATCATACGTTTTTCTACTTTTGTGTAAAATGCAGATTATGAAAAAGATTTTCCTGTTATTGTTGCTTGTCTTCGGAGTGGGTGTGGGTAGTGCTCGGGCGCAGCAGGGCGAGGTGCTTCTTGGTGTGAGGGGTGGCGATAATGCTCTGTTTGGGTCGTTTGCTGCGCTCTCGGTCGAGGCAGAATACTCTTGGGATAGACACTTTGCGGTGCGTGGAGGCGTGCAGTACAATACAATCGAACGTGGGGCGGTAGAGTTGCGCCCTCAATACTTCTATGAGCTTAATTTCGGCCGAATTTATGCTGAACTTCTGTTAAATTATTCTTGCCAGAATAGTGTGAATAATTATGCCGTAGGTGGCGGTGCAATGCTTGACAGCCGATGGGGTTGGGCGACACTCGGCTACTACTATCGCATTATGACTCGCGGTGTAGATGCTATCCGAGAGCAATTTAATATCTACTATGAGTTGGGTGTTCGCTGTTTGCCCAAACTCGAAATGTGGGATTTGAACGTTATCTTCTCCAACAGCCGATTCTGTGAGTTGGAACGCCACTATCAACCTTCGCTTTTGGTTGAGGGGTGGTGGTATCCCTTGCAGCAATTGGGTGTGCAACTGGTGGCGAGCTACAAACCTGCGGGTATGTTCAACCTGTCGAGTGACTATTACCAATTATATGCAAATGTAGGAGTATGTTACAGATGGTAAGGGTTCGATTAATGCTTGTTGCGGCGATGGCGATGTTTGTCGGTTGCAACTCTGTTGATTTTTCGGGAATGATAGCTCCTACGGGCGACGTTGTAAATACGCGCTTCGAGAAAAGTATGTCGCATAGTGGCGGAGGCTCTGTGGCTTGTATCGATGCGGCCGAGTCCTATCAGTTTTATGTTTGCAGCGACCCGCACGTTGGTCAAACTGCCGCCAACTTGCAAATATTTGTCAATCGAATGCGTGGCGACTCCTCGGCGGAGTTTGGTGTTGTGCTGGGCGATTGTATTGAGCTGCGAGGTGTGATGTCCACCTATGTTGAGGCTATTGAGAGCAGCTCCGATTCCGATGCGCCTATCTTCTCGCTTATCGGCAACCACGATCTTTTCTTCTCGGGGTGGGATGATTTCTACAAACTTTTAGGTCCCTCGGTCTATTGGTTTGAGGTAGCTTACGTCTCCGGTAAAGACTTATTCATAGCTCTTGATTCGGCAAGTGGTACGCTGGGCCGACGACAGATGGAGTGGCTCAAAGGCTTTTTGGCAAGCCACCGAAGTGATTATCGCCACTGCGTAGTATTTACCCACACCAATCTCTTCTATACCGATAACTCGCAGACGGGTTCGGGAAATATGGCAATGGAGGAGACCTGTGTGTTGACCGATTTGCTGAGCCGACACAACGTGACACTCTGTTTGCAGGGCCACGACCACCATCGTGAGGATTTGACCTTTGGCGGTGTGCGTTATACCATTGTCGGTACCATCCGCGACGAGGCCGACACACCCGAATATCTGATTATCCGTCTATCCGACAATGGGGTGGAGTACTTGTGGTGCAACTTGTAGAGCAAAAAAAGTAATGGGCTGTCCGCATAGGACAGCCCATTACTTTGTATGTGTTGAGTACTTTTACTCCTCATCATCGGTGAATGTATCGCGCGATGCGGTGTAGGTATCCCACTTTGCAAGCACCGAGGTGAACTCTTGCGGCAGTTCGCTCTCGAAATATACTTGTTCGCCTGTGGTGGGGTGCTCGAAGCCAAGACTGCGTGCGTGCAGGGCGTGGCGAGGCATCAGCGAGAAACAGTTTTCTATAAACTGCTTGTACTTGTTGAATGTTGTACCTTTGAGGATGCGGTCGCCGCCATAGCGCTCGTCGTTGAACAGCGGGTGGCCGATATACTCCATATGCACACGAATTTGGTGGGTACGGCCCGTTTCGAGTCGGCACTCCACGAGGGTTACATAACCATAGCGACGTAATACCTTGTAGTGGGTCACTGCGTGTTTACCCTCCTCGCCATCGGGATAGACAGCCATCTTCAAGCGGTCGTGGCGGCTGCGAGCAATGTTACCTGTGATGGTACCCTCGTCCTCGGCAAAGTTACCCCACACCAGCGCCACATAGCGACGGCTGATGGTATGGTCGAAAAACTGCTTTGCCAAGCGTGCGTGAGCCTTCTCGTTTTTGGCTACAACCAGCAGACCCGAAGTATTTTTGTCGATGCGGTGCACCAATCCCGCGCGCATATCGCCCTCCTGAAACATCGGAAGTTCGCTCAGGTGGTAGGTCAGCGCATTAACCAGCGTACCCGAATAGTTACCGTGGCCGGGGTGCACGCACATACCAGCCTCCTTGTTTACAATAATCAGGTCGTCGTCCTCGTAGGGGATGTTAAGCGGAATATTCTCGGGAATAATCTCAACCTCGCGGCGAGGGTAGGGCATAACCAGCGAAATGCGGTCGAGCGGTTTGACCTTGTAGCTCGACTTTACGGGTGTGCCATTCACCAAAATATTTCCATTGTCGGCTGCGGTTTGGATGCGGCTGCGCGAGCAGTGCTCCATACGATCGACTAGATATTTGTCCAGTCGCAACATAGCCTGTCCCTTATCCACCACAACCGAGAAGTGTTCGTACATCTCATCCGAACTCTCCTCCGTATCGACCCCTTCGTTGTCGATGTCGTCCCAGTCGTTGAATTTATCCTCTGCCATAAAGTTTTTTCTTCATTAGTAAGTTTGTCCCACTCGCCGATGTTAGTCGTACATCTCTTGGCTGGGGTCAACCTCAAACACCATATTACCCAGACCCAGCGAATCGACAGCGGCTTTCATACGCGCCTCAATCAGCTTTTTAGCCTCGCGGTCGGATTGTGTGTTGTTCTTCTCGATTTTCTCGGCGTCGAGAGTCAGACGCAGGGTTACTTTTTGTCCGAGTTTGGCGAGTTGTGCCTGACCAGGAGTCTGCATATATACTCGCGCTTCGTTTTGCTCAAACATATTGATACCCTCGTCGAACTTCACAGAACCGATGTTCAAACCACGCTCCCACAGACGACTCTTAGCCTCCGACAACGACAGACCAATAACCTTCGGTACAGATTGGTACGACAGCGAGTCCTTGCTGCTTTGACCCACAATAAGGGTTACGTTTGTGCCGATATAAACCTGTTGGTCGGTGTTCTCCTCCACAACTTTGCCGTCGATGCGTTGCTCAATAACGTAGTTGGTTGCGATGTCGGGAACGTAGCGAATCTCGTCAATGCCCAATCCAGCAACCTCCAAGATGTTCTTGGCCTGACGCAACGAGAATCCCGTAACGTAGGGCAGTTGCACCTTGCGTTGGTTGTAGGAGTTGACCGTAACGAAGATGTGACGGCCGCTTTTCACCTCGCTACCCGCTTTGGGGTTTTGGTCAAGCACTACGCCACCATCAAAGGCGGGAACATAGAGCGAGTCGTTGACGTGGATTTCGAGTTCGGCCTCGCCTGCAACTTTCAGCGCTTCGCCAAGTTCGGTACCCACAAATTCGGGAACCACGATGTGTTGGTTATGACGTGTGATTACGCCCAGCAACTGCGATGCGATGCACACCAATACAATGGCCGAACATACAGCCAGAATGAAGTGGCGTGCCACCGAGTTAAGACCTTTTTTCTTTTTGTTAGTGTTTGATTTCATTGTACACGGTATCTCGTTCAACGGCACGCAGACCTGCGCCTGCAGCCATTCGTTCAATTTCGGCTATTGAGAGTCGGGGGTGTTGCTCCTCGGCACCCGACATCGAGTAGATCTTGGTCGAATCGTCGATTGTTCCGTCAATATCGTCGGCACCAAACGACAGCGCCATCTCGGCCACGCTCTTGCCATACATCACCCAGTAGGCCTTGATGTGGTCGAAGTTGTCGAGGACGATGCGCGACATAGCCAACATTCGCATATCCTCAACCACACTCACCTCGCCCAACTCCTGCATACTGTTGTTGCGGCTGCGGTATTTGAGAGGAATGAAGGCGTTGAAACCTCCCGTCAGGTCTTGCAACTCACGCAGACGACGCAGGTGGTCGATACGTTGCTCGCGGCTCTCGCGGTGGCCATACAGAATGGTTGCGTTGGTGGGGATTCCCAGTTCGTGAGCCGTGCGGTGCATTTCGAGCCATACGGCGGTCGAACCCTTGTCGGGGCAAATCTCGGCACGCAGTTTCTCGTCAAAGATTTCGGCACCACCACCGGGAATAGCCTGCATACCCGCGCGTTTCAGCTCCTCCAAGCCCTCGCGGTAGCTCAAACCGCTCTTCTCAATCATATAGGCCAACTCAACGGCAGTGAACGCCTTGATTGCCACCTCGGGAAGAATCGCTTTGAGTCGGCGGATAAGCTCGGTGTAGAACCACAGGTCGTGTTTGGGGTGAACACCGCCCACGATGTGCAGCTCGGTCAGACCCTTACCCACATAGGCGCGTACGGTCTCCTCCATCTGTTCGATAGAGTAGTCCCATGCTTCGGGGCTGTCGGCAGGGCGGCGGTACGAGCAGAATCGGCAGTTGAAAACGCAGATATTGGTCGGCTCGACGTGGATATTTCGGTTGTAATAGAGGGCGTCACCGCTTTTGGCTCGTTTGCGCTCGGTAGCGAGTTGTCCGAGCAGCCACAGCGGGGCGTCCCACAATATGAGTGCCTCCTCCGGAGAGATTCTCTCTCCGCGGCGCACGATTTCGGCTATTTGTTCTATACTCTTCATCGTGGCAAAGGTACGAAAAAAGGAGCAACTGTGCAATTCAGTTGCTCCGAAATGAGGAATGTTGTACCGAATGATTTTTATTTTTCGAGTTTTCGGTCGATAAAGTAGGCCGCAATTACCCCTACGGCGGAGATGGTTATAGAGATAGCTATCCACAAAATAGTACAACCAACAAACGCCGCATTTTCGATGCCATCCATTGCCTGTATTGTAGTCAAGTTGGAGTTGAAAATTACAGCTCCGAGAGCAGCACCAAATCCAAGGCCCAAAATTCCACCAGCCCACATCAGTGCCGAGCGACGACGTTTTTCGGCGTTCATACGCTCTCGTTCTATCAAAATTTGATTGAGTGATTCTGCAGGCACAATGGTATAAAGTTTACGTGTGTCCAAATAATTCAACAAGTAGCGAAATACCTTATACACAAAAATGATCAATGCTAAGAGAAAAATTAATCCATTATCCGACATAGTAATTAGGTTTTAAGAGGTTTATTTTTTTGTTTCGTTTTGCCCTTTTGACGCACCAAGAGGCAAAAGGTTACACACTTGGGGCGCTTTTTATCGTTTTTTTATATTTTTTTCTACATTTGTGTAACCTTTGAGCCGACGCTGCGTCAAAGATACAAATTACAAGTAAACCCACCAATGAGTACATCCGAAAATCAACTTATACGAAGAGCTATACTTGGTGACGCACACGCGTGGACCGAGATAGTGACCTCCTATTCGGGCGGAATGTACTCGTTGGCACTGCGGATTATGGGAAGCGCATCGGAGGCCGAAGATGTTGTGCAAGAGAGTTTTATCAAGGCTTTTGGCGCGTTGAGTAGTTTCGGCAGTCGTTCGTCGCTCGCTACTTGGCTCTATCGCATCACCTATACAACGGCGGTGTCGGCACTACGTCGCAAGCGTGATTGCGCGTTGTTTGAGGAAGGACGTTACGATGCATCCGATGGAGATATTGATGGCGCAATAACCGAACAGCGAATCGCCCAGATGACACGCGCCATAGAGAGCCTTCCTGCGGGAGAACAGGCGCTGATTCATCTTCACTACACTGACGGACTTTCGCTTGCTGCCTGTGCCGAGGTGATGGGCTCGACCGAGGGCGCACTCAAAACCCGCCTCAGCCGCATCCGTAGCAAATTGCGCACAATGATTGATAACTAAAACCACACGACAATATGGATAATCTGGATAAACTGATTTCGCGCTCGGCCACCGCCGCACCGAAACCCGCAGACCTCGACCATCGAATTATGATGGCCCTGACCGAGCAGACTCTGCGTCGTGCCCATCGTCGCAATCGCCAAACGCTGATACTGTCGCTGTTGTCGTGTGCTGTGCTACTGATATTGGCGGTGTGGATTGGTTTTACTTTCCTGCCACAAAATCTGGTGTGGCCCGAATCCCTGCTCTCCATTGCCACCGAACTGATAATTCACTTCACCCCCGAAAACGCCTTGCTCTTACTCTGCGGTTGCATCATCACCAGTCTTATTTTGCTTGGCATCGGCACTTATTCGTATCGGTTTAAGGAATAGATAAAAGGAATTTATATAGATAAGCGGGGGTTGCCCGCATTTCAAAACATCCGTCCTCACACAGTAAAGTCCCCTCCAAGGAGGGGATTTAGGGGAAGGTCCAACACTCAACCTCCCTCCACTCCACAAAAAAAAGCGGGCCGAACCCCGCTCTTCCAAACATCCGACCTCACACCGTAAAGTCCCCTCCAAGGAGGGGATTTAGGGGAGGGTCCAACACTCAACCTCCCTCCACTCCACAAAAAAAGCGGGCCGAAACCTGCTCTTCAAAACATCCGACCTCACACCGTAAAGTCCCCTCCAAGGAGGGGATTTAGGGGAGGGTCCAACACTCAACCTCCCTCCACTCCACAAAAAAAAGCGGGCCGAAACCCGCTTTTTTGTGGAGATGGAGGGAGTCGAACCCTCGTCCAAACAAGGAACCCAAATGCTTTCTACACGTTTATCCGTCACTTAATCCTCTTACCCCGGGCAGGCAGACGGCCGCCAACCCAAAGTCGAAAGTCTCTTGATTTCGCCCACGCGCCGAGACACTCGCGCAGACTATCTTCAAATGATTGATACCCCATATGCTTTGGCTTTAAGAAGCGGAAAGCCTCGGCGGGATACTCGTCGCACTACCATCCTTGGGCGGCGCGATTAAGCCAATTATCTCTGATAATTAGGCAGCGAGTGCGTAGCTATTATTGCCAGTTAATTGTTGAGTGTTCACTTTAACGAGCACCTCCACACAACGCTCGACGTGCTTACAATCAAGCTCTGCCTGCTGTCAAAACCGGTCATCCCCTGATTATATTCCGAACAAAAAGCGAGCCGCCTTGTGTTTGCCCGCTTTTGTTCGATATGGTTTTTTGTGATTCTTACAAATCAATAGTTTTGCCTGTCAATCGGCTCTCCTCGGCTGCGTAGCAGATGCGGTGGCTTTCGAGCGAGTCCTGAATGTCGGTGCGCAGTTGGTGACTGCGGTCGCGCACAGCCTCAACAAAGTCGGCCACAAGTTTCAAGTCCGAACCGCCGTGGAAGGGCAGGTGAGAAACGTGGCTGAAATCAAACTCTTCGGTGGTGCGCTCGCGGAACTTACGCACGATGAGTTTTTGCTCATTACCTGCAATCTCGCCGTGGGTCAGGTTGACTTGGGTGTGACGGCAGTCGTTGAGGGTGAAGGCGTTGATGGTAAACGAAATGGTTACTTCGTTCTCGGTTTCGAGGTTCACCATTTGGTGGTCGGCTACATTGTTGTCGCAGTGATATACACAACGACCATAGGGGCCTTGTGCCAACTCGCGGTCGAGTACCTCATCGAGAGTCGACTCCTCGGGAACATCGAAGTTTGCCACCCAATCGTGACGTACTTTATAGAGGTCAATAGCCGAATAAGGACATTTCTTCTCGATATGGTCGGGGCAGTGGATACAACGGTCGGCAGCACCTTTGGGTGCATTCTCGGCCTTGAACCAACGCAACGAACCAAACGAACTTACTTTTTTGCATTTCGAACCCACCATCCAGAGTGCCAAATCCACGTCGTGGCTGCACTTCGAAATCAGCATCGGGTTGGTCTTCTCGGCGCGGTTCCAACTACCACGTACAAAACCGTGTGTTACGCGGTCGAGATAGATGTCGGCTGTGTGGTTGAACGAAATCACTTCGCCAAGTTCTCCCGAGTCGATAATCTCTTTGATTTTCAAGAAGTAGGGGTGGAAACGCAATACGTGACAAACACCTACTACAAGGTTCTTCTCTTTGGCTGCTTTGGCAATTGCCTCGCACTCTGCGAGGGTTTGTGCAATGGGCTTTTCGAGCAGGATATTGTAACCTTTTTCGATGGCCATCATTGAGGGCTCAAAGTGCTTATCTTCGGGGGTGCAAATCATAACCGCGTCGAGGTTGATGTTTGCAGCGAAAAAGTCGTGATAGTTGCCAAAACGATACTCCTCCGGAATGTTGAATTTGTCGGAGAGTTGGTTCAATCGGATTTCCACCGGATCGACGATGGCCACAATCTCCAATTCGTCGGGATGCATTACGGCATACTCCAAATATTTGCGAGCGCGATTACCCGCGCCTATGACAGCCACTCTTACGGAGCGGTTGTAATTTTGGCTATACGAATCGTACATAATGTAAATTTTCAATCGTGACTGCAAATTTAATAAAATGCTTTGAAAAAAAATACACTCACACACTTTTTTTGAAAAAATGTGATAATTGCTCATTTTTCGCGAGGAATTTCCAAAGAGAATATCTATATTTGCGTGAATAAATACGGAACTTGTTTTTTTTGGATTAATTTAACACACGTATGAGCGACACTATCCACCACGAATGCGGAATCGTTCAGATCAGGTTGTTGAAGCCTCTGTCTTCATACAATTCGGACCATTATGGCCTGAATAAATTGTATTTGATGATGGAGAAACAACACAATCGTGGTCAGGAGGGTGCGGGTGTTGCTTGTGTGAAAGTTAATGCCGAGCCCGGACAAGAGTACATAGCACGTGAGCGCGCTATGGGTAGCGGAGCAATCGCCACCATTTTCGATACTATTCGCAAAAGTGAGGAGGATCCTCAACGTCCATATGTCGGCAACCTCTATTTGGGTCACTTGCGTTATGCTGTGAGCGGCCAACGAGGAATGCAGTATGTGCACCCATTTTTGCGACGCAGCAATTGGAGGTGTCGTACACTCTGTATCGCGGGCAATTTTGGATATACCAATCTTCAAGAGGTGTTCGATGAACTCGTAGAGCAAGGTCAACACCCCCGCAGTGGCGCTGATAGCCACGCACTGTTGGAGCAACTTGGTTATATGCTAGACAAACAATGCGAGCGACTTTATGACAAATATTCGGCCGAGGGTTATCACGGTCACGACCTGAATGCCAAAGTTGAGGCAGAGGTGGACTTCGCACCTATCCTTAGGGATGCTTCGAAAATGTGGGATGGCGGTTATGTGATGACGGGTATCACAGGTAGTGGCGAGAGCTTTACTATGCGCGACCCGTGGGGTATCCGTTCGGCACACTACTACATCGACGAGAATGTTGTTGCCATTGCAAGCGAAAGAGCCGTAATTCAAACCGCGATGAATGTTCCTTACGAATCTATTAAGGAACTGCAACCCGGTGAGGCTGTCTTTATCAAACAAAATGGCGAGATTTCGTTCCAACAAATTTTGGCACCTATCAATCCTCGTCCTTGTTCGTTTGAGCGTATCTATTTCAGCCGCGGTAGCGATGCTGATATATATAAAGAGCGTAAGATGCTCGGTAAACTGTTGGTTGACGACATTCTTCGCGAGGTGGATTATGATATCGACCACACAGTGCTGTCGTTTATTCCCAATACTGCCGAGGTTTCGTATTTCGGTATGGTTGAGGGTATGAACGAGTACCTTAACGACATCAAGGTTGCTAAGATTTTGGCGTTGCCCGAAAAGGACAAAGTTGCCATTCGTCAAATATTGGAGTCGAAGGTTCGCACCGAGAAAATCGCAATCAAAGATATTAAACTCCGTACCTTCATTGCGCAAGGTGGTACTCGTGATGATATGGCCGCACACGTTTACGATGTGACTTGGGGTTGCATAACTCCCGATGTGGATAATATTGTTGTGATTGATGATAGTATCGTGCGCGGAACAACCCTGCGTCAAAGCATTCTTCAAATGCTGGGTCGCCTGCGTCCTCGTAAGATTGTTATCGTGTCGTCGGCACCCCAAGTGCGTTATCCCGACTACTACGGTATCGATATGTCGAAGATGGAGGAGTTTATTGCATTCAATGCAGCTATTGAGTTGTTGCACGAATCGGGGCAAGCAGACCTTATAGACTCCGTATATGAAGAGTGTAAGGAGGCTATGACAAACGGTCAGTGCTACGAACAAAACTTTGTTAAGAAGATTTATACTCCGTTCAGCGCCGACCAAATCACCCGCAAGATTGCCGCAATGGTAACTCCCGAGGATATCGGATGTGAAATCAGCATCGTATATCAATCGCTCGAAGGTCTTGCACAAGCGTGCGCGGGTAATGATGGAGATTGGTACTTCTCGGGCGACTATCCCACTGCGTGGGGTAACCGTTTGGTGAATGAAGCCTACATTAACTATTACGAAAAATTTATACTGACTAAATAATAATTCTCAAATAAACTACAAGATGAAAAGCAACTACAAACTTCACAAAGAGGGTGGCCTGATTCAAGGTGCCGAGCCTCGTGACATCGTTTGTCGCTACGAGAAGATCAACACTACTTTGTTGAGCACCGAATCGGATGCGGCTGACTACGTGTCGAACAAAATCATTGAAGCCATTAACAACAAACCTGCTTCGGAGGGTAAATTTGTGTTGGGTCTTACCACTGGCAAGTCGCCAATCGGAATCTACCGCCAACTTGTGGCAAAACACAAAGAGGGTAAGGTAAGTTTCAAAAACGTGGTTGTCTTTGCTTTGGATGAACTCTATCCTATCTCGCCTGATCACTCGCAAAGCCGCAACAGCGTATTGCGTGAGAGCCTGCTTGGTCAAGTTGACATCGAAGAGGAGAATATCAACATCCCCGATGGCAGCGCAGGCGTTGAGTGTGCTCACAAAGTGTGCGCAGCTTATGAGGCAAAAATCAAAGCGTGTGGCGGTATTGATTTGGTTCTGCTTGGTACAGGTCCTCAAGGCCAAATCGGTTTCAATCAATGTGGTTCGTTCGTTAACACCAAAACTCGTTTGGTAGTTCTGAACAACAGCTCGTTGTCGGCTATCTCGGACGGTTTCCGTAGCGGCGAGGAAGTTCCCTCGAAAGCTATCACAATGGGTATCGATACCATTATGAACGCCAAGAGCATCATTATGACCGCTTGGGGTGAGGATAAAGCAGCTGTTGTTGGTAACATCGTTGAGGGTGAAATCACCAGCGACCGTCCCGCAACCTACCTCCAAGAGCACGACAATGTTGAACTGGTAGTTGACGAGACCGCAGCTCAAGAACTTACTCGAGTTAAGACTCCTTGGTTGGTTGGTACTTGCGACTGGCAACCCAAATTCATCCGCAAAGCGGTGGCTTGGTTGTGCGGTAAAGTTGGTAAACCCATCTTGAAACTCACCTATAAAGACTATATCGAGAACTCGCTGGGTCAACTGCTGGATGTAGCAGGTACCTACGATTCGATCAATATTAAAGTATTCAACGAACTGCAACACACCATCACCGGTTGGCCCGGCGGCAAACCCAACGCTGACGATTCGACTCGTCCCGAGCGTGCTCTGCCTTTCCCCAAACGCGTTGTTGTATTCTCGCCTCACCCCGATGATGACGTAATCTCGATGGGTGGTACTTTGTGCCGTCTGGCCGAGCAAGGTCACGATGTTCACATCGCTTATGAGACTTCGGGTAACTTCGCAGTACACGATGACGTTGTAATGCAAATCCTCGACACCGCTCGCGAGTGTGGTTTGGAGAATCGCTACGACGAGGTGAAAGAGATGATCAAAAACAAAAAGGCCGGCGAGCCCGATCCCCGCGAGCTGTTGTCGCTCAAAGGCGCTATCCGTCGTGGCGAGGCTAAGGCTGCAGTAGGTCACTTCGGTGTTCCTATGTCGAACGCTCACTTCCTGAACCTGCCCTTCTACGAGACCGGTGGTCTGAAAAAAGGCGAGTTGAGCCAAGCTGACATCGACATTATCGTAGCTCTGCTGCAAGAGATCAAACCTCACCAAATCTATGCTGCTGGTGACTTGGCTGACCCCCACGGTACTCACCGTGTATGTATCGAGGCTGTGCTGGGTGCTTTGGAGCAACTCAAAGACGAGGCTTGGGTTAAGGATTGTAACCTGTGGTTGTACCGCGGTGCTTGGCAAGAGTGGGAGATTGAGATGGTCGATATGGCTGTGCCCCTCAGTCCCGATGAGGTTATCAAAAAGCGTCACGCTATCTACAAACACCTCTCGCAAAAGGATATCGTTCCTTTCCCCGGCGAGGATGCACGCGAGTTCTGGCAACGTGCCGAGGAGCGTAACCAAAACACCGCTCGTATATACGATGAGCTCGGTATGGCCGAATATCAGGCTATCGAGGTGTTCGTAAAACTGAACATATTTAAATAAGGTATAATGCGCAATGAGTGAGAAGGGGGTGTAAAAACCCTTTCTCACCCTCATTGTTTTTTGTGAAAACCTTATAAATGTTGGAATATTACTTAATAAATAACTAATTCTTCACTAAACTAAAACACTTATGAAAAAAATGTTTCTGCTTGTTGCCGCTGTTGTGAGTGCGCTCTCGCTGTCGGCAGCACCCAAAACCAAAGAGTACAAAGTGACTTCGCCCGATGGTAAAATCGAGGTTGTAGTTGCAGTGGGCGAGAACATCTCGTACACCGTTGTAAACAACGGCCAAGTGATGATTGCACCCTCGGCTATCGCAATGCAATTCGAGGATGGTACCGTATGGGGTACTGCTCCCAAATTGAGTGCAAAGAAAGTTGTTAGCGTTAATGAGAAAATCGCTGCTCCCACTTCGGCTCGTGCCAAAGAACTTGATGTAAACTACAACGAGCTGACTCTGGCTGGTTCGAAATATGGTGTAACCTTCCGCGTATTTGACAATGGTGCAGCTTACCGCTTCTACACCGCAGACAAGAAGATGAATGGTATCCTTGTTGATGAGACCGCAGAGTTCAACTTTGAGGGCGACCCCAAAGCATTCTTGCCTTACTCGGTTAGCGAGAGCAAACCTTTTGACACTTCGTGCGAGCCTCAATACACCGTTGTTGACAAACTGAGCGACTTCAACCCCAAGAAAATGGCTATCCTGCCTACTTTGGTTGACCTCGGCGAGAAGGGTAAAGTTATCCTGATGCAATCGGATGTTGAGAATTACGCTTGTATGCAACTGACTTACGACGCCGAGAAAAAAGGCCTGAGCGGTAAACTTGCACGCTACCCCAAAACCTTCATCAAATGTGGAGTTCGTTGCAAACAATATGTTAACGAGACCGAAACCTATGCAGTGAAATTGTCGGGCGCTCGTACTTTCCCCTGGCGTGTTATCGGTATTGCTAACGAGGACCGCGACCTGCCTATGAACAATATGGTTTATATGCTGGCTTCGCCCAACCGTATCGGTGATACTTCGTGGATTAAATACGGTAAATCGGCTTGGGACTGGTGGAACAACTGGAAAATTTCGAACGTTGATTTCAAAGCAGGTATCAACACCGAGACCTACAAATACTACATCGACTTTGCAGCTAAATACGGCTTGGAGTATATCATCCTCGATGAGGGCTGGACTCCTTCGGAGAATGGTAACATTTTGGTTTCGCGCCCCGAAATCGACCTTCCCGCTATCGTAAACTACGGTAAAGAGAAAGGTGTAGGCGTTATTATCTGGGTTGTAGGTAAAGTTATTGACAACCAACTCGAAGAGGCTTGCAAACTCCACTCGGAGATGGGCGTTGCAGGTTACAAAGTTGACTTCATCGACCGTAACGACCAAGAGGCTGTTCAAATGATTTATCGCATTGCTGAGGCTACTGCTAAATACAAATTGGTTGTTGACTTCCACGGTATCTACCAACCCACCGGTTTGAGCCGTACCTATCCCAACGTTATCAACTACGAGGGTGTGTTCGGTTTGGAGCAACTCAAATGGTCGAACCCCAATATGCCTCTGTACGATGTAACTATGCCCTTCATCCGTATGGTTCCGGGTCCCGTAGATTACACCCAAGGTGCTATGCGTAACTGCGCACACGGTATCTTCCAAGCTATTTACAGCGCTCCTATGAGCCAAGGTACTCGTTCGCACCAAGTTGGTACTTACGTTGTATTCGACAGCCCCTTCGTAATGCTTTGCGACACTCCCACCCACTATGAGTTGGAGCCCGCTTGCACTCAATTCATCGCTAAGATGACCACCAACCCCGACGAGACCAAAGTTCTGGACGGTAAAGTAGGTGAGTACATCATCACTGCTCGTCGCACAGGTGACAACTGGAACGTAGGTGGTATCACTTCGTGGACTGCTCGCACCGTGAAAGTTGATATGTCGTTCCTGGGCGAGGGTACCTACAACGTAGAGATGATGATTGACGGTCCCAACGCAAACCGCGTAGGTGAGGACTACAAAATCGTTAAAAAACAAGTAACTGCAAAAGACACTATCGAGGTTTATATGGCTCGTGGTGGTGGTTTTGCAATGGTTATCACCAAGTAATTTTGACTTCCGATGAAAAAGACCTTGTTGTTTCTTGTTGCGCTGATGAGTTGCGCGTCGATGCTAGCCTCGACCCCGAGAGCGGAGTATCCTCGTCCTCAATTCGAGCGTAAGGAGTGGATGAACCTGAACGGCAAATGGCAGTTCCAAATCGACTCCGAGTTCGTAGGCAAGCAAGACAAACTTTTTGAATCGAAAACTCGCCTCAATAGCGAAATCATCGTGCCGTTCGCACCCGAGAGCAAACTCTCGGGTGTGGGCAACACCGACCATATGAACGCCGTTTGGTACAAACGCAACGTGTTAATCCCCCAAAACTGGGATGGCAAGAAAGTTATGCTTAACTTCGGTGGCGTGGACTTCTTGTGCGAAGTGTGGATTGACGGCGTCTATGTTAGCTCGCACGAGGGTGGTACTTCGTCGTTCTCGTTCGATGTAACTCCTTTTGTGAAGGCTGGTAAACCTGCCGAAATCACCGTTTATGCCGAGGATAAACTCTCGAATTGGAGCAAACAACCCTCGGGCAAACAGTGCTCGCGTGAGTCGTACGGCTGCTTCTATACCCGCACAACAGGTATCTGGCAAACCGTATGGATGGAGGCTGTGGCTCACAATGGTCTGCGTCGCGCACGCATCACTCCCGATCTCGACAACTCGCAATTTGTTGTAGAGCCCGAGTTCTATGGTTTGGAGAGCGGTCAAACCCTTGTGGTTGAGCTGTTCGACGGCAAGAAAAAAGTGGCTGAAAAGAGTGTTGTTGCTTCGAACTCGTCGATTGTGGTTCTGCCCGTCAAAAAGGCTAAACTTTGGAGCCCCGCTTCGCCCTTCCTCTATGATGTTGTTATGCGCACCATTTCGGCTGACGGCAAAACCATTGATGAGGTTAAATCGTACACCGGTATGCGTAAGATACACTGGGAGGGCAAAAAGTTGTTCTTGAACAATGAGCCTTTCTATCTGCGTACCGTACTCGACCAAGGTTTCTATCCCGATGGTATCTGGACTGCACCCAGCGACGAGGCCCTCAAAGCCGACATCGAGCTGAGCAAGGCTTGCGGCTTCAATGGCGCACGTCTGCACCAAAAAGTATTTGAGGAGCGTTTCCACTACTGGGCCGATAAGTTGGGTTATGTCACCTTTGGTGAGGCAAGTGACTGGGGTAGTAACCGTGTTGACCCCGTTGCGACACGTACCTTGTTGAAAGAGATGGCCGACAACATCAACCGCGACTACAACCACCCGTCGATTATTGGTTGGACTCCGATGAACGAGGCTTGGGGTCTGCAACCCCAAGAGGCATTCTGGCGTTTCAACGACGAGATGACAGCAATGATTAATGCCATTGACCCGACTCGTCCTTGCAGCAGTGTGAGTGGTGGCTCGATTCACTCGACCGACATTTGGACTGTTCACACCTATGTGCAAGATCCCGCGAAACTCAAAAAACAACTCGAATTTGTGGATGGCTATCCCAAATACCTCGGCCAAGCGCCCTACAAAGAGGTTAAATATAGCGGCCAACCCTATTTCGTTGACGAGTTCGGAGGTATCAAATGGAACCCCTCGCAACAAGAGGAGAACGTCAATACCCAATCGTGGGGCTATGGCGCACCTCCCAAATCGTTGGAGGAGTTCTATGCACGTCTGAAAGGCCAAGTTGAGGCTATCGTGTCGAATCCCAACATTTGTGGTTTCTGCTACACTCAGCTGACCGACGTTGAGCAAGAGCAAAACGGTATCTACTTCTACGACCGTTCGGAGAAATTCGATATGAAGGTCATCAAAGAGATTTTCGAGATGCCGACCGCCGAGGAGCAAACCAAAGCCAAAGGTCGCAAATAGAAAGCCTCAAAGGTTTAATTAAATGAAGAGAGTTGTTGCAAATATGCAGCAACTCTCTTTCTTTTTGTGGTTAAAAATAGGGGAGAGGGGCCTATAATATTGTTTTTCCGAAAATTATATTTAACTTTGTAATGATTTTGAATATTTATGTCTAAACATCAACCGAATATGAAACTACGCCTGCTTTCTTTGGCTGTAATGCTTGTGAGTGTGAGCACAGCTTTTGCGCAACTCACTCCCGAACAACTTGCCAAACGCGAACGTCGCAAAAACCTTACAGTCAAGGAGTGGAACACCGACAGTAAAGCCAAAACCAAATGGCTTGACCACCTCACCGTATATGACGATCAAGGACGCAAGGTCGAGGAGATTGAGTTTAGCAACTACGGACAAGTTGAACGTGTGACCTGCGAGTACGACGAGGTAACCGGCAAGGTGTCGAAAGAGATTGTCTATGACGACCGTAACCGACCCAGCCGTATACGCAAATACGAATACAACGCCGACGGCACAAAACGCAAACAATACAACTATCTGCCCAACGGTAAGTTGTACAGCGTAAAAGTATTTGAATACATCTTCTCGGATTCGGAGTAACAATGGCCCTTTCGGAGTTAAATAACCTGCCGATTTGGGAAAAGATGGAAACCATCGACTTGTCGGAGATGAGCTCTATCAAGTTGATGAACCGCATCGACACCAAGTACATCGCAAGCAGCGACGATCTGGTGCCAATCCTTACGATGGCGCTGGACAAGTATCGTGTGCAGTCGATTGACGGAGTGCGCGTGGCTCGCTACGACACCCTCTACTTCGATACACCCGACTTGAAGATGTACACGATGCACCACAACCGCAAACTGCGCCGCCAGAAAGTGCGTACCCGTACCTACGTCGAGTCGGATCTCTCGTTCCTCGAAGTCAAAAATAAAACCAACAAGGGCCGCACCAAAAAGAAACGTATCTCGATTGACCGCGCAACCTTCTTCAATTTCCAAAACAATCCGCAAGCGATGGAGTTTTTGGGCGAACGCTCGATGTTCGCAGCCGACACGCTGGTGCCCAATGTCGCGACCCGTTTCGACCGCATTACGCTGGTAAATAAGGCCAAAACCGAGCGTCTGACCATCGACCTCAATTTGGAATTCGAACACATTGCAAGCGGAACCAAAGCGCGCCCTGCAAAGCTGATGATTATCGAGCTCAAACAGGACGGTATGTGTGCTTCGGATATGAAACTTATTCTGCGCGAACTGCGCATCCATCCCAATAAAATCAGCAAATGCTGTATCGGAACAGCGCTGACCAATGCGGCCGCCAAGAAAAACCGCTTTGGAGTTAAACTCCGCAAGATTGAAAAAATAACAAACGAAAAACTATAATTTTTATGGAAAACTATCCTGAATTTGACCCTTCGATTGCTGCCGAATTTGGCGATGGCGCCTCGGTCGCAACATTTTTGGGCGCACCGTTGTTCCAAGCAGACAGCTTGCTCAATCTGTTGATCCGCTTTGGCTTCAACCTGCTCGTAAGTTGGATTATCGTGCAGTTTTTCTACTACAAGAAATCGCGCCGCAGAGACTACTACGTTACCTTTATGCTGTTCTCGGCTGTGATGTTCCTGCTGATTTTCCTGATGGAGAACGTTAAACTGGGTATCGGTCTGACACTGGGTCTGTTTGCTATCTTTGGCGTGATTCGCTATCGTACCGAAACGGTGCCCATCCGCGAGATGACCTATCTGTTTGTGATTATCGGTACTTCGGTTATCAATGGTTTGGCACTCAACATTCCCTACACCGACTTGTTTGTGGGTAACCTGTTGTTGCTGCTGTTGATGGCTCTGCTGGAGAATCAAAAATTGCTCAAACACCAAACCTCGAAACTTGTTCTGTACGACAAAATCGAACTCATCACTCCCGAACGTCAAGATGAGATGATGGCCGATTTGGAACAACGCCTTGGTCTGAAAATCGATAAAGTGGAGGTTGGTCACGTTGATTTCCTGCGCGATGTGGCTTTCGTGAAGGTTTACTACCATTTGGCAAAGGGCGAAACCAACACCATCAACAACATTACCAAAGTTAACCAATACAATGGCTAAACGCTGGGGGATAATCATCGCGGCGTTGTGTCTGAGTGTGATAACATCGAAGGCTGCAACACCCGAGTACTTTAAGGCAGACTCTGTGAGTGTGTCGCGTGGTGCGTTGATGGCCTTTGGTGGCGAGATTGAGAAGAAACTCGCACGAGGTCTGCACGTCAGCGCCGAGGCTGAGGTTCGTCTCAAAGAGATGAATAACTACAATCCGGGCGTAAACCACCTAAAACTCATCGAGGTGGGTGGTAAGGTGTCGTACAAGGTGTGTGACTATCTGAAGGTCGGCGGTGGCTATTTCTACCGCGCATACCTCAAAGACGGCAAGGAGAGCACCGCGTGGCAGAACTACTGGGAACACAAACACGTTGTGATTGCCGAGGCTGTGGCTTCGTACAAGGTGTCACAATGGAAGTTCTCGTTGCGCGTTCGACCCGAACTGACCATCCGCACCGACTCGATTTGTGAACTCGAAAAGGTGCGAAACTTTGCCGAACTGCGTACCCGCCTGCAAGTGGAGTATGACTTCCGCGAAAAGCCGTTCGAGGTGTTTGTCTATACCGAGATGTTCAACACACTTAACGCTATCGACCCCAATGCTACACTGAACGAAGTGTATCGTTTGAACTGGGTGCAAAACCCCGGTTATTCGGTTGATTGGTCGGGTCAGTATATGAATAACATTCGCGCTGTGACCGGTTTCAGCTATCGTTTCGACAAGCGCAACAGTATCAAGGTGTACTACCGCTTCGACTACGACATCAGCCGTGCCATTCACCTGAACCGCAACTACGCCAAGAACTTCAAGGAGTTCAGCGTAACCCGCGAGAAGGAGTATTCGCATATGCTGGGCGTATGTTATGCATACAGTTTTTAGGATGTAGGGCCGAAGGGGCAGAGGCTCCGATGCAAAGAAAAGAGAATCAAAGGGATTGCTTGACCGAGGGGTTGAGCATCCCTTTTTTGTTTGGCCGATGGGGTGAGGGTGGTTTGCGACCGCATTTTTGGACGTAAGAGTCGCATTTTTTACAACTCCGAAATTGTAAATTGTGCTTTTATTTTGTATCTTTGCGGTCGAATTTAAATTTTGAAATTATGTTGAGCCGACGTTTATTGAGAATCAAGGTTGTAAAATCTCTCTATGCGCACATCCAAGGCGATGTGGAAAAAGTTGAAGTTTCACTCAAAAACCTGCGATACTCCGTCGATAAGGCTTACGAGCTCTACTATCAAATGTTGTGGCTTATTGTTGAAGTAAAACGATATGCCGAGCAACGCATCGAAATCGGACGTCGCAAACAACTTCCCACGCCCGAAGAACTCAATCCTAATACCAAATTCATCGACAACGCACTGATCAACCGTATTGAGCAGAGCGAGGTTGTTAATAACTTTATTCAAAAGCACCGTCTGGGTTGGAGCGCTTGTCCCGAGCTTATTCGCAACCTCTACAACGATATGATTGGCAGCTCGTACTACCAAAACTATATGGCAAGTGAGAGCCGTTCGTTCAAGAGCGATGTAGCTGTTGTTAAGGCGTTCTTTATGTCGGAGGGTGTCGAGGACAACGAGCAATTGGAGACCATCTTGGAGGAGCAATCCATTATGTGGAACGACGACTTGGGTTCGGCTCTGATTATGGTTGTTCGCACTTTGGAGGATTGCCGCGCATCGCAAGAGGAGATTCCCGTGCTGCCCGAGTTCAAAACCGAGGACGACTGGACTTTTGCCAAAACTCTGTTCTCGCGCGCTGCACGCAATTATAAAGAGAACCTCACTACCATCGAGCGTTTCCTCTCGAACTGGGATATTGAGCGTATCGCCTTTATGGACAATCTGATTATGGCCACCGCGCTGACCGAGTTGTTGGAGTTCCCCGAGATTCCTACCAAGGTTACGCTCGATGAGTATATCGAAATCTCGAAGTATTACAGCTCGCCCGGCAGTAACGTCTTTATCAATGGCGTTCTCGATCGTATGCAAAACGAGCTTACCAGCAACGGCGCTATCGCCAAAACTGGTCGCGGCCTGCAATAATGTAATATGTGGCGAGTCGGCACAATAATAGTTGTGGCTTGTGCGTTTGTGAGTTGTAACAGCCGCAAAGCAAATAGTGAAAGTGCCGAAAGCCTGCTACCCAAAGTGGAGATATCAACCGCCCAAGACTGTGCCGATACCGTGCGACTGGGAGTTGTAGGTGAGGGACAAACCCTGATGTATAACTTTGCATTTGTCAACGCCGCCCAATCTCCGCTGACAATAATCGGATGCGACACGGGATGTGGATGTGTAAGCGCAGAGTATCCCACCAAACCAATTGCCGAGGGTGGTAGTGCCGAGTGCAAATTGCTTATCCACACCGACGGCAGAGCAGGGGAGTGGACCCACGCAGTGGAGTTCGATTTGTCGGCCGCAAAATACCGCCTTGTGCTGCAAATGACAGTGAAATAAACAGATAAGGCACACAATTTGGAGAACAAAATATAAAATAGTACTTTTGTCCCCCGTAAACCGAAAACAAATTTAAAAACAAAAGAATATGTACAACTTGTTAATCGCAATGGAGAGCGCCACACCTCAACAAGGTAGTTCGTGGTCGATGATTATTATGATGGTGTTGATTTTTGTTGTAATGTGGCTGTTTATGATTCGCCCCCAACAAAAACAACAAAAAGAGCTTAACAAATTCCGCGAGTCGCTGGCTAAAGGTCAAAAGATTGTAACCGCAGGCGGTATCTACGGAACTGTTAAAGAGGTTAAAGAGCACTACGTACTGATGGAGGTTGACAGCAACTGCACCATCCGCGTTGACAAGAGCGCCATTATGCGCGACCCCAGCGACAAGTAATCCACACTCGCTGCAAAGGGAAAGTTTAACCCACCTACGCGGGGTTGTCCAACTAAGGACAACCCCGCGTTTTGTGTATGGCGGTGTGGTGTATGAAAATTTAACATAGTGTTGCTTTTTGTGCAGAAAACCGAGAAATCCGTTGGAAAAATCGTATTTTTTTGCTTTTTTTGTGGATTGAAACCAAATTACTGAAAAATCAAATTACCTATAAGCCATATGCTAACCATTCCAAATGCGGTCGAAGAGGTCGTAAAAAACAAACCCTTCTTGGAAGGTGCTCTGATTGAGGGACTTATCAATCTGTCGGCTCTCGCACGTTCGATTAAAACCGAGGTCGAAAGTCGTGTAGGCAAGGATGTGACCGAAAGTGCCATTGTGATGGCGCTCAATCGTCTTGTGCCGAAACTCGAACAAACCACACGACTCAAAGTGCAACAAATTATCGACAATATGGGCGATATTATTGTGCGTTCGAGTCTAACGGACTACACTTTTGCCAATTCGTCGGCTTTGCACAGCTGTCAGGAGAAACTGCTCAGCCACATCGATTCGCTCAATCCCAACAAGGATATTTTCTGCACAGTGTCGCAAGGTATCAACGAGACAACTCTTGTGGTGAGCAGTCAGATTTCGGACCTTGTGGAGGAGATTTTTGCACAGGAGAGCATCATCTCGCGCACCGAGAGCCTCTCGTCGATAACCATTAAACTCCCCTCGGAAAATGCTTTCTGTCCGGGTGTTTATTATCATATCTTCAAGGAGCTTGCTTGGGAGAATATTAACATCAAGGAGATTATCAGTACAACCAACGAGTTTACTGTGGTGGTAAGCGACAAGGATATTCAACGTGCTTTTACAATCCTGATGTCAACCAAATGTGGATATAAAATGTAAGTTATGATACAAAGTTTGAAAAAAGATATTGCCAAGTTGTCGGCATTGGCCGATGGCTGGGACGAAGGAGTAAATGCGTTGGAGCGCGAACTCTTCCTTGATGTTTTGCGCCGTATGTACGAGAAGGTGCGCTTTGCCGCCGAGCAACCCGCAGTGGAGAGCACACCCGCAGTGGAGCAGTCGTTGACCGAAACCATCGCAGCGCTTGCAATGAGCGGCGTGGCCGAGAGTGCAGAGGGTGAGCCCGATTTCGAGGTTGAACTCGTGATGGACGAGGAGGTGGCAATTCCCGTTGTTGCCAAGAGCGAATCTACCGAAGGTGAGGATGGTGATGAGCCTGACTTCGAGGTAGAACTTGTAATGGATGACGAAGAGGAGGAGGAGGAGGAGGAGTGTGAGGAGGAGAGTCCCGCAGTTCCTTTTGTGGAGGAGCAAGCGGAAGAGGAGAGCCCCACCGAACAATCAACACAATTTGAACAGCCTGCCGAGGTAGCAGAGCCCGTTGTTGAGCCTGTTCAACCTGCTGCCGAGCCCGTCGTGGAGGTTATTAACACTCCTGCGGAGAGTGTTGAAAAGCAAGAGTGTGTAGCAGAGACCGAGCCCGCCGTAGTCCCCAGCCGTCCCAAAATCAGCCGACAAGTTATTGACACACTTTATGGCGATGGCGCGCTGCCCAAAGTAGCTCAACCTGCGCAACCCCAAGTTGTGGAAACTCAAGCCGAGCCTGCGCCTGCACCCCAAGCTGTGGAGGTTGCCTCTGCGCCTGCGCCCCAAGTGCAAGCTGCTCCCCAACCCGCGCAACCTTACGTTCAACCCGCCGCACAACCCACAAGCACTCTTCCTTCGGTTGAGCCTTCGGTGGCAGATGTTGTAGCTCCCAAAACAGTGTTGGGCGATGTTATCAACACAGGTGCTGTGCGTCTTGGTGACTCGCTGCAAAGCGACAGTATTGACGTGGCAACCAAAATCGCAGCAGGCGAGGTACGCACTCTGCGTGGTGCTATGGGCCTGAATGACAAGATTATGATTATGCGCGACCTGTTTGGTGGTGATGCAGCACAATTCGATGCAGTGATTGACGAGTTGGATGCACAACCCTCGCTCGACGACGCACTTATTTACATCAGCGGCTATGCGTGGAACTCGGCAAGCGAGGGCGCAAAGATGTTGATGAATCTGTTGAAACTTAAATTTTCGTAACAACCCGTGGCAAAGCTTTATATCGTCCCCACGCCGATAGGCAACTTGGAGGACATTACATATCGCGCCGTAAGAATCCTTAACGAGGTGGACTTCATCTTGGCCGAGGACACACGCACCTCGTCGGTGTTGTTGCGCCACTACGGCATCGAGAAAAAACTATACTCCCACCACAAATTTAACGAGCACGCAACTGTCGAAATGGTTGTTCGCGAGGTGGAGGCCGGACGCAACGCGGCACTGATTAGCGATGCGGGTACTCCCGGAATCTCGGACCCCGGTTTTCTGCTTGTGCGTCGATGTGTGGAGTGTGGAGTGGAGGTCGAAAGCCTTCCCGGTCCTACGGCTTTTGTGCCTGCGCTTTTGCAGAGTGGTTTCCCGTGCGACAAGTTCTGTTTCGAGGGATTTCTGCCGCAGAAAAAGGGCCGCAACAAAATGTTGCAAGGATTGGTTGATGAGCCTCGTACGATGATATTCTATGAGTCGCCCTACCGCGTGGTTAAGACCCTGACTCAATTCGAGGAGTTCTTTGGTGCTGACCGTGAGGTGTCGGTATCGCGCGAGCTGACCAAGAAGTTTGAACAGACGGTGCGAGGAACCGTTGCCGAGGTGCTGGCGCACTTCAAGGAGCACGAACCCAAAGGTGAGTTTGTGATTGTTCTGGCGGGCCGTCCCAAAGATAAAAACGATAAACACGAAGCCGATGAGCACGACGAGTAATACACTGCAACGCATTTATGCCAGGGTCAAAAAGATGGTTCTCGACCGCTTTGACCTTACGGCTGATAGTGCTACACAACAAGAGGTGATTAGTAACATCTCGAACGGTGTGGAGTTCCGCGGAACAAACCTATGGGTTTTGATTTTCGCGGCAATGATTGCATCGCTCGGCCTCAATATGAACTCGCCCGCTGTGATTATCGGTGCGATGTGTATCTCGCCACTGATGGGTCCTATCGTGGGCTTTGGCCTTGCGTTGGCTATCAACGACTTCGATTTGATGAAGCGCTCGCTGCGTAACCTCGGTTTTATGACCGTTACGGCGATTGTTGCATCGACCTTATTCTTTGTGATTTCGCCCATCAGCATTGCCCAAAGCGAGTTATTGTCGCGCACAATGCCGACCTTCTACGATGTGCTGATTGCGCTGTTTGGTGGTCTGGCAGGTATCGTGGCACAAACTCGCAAGGATCGCACTTCGACCGTGATTCCGGGTGTGGCGATTGCTACCGCCCTTATGCCGCCGTTGTGCACTGCGGGCTATGGCTTGGCAACTATGCAATTCAGCTACTTTATCGGTGCACTCTATTTGTGCTTTATCAATATGGTGTGCATTGCCATCGCGACCTTTGCGGTTATTCGCTTTTTGAAATATCCCTACAAGGCGCAGGCAAGTGCTACGGTTGAGCGACGCGTAAAGTATATTATGTCGGTGGTGCTGGCTATTGTACTGATTCCTAGTTCGATTATTGCTTATCGTCTGGTGTGCCAAACTATGTTTGAGAGTGCAGCAGACCGATATGTTGCCACTGTGTTCAACTTCAAGCAAACACGCGTGATGGAGTACAACAAAACATTCCATATGAGCCGCAAGTACCCCTCGACAATCGAGATTGTGCTGTTTGGCGAGGTGATTTCGGAGGATGTTATTGAGAATGCACGCACACAGATGCTTGCCTACGATTTGGAGGATGTTGAGCTGGTGGTGAGACAGACTTCGAGAGGCGAGGAGAGGATTGACTTCTCGTCGGTGCAAAAGAGCTATTCGGAGCTGCTCGCCGAGCGCAATGAACAGATTGCACGTCTGCGTAAACGCCTCGAAGCCTATCGTTCGATGGATACCCTGTCGTCGGCCGATATGTCGCGTGAGTGTGCTGCCGTAGTCGAGAATGTCGAACGCGTGTCGCTGGGTCGCCAAGTTGTGTGGAACAACGAGGGACAAAGAGTTGACACCGTACTTGTATGTATTGTTAAACCTCGTACGTCGCCCCTTGCGGACGAGGAGCGTAGCCGCTTGGAGAAGTGGCTCAAAGTGAGGGGTAAAAGCGAAAAAATAATGCTGTATGTCCAAGAGTAAATTGACCTTCGGTCAGAAAATATTGTTCTATTGGGTGCTGTGGACTTTCCGTCTGATTGCCATTTGGCCCGATTTCATTCTGTTTGGCGTGTTCAAATGGATAATTTATGGATTGGTCTATCGCGTGGTTGGCTATCGTGTCAAAGTGGTGCGCGACAACCTGACCAAATGTTTCCCCGAAAAGACGACCGAGGAGTTGCGAGCCATTGAGCGTGGCTTCTACGCAAACTTTGCCGAGATAATCATCTGTGTACTTAACCTTACCGTAGTTTCGCGTGCCAAATTAGGTCGCAAACTGAGTGTCAAACAAGGTACCGAGCAATTTGCCACTGACCCCCGTCACGCCATCGTTATGATGGGACACTGTGGTTGCTGGGAGTACCTGCCCGCATTCCCGATGGATGTGTATGGATTCCGCAATGTGTGTGTCTATCACGAGTTGGAGAATCCCGCAATGGACGAACTTATGAAGTACATCCGTACGCGAATGGGAGGAGTCCCCGTAGAGCGCAGAGAGGTGTTGCGCCACTTTATTGCCAACAAGAACGGCTATCCCGATGGAGGTCGTATGCTGTGGGGTATGCTTTCGGACCAAACTCCGCCCAAAGACCCCAAACACCACTGGATTAAATTCCTTGGACGTCCGACCGTATTCTCGCGCGGAAGTGAATTTATGGCAATCAAATTTGGTGTGCCCGTATATTTCTTGAGCATTGACCGCGTAGGACCGGGTTCGTATGAGTATAGTTTGGAGATGATTTACGATGGAACCGAGGAGGTTGCCGACTACGAAATCACCGAACGTTATGCCCGATTGCTCGAACAGCAGATTCGCCGTGCGCCCGAACTGTGGTTGTGGACTCACCGCCGCTGGAAACGCCACTTCTCGGAGGTGGCAAAAGAGCTCTACTATGAGCGCTATCCCGAAGACCGCCCAACCGCATAATAACCCTCAAAGAAGTGAAAGCAAAAATCGTTATACTCAACTGGAACGGCCGCGCACACTTGCAGACCTATCTGCCGAGTGTGGTTGCGTCGTGCCCCTCGTGGGCGGGTGTCGTGGTGGCTGATAATGGCTCAACAGACGACTCCGTGGAGTGGGTGCGTGATGCATATCCCAGTGTGGAGATTATCCAACTCGACCAAAACTATGGTTTTGCCGAGGGCTACAACCGCGCATTGGCGCAGGTAACCGGCGCCGAGTATTGGGTGCTGCTCAATAGCGACATCGAAACTTCGCAGGGATGGCTCGAACCTTTGATTGCGTGTTTGGAGCGCGACCCCGAGGTAGGTGCGGTCGCTCCTAAATTGCGAGCCTATGCCGACCGCGAGAGATTTGAGTATGCAGGTGCGTCGGGAGGATTTATCGACGTGCTTGGCTATCCGTTCTGCCGTGGCCGAATTCTTGGTGAGGTGGAGTGTGACCGCGGACAATATGACGATGTGAGAAACGTATTTTGGGCATCGGGTGCTGCGTTTGCGTGTCGTAGCGAGGTTTTCCGCAAGATGGGAGGATTCGATGGCGATTTCTTTGCTCATCAAGAGGAGATTGACCTCTGCTGGCGAATGTGGCGTGCGGGATATAAGGTGTGTGTCGAGCCCCGAAGTGTGGTCTATCACCTAGGTGGCGGAACTCTGCCCAATAACTCGCCCCGCAAGATATACCTCAACCATCGCAACAATCTGGCGATGTTGTACAAAAATCTCGAAGCTCCTCGCCGTGCAGTTATCATTGGTGTGCGTCTGATTTTGGATGGTGCTTCGGCTGCGGTTTATATGTTGAGTGGTAAATGGGAGTTTGTGAAGGCTGTGTGGCGTGCCCATCGTGATTTCTTTGCCCGTCGCGAGAACTTGCGCGGCAAGCGGACACCGAGTGTTGCACAACCCCAAGGCGTTTATCGCGGCTCGATAGTGTTGCGCTATCTGCTGGGCAAGCGAACTTTCGACAATATGATGTAAACTTCCGAAAGTGTCAAATCTGAAAGATAAAATTGAGCAAGCGGAGCGTTATTGCGCCGAGCACGAGATGTGCCAAGAGGTGGCTGTATTGGTTAACCTTGCGCAGTCGTCACGTTGCGTGCGCTTGCGTGTAGTAAACCTTGCGCAGGGGAGTGTGCTGATGGAGTGCTTGGTTGCAAGTGGTCGCGGTCGCAGTCTGAAAACCCGCCTTTGGCCGCAAACGGGCGATGTGCCCGACTCGTGGCTGACACCCGTGGGACGTTGCAGGGTGGGAGAGCGATACGAAGGTGTGTTTGGTATTTCGTACAGACTCGACGGCTTGGACTCCACCAACAGCAACGTTCGCAGTCGTGCCATTGTGTTGCACCCCTCGAAGGATGTTCCCGAGCGCAACTATTCGTTGTTGCCGTTGTGGTGCAGTCGCGGATGCGTTGTAGTTTCGCCACAAAGTATGAAACTACTTGATGAGATACTATCCGCACACAAGGATGTGCTATTATGGATTTACAACTAAAACAAAACGGCGGCTATCCCGAGGGACGGCCGCCGTTTGTTTGAAGTGATATGGACTATTCGTCTTTGAGTTCGATAGTACCCTCCTCAACGCCCTTATAGACGCGGGCGAGTTCGGAGATTACGGGCGAGATTACCTTGATGATGTTGTCGGTAAGTTCGCTGCGTTCGCCCTTCATACGATAGAGCATCGAGGCATAGAGCGCGCGGAAACATAGTTCAATATCGCCAATCTCCTTGCCCTCCATCTTGGCACGCAACTCGGGCAACATAGGGGTAAGTTCGCCCATAGCCTTGCGGAAGTCGGCACCCACGCCAAGTTTCATCAAGCGGTTAGCCAAGTCCTGCATATCGGCAACAAGGTGAAGAGTGTGGTCGAGGTGACCCGACTCAATCTTATTCTCGCTGCGCAACAAATTGCCCATCTCGACATACCAGCTGCGGTAGAGCATTGCTTTGCCCTCGGTGAATCCGCGAGGAGCAACCAACACGCGGTCGATAGCCTGCTCGTCGAACTCCAAGGCGCGCAACAAATCCTCAATTTGCCACAGGTAAAGAATATACTCGGCGATATTCTCGCGGCGTTTGCTTTGTGCTATATCCATAGTGCTTAAATCGACAAAATTTTAACGGTGTTGAGCAGTGCGCGGTCAACGGTTTTGTTCTTACGGATGGCTTGGATAAAGGGCACGAGTTTGATAACGTCGTTCTCGATACCGACCATCACGTTGCGTTGACCCTCCAACAGAGCATTCACTGCGGCCTCACCCATACGGCTTGCAAGGATGCGGTCGCTTGCGGTGGGCGAGCCACCACGTTGGATGTGACCCAGAATTGTCACACGCGAATCAAATTTGGGGAACTCCTTTTTGACACGCTCGGCCATTGCCATTGCACCACCCGTAAGCGGACTCTCGGCAACCAACACGATACTGCTGTTTTTGCTCTTGCGGAAACCGTTCTCGATAAGTTCGCCTAACTGGTCAACCTCGGTAGCAATCTCGGGAATGATGGCAGCCTCCGAGCCGGTAGCAATAGCACCATTCAGCGCAAGGAAACCTGCGTTGCGACCCATAACCTCAACAAAGAACAGACGTTCGTGCGACGAAGCGGTATCGCGCAGTTTATCGACACACTCCATAATGGTGTTCAGCGCGGTGTCGTAGCCGATGGTGGTATCGGTACCATAGAGGTCGTTGTCGATGGTTCCGGGCAGACCTACGATGGGAATGTCAAACTCCTCGGCAAAGATGCGCGCACCCGACAGCGAGCCGTCGCCACCAATCACAACCAGTGCGTCAATACCCTCTTTTTTCATATTTTCGTAGGCGATGGCGCGTCCTTCTGGAGTCTTGAACTCTGCCGAACGAGCTGTTTTGAGGATAGTACCGCCGTGTTGGATAATGTTGCTGACGGTTTGGGTTTTCATATCAATGAACTCGCCAGAGATAAGTCCGCGATAGCCACGCATAATACCTTTAACAGTGAAACCATTATAGATAGCAGTACGTGTAACCGCGCGGATTGCTGCATTCATTGCAGGGGCGTCACCTCCCGAAGTGAGGATGCCGATACATTTTATTCGTGCCATAGTTTGTTGTTTTTTATTTGAGTGTTAGGCGCCCGAGACAAATCTTAATTGTAGGAGTCTGTTTGGCTCGCGTTTTGTTACTTTTGGTTCTGCCCGAGGGCGGAAAAAGGTAACTGAATTTTATCTTTGATATGTTTCGGACATATTCTCTTTTGTTATATTTTCTGTTTGCTTTATCGGTTGGTTACCGACACCGCCTCTCGGTTTTTTTAATTCAGCAGCCAAATCATATAGGCGATGTAGCACGCAACGAAGAAACCACCTTCAACGCGGTCGATGCGGTGGCGACCGAAGGTCCACGCCGACAACATCATCAAAATGCTGGCGAGCATAACCATCATCAGGTCAATCTGACCAATGCCGCTCAAAGTGAGGGGGTGGATGGTCGAACTTACACCCAGCACCAAGAATACATTGGAGATGTTGCTACCAACAACGTTACCGAGTGCAATACCCTTGCGACCCTTAATCATAGCCACAACCGAGGTAGCAAGCTCGGGCATCGAAGTACCCGCAGCCACGATGGTAATCGAGATAACGCTCTCGCTGATATTAAGCGCGCGCGCAATGCCTGTGATGTTGTTGATGAAGAGTTCGCCACCATAAATCAGACCAGCCAGACCGCCTACAATCATAATTGCCGCAAGCCACAGTGGGGTAGGTTTGGAGTGCTCTTCCTCCTCGGCAGGAGCCTCATTGCGAGCACCCAGCAGTGTCATATAGATAAAACCAACGAACAAAGCTAGCATAATTACGCCATTCGAGCGGCTTACAATGTTGATGTCGGTGCCATCCAAAACATTGGTCGAGCAGGCAGCCCACAGAACAATCGACGACAGCAAGCACATCGGAAGATCGCGTACGATATTACCCCTTGACAGAGGCACGGGTTTAATCATCGCAACGATACCGAGGATTACGAATACATTAAAAATATTCGAGCCTACAACATTGCCTACCGACAGGTCGTATTGTCCGTTAATGGCAGACAGTACACTTACCACCAACTCGGGCATCGAGGTGCCAATGGCCACAATGGTAAGGCCGATAACGATTTCGGGAACGTTAAGTTTTTTTGCGAGTGCTACTGCTCCGTCGGTCAGATAGTTTGCTCCGAGCAGAATCAGTGCAAGGCCGACTATACTTAAAAGAACAAAAAGTGTCATTGTAATTTGTGTTTAATTCAGTTTGAAATGTTAGTTGGTCGATTGTTTGAGGGAGCAAATCTAATCAAAAAAACGCAAATTTCGTAAAAATATTGCCCAAACATTATCGGCTCGATTGGATATGCAGATTGTTTTTTGTACTTTTGCACTCATTAATAATTATCACTTCGTAATATTTATGGAACTGTCACAAATTACTGCCATATCGCCCGTAGACGGACGTTACCGCAGCGGCTCGGAGCCGTTGGACAATTACTACTCGGAATTTGCTCTTATCCGCTATCGTATCTTGGTTGAGGTAGAGTACTTCATTGCTCTGTGCAAATTGCCCTTGCCCCAACTCGCTTCGGCAGCTGATGAGAAAAACTACGAGGCTCTGCGCGGTCTGTATCGCAACTTCACCGTTGAGGATGCTCTGCGTGTTAAACAAATCGAAAGCCGCACCAACCACGACGTGAAAGCTGTAGAGTACCTTATCAAAGAGAAACTCGACGGTCTTGGTCTGAGCGACGTTAAGGAGTTTGTTCACTTTGGTCTTACTTCACAAGATATCAACAATACTGCCATTCCTTACTCGATTCGTATGGCTCTGGACGAGGTGTTCTATCCCTCGATGGAGGAGCTCGTAGCAACCCTGCGCGGATTGGCAGAGGAGTGGAGTGACATTTCGATGCTGGCTCGTACTCACGGACAACCCGCTTCGCCCACTCGCTTGGGTAAAGAGATTATGGTGTTCGTTGAGCGCTTGGAGACTCAAATCGCATCGTTGCGTGCTGTACCCGTTCCCGCTAAATTCGGTGGCGCAACCGGTAACTTCAACGCCCACAGCGTAGCTTATCCCGCTATCAACTGGGTTGAGTTCGCCAACAACTTCGTAGGCGAGACTCTGGGTCTGAAACGTTCGCAACACACCACCCAAATCGAGCACTACGATGGTCTGGCTGCAATCTTCGACGCAACCAAACGTATCAATACCATCCTTATCGACCTGTGCCGCGACATCTGGACTTATGTGTCGATGGAGTACTTCAAACAACGCATCAAAGAGGGTGAGGTTGGTTCGTCGGCTATGCCCCACAAGGTTAACCCCATCGACTTTGAGAACGCCGAGGGTAACTTGGGTATCGCCAACGCTATTTTCGAGCACTTGGCTGCCAAACTGCCCGTATCGCGTCTACAACGTGACCTGACCGACTCGACCGTACTGCGTAACGTAGGTGTTCCCTTTGCTCACACCGCAATCGCACTGCGCTCTATCAAGAAAGGTTTGGGTAAACTGTTGCTCAACGTTGAGGCTGTGGAGCGTGACTTGGAGAACAACTGGGCTGTGGTTGCCGAGGGTATTCAAACCATCCTCCGCCGCGAGTGCTATCCTTCTCCCTACGAGGCACTGAAAGCACTGACTCGTACCAACACCCACATCACCGAGGAGGCTATCAAAGAGTTTATCGAGGGTCTGGATGTTAGCGAGAGCGTGAAAGCCGAATTGCGCGTTCTTTCGCCCAAAAGCTACACCGGTATCAAGAATTTGTAGTACTGCAAAGTACCTTTTTAATACGAAGAGTGTCCGAAAGTGTGAAAAAAACATCGGACACTCTTCGTATATTTAAATAATGTACTATCTTTGCAATAGTAATCAACCAAAAACGTTAACGATGATTATTTCTTCGGCCGAGTTTCGTTGCAGCAGCCAAAAGTTGTCGCAAGTCCCCAATGACGGACTACGCGACTACGCCTTCATAGGGCGTAGTAACGTCGGCAAATCATCGCTAATCAACAAATTGACAGCGCGAAAACTCGCCAAAGTGTCGGGTACTCCCGGTAAAACCAAACTCATCAATCACTTCCTTATCAACAAATCGTGGTATCTGGTCGATCTGCCCGGATATGGCTATGCGCGTACCTCCAAGAGTGTCAAGGAGCAGTTTGCACAAATCATTGTTGATTATGTGAAGGGATGCGAGAAGATGTATTTCCTGTTTGTGTTGGTTGATTCGCGCCTCGAACCGCAACGTATCGACCTCGAATTTATGGAGATGCTGGGTGTCGAGGGTATTCCTTTCGGAATCATTTTTACCAAAACCGATAAAATGGGCGTAAACAAATTGGCTTCGAACGTGGCTGCCTACAAGCGCCGATTGTTGGAGACGTGGGAGGAGTTGCCCCCCATCTTCACAACATCGTCGGAGACAGGCGCAGGATGCCAAGATGTACTCGATTTTATCGAACAATGTCAGAACCAAACAAATTAATATTTTAATACTAAATTCCTTACGATATTATGGGAACCCACAAACTGAAAATTTTTGCTTGCACCGGCTCTAAACCTTTGGCCGAGAAAATTGCTAAAAGCTATGGCATCGAACTCGGAAGTTCGGAAATGTTGCGTTTTAGCGACGGCGAGTTCCAACCTGCTTATACCGAAAGTATTCGCGGTTGCACAGTATTCATCGTTCAATCGACGTTCCCTCCCACCGACAACCTGATGGAGTTGCTGATGATGATCGACGCTGCTCACCGCGCATCGGCTCACCGTGTAATCGCTGTGTTGCCTTACTTCGGCTGGGCACGCCAAGACCGTAAGGACCGTCCCCGTGTACCCATAGGTGCTAAATTGGTTGCAAATATGCTGGTTGCAGCAGGTGCTGACCGCATTATGACTATGGACTTGCACGCAGACCAAATTCAAGGTTTCTTCGATATTCCCGTTGACCACCTTTACGCAAGCGGTATCTTCGTACCCTACATCAACTCGCTTGGTATCGAGAATCTGTCGGTAGCTTCGCCCGATATGGGTGGTGCAAAACGCGCCAGCGCATACTCGAAATATCTGTGCGCTCCTATGATTATCAGCCACAAACAACGCGAGAAAGCTAACGTGGTTGGCAAAATGACAGCTATTGGTGATGTTGAGGGCCGCAACGTAATCATCATCGACGATATGATTGATACCGCAGGTACCATCACTATGGCTGCCGATATGCTGATGGATAAAGGTGCTGCAAGTGTTCGCGCTATCGCAACTCACGCACTGCTGTCGGGTCCCGCATACGACCGCATCAACAACAGTAAATTGGAGGAGGTTATCGTAACTGATACCATTCCTTTGAGCACCACCGCCGATACTCACAAATTTACCGTGCTGAGTGTTGCTGAAATCTTTGCTGACGTGATGCAACGTGTTTACGACTACAAAGAGATTTCGTCGCGTTTCATCTTCTAAGAAGCCGACATCTTTTGATGATAAGGTTGCCGAGCCTACGGGGTCGGCAACCTTTTTTTGTGGTTGGGGTGGGTAGTTGGAGGCCTATACCACACCGAGAAAAGCCCCCTCTCCACACAGAGTATTGCCGCCACAAAACTATATAAAAAAAACCGCCCGACAATCCGTCGGGCGGGGTTTCCTTTATTTGGGTGATTGAAACTATTTCAGCTCAACCAAAGCTTTACCGGTCATCTCGGTGGGTTGCTCCAAGCCCATAAGTTTCAGAACGGTGGGGGCAACGTCTGCCAGAACGCCGTTCTCAACGGTTTGAACGCGATCCGAAACCACGATGATGGGCACGGGGTTCAGCGAGTGAGCGGTGTTGGGCGAACCATCGGCGTTGATTGCGTTGTCGGCATTACCGTGGTCGGCAATGATAACAACCTCGTAGCCATTCTTCTTGGCGCTCTCAACAACAGCCTCAACGCACTCGTTCACTGCTTTAACTGCTTTAACGATAGCCTCATACACACCGGTGTGGCCTACCATATCGCCGTTTGCGAAGTTCAGCGCGATGAAATCGTACTTTTGGGTATCCAGAGCCTCAACCAATTTGTCTTTAACCTCGTAGGCGCTCATCTCGGGTTGCAGGTCATAGGTTGCAACCTTGGGCGAGGGAACAAGGATACGATCCTCGTTCTCGAACATAGCCTCGCGGCCACCATTCAAGAAGAAGGTAACGTGTGCGTATTTCTCGGTCTCGGCAATGCGGAGTTGTTTCAGACCCAGGCTCGAAACGTACTCACCAACGGTGTTTTGAACGTTCTCCTTGTCAAACAGAATGTGCAGACCCTTGAAGTTTGCATCGTAGGGAGTCATACAGCAGTAGTACAAGGGCAGAGTCTTCATACCCTCGGCGGGCATATCCTCTTGAGTCAGCACTTGTGTAATCTCTTTTGCGCGGTCGTTACGGTAGTTGAAGAAGATAACCATATCGCCCTCTTTGATGGTACCAACGGGTTGGCCGTTCTCAACAGCTACGATGGGGTTGATGAACTCATCGGTTACACCCTCGTCGTACGACTCTTGCATAGCAGCAACCATATCGGTAGCTTGTTTACCAACGCCGTCGATGAGTTGGTCGTAAGCGATTTTTACACGCTCCCAACGTTTATCGCGGTCCATTGCGTAGTAGCGACCGATAATCGAAGCGATTTTGCCGGTGCTTTTTGCCATATGTGCCTCCAAAGCCTCGATGAAACCTTTACCGCTTTTGGGGTCGGTGTCACGACCGTCCATAAAGCAGTGAACGTAGGTATTCTCGATGCCGTACTCTTTCGAAATATCGAGCAGTTTGTAGAGGTGGTCAATCGACGAGTGAACACCACCATCCGAAACCAGACCCATAAAGTGAACGTTCTTGCCGTTCTCTTTGGCGTAGTCGAAAGCAGCTTTCACCTCGGGGTTTTGCATAATCGAGTTGTCGCGGCAAGCGCGGTTGATTTTCACCAAGTCTTGATACACGATGCGACCTGCACCGATGTTCAAGTGACCTACCTCCGAGTTACCCATTTGACCCTCGGGCAGACCTACGTTCTCGCCGTCGGTCAGCAGGTTGGCAGTGGGGTATTGCTCGCGCAGCGAGTAGATGTACTCGGGATGAACGGTGTAGATGACGTCGCCTTTCGACTTGTTGCCATCGCCCCAACCGTCCAGAATCATTAATAATACTTTTTGCATAGCTGTGTTATGTGTTTTGTTATTTCAATTTCTCGTTGATAATCTCTACCGCTTTGGCAATTGCGCTGTCCAGACCAGCTGCGTTCTTACCACCTGCGGTTGCAAAGAAGGCTTGACCGCCACCGCCACCTTGAATCTCTTTGGCAGCAGCACGAACAACCTCACCTGCATTTACACCACGAGCAACAATCTCGTCGCCCAGCATAATCGACAGCGAAGGTTTGCCACCTACTTCGCTACCTGCAACCATAACCAGGTTCGAAATGCGACCCTTCAAATTGAAGGCCAAATCCTTGATAACGTCAGCAGGCATATCCATCTTCTTGGCGATGGTAACAATGCCGCCATTCTCGTACTCGGCAGCGTTCTCGGCGATGCCTTTTGCCATAGCCTCGATTTGCTCCTTGCGCATAGCGTCGATTTGAGCAGCCAGCGAGCTATTTTGCTCCATCAGTTTGCTGATAGCTTGTGCCAAGTTGGGGTTGCCAATCATTTGTTGCAGATTGCGAACGGTATCCTCAACAGCGTAGAGCATATTCTCGGCTTTAGCGCCAGTTACAGCCTCGATACGGCGTACACCTGCCGAAATTGCGCTCTCCGAAACGATTTTGAACATACCGATGTTACCGGTTGCCGAAGTGTGGGTACCACCGCACAACTCAACCGACTCACCGAACTTAACCATACGAACTACGTTGCCGTATTTCTCGCCGAACAGCATAATTGCACCTGCGGCTTGTGCCTCCTCGATGGTGCAAGCGCGGTTCTCCTCCAAGGGGTGGTTAGCGCGGATAATCTCGTTCACTTTACGCTCAACCTCGCGCAGCTCCTCGGCGCTCACCTTTTGGAAGTGCGAGAAGTCGAAACGCAGATAGTCGGGAGTAACGAGTGAACCTTTTTGCTCAACGTGAGTACCGAGCACTTTGCGCAGTGCTTGGTCGAGCAAGTGGGTTGCGGTGTGGTTGTTGGCAGCGCATTGGCGTTGTGCAGCGTTTACTTTTGCAACAAACTCTGCCTCGGGGTTCTCGGGCATAGTAGCTGCAATCAGCACGATTTGACCGTTCTCCTTCTCGGTAGCAACAATCTCGATGCACTCGTCGGCGCTCTCCAAAATACCGGTATCACCAATTTGACCACCCGAGTTACCATAGAAGGGGGTGTGGTCGAGTACGATTTGGTATGTGGTTTTACCCTTGCTGGTCACACGGCGGTAGCGAGCAATCTTAACGCTCTCCTCCAAGGTGTCGTAGCCGGTAAATACACTCTCTTTAATAGGAATGAGCTCTACCCAGTCATCGGCATCCACAGCAGCTGCGTTACGCGAACGAGCTTTTTGAGCCTCCAACTCCTTGTTGAACTCTTCGAGGTCCACACCAATGCCTTGCTCCGAGGTGATAAGCTCGGTAAGGTCGATGGGGAAGCCATAGGTGTCGTACAGAACGAAGGCGTCTTTACCGCTGATAGTGGTTTTACCCTCGCCTTTGGTCTTTTTGATTACGTTGTCAAGCAGGTTGATACCTGTTGCCAGAGTGCGCAGGAACGAGCTCTCCTCCTCAGCGATAACTTTGGTCACAAGCTCTTTTTGAGCTACCAACTCGGGGAATTGCTCACCCATTTGGGCTGCCAGGCCATCAACCAAACGGCAGATGAAGGGCTCGTTGAAACCGAGGTAGGTGTAGCCGTAGCGAACTGCACGGCGCAGGATTCGGCGGATTACATAACCCGCTTTGATGTTGCTGGGGAGTTGACCGTCAGCAATCGAGAATGCGATAGCACGCAAGTGGTCGGCAATAACGCGCATTGCCACGTCGGCTTTGGTATCTACGCCATACTCCTTGCCCGACATCTCCGACAGACGTTTGATGGTGGGTTGGAATACGTCGGTATCGTAGTTACTTTGTTTGCCTTGGAGCACCATACACAGACGCTCGAAGCCCATACCTGTATCTACGTGTTTTGCGGGCAGCGACTCCAGCGAACCGTTGGCTTTGCGGTTGAATTGCATAAACACAAGGTTCCAAATCTCGATTACGAGGTGGTGACCAGCGTTTACCAACTCGCGACCATCCAGAGCAGCACGCTCCTCCTCGCTACGAAGGTCGAAGTGAATCTCGCTACAAGGACCGCAGGGACCGGTCTCGCCCATCTCCCAGAAGTTGTCGTGTTTGTTACCGTCGATGATGTGGTCGGCGGGCAGATATTGAAGCCACATATCGTAAGCCTCTTGGTCGCGCTCAACGCCATCCTCCTCGCTACCCTCGAAGATGGTAGCATAGAGTCGGTCTTTGGGCAGACCATAAACCTCGGTCAGCAGCTCCCAAGCCCACGAGATAGCCTCTTTTTTGAAGTAGTCGCCAAACGACCAGTTACCGAGCATCTCGAACATTGTGTGGTGGTAGGTATCGTGTCCTACCTCCTCCAAGTCATTATGTTTACCCGATACGCGCAGACACTTTTGGGTGTCGGCAACGCGAGGGCTTTGAACAGGGGCGTTACCAAGGAAAATATCCTTGAATTGGTTCATACCCGCGTTGGTAAACATCAATGTGGGGTCGCCCTTGACTACCATAGGAGCCGAGGGTACAATGGTGTGTTGTTTGGAGCGGAAAAACTCCAAAAAGGTCTTTCTGATTTGATTCGAATCCATCATATAATAATACTTATTGTTTTCGTGCGTTTGTACCGTATAACGAACGGACTTGCAAAGTTACATATTTTGCCGTAATTTTGCGGTCGGAAAGAGTAATTTTTTAGCAAGTGAAGCAAAAAGAGTATAGTTTTTGGGGGTTAAAGGCCCTGTTACGACACAGCTCGACGTCAACAAAGCGTCGTGCGTGGGTTATTTTGCGCACTTTGCTGGCGGGATTCGTGGTTGTGACGCTGTTTAATATCCTCTTTTCGCGCCACTTCTACACCCCAAAAATGTATCGTCTGTCGGCTCGTAACAAAGAGATTCTTGTCAAGTACCGAATCCTGAATGATAAAATAAACGAGATGTCCGCAACGCTCGACCAAATCAAGCATCGTGACAACTCGGTTTATCGCCCTTTGTTTGGTATCGATACTATCTCCATTGCAGGTATTTACACTCCCTATCCCGAGAGTAAATATGCTCCTCTGCAAGGGTGTGCCTACTCAGCACTGATGACCGACATCTGGCAGGATATGGATGAGGTTGCACGCCGCCTCTATCTGCAAAGTCGTTCGCTCGACGAGCTGCAAACCCTGTCGGCCGACAAGGAGAAGATGGCAACCTCCTTGCCCGCAATTATGCCCATCAACCGCAAGGCTCTGCACGGCGACCATATCGGTGCTTTCGGATGGCGCAATCACCCGATATACCATCGTTATATATATCACAAAGGTATTGACCTTGGTAGCGACCGAGGAACTCCCGTTTATTCGGCAGGTGATGGTGTGGTGTCGTATGTTAATGCACGCGGCACGGGTCGTCGAGGTTATGGTAAGCACATTGTGATTGACCATGGTTTTGGTTACAAGACCAAATATGCTCACCTTCACGTAGTTGACGTGGTGGAGGGACAGCGCGTGCGACGTGGTGAGATTATCGGTCAGGTGGGTAATACGGGTGGTTCGACCGGCCCGCACCTTCACTACGAGGTACTCTATATGGGTACGCCCGTCAATCCCATCAACTACTTCCGTCGCGATATGGCAAGCGAAGACTTTGAGCGTATTGTAGAGTCGGCCAATACAACAACTTTCGAGACAGAGTTTGGTACAAACGATTAACCACAGCTGCAATGACACAAAACACAACAAATAGTCCTATCAAGAAGACACGACGCCGTCGCCGTGCGCTGGATTATACCCTGCGCGGACTTATTTATGTTGGTGCTGCGTTGTCCTTTTATGTGGTGTGCTCGCTGCTGATTGACACCCCCGTTGAGCGCGAAATGAAACGTTCGACCGCACGACTCGAAGAGCAATACGCTGCTCTGTCGAATCGTTACGACTCACTGACTATGGTGTTGGAGAATATCGAGAGCCGCGACCGCAATGTGTCGAGGGTTTTGTTTGAGTCAGACCCCTATGATTTCAAGGATGTTGACGGCACTGCTTCGTGGCGTACGCGCGAAAAAATGTTAGGCAAAACCAACCGTGGATTGGCGCGCGAATTTGATGACCGAATGAGGAAATTGGAGCACAATATCTCCTATCTGAATTACTCCTATAATACACTGCGTTCCAAAATCGATCAGAATAAGGAGGCTGTGCGTTATATCCCTGCAATTCAGCCTGTTATTAATAAGGATTTGACTCTGCTGACAGCCTCGTTCGGCTTGCGAATCCACCCATTCTATCGTAACCTTACGCCCCACAGCGGAGTGGACTACACCGTGCCCGAAGGAACGCGTGTGTTTGCTACTGCCGATGGCATTGTTAAGACCATTACTACCCGCAATACGGGCTCTGGTTTGACACTTGTTTTGGAGCACGAGGGTGGTTACGAAACAACCTATTCGCACCTGCGCAAAGTGACTGTACGTCGTGGTAATCGTGTGCGTCGCGGTGATATTATTGCGCTGTCGGGAAATACGGGTCTTTCGCTGGCGCCTCACCTGCACTACGAGGTTAAATATAATGGTATGAGGGTTGACCCGATTCACTACTTCTTTATGGAGTTGTCGCCCGTCGAGTACCAACGAATTATGCGCATCGCCCAATCGGGAATGCAGTCGTTCGACTAGCATCAAAAGTATAATTTTCACCGAAAACATCGGTCCTAGATTAAGGATTGTTACCACAGAGTAGGGTAGCACTCCTTTTTTTTAGCGTACTACTCGTGTGATGGATTCGAAAAAATGCAAAATCAAAAGCAAGAAAAGAAAATCGAAACCAAAATCACATTTTCCCTAACAATTCAGCAATCGGACTCCAAAATTGATATTAGTTTTTAAAAAGTTACTAAAAAATTTGCATATATGTATGTATGTATGTATTTTAGCACTTCGATTTAGGCGATTTGCCCAAATCAAACCCAACAAACCAACTAAACTACAACCTAAACCGCTTCGCAAGAAGTGAAAACAAAATGAAAACAAAGGGAGCCTATGATTGTAAAATAACCACCACCTTATAACCGCAACCCCATTCGGGGGATTTGCTCACTATCCTTTATTTTTTTATTGACCTTTATTTGCTGTATGACATCTCCCGACGATGTTGTGCAGTTATTGAACCTTTGAATCAATTTTATTTTTTAACTTAATTTTTAGTAGAATGAGGAAATTTGTACTATTTATCGCAGCTGTTCTGGGAGTGGCAATGGTACACGCACAGAACAAGCAAGTTTCCGGTATGGTTTACGCTCCTGACGGCACAGTTGTCGCTGGCGCAACCGTATTGGTCGAGGGTACAACCGTAGTAACCCTCTCAAGCGTGGATGGACACTATGTTATTAACGCTCCTCAAAACGGAACACTGGTATTCTCGCTGCTGGGCTACCAAACCCAGTCGGTTGCCATCGAAGGCCGTTCGGTAGTGAACGTTAATATGAAAGAGGACACCGAGGTGATTGACGACGTTGTCGTTCTGGCCTACGGTACCACATCCACTCGTAAAGCAACTGCTTCGGTTGCTTCGATTAAGGCAGACGCGCTGAAAGACTCGCCCAGCGTCAGCCTCGACCAAATGATGCAAGGTCGTGCTTCGGGTGTGAGCATTACCACTCCTAACGCGGGTGTCGGTCAGGCAGCCAACGTTATGGTTCGTGGTGTTAGCTCGATCTCGGCTGGTACCAACCCCTTGTACATTGTCGATGGTGTGCCCATTATGGCTGGTAATATGTCGCCTTCGGGTGTAGCAGACGCTAACGGTCTTGCTGACATCAACCCCTCGGACATCGTTTCGATCGACGTGTTGAAAGACGCTGCTGCAACCGCTCTGTATGGTTCGCGTGCTGCAAGTGGTGTTGTTATCATCACCACCAAACAAGGTCGTACCGGTAAAGCAAAAGTTACCTATGATATGAACATTGGTGCTTCGAATGCTACCTACCTGCCCGAGGTAATGGACGCAAAACAATACACCGAGTTCAAGAATATGGCTGTGGCAAACCGCTATAATGGTACTTCGGCTGTTTCGCTGAACGGAAAAGAATCGGCTTGGGGCGAGAACGCCTTCAACTTGATGACCGACAGCAAAGGTAACCTTATCAATACCAACTGGGCTGACGAGTTGTTCCGCACCGGTATTATTCAAAATCACACTCTGGCCGTGTCGGGCGGTTCGAACCGTGTGAGCTACTATATGTCGGCTAACCACACTGACCAAAACGGTATCGTGGTAGGTGACAAATACCAACGTTTGGGTATCCGTGCCAATGTAAGCGGTCAAGCTACCGATTGGCTGAAAGTAGGCTTCACCGCCAACTATACCCACTCGAAAACTGAGATGCAAGACGGCTCGCGTGGTGGTGAGGTTTATGCAGCCGTTGGTTACACTCGTGCAGCTCTGATTCTGCCTCCTAACACCCCCGCCTACAATGAGGATGGTACCTACTATGTAGACGCTACCAAACAATACCTGGGCGAAGGTCCTAACCGTGTTACCACTGGCTACCAAAACCCCTTGACCACTCTGGATAACATCAATAGCTCGACTATTGATCGTATGATCTCGTCGGGATTCGTTGAGATTACCCCCATCAGCGGTCTGTCGTTGAAGAGCCAATTCGGTGTTGACTACTCGAAAAACGAAGAGGCTAAATTCTGGACTCCTAACTATGGTCAAGGTGTTACCTATCCCGGTTACTCATTTAATGTATTTACCGACTATATGAACTGGAACTGGACCAACACCATTGGTTATACCGTTGATATTAAAGACCACAACATCGACATCCTGCTGGGTCAAGAGTTGACTTCGGAGGGTTACGATTACGCTATTCTGAGCGGTACCGGTATCCTGAACAAAGACTTCTCGGGTCTGTATCCCGGTTACGAGGAGTATGACGGTGGCGCTGCACGTGGTAAACGTACTATGTCGTCGTTCTTTGGTCGTTTCAACTACGACTACAAATCGAAATACCTCGTATCGTTGAACTATCGTCGTGATGGTTTGTCGAGCCTTGGTGCTAACAGCAAATGGGGTAACTTCTGGGGCGTTTCGGGTGCTTGGCGTATCAGCGAGGAGGGCTTCTGGGATGACTTCCGTGGCACTATGAACGAGTTCAAACTGAAAGCAAGCTATGGTACCGTAGGTAACAGCGAGATTGGCTACTACAACGCTCAATCGTACTTCGGTTCGAGCCTCTATGGTGGCAACTACGCTCTGCTGCTCGGTAACATCGGTGACGACAACCTGCAATGGGAGACCTCGAACAAATTCGACATCGGTTTCAGCATGCAATTCCTGAACAACATCACCGTTGATGTTGACTACTACAACACCAAAACTTCGAGCCTCGTATTCGCAGTTCCCCAAGGTCCTTCGACCGGTATCGGTAGCCTCGTAACCAACGCTGGTGCAATGCGTAACCAAGGTGTTGAGTTGGCAATTGGCGCTGACATTATCCGTCGCAAAAACTTTGTTTGGAACACCAACTTCAACTTCACTTATGCTAAAAACGAGGTTGTTGAGCTGGCAAACGGTGTAACCGAAATCTATGGTGAGTCGGAGTGTAACATCACTATCCCCGGCTACTCGGTAGGTCAACTCTACGTTTATCCCACCGGTGGTATTGACTCGGAGACTGGTCAACGTATTTTCTACGGTCCCAATGGTGAGTGGACTCGTTTGGATATGTCGACTGGTTCGCCTACTTGGTATCTGAAAGACGGCACCGTTTACAAAGGTAGCTTCGAGCGCGTTCGCGCTGGTAACACCCTGCCTACCTACTTCGGTGGTTGGACCAACACCTTCCGTTTCTACGGCTTTGATGTAACTCTGTTCTTGCAATACTCGGGTGGTAACTGGATTTACAATGGTACCGGCGCTTCGTTGTCGGACTACCGTTGGTGGAACAACTCGATGGATGTTTACGAAAACTACTGGAAACAACCCGGAGACGATGCTAAATATCCGAAGCCTTACTACGGCGACAACTACTCGAACGGTTCGGCTATGGAGATTACCGACTGGGTTGAGCGTGGTGACTACCTGCGTGTGAAAAACATCTGCTTGGGTTACACCTTCAACACCAAGAAGTGGAACCAAAAACTTGGTATCTCGTCGTTGCGTCTGTACGTACAATGCCAAAACGCATTGACTCTGACTGGCTATTCGGGTCTTGACCCCGAGACCAACTCGATGACTGGTGATATGATCCTGTCGGGTGGTTTCGACAAGAATACCCTGCCTCAGGCTCGTACTTGGACCGGCGGTTTGAACATTACTTTCTAATTATTAACCGGTTCAAAAACAGATTACAGATATGAAAAAGATATTTATTGGTTTGATGGCCCTTGTGTCGCTCGTGTCGATGACCAGCTGCGAGGACTTCCTGAATCAACCGATTCCCGATACAACCAACGAGCCTCTGGTATTCAGCAAAGCAGAGTACATCGAGGCTAACCTGATGGGTTGCTACCACTACTTCAAAAGCACCAGCACTATGAGCTACACCTTTATGGGTGGTAAAACTTATGCTGCGCTTGACAGCCGTGGTGACGATGTTGTAAACATCAGCAACCAACAAACTCTGAAAGACACTTACGAGATGAACGTACTCGGTAGCAATGAGTTGGAGAACGCACCCACTTGGGTTATGGCTTACTCTATCATCAACGAGTGTAACGTGTTTATCGACAACATGGCTGCTTACAACCCCGTAGAGAAGGGTATTATTACCCAAGCGGTAGCTGACCAATACATCGCCGAGGCTAAATTCCTCCGTGCTTATACCTATTATGTATTGTGCCAACTCTACTCGCAACCCTATGTGTACAACCCCGAGTCGCCCGCAGTTCCCTTGCGTTTGACCGGTCTGAAAGCATCGGGTAACAATGACTGCCCCCTGTCGTCGATTAGCGCAATTTACGAGCAAATCCTCTTGGATTGCCAACCCGCTGCTTTGGCTTCGCAAACTCTCAAAACCCGTGCAACTGCTGACGCTGCTCGCATGCTGAAAATGCGTGTTGAGATGGCTATGGGCAAATGGAGCGAGGCTATTGCTACTGCAAAAGATATCACCGGCTACACTCTGGTTAGTGATATGACCACTTTGTTCGGTACTTTCAGCGAGGATACCTATGCTAACACCGAGATGATTTTCATCCTGCCTATGACTGCACAAGACTCGCCCAACACCCAATCGTCGGTGGCTGACTACTACAGCCTGAACGCACAAGTGGGTTGGTTGGATACCGAGGCTGGTATTCTTTCGAAAGAGGCTTACAGCTTGGCAAATGACCAACGTATCTCGGGTCTTACCGAGATGGGTGATACTTATCTTTACAGCAAGAAGTTCACCAATATCGGTACCAAAACAGACTGGGTTCCCCAAATGCGTTATGCAGAGACACTGCTCAACCTTGCAGAGTGCTACGCTAACGTAGGTGACCGTGCATCGTTGGATAGTGCAAAAGCTGCTCTGAAAGCTGTTCGCTCGCGTGCTATCGCAGAGAACGATGTTTTGGATGTTGATGCATTGGAGGGTAAAACCGCAATCTTGGAGGCTGTTTACAACGAGCGTCGCGCAGAGTTCATCTGCGAGGGTATTCGTGGTATCGACATCGCTCGTCGTGGCGAGAGCTTTGTTAAAAAGAACTCGTTTGCTGATGTAGAGATTAAGGTTGGTGAAAGCCGCTATGTATGGCCTATCCCCGATAGCGAGTACGCTTACAACAATGCTTTGAAAAAATAATTAAGGAGGAACCAATAGTATGAAAAAGATATTTTATTTTGCACTTGCAGCCGTTGCAACTATGTTTGCAAGCTGTAACGTAGAGCAGGATCTCGATATCGATCTTAATGGTGGTCAAGGTTTGGACTTCGTTCACTTTGAGGAGCCTACCATCACTGCTGTTCTGACCGATTCGACCTGCACCTACGAGGTAAACCTCTATTCGGTTACCAAATCGAACAAAGACCGCACCTATGAGTTGGTTGTTGCCGAGAGCACAACTGGTAAAGAGGGTGTTGACTTTGAGATTGAAAACAAAATCCTCACAATTCCTGCAGGTGAGTTCTGTGGTTCGACCACCGTTACTTGCAAATACGAGAATGTTGCTGAGGCTGGTTTTCTGTTGACTCTTGAGGTTGTTGATGCCGAGGGTGTTAAATTCAGCCCCGCTTATGGCAACTCGATGACCTTCAACTTTAAAACCGACAAGGTGACTATCGATTGGAATTGGTTGCTTGGTGACTGGATCGAGACTGACTATGATTTTAGTGGCGCTATCGAATACCAAAGTGCTGCTAGAATTGTTAAGGGCGAGAATGAGAACGAGATTATTATCAAGAACTTCTATGAGACTTGCGACTTGGTAGGTGTTGTAGATTTCGAGGCTCGTACCATCACATTCCAACCTCAATTTATGCTTCACTACAATGATACTTATGGTGATTTCCACTTTGTAGCATTCGATTATGATACAGACGAGGGTCTTATTGATGGTCCCGTTGTAGCAACTATGAGTGCTGCTGGTATTACCACTGCTCAATGGGGTGCATATGGTGTAGATTGTGGTCTGTTCCTTGCATATCAACTCTGCACAACTTTCACTCGCTAATCCGAGCGAAAGAGTATAACGCGCGAGAGTGTTTCCCGAAAACGGGGGACACTCTCGTTTTTTTTTGTTCCAAATCCCCCAATGGCAATAAAAGGTAGTGAAAACCGAAAAGTCACCTCGAAAATAGGGGGTGCGGTGAAAAAAATATACTGTTTTTACATAGTTTTGCCCGAAAATTTTGGGGGTTTGAATGAAAATTAATAGTTTTGCATCAAAACTTAATGCATTTTGAGTAAAACTATGGAATCTCTGCGCTTTAAAGCCATCGAACAAATGCTGAACCGCAAGGCAGCCGAATCGACGGTACCTACAACTAAAATATCGGAATACTATGGTATGGACGTTTTCAGCATCGACAAGATGCGCGACTACCTGTCGGGCGAAGCCTACGAAAGCGTTATCAACGCCATCACCGAAGGACGACGTATCGACCGCAAAGTGGCCGACCAAGTAGCCAACGGTATGAAACGATGGGCTATGGAGCGTGGTGTAACACACTACACACACTGGTTCCAACCCCTGAACGAGGCAACTGCCGAGAAGCACGATACCTTTGTTGAGCCTATTTGGAACGAAACTCGCGCGTTGGAGAAGTTCAGCGGCGCACTGCTCGTTCAACAAGAGCCCGACGCATCGTCGTTCCCCAATGGTGGTCTGCGTAATACATTCGAGGCACGCGGTTATAGCGCGTGGGACCCCTCGTCGCCCACCTTTATTATGGACGATACTTTGTGTATCCCGAGTATCTTCATCGCATACACCGGCGAGGCTCTTGACTACAAAACTCCGCTGTTGCGCTCGATGGCTGCCATTGACAAGGCGGCTGTGGCTGTGTGTCAGCTCTTCGACAAGGACGCTTCGACCAAGGTTGTTCCCACGCTGGGTTGGGAGCAAGAGTATTTCCTTGTGGATGAGGGACTCTATCGCGCACGTCCCGACCTCGAACTTACGGGTCGCACACTGATGGGTCACTCGGCATCGAAAGATCAGCAACTTGACGACCACTACTGGGGCGACATTCCCGAGCGTGTGGTTAACTATATGAAAGAGTTGGAGTATCGCTGTTTCCGTTTGGGTATTCCGCTCAAAACACGTCACAACGAGGTAGCACCCAACCAATACGAGTGTGCGCCTATGTTTGAGGAGGCCAACATTGCGGTGGACCACAACACTCTGCTGATGACCATAATGCGCAAGGTGGCTGCCAAACACCACCTGCAAGTGTTGTTCCACGAGAAGCCCTATGAGGGTGTGAACGGCTCGGGTAAGCACTGCAACTGGTCGTTGGCAACCATCGAGGGTCAAAACCTGCTGGCTCCCGGACGTACTCCCAAAAGCAATATGCAATTCCTTGCCTTCTTTGTGGCTACGATGAAGGCTGCGTGCGACCACGGCACTATGATTATGGCATCGGTGGCTACCGAGGGCAACTCACACCGTTTGGGTGGTGGCGAGGCTCCTCCCGCCGTATTGTCTGTGTTTACTGGTGCGCACATCAACAATATCCTGACTCAAATCGAGGAGCGCATCTCGGAGAAGGCACTGACTCCCGAGGAGAAGACTGGCATCAAACTCGATATCGGTCGTATCCCCGAGATTATGCTCGACAACACCGACCGCAACCGTACATCACCCTTTGCATTTACGGGTAACCGCTTTGAGTTGCGTGCTACGGGTTCGTCGGCCAACTGCGCAATGCCTCTGATTGTGCTCAATACCGCCGTTGCCAACACCCTGACCGAGTTCAAAAACGAGGTGGAGGCACTGGTTGAGAAGGGTGTCAAGAAGGATGAGGCTATTCTGCAAACCATTCGTAAGTTTATCATTGAGTCGAAGAAGATTCGTTTCGAGGGTAATGGTTACAGCGAGGAGTGGCACCGCGAGGCCGAGCGTCGTGGCTTGCGAGGTATCAATATGGTATCCTCGGCCATCAAGGAGTATATTTCGGAAGAGAATATCGAGCTGTTTGAGACATTCGGCGTGATGAATCGTGCCGAGTTGGAGGCTCGCTACGAAATCAAGAACGAGACCCTGCTCAAAAAGATTCAAATCGAGTCGCGTGTGCTGGGTGACCTGGCCGTTAACCACATTATCCCCACTGCCATTGGTTATCAAAATGTGTTGATCCGCAATGTCGAGGGTCTGCGCAACCTGTTTGGCGAGGAGTACAAAGAGATGGCGTCGGCCGAGATTAACACTATTCGCAAGATTTCGGAACACGTCAACACCATCCGTGAGCTAACCGCCCGAATGATTGATGCACGTCGCGAACTCAATGCGATTGAGGATATTATTGAACGAGCAGCCCGCTACGAGGCCGAGGTTAAACCCTATATGGTGGATATCCGCTCGCACATCGACCAATTGGAGATGATTGTGGATGACCGTCTGTGGCCTCTGCCCAAATACCGCGAGTTGTTCACTATCTAATCAGACCCAACAAAAAAACTTTTTTATAAGGACAGAGCCTGCGATACGTCGCAGGCTCTGTTGTTTTAGACCAACAAAAAAACTCCGCGGCCCGTGGTGGACTGCGGAGTGTGAGGGTGGGGGATTGAAGTAACCCACCCCAAGGTATGCTAAACCTATTGATTACAACAGGTTAAGTTCCTTTTTGATATTCTCAATTTTGGCGTCGAGCTGAGCCTCTACCTCTTGGAAGTGGTCGGGGCAGCACAAGGGTGCTTTCACGCCAAAGTAGAACTTAATCTTAGGCTCGGTGCCCGAAGGACGAATCGAAACTTTCGAACCTTCCTCGGTGAAGAATTGCAGCACGTTCGAGCGATCCATCTCGATAGGAGTTTTCTTGCCGGTGCGCAGGTCGGTTTGCTCGAGCGATTGGTAGTCCTTGATAACAACTACGGGGCTGCCCAGAATGCTTTGGGGCGGGTTGCTGCGGTAGTCGCTCATCATACGAGCAATCTCCTCTTGACCCTCTTTGCCTTTGCGGACAACATTCACGAGGCCCTCTTTATAGAAGCCGAACTTAACGTACATTTGTTTGAGCCAAGAGTAGAGCGACAGGCCTTTGGTTTTAGCCCAAGCGGCAGCCTCAGCAGCCAGCGAACAAGCGCTCACAGCGTCTTTGTCGCGAACGAAGTCGCCTGCAAGGAAACCGAAGCTCTCCTCGCCACCACCGATATATTGCTCAACGCCCTCTTTCTCGCGGATGATCTTGGCGATGTATTTGAAACCGGTCAGACAGTCGTAGCTCTTAACGCCATAGCTTGCAGCAACAGCGGGAATCATCTCCGAGGTTACGATGGTCTTAACAACGAACTCCTTGCCGGTAAGTTTGCCCTTCTCGGCCCAACCAGTCAGCATATAGCTGGTGAGCAGAGCGCAGGTTTGGTTACCATTGAGCAAAACGAACTCGCCCTTCTCGTCGCGTACGGCAATAGCTACACGGTCGGCGTCGGGGTCGGTTGCGAGTACCAACTCGGCGTTTTTCTCTTTCGCCAACTCGATAGCCATCTTCATTGCCGAAGGCTCCTCGGGGTTGGGCGATGCAACGGTGGGGAAGTTACCGTCAACTTTGGCTTGCTCGGCAACAACCTCGACATTGGTAAAGCCGTAGCGTTTCAAGCTCTCGGGTACCAAGCGCACACCGGTACCGTGCAGAGGGGTGTAAACCAAGCACATATCGCTGCACTCAGCAACTGCATCGGGAGCAATCGACAGCGAGCGTACCTTATTTAAATATATATTGTCGAACTCCTCGCCCAGCATAGTGATGTTTTCGGCGTTCAGACCAGTCTTAACTTGTGAGTTGTCGGTAATCTTGCCAACCTCGTCGATGATGTTGGTATCGTGAGGCGAGGTCACTTGGCTACCGTCACCCCAGTATGCTTTGTAGCCGTTATACTCTTTGGGGTTGTGCGAAGCGGTAACCATAACACCGCTGTGGCAACCCAGCTCGCGGATAGCGAAGCTTAACTCGGGAGTGGGGCGGAGGTCATCGAACAAGAACACCTTGAAGCCGTTCGAAGCAAAGATGTCGGCAACGTGAGCTGCAAACTCCTTGCTGTTGTTGCGGCTGTCGTAGGCGATAGCAACTTTGATTTGCTCGGTGGGGTAGGCTTTGATAAGGTAGTTAGCAAGACCTTGGGTTGCAGAACCAACGGTGTATTTGTTCATACGGTTGGTGCCGACACCCATAATACCACGCAGACCACCAGTACCAAATTCGAGATCTTTGTAGAAACTTTCGACCAACTCTTTGGGGTCATTTTCCATCAGTTGACGAACTTGCTCCTTGGTTTGAGCGTCATAATCTCCATCAAGCCATTGTTGTGCTTTGGCCTTTACGATGGTGTCTAAATTGTTTTCCATAGAGTATAAGTTTTATTTATATTGTTTTGTTTTTATCCTAAGAAAATAATATATGCAAAAATAGTGATTTTTTTCTAAATTCTATCAATCAATGGGTTAAATATGTTGGAAAATTTTGGCCGCCGATTCCCATAACAAAAGGAAATAAATTTGCAACGGTTCGCGCTATTTTTTTTTAACAATTTTTGCCGCAATTTTGCTCCACGAAACAAGATGAACCCAATTCCAACCTCTCATTAATGTTGAACAACAACGCTACATACAACGAAGCTTGGCAAAACTGCCTTTCCAAAATCAAAGAGCAAACTCCTGAGAATGAGTTTGTTAAATGGTTCAAGCCTATTGAACTGCTTGATTTTGATGGTAGTGTGTTGCGTCTGCGTGTTCCCAACGAGAGTTACGTTTATCAAATCGAGAAGAACTACATCCCGTTCCTAAAACCCGTAATCCAACAGCAGTTCGGAAACAAGACCAAAGTGCGTTATGCGTTCCCCAAAAAGGAGCAACAAGCGCCCTCGATTCACGAAGAGGCTGACATTACGACAATTACCCGTTTTGCGGAGCAAACCAACACCGCAAATATAGTAAATCCTATGACAATTCCCGGCATCCGTCGTATGCCAATTGACCCTCAATTGAATCCCAATCACACGATGGAGACTTTTGTGGAGGGTGCGTGCAACCGTCTGGTGCGCTCGTCGGGACTGGCTGCGGCTCTCAATCCGGGAAAAACTCCCTTCAACCCGCTCTATATTTATGGTGCGTCGGGCTTGGGTAAAACCCACTTGGCGCAAGCCATCGGTTTGGAGGTTAAACAACGCTTCCCCCACCTGCAAGTGCTGTATGTGTCGATGAATAAGTTCCAGGCACAATACACCCGCGCGGTGCTCAACAAAGAGGTCAACGACTTTATCCACTTCTATCAGATGATTGATGTGCTGATTGTCGATGATATTCAAGAGTTGTCGGGCAAGCCTTCGACCCAAAATGCATTCTTCAACATCTTCAACCACCTGCAACTTGCCAACAAGCAGCTGATTATGACTTCGGACAAGCCGCCTGTGGAGTTGAAAGATATCGAGCAACGATTGTTGACCCGTTTTAAATGGGGTCTTTCGGGCGAGTTGGGAGTACCCGACATCGAGACCAAAATCAAGATTATCCGCTTGAAGGTCAATAAAATGGGTATCGAGATTCCCGAGGATGTAATTACCTTCTTGGCCGAGAATATCACCGCCAATGTGCGTGAGATTGAGGGTGCGCTGGCTTCGTTGGTTGCCAATGCACAATTCTTGGGCAAACGCATCACTCCCGCCTTGGCAAAAGAGATTTTGAAGGTGTATGTGCAGTTTACCCAAAAGGAGATTACCATCGAGCACATCAAAGAGGTTGTGTGCGAGTGTTTGGGTATTACCACCGAGGCGTTTGAGTCGCCCCGTCGTACACGCGAGATTGCACACGCACGTCAAATTGCAATGTATTTGAGTAAAAAACACACCAAGTCGCCGCTGACTACCATCGGCGCAGCCATTGGAGGTAAAAACCACGCCACTGTGTTGCACTCGTGCAAACAAATCTCCAACGAGCTGGATACTGACAAAGTGTTCAGAGCACAAATGGAGGAGATTGAGCGCAAAGTGATGGCTTAATCACAGCGGAGCGACTCCATCAGTGTAGAGAGGTGTTTGACAAATGCGTCAAGCGCCTCTTTTTGTTTCTCCTGTCTTCTGTATCTTGGTTTTTGAGTTCGAATTGTCGTAAAAATTTTTAAAAAAATTTATTTGCGACAGAGTGTGCAAAAAATCGAATTGGCGTGTGGAAATTCGGTGCAAATTTTATATCTTTACAATCCGTTTTTGTTTATTGGAACACTATGATAACACTCAAACAGGGCGATGTAGCCCCCTATTTCGAAGCGCAAGACCAAAATGGCAACACCATCTCGCTCGATACGATGCGAGGCAAGCGATTTGTGTTGTACTTCTATCCCAAAGACAATACTTCGGGATGTACGCTGGAAGCCAAAAGTTTGCGCGACGGACGAGAGGCTCTCGCACAAATGGGACTGACAATCATTGGAGTAAGTCCCGACTCGGTGAAATCACACCAAAACTTCGACTGCAAACACTCGCTCGGTTTTACACTGCTGAGCGACCCCGAGAAGAGCGTCTGCGAGGCCTATGGCGTGTGGGGCGAAAAGAAGATGTATGGACGAAGCTATATGGGCGTGTACAGAACAACCTTTGTGGTGGATGCCGAGGGAATTATCGAAAGAGTCATAACCAAGGTGGATACCAAAAACCACTGGCAGCAAATTGTAGATGAACTGACACAAAACAACTAACTATAATAGCAACAAAGTAAAACAATAAAAACAAGAAATATTATGGCACAAGTTAATGCTGATAAACTCAAAGTATTGAGCGCAGTGATGGACAAAATCGAAAAGGATTTCGGTAAAGGCTCCATTATGCGTATGAACGCCGATTCGATTGAGGATGTGGCGGTTATCCCTTCGGGTTCGATTACTCTGGATATGGCACTCGGAGTGGGTGGCTATCCCAAAGGACGTATCATCGAGATTTATGGTCCCGAGTCGAGTGGTAAGACAACCCTTGCAATTCACGCTATTGCCGAGGCTCAAAAGGCAGGTGGTATCGCTGCGTTCATCGACGCAGAGCACGCTTTCGACAGCTTCTATGCACAAAAACTCGGCGTGGACATCGACAACCTGCTGATTTCGCAACCCGACAACGGTGAGCAAGCTTTGGAGATTGCCGACAGCCTGATTCGTTCGAGTGCAATCGACATCATCGTAATTGACTCGGTTGCAGCACTTACCCCCAAAGCTGAGATTGAGGGCGATATGGGCGAGTCGAAGATGGGTCTGCAAGCACGTCTGATGTCGCAAGCACTGCGCAAACTGACGGCAAGCATCTCGAAAACCAAAACCGTGTGCGTATTCATCAACCAACTGCGTGATAAAATCGGTATCGTGTATGGCAACCCCGAAACTACGACCGGTGGTAACGCGCTGAAATTCTATTCGAGCGTGCGTATCGACATCCGCAAGGCATCGAGCATTAAGGATGGCGAGGAGCAACTTGGCTCGCGTGTGAAGGTTAAGGTTGTGAAAAACAAAGTGGCACCTCCTTTCCGTCGCGCAGAGTTCGACATTATGTTTGGCGAGGGTATCTCGAAAATTGGCGAAATCCTTGACCTCGGTGTTGATATGGGCGTAATCAAGAAAGCAGGCTCGTGGTTCTCATATGGCGACCGCAAACTCGCACAAGGTCGCGACTCGGTTAAAGAGTTGCTGACCAAAGAGACCGAACTGTGTGCCGAAATCGAAGAGAAAGTACGCACGGCTATGAAAGAGGCCAAAAACAAGGAGTAGAACCTACTAAAAATCAAGCACAATGGCAACAATGGGTTACACCGCCGAAGATGAACTTCTCATTAACCGAGAGTTCGACGAATTGATGGCGCATTGCAAAAAGATTTGCAAACGCGAGGGTGATGAAGAACTGATTCGTCGCGCCTTCGAACTTGCAAAACTTGCTCACCAAGGTGTCAAAAGACGCTCGGGCGAGCCCTACATTATGCATCCCATTGCCGTTGCGCGTATATGTGTCGATGAGATCGGTCTGGGTGTCAAGTCGGTTGTTGCCTCGCTGCTGCACGATGTGGTGGAGGATACGGACTACACACTGACCGATATTTCGACTATATTCTCGCCCAAAATCGCATCGATGGTCGATGGTCTGACCAAGATTTCGAGCGCGACAAGTGCCGAAACCTCCGAACAAATTGAGAGTTTCCGCAAGGTGTTGCTTACACTGCTCGACGATGTGAGGGTGATTCTTATCAAAATTGCCGACCGACTACACAATATGCGTACGCTGTCGGCTATGCCGCCCGAAAAGCGAATCCGCATTTCGAGCGAAACAATGTATCTGTTTGCGCCGCTGGCCTACCGACTCGGTCTGTTTATCGTCAAGAGCGAGCTAGAAGACTTGAGTTTCAGATATATGCACCCGGACCAATATGCCGAAATCGAGCAGAAAATTGCTGCAACAAGCATTCGTCGCAAGGAGTTTATCGACCGATTCAATACTCCCATTATTGAGAAATTAAGGTCGGTGGGCATCGATTTCGAGATTTCGGGCAGGGTTAAAAGCGCCTATTCCATCTGGAATAAGATGCGCAAAAAACAGATTCCCTTTGAGGAGGTATTTGACCTGTTTGCGGTGCGCATTGTGTTCAAACCGACACCTATCGTTCCCGAGAAGACTCAATGTTGGCACATCTATGAGCTTGTGACCGACATCTATGCCAGCAACCCCGACCGCTTGCGCGACTGGATTAATAACCCCAAGGCAAACGGCTACGAGGCTCTGCACACAACCGTAATGGTGCCTTCGGAAGAGGGTGAGGGTACTTGGGTCGAGGTACAAATCCGCTCGGAGCGAATGAACGACATTGCCGAGCACGGTTTGGCATCGCACTGGAAACACAAATATACACCCGAGGAGGTGTCAGCAACCGACATCAACTTTGACGTGTGGCTCAAAAACATACGCGAAGCACTGAGCAGCCCGACCGACAATGCTGTGGATTTCTTGGATAACTTCCAAAGATCGCTCTATACGTCGGAAATCGTGGTGTTCACGCCTAAGGGTGAGATTCGCAAACTGCCTACGGGTTCAACCGTGCTGGACTTTGCCTATGATATTCACTCGAAACTGGGTGCCAAGGCGATTGGTGCAAAGGTTAACCATACGATGGCTTCGATTTACGATGAGTTGCACAATGGCGACCAGGTGGATATTCTGACTTCGGAGGGTGTAAATCCGACTCTCGAATGGTTGGACCACGTCATTACAGCCAAGGCAAAACAGGCCATCAAAAACTTCCTGAAAAGGTATCGTCAGAACAACATCGAACGTGGTATGACTATGTTCGAGACGCAGATGCAAGAGTTGGGTATTACGCCGAGTGCCAGAGTTTTCCGCAAGGTGTTGCCCGCATACGGCTGCCACACCAAAGATGAGTTTTACAGCAAACTCGGTGCGGATATGTTCTCACTCGACAATATCCAAGAGATTCTGCGTCAGAACTCTGCAATGAAACTGCTCAAATTTTGGACCTTCTTTGTGAAGGATAAAGAGGAGGAGCAAGATAACATCAGCGCAGATGAGGCTCGTTCGCAATTCGATACGGCGGAGTGTTGTACGCCCATTCCCGGTGATGATGTGACCGGCTACAAAGATCCCGAAACGGGACGCATCATTGTACACAAAACCAACTGCCATCGCCTGCGTAAATTAGCCGCACAACACGGCAAAAACTTGGTCAGCAACATCAGCTGGTCGAGCTACAAAGAGGTGTCATATCTGACCGTCATCGAGATTCAGGGTATCGACCGAATGGGTATGCTGCTCGATCTGTCGCAAGTGATTACGGGCCAGCACAATATCAATATCCGCGAGCTCAAAATGCAGAGTCACGACGGTATTTTCGAGGGCTACATCAGCATCTATGTGACCAATACCGAAGACTTGGCAAAGGTTATCAACCGAATCAAACAGATAAAAGGCATAGAACGTGTAACACGTCGCGAAAACATCGTTGAGAATGGATAATCTATCCCCCATACTATTCATCGCCGCGTTTATCATCATCGCAATTCGTCAGGATCGCAAAAATAAGCGTCAACAAGCCAAACGACTCGAAGAGATGCAGCGCGAGATGAATGAGCAGGCCCAGGAGCAGTCGAATGAGCCCTTGAAGCGACCAACCGCGCCAAGAAGGCCCGCTATGCTCACGCCCGAGCAGATTGCCGAGAAACACGCTGAACTTATGCGTCGCCACAACGAGCAACTGGCCGAGATACAAAGGCGTCAGGTTGCCCAAATGAACGACGAATACCCCATAGAAATGTCTGATTTGCAGGGTAGGGTACGCTCCGCTGCACCAACTTCAAAGCCTGCAAATAGCGCCAAAAGAGTATCCCAAACCGCCAAGAAGGCTAAAACTCCCACCATACCTACACCAACTGTCGAGAATGCTACAACTACCGCAAACAACACGTCGGCTGAAAAAGCATTCGATTTCGACATTGAGCGCGCGGTTGTGGAGGCCGAGATTCTCAAACCAAAATATCTCGATTACTAATCGAACGCCGAGTATCCAAACGGCAGAGTGGGGGAGAAACGAAATAATAAACATTTTTATTCATAGTCGGAGCAGGCAAGGGTATAGTCGTCTTAGCCGATATTCCCAACGAGCCAGCTCAGCAACCATCCAACAAACAATCAAAGAAACGACATAACATTATGGCTTCAATTTTCACTCGCATCATCAATGGTGAAATTCCCTGCTACAAGGTAGCGGAGGACGAAAACTTCATCGCGTTCCTCGATATTAATCCTCTGGTCGAAGGACACACACTGGTCGTTCCCAAAATCGAGGAGGATTATATCTTCGATCTGGACGATGAAACTCTCGCAAAAATGATGGCTTTTGCCAAGAAAGTAGCAGCACAAATTAAGACCGTAACAGAGTGCAAGAGGGTAGCGATCGCAGTACTCGGAATGGAGGTTCCTCACGCACATATGCACCTTATTCCTATGAATATAGAAGGGGATGTTGACTTCAAAAAAGCACGTCCAGAGGTGACAAAAGAGCAGTTTGCAGCATTAGTTGAGAAACTTGCCATCTAACAGGGCATAATCACACGAAATACATATATCTCATTGATAATTAATAGGGTGCGTAGATGACACGCACCCTATTTAACATAATTACCCAAACTTGCATATTTTTCTCCTGATTTTATTATTCCTCGGCTTATTACACCTGTAAATATCCGTATTAGTTACATTTGTAACACAAGGAGTGGAAGTGAGTCAAAACAACTCAACCTATAATCTATACAAATGTAAATTGATACAAGATTCACCACTTTACAAATATAACACCCTAACCGGCGATTATCAACAAGCCGTGCACGCAAGTTCAGTTGTTTAATTTAGGCGTATGTAAATTGTGTGTATCAGTTAGTTATGAGTTTTATATAAAGTATAGATATGGTATAGTAGTGGTGTTTTGTAGGTTTTGAGGTGGTTTGGTGGGTTTTGGTTAATCGTTTAGTTATATATGTGTTAATATCAGTTAGTTATGGTGTTTATATATTGTAGTGCTTTAATTTGTGTGGGTGGGTGGCTTGTACAAGGATGTTATTGGTTACATATGTAAAACTGACATTTGTATTGTTTCTTACTGATTTTACATTTCAATTTTGATTTACAAAAATAATGTATTACATTTGTAGGAAATTGGAGCAGATTATGAAAGAAAGACTACGAAGGTTTATGAAAGCCGAGAATTTTAACTCGACTTCGCTCGCCCAAAATCTGAATATACAGGCGTCGGGAATCTCGCATATTTTGAGTGGCCGCAATAAGCCGAGCTACGATTTCGTGACAAAACTGTTAACCAACTTCCCTAATCTAAATCCTGATTGGTTGCTGCTTGGCAAGGGGCCGATGCATCGTGATGAGATAAGAACTAAGACTCCTAAAAATGCGTCTGAATCCACAGCGCTGTTTAGTGAGGAGTCGCAGTCGATGCCGGAGTTTTCGTCGTTGCCGTTCCCGACAGATGATTCGGATAGTTCGGTTACAAATACGTCGTTGTCCGAGAATTCGGAAACGATAGCGGAGATCGTATCTAATACACCTGCTCAATTTTCGGCATCTCAAAATATGGCTGTTCGCCGTAGTAATATCGAGCGAGTTATGATCTTTTACACCGACGGTTCGTTCGATACTTATGCGCCGTCGCAGAAAAAGTGAACAAAATATAAACTTTCATTAGTCGAATATTTTTCTCTTTACCCATCCGTAGGTCGATAAAAGATGAAATTTAACGATCATTGTCGTAGCAGATAATGACCGTTTTCTTATAAAATACCTTTTATATTATTTTTCATATTTATATAAATAATATTGCGATTATGTTAAATGAGATATGCCGGATTAAATTGGGATGTGCTTGTTAATTTACTCGGAATGATTCCCAATGCATATTTTCAGGCGACAGGCAGTCGTAGTCCGAGAATGAGGATTAAAATAGCTTTTGGACTGCTTTGACAATTTCCTTTGTCGGAAGATTTGGATCTATGATGAGATGTGGTTTGGCATATACTACATCTTTTTCTGATTTTGCAAGAAGTTCTCCACCGCCCGTAATGTTCAGCATAATAATCTCCTCCTTGGTCACCTTCTGTTCGGCAACAGCTTGAGCCAGAGATGCTACAGCAACAGCTGCGGCGTTATGGATGTCTATGCCTTCCAGTTGGAGGAATTTCTCTTTCCAAGTCTCCAACTCCTCGTTGCTAACCTTGAATATGTCGCCTCCAGCATCCTCCATAGCGTCAAAAACTCCTCCTGCAAGTGAATAAGGTGGCTTTCTGTTTGAGAGAACCTTGGCTTTTATCTCCCCTGCGGCCTTTCTTGCGTCATCAGGAGATAACTCCACCATCGCCCTCGAATGTATTTTCCACGAATCATACATCACTGTAAACGGGGCATTTTGCGACGGATAGAGGCGCATTTTGTGTATGCCAAACCTTCCATCCTCTATGAGTCGCAGATTGTTTTCCCACGCAGCTATTGTGCCTGTGCCGCTGCCTATCGCCTGGAAATATGCATCGGGAATCCTTCCGATTGTCTCTACGGCAGACAGAAGAGAGGTTCCCATACCATCCCTACGGGCAATGTTCATAGCGCCGCCTTCGGCCATAAAATGAGAATCCGAGCACACCTTGTCGGCTAGAGCTATTGCGTCGTAATAGTCTGAATATTTGGGCGTTGCAATGATTTTTATGCAGCTGTTCAAAGGCTTGGTAAACCAAAGTGCATCGATGTTATCCTCGGGAATCGAGATTAGAAGCGGAATATTATTCTCCGAGCACACCTTTGCAAAAGCGCGGGCGGTGTTACCCGCCGAGGCTACCACGAGAATCTTGTCACACCCTACCCTAAGGCGGCTGCATACCGAATAGGCTTCCGTTTCCTTGAAGGTGCAGGTTGCCATTGTTGCGCCAATCTTGGGCCAATAACCCGAAAATGTTATGTAGAGGTTCTCCAGCCCCAATTCATTGGCCAGAGTTTCGCTTTTGTAGGTTACGGGAGCGCAGGAACCCTTCAATGTACGGCTTATGGGTAACCAATCGGCATACCTATAAAGACCATCCAACTCATTGCGTGGATTGAACGGCTTGTTTTCGTAGTCGGCTCTCACCAGACTCGGAATGGAGCAAACGGGATTCGATAAAGTCCATCCTTTATCTTCAAATCGAAGTCCATCTGCATAGCATACCAAGGTGTATCGCGTAGGTTTTATAGTCATGAAATTGGTAATAAACTACTTGAATATGGCCACATTAGGCATCTCTTTGTCAAATTCGCCTCTGTCTAATCGTGCTTTGATGTCGCGGAAGGCTGAGAGTGTGTACTCAACATCTTCCTTGCTGTGTGCCGCTGTGGGTATGATACGGAAAATCACCATTCCGGGAGGAATCACAGGATAGATAACCACCGAGCAGAAAATTTTGTACTCTTCGCGAAGTGCCATTGCGATGTTTGTTGCTTGGTTAACTCCTGCCCTGATATGTACGGGAGTGACGCACGCCTCGGCAGGCCCGATGTCGAATCCAATCTCGCGAAATCCCTTTTGTAGGCTGCGGGTTACATCCCAAAGTTTGGCGCGGAGTGCGTCACCCTCGGGGCTGTCGATGATTTCGAGTCGTTTGAAACATCCCTCCACGATGGGCATAGGCAGCGACTTGGCATAGATTTGCGACCTCATATTGTATTTAAGGTAGTCTATGATAGCCTTGTCCGAAGCGATGAATCCTCCAATGATAGCCATCGCCTTGGCATAAGCACCGATATAGATATCTACGCCATCCATAACACCAAAGTGCTCGGAGGTGCCGCGACCGTGTTCACCCATTACCCCAAAGCCGTGTGCATCATCAATCATAATGCGGAAACTGTGTTTTTCTTTCAGCGCGACGATTTTGTTTAGGATGCCGAGGGCTCCGGTCATACCGAAGACACCTTCTGTAATCAAAAGCACTCCACCGCCTTTCTTCTCGGCCTCGTCACAAGCCCTGGTCAAAATGCGGTCGCAATCTTTGATGTCGTTGTGTTTGAATTTATATTTGCTGCCGACGTGCAGACGGATACCATCGAGAAGACAAGCGTGAACCTCGGCGTCGTAAACGATAACATCGTGGCGAGTAACCAGTGAGTCGATTGCCGAAAGAATACCCTGATAACCGAAATTGAAGAGAAAGGCTGCCTCTTTCTTCTCAAACTCGGCAAGTTTGCGTTCGAGTTTTTCGTGAAGAGTCGTGTGGCCTGTCATAAGGCGGCTTCCCATAGGGTATGCAAGACCCCATTTTATGGCGGCCTCACCATCAATCTTGCGAATTTCGGGGTGGTTTGCAAGGCCAAGATAGTTGTTGATACTCCAACAGAGCACATCCTGACCATTGAATTTCATATGAGGACCGAGTTCTCCCTGAAGTTTCGGGAAAACAAAATAACCTTCCGCTTTATCTCGATACTGCCCGAGTGGACCGCCTGTGGATCTTCTGATTCTGTCAAAAATATCAAGTCTCATTGTTGTGCCTATTGGGGAACCGAATGTTAGTGAAGTGTCCCCGAGGCTCTCTTATATCAAACACCTCGCCATTAAAGATGGTTGTCTGTGGCGAAAGAGTGTTTATGGAGTTTAGTGACAAAAAAAACGTCCGCAGATGTTGTTTGCGGACGTAATAGAGCGGCATTTGTCGATAGTGTTATTCAATGGTTTCGATATAGAAACTGACAGGTCGAAAGCCGTCGTTGCAGCTGATCATTGCGCTGTGTGGGTTCTTCATCCAGCCGTCAAAGAAGTTGCCCTCGCCCCTTGCAAGCGCTTCCACAAACTCACGCATAGTCTTCCAAGCCTCCAAACACAAGCCCTCGGGACGTTTGCCGTCAACGCTTATCCACACTTGGCCTTCGCACACATCGCAGGCGTGTTCAATGGGGTTCTCGTACAACGCCATAAGGTCGTCGTGTTGCACTTTTCGGATGGCTGTAATTTTTACTTTTTTCATACATTAAGGCGAAAACACCTAATCCTTTTTTGGGTTAGGTGTATGTATTATTGTCTATGCGAATCGATAAAATCGATGATTGAAGGAAGGTCGGATGGACTAAACCAGCCAGTCGAGGTGTCGCGACGGAACCAAGTGAGTTGGCGTTTGGCGTAGCGGCGCGAGTTGCGTTTGATGAGTTCCACAGCCTCGTCACGAGTGCATTTGCCGTCGAAGTACTCGAACAGTTCGCGGTAGCCTACGGTTTGCAGCGAGTTCAGGTGACGCAAGTGATAAAGCGAGCGCGCTTCGGCCTCCAAACCAGCCTCCATCATAAGATCCACGCGGCGATTAATACGGTCGTAAAGCACTTCGCGAGGCATATCGGTACCCACTTTGACAATCTCGAACGGACGTGTGGCAACACTACCCTTTCGCTGCTCGGAGTAAGGTTTGCCCGAAACCAGACACACCTCCAAGGCGCGCAACACACGCACAGGGTTGCAGCGATCCACTTGGTTATAGAATTCGGGGTCCAGCGTGGCGAGCTCTTGCAGTAGGTCGTCCAAGCCATTCTCACTCAGTCGGCGGGTGAGCTCTCCCCTCACCTGCTCGTCGCGCATAGGCATATCGTCCATACCGTTGCACAGCGCATCGACATACAGACCCGAGCCACCAACGGCAACGACATACTGGTTACGCTCGAAGAGTTTTTCGAGAAGTTCCAACGCCTCGCGCGCATACATACCGCAAGTGTACTCCGTTTCCAAGGGGAGTATATCCACAAAGTGGTGTGGCGCAGCGGCACGCTCCTCGGGTGTGGGCTGGGCCGTTCCGATGGGCATACCTATATATAATTGGCGCGAGTCGGTAGATATAATCTCGGCATTGTAGTGTTGGGCAAGTCTAATTGCGAGCGCGGTTTTACCCGAGCCCGTAGGTCCCACCACCACAATAAGTGTCGGTTTAGTACTCATCGTCTGCGTAGTCGTCCGAACCAAAATCACCGAAATCGTCGAACTCCGACATCACCTCGTCGAAAATCGAGCCACGGTCGCTGCTCTCGGCAGCTGCATCGTATTGGTCGGGGGCAGCGGCTTCCGAGGCGGTGGTGCGAGGATAGCGAACACCTGCTTGTGCAATGTCGGTACCCACAACTTCAAGATAGAAAGCGCGCTCGGCCAGCATATCGAACATATAGATAAGGCGGTCGCGGTTGTTGTGGAGGATTTGTCCGAGCACAACGTCGCCCATATAGAGCGGCATATCGTCGCCAGCCTCCTCTTCCGAGATACCCATATCCATCAGGGTGAACTCGCGTCCTTTGTTCCACTCGGCGTCCGACAAAAAGAACGACGCCATATCGGAATCATACTTCAAGTTGCGACAGATGTAGTCGTTGAAGTCGAGCAGAGTTGCATCGTAGGGCATTTCGTACTCGCGCACGAAGGCGTCGTTTTCGTCCGACAGCATTCGGAATTTAAGAATCATTGACATATCTCGAATCGGTTTTAGGTGTTGCTAAAATACATTTTTGATGATTTGAGCCACGTTGTCGGTGCGGCCCATCGAGTAGTAGTGAATTACGGGGATACCTGCCTTAATAAGCTCCTCCGACTGCTCACTCGCCCACTCCACTCCGAACTTACGCATATCGGCGTTCGAGGTGCATTGTGCTGCGCGACGACGCAAATCCTCGGGCAGATAGCACCAGAAGATGCGGGGTAACACCTCGATGTGTTTGAGTGTCGAGAGGGGTTTTATTCCAGGGATGATGGGCACATTGATACCCACCTTCTGACATTTGTCCACAAAGTCAAAGAACTTGCGGTTGTCGAAGAACATCTGTGTGATGATGTAGTCAGCACCTGCGTCCACTTTGGCTTTCAGGTTCATAATATCAGCCTCGGGCGAGATTGCATCGCCGTGGGTTTCGGGATAGCCCGCCACACCGATACAGAAATTTGAGCGGTGCGAAACGCCCTCCTCGGGGTCGAGGAACTCACCGCGGTTCATAGCCGAGATTTGGCGCACCAAATCCACTGCATAGGCGTGGCCTTGGGGATGAGGTGTGAACTTAGGCTCGCCCTTCATTGCGTCGCCACGAAGTGCCATCAGGGTGTCAAGACCCAAGAAGTCCATATCGATGAGTGCATCCTCGATGTCGTATTTGGATTGGCCGCCACAAATAAGGTGCGGTACAGTGTCAATACCATAGCGCGCTTTGATGGCAGCCGAGATACCTACGGTTCCGGGGCGATGGCGGTCGATGTGACGTTCGATAGAGCCGTCGGGCATAGGGGTCGATTTGACCAGCTCGCGGTGGTAGGTAACGTGAATAAACGCGGGGTTGTACTCACGCAGAGTGTCGATGGCTTCAAACACTTTGTCGGTGCCATCACCTTTGAGCGGTGGCAGCAACTCGAACGAAAAACGGGCACGTCCGCTATTCTGTGCTTGTGCGATAATCTCTTTTACTTGCATATATGGTTTGTGTGTAGTAGTTACTAAATTGCCGAAATGTATTTGCGAATCTCGTTGGTTGTTGTGCCGCGGCGGCGCGCATACTCCTCCAACTGCTCGTCGTCGATAGAGCCAACTCCAAAGTAGCAAGCCGCAGGGTCGCCAATCAGCAGACCGCATAGTGCCTCGCCCGGCTCAATCATACAGTTCTCAGTAAGGGTCATACCTGTGAGCATTGTCACATCCAGCATCTCGAATACCTCGCGTTTTTGGGTGTGGTCGGGGGTTGCGGGATAACCAAAGGCGTAGCGGCGACCAACATACTTCTCGGCCACTGCATCCTCGGGCGACATAGGCTCGGTTTGGTAGCCCCACATAACCTCGCGCACAAAGGCGTGCATAACCTCGGCAAAGGCTTCGGTCAAGCGGTCGGCCAGCAGTTTGGCCATAATGGCGTTGTACTCGTCACCCGCACTGCGGAACTTCTCGGCCAGCTCTTTCAGACCAATACCACCTGTGATGGCGAACACACCCACATAGTCGGTGCCCTCGGTTGCAGGCGCTACGAAATCGGCAACCGAAAGGTGTTCCGAAGTTTGGTTGCGCAGTTGTGCCAAGCGATACTTCTTGCCTTTGCACTCCACCACGATATCGTCACCCTCGCGGTTGGCGGGATAGATACCCACCACACCCGACAGGCGCAGCGAGCCATCCTTTTTGATTTGCTCCAACAGCGCGCGAACGTCGTCCATCACTTTGCGTGCCTCCTCTCCCTTGTCGGCCGACTCCAACACCTCGGGATAGCGTCCCTTGATTTGCCAAGCGGCCAGCAAGTAGTTCCAATTAATATAGGGCTCTACATTTTCGATTTCGAAGTTGTGCAATACCGAGCGACCTACTTTGCGGGGTGCAACGATGTCGGCTGCGCTCTTCACGCGGCTCTCGCGGCGGCACTCCTCGATGGGGGTGATGGTTTTGCGCTCCGAGAGTCGCTCGAAGTTGTCGCGCAGTTGTTGTTGGCGCTCCTTCTCGGCAGCGATGAAGGCCTCTTTGTTGTCGCCCGTAAGAGCTGACAGAGCCTGAATATTGCTTGATGCATCACGGCTACGCATAACCAGACCCGAATATTCGGGAGCCATCTTTACTGCGGTGTGCAACTCCGAAGTGGTCGCACCACCCACAACAACGGGGATAGACAGACCACGGCGCTCCAATTCGCGTACAACCTTAATCATCTCGTCAAGGCTGGGAGTGATAAGTCCGCTCAAACCGATAACGTCTGCACCCCAAGCCACAGCTTCGTCCACGATGCGTTCGGTCTCGACCATTACACCGAGGTCATTGATTTTGTATCCATTGCAAGCAGCAACAACCGACACGATATTTTTACCAATGTCGTGAACATCGCCCTTGACGGTTGCAATCAGGAATCGGCCCGCAGCCTTTGCCTCACCACCCTGCTCAATGTAGGGAGTGAGCACTTCTACTGCTTGTTTCATCACGCGGGCACTCTTAACCACCTGCGGCAGGAACATCTTACCCTCGCCAAACAACTCACCCACGCGAGTCATTGCGGGCATCAGCAGATTGTCGATAACGGCCAGAGGTGTGCCCTCCGACTGCAAGGCCTCCATTGCATCTTCGGCAATGTGGTCGGTGTTACCTTTGAGCATAGCGTACTCAATGCGCTCGGCAATCGAGCCCTCGCGCCACGCCTCGGTGGTTGCGGTAGCGGCACCACCCACTGCTTGACCTTTCAGGTGTTCGGCATAGTCGGCCAGACGCTCGGTTGCATCCTCGCGGCGGTTCAGCACCACGTCCTCGCACAACTCCAACAAAGTGGGCTCGATTTGGCTGTAAATCTGCAACATTGCAGGGTTTACGATACCCATATCCATACCCGCCTCAATAGCGTGATAGAGGAACACCGAGTGCATAGCCTCGCGCACAGGGTTGTTGCCGCGGAACGAGAACGACAGGTTGCTCACACCACCGCTCACCTTTGCTCCGGGCAGGTTTTGTTTAATCCAACGGGTGGCCTCGATGAAGTCCACTCCATAGGTGTTGTGTGCTTCGATACCCGTAGCCACAGCCAAAATATTGGGGTCGAAGATAATGTCATTTGCAGGGAATCCGGCTTCGGTAAGCAGGCGATATGCGCGCTCGGCAACCTCAATCTTGCGGGCATAAGTGTCGGCTTGTCCGCGCTCGTCGAAGAGCATAACAACCACCATTGCGCCATAGGCGTGGATGGCTTGTGCCTTTTTGAGGAACTCCTGCTCGCCCTCTTTGAGCGAGATAGAGTTCACGATACTTTTGCCTTGTGTTACTTTGAGGCCTGCTTCAAGCACCTCCCATTTCGATGAGTCAATCATCAAGGGAACGCGCGCAGTCTCGGGGTCCGAAGCAATGATATTAAGGAAGGTGGTCATTGCTCTGACGCCGTCAATCATACCATCGTCCATACACACATCGACAACTTGTGCGCCAGCCTCTACTTGCGAACGAGCGATGGTCAGCGCAGCGTCGTAGTTCTCCTCGCGGATAAGGCGTGCGAATTTGGCCGAGCCTGCCACATTGGTGCGCTCACCCACATTCACAAAGTTGCGCGAGTGGCTGATGGTAAGACCTTCCAAACCACTTGCTGTGCTCTCGCCTCGACGCTCGGGGGTAACTCTCGGAGTATAACCGCCCACGATGGCTGCCACAAGGCGTATGTGTTCGGGAGTTGTACCACAGCAACCTCCCACGATATTTACAAGTCCGCGACGCAGATACTCCTCCACGTCATCGGCAAACATTTGCGGTGTTTCGTCGTAGCCACCCATCAGGTTAGGAAGACCTGCATTGGGGTGAACGCTGATGGCGAACTCCGACAACTCGTTAAGCTCCTCCAAGTAGGGCAACAGCTGACGCGCTCCAAATGCGCAGTTGAAACCAACACTCACAAGGTCGGCGTGCGAAATCGAATTATAGAAAGCCTCGATGGTTTGACCCGACAGTGTGCGACCACTCTCCGACAGAGTGAGCGACACCATTGTAGGAATTTTTACACCGCGCTCGGCTGCCAATCGGTTGATAGCTTTGAGTGCCGCCTTGCAGTTGAGAGTGTCGAATACTGTTTCGACCAACAATACATCGACACCTCCGTCAACCAAACCGCGTGCCTGGTCGTAGTACGATGCCTCCAAGCGGTCGAACGAGATTTCGCGCGCAGCGGGGTTGTTCAGATCCGATGCGATAGACGAGGTGCGGTTGGTGGGACCCATTGAGCCAGCCACAAAGCGCGGACGCTCTGCGGTCGAGAACTTGTCGGCTGCGGCACGTGCCACACGGGCTGCTTCGAGTGCCATCTCATAGGCATACTCCGAGAGTCCGTAGTCGGCCAGCGACACTGCATTGGCATTGAACGAACAGGTCTCGATAATATCGGCACCCGCAGTCAGATACTTCTCGTGAATCTCGCCCACGATGTTGGGCGCGGTCATCACAAGCAGGTCGTTGCACCCTTTGAGGGGTGTGGGCCACGATGCGAATCGTTCACCACGATAGTCATTTTCGCATAGGTTGTAGCCTTGTACCATAGTGCCGAAGCCACCATCCAGAACAAGGATACGTTTGGAGATTTCGTTTGTGATAGTCGGTTTATTCATCGTTTTTAATTTTAATTTCAAAAAGCTTGTCCCAATTCTTGCCCGTCACAAAGATGCGTCCCGAGGCGGGATCCCACGCAATGCCGTTGAAGACATCGCGGCGAGGGTTGGCTTTTTGTGTAAGGACAAGTTCGTCAAAGTCGATGTATGATTCGACCTGACCATTTGTGGGATTTATAATTACAATGCGATTGTAGCCATAGAGGTTTGCCCAGATACGGCCGTCAATCCACTCCAACTCATTAAGGTCGCGCAGGTAGCGATTGCCGAAGCGAACGTAGATTCGTTCGGTGACTTTGAGCGTTGCGGGGTCCAACACGCGCAGAATGTGTGTGCCATCCGACATGTACATCTTGGTACTATCGGAGGTGAGGCCCCACCCCTCGCCGCTATACTCCCAGCGAGCAATGGGCGACAGACTCTGTGCGTCGTACACAAAACCAGTGCGTTCGAGCCAGGAGAGTTGATAGAGTTTGCCGTCAAACAGCGTCAGACCCTCGCCAAAGTATTGGCCGTCAAGTTCGACGCGTCGCTCCGAACGACCATCAAGGGTCATAATGTGCAGTGCACTTTGACCATATTGGCCGATACTCTCGTAGAGTTTGCCGTCGTGCCACAACAAGCCTTGTGTGTAGTGCGTAGTGGGGTGCGACCAGCTATTCACCACCTCGTATTGTAACTTTCGGGGTGTGTTGCTGACCTTTGCTACGCTGGCGGTAGAAGTGCTTTTGGGGGCAGAAACGGCCTCGTTTTTGCGAGCCGAAGAGGTGCCGCACGAAATCATCATCGCCGCAAGTATGACACAAAAACTCATTCGCATAATAAAAATATAAATATATAGTGTGCAAAGATACACAAAAAATAGTATCTTTGCCATCCGAAAACCAAAAACATTATGCTTACACTTAAACAAATCAGAGGCGACAAGCAATATGCCATCGAGCGTCTTGCCGTCAAAGGGGTGGATGCAGCACCCATAATTGCCAAAATCGAAGAACTCGACGACCTGCGCAAATCGCTTCAAGCGCAAGTAGATAACCTGCTGGCCGAACAAAATAAAGCAGCCAAACAAATTGGCGCACTGATGGGCCAAGGCAAACGCGAAGAGGCCGAAAGTGTCAAGGCGAGTGTAAGTGCGATGAAGGAGCAATCAAAAGTTCTGGCAGAGCAAATGAATGCCGCTGTCGAGGAGTTGAACGCACAAATCGTGCTGTTGCCCAACTTCCCTAACGAGATTGTTCCCCAAGGCCGCACTGCCGAGGATAACGTGGTTGTAAAACAATCGGATGACAAACTCGAAATGGAGGGAGAAGTTCTGCCCCACTGGGAACTGGCTTCAAAATATGATATTATCGACTTTGAGCTGGGTGTGAAACTCACCGGCGCAGGTTTCCCTGTATATAAAGGTAAAGGTGCTCGTCTGCAACGTGCACTGATTAACTTCTTTGTTGACCGCAACACCGAGGCGGGTTACCTCGAGGTAGAGCCCCCCATTATGGTGAACGAGGCTTCGGGCTTCGGTACCGGTCAGTTGCCCGACAAAGAGGGTCAAATGTATCACGCAACTGCCGACAACTTCTACCTGATTCCCACCGCTGAGGTTCCCGTAACCAACATTTATCGCGATTCGATTGTTGATGAGAAAGAGCTTCCCATCGCAATGACAGCCTACACTCCCTGCTTCCGTCGTGAGGCTGGTTCGTATGGTAAAGATGTGCGTGGTCTGAACCGTTTGCACCAATTTGACAAGGTGGAAATCGTTCGCATCGAGCGCCCTGAGGATTCGTATGCTGCTCTGGATAAGATGGTTGCACACGTCGAGAGTCTGGTTAAAGATCTTGGCCTGCCCTATCGTATCTTGCGTTTGTGTGGTGGTGATATGAGTTTCACTTCGGCGTTGACTTACGACTTTGAGGTTTACTCGAAAGCGCAAAAACGTTGGTTGGAGGTTTCGAGCGTGTCGAACTTTGAGACATTCCAAGCAAACCGTCTGAAACTCCGCTATCGTGATACCAATAAGAAGATCCAACTTGCACACACCCTTAATGGTAGCTCGTTGGCTCTGCCCCGTATCGTAGCGGCTCTGCTCGAGAACAATCAAACCCCCGAAGGAATTGTTATTCCCGAGGCATTACAAAAATACACAGGATTTGATATTATAAAATAAATCCCTATATTTGCGTTACCAAAACAAAACCAAAATCCTAAAATAACGAAAATTATGGCTTACAAAATTGATCCCGAATTGTGCGCAGCTTGCGGCACTTGCATCGGAGAGTGCCCCGTAGGCGCTATCTCGGAAGGCGACGTTTACACCATCGACGCAGAGCTCTGCACTGAGTGCGGTACTTGCGCTGGCGTTTGCCCCGTTGAGGCTATTTCGATTGAATAACAACCGAAAACAAAATCAGTAAGCCGGTCTGACAAAAATGTCGGGCCGGCTTTTTTATTGTACTGGTTTTTAGGTGATTGAATTGTGCGAGTGAAAGTGTTAGTTAAAGATGCGCAGTCGCTCATAGATGGGCTTGTGTTGCTCGCGTTCGGCGGGCTCCGAGAGGCGGTTGCCGAAGGGCATTTGAGCAATCAGTCGCCAAGATGAGGGTATCCCCCACTCTGTTGCGAGGCGTGCGTCAATCAGCGGATTGTAGTGTTGGAGTGATGCGCCTATTCCGAGGTCGGCAAGTGCTGTCCAAATCATAAATTGATGCATCGCCGAGGTGTGTTCCGACCAAGTGTCCATTCGCTCGGCATAGGTCGGATATGCTCGTTTCTGTTCCTCGATGATGTCCGTGTCCTCGTAAAACAGAATTGTGCCGTGTCCTGCGGCAAACTCCGAGTCAATCTTGGTGTAAGTCAGTTCGGCGCGTTCGGGCGTCAGATGAGGTTGCAGACACTCCTTGACAATGTTCCACAGCAGGGTGTGGTGATGGCGAACGAGCAGCACGATGCGCGTGGATTGGGCGTTGAATGCCGAGGGAACGTGGCGCAGAGCAAACTCGATGATGTGTGTGATTTGTTTGTCGGAGGCCGAAATCTCTACCCCGAGGTGATAGATGCTGCGTCGCTGGGCGACGGCTTCCAGAAAGTTGCGTTGCATAGTGTGTAGGTGTTTTTGGGGTGCGCCTATGCAAATTCCTCTCCAAAAACAATTCGAGCGCAGATAGTAATTATCTACGCTCGACATAATATATTATTCAAATTCGTAACCCACAATCTGCGTTGCGAAATCACTCCAATTTTCGGCATTTTTATAAATATCGACCGAAGACATCGGTACATAAACTTTAAGATTGCTCGGAGTGCCATACAACGTTGATCCCTTTCCCTCTAATGTGGGAGGTGTTTGGGCTTTGCAATATACACTATTCAAACTACGACAACTGTGAAATGGACAATTTCCTATACTAGTTATTCCGCTGCCGATGGTCACACTATTCAGTGCTGTACAATTTGAAAATACATTGTCGCCCAAATATTCTACACTATTAGGTATCACAATAGACTTTAATGTGTTACAACCATTGAATGCATACTCACTTATAGAAATTATACCTTCTTGTAATGTTACACTTTTGATACTGCGACAGGCTTCAAAAGCCCTCTCGTAAATTCTTTGTACACTGCTAGGAATCTGGATGCTCGACAGCGCATAACATCCAGAAAACGCATAAGAGCCTATGGATATTAGACCCTCTGGAAGATTTATAGTTTTAAGAGCATCACATCTAAAAAATGCCTCTGACGGGATATTTCGAACATTCTCACCAACGTGTACGCTTTTTATTTCCCTACAATAACAAAATGCACCAGCATTTATTGAGGTTACACTCTCTGGAATTGTTACTTCTGTAATTTTTTGATAATAGGAAAAGGTGTACGAACATATGGTTGTTACACTCTCCGGAATAACCAAATGACCCGAAATCAACTCTCCATTCAAATATAAATCAGTTTTATTACCAATAGGATTGGCACTAGGATCATAAAAAGAAGTAGTGCACCACGCCGCCAAATCTGTAATATCAACCCTTTCAAGCCCACATCCGTTAAATGCTTCACATCCTACATAGTTGACTTTCGATGGTATAGTCACTTGGGTTAATGATTTACAACCATGAAAAGCTGCCTCCCCGATGTGATCTACACCACTACCAATAACAACATTGGTCAAAGAATCACAATTTCCAAATGAAGAATAAGAGATAGTTGTCACGCTGTTGGGAATAACAACACTACGGAGTGATTTACAGCTATCAAATGCCTCGCTCGAAATAGAGGTCAAGCCGATAAAAAAGGCGAGCTCATCGAAGAATTTGATAGAAGTATTATTCGTAAATACCTTTCCAAGCGATGTTACAGCCTCTGCCTCTGCATACGACAATTCTCCATCACCATTTGTATCCCAATTAGACACACAAAGTTGTTTCACGTTCTCGTCTTGAAACTTGATGGCTTTGGTTTTGTTCGCAGGGATATTTCCACCATTCTCATTGGGTTGTTCTTCGGGTAAGTTGGAGTTCGGTCCCACTTCGGGAGTAAACTCCGAACAAGACACAAAAAACAAACTTATTACAATTGACAAAAGAATATTCTTCATAATAATGATTTATTATAATAAAATAAAAATTACTCCACTTTTAACGAATCAGCGGCCAAAGAATCCACCACTGGTTCAACCCACAAGTCGCGCGCTTTGAGCATAGGCTCGCGGCTCGGCTCGGCGCCACGGAAATCGAGATACATCTTCATACCATCGTTCAGTCCGCCTTTCGACAGCACTTTGTTGCGGAAACGCTCGGCGGTCTTGCGGTCAAAAATATCGCCCGTTTCGACAAAAGCTTGGTAGGCATCCTTGTCCAGTACCTCCGACCACAGATAGCTGTAATAGCCCGAAGCGTAGCCGCCACCAAAGATATGCTGGAAGTAGGGATAACGATAGCGAGGCTCGATTTGGGGCATCAGGCCGCGTTTGTTGGCCAGCATATAGCTCTCGTAGGCTGCAAGGTCGATAGGTGCGCCATACTCGGTGATGTTGTGCAAATCGAGGTCGATGTATGCGGCAGCAATCAGCTCAACCGTAGCGAAACCTTTGTTGAACTCACTGCTACGACGATAGCGACGCAGGATGCGGTCGGGAATAATCTCTTTGGTGCGGTTGTGTACAGCGTAGTTTTTGAGCAGTTTGGTTTCGAAGGCCCAGTTCTCCAAAATTTGCGAAGGCAACTCCACAAAGTCGCGCTCAACATCGCCCAAACCCTCGTAGGGAACATCCTTAAAGAGGTTGTGCAGTGCGTGACCGAACTCATGGAAGAAGGTCAGTGCCTCGTCGATTGTCAGCAAAGCCTCGCCGCTACCCTCGGGGCGCGAGAAGTTGCAGACAATGGTTACAACGGGCGAAATGCGCTCGCCTTCGGGAGTGTAGCTTTGGGTGCGGAACTCGCCACACCAAGCACCGCCAGCCTTACCTGCACGCGGGAAGAAGTCCATATAGAGTACGCCCAGGTGGGTGTTGTCGCGGTCCAAAACCTCGAAGGTTTGACACTCGCTGTGATATACGGGCACGTTGATGGGACGGAAGGTTACACCATAGAGGCGGTTGCTCAACTCGAAGATACCTTGACGCACGTTGCTCAAAGCCAAGAACGGACGGATGCTCTCCTCGTCGAAGTTGTATTTGGTGCGTTTTACGCGCTCGGCATAGTACCACCAATCCCAGCTGTGGAACTCAACGCTGTCGGTGGTAATTTCCTCCTCTTGCGGCTCGTCGATTTGCTCTTCGGTGTCGTCGGTCTCTTGCTCCTCGCCGTCGATGATGATTTTGTTTTTGTCCTTTTTAATCTTCTCTTTTTTCTTATTGTCGTAGTCCTTTTGTTTCTCGGCACGCATAGCTGTCAGTTCCTCGTTGGCCTTTTTGAGTGCGGGTTCCCACAACTCGTCGAGCAGGTCGTAAACCTTTTCGGGAGTTGAGGCCATCACATCATCCAGAACAAATGCCGCGTAAGAGTTAAAGCCGAGCAGGTTGGCTTTGCGCAGGCGCAGACGGATGATGTCGTTGATGATGCCGGTGTTGTCGAACTCGGTACCTGCGGCGCAACGATTCAGGTAGGCTTGATAGAGCTCTTTGCGCAGTTTCTCGTCCGACGAGTAGGTCAGGAAGGGAATCCAGCTCGGAGCGTGGAGAGTAAACATATAGCGGTTTTTGTAGCCGTTCTCGCGTGCGGTGTTTTCGGCGGCGGTTACAATACTTGCGGGCAGTCCGCTGATTTGTTTGCTGTTCAGGACGAGTTTGTAGCTGTTGTTGGCGTCAAGCAGATTGTTGGTGAAACGTACCTCCAATACCGACAACTCCTCGTTGATGCGTTGCAGTTCGGCCTTGTCGGCAGCGGACAGAAGTGCACCGTTGCGTACAAAGCGTTTGTAGTACTTCTCGGTCAGACGCAATTTTGCCGCGTCATCACCGCACAACTCTGCGCGATGATCATATACAGTCTTAATCTTGTCAAAAAGCGAGTCGTTGAGGATGATTGCGTCGGTGTGAGCCGCCAAGCGGGGTGAAAGCTCAGCCTCCAAAGCCTGCATCTCGGGAGTTGTCTCGGCCGAAGCCAACAGGAAGAAGATGTTGGCAACCATACTCAAACGGCTACTGCTGCGGTCGAGAGCCTCTACAACCGATTCAAAGGTTGGAGTGTTGTCGGGCGAGGTGATGGCACTAATTTGGGCAAGTTGCTCTGCCATAGCTTGCTCGAACGCGGGAGCGTAGTCTTCGAGCTGTATTTGGTCGAATGGCGGAACACCATATAATGTGTCCCACTCGGTGAAGAACGGATTTTGTCGCATCTCTGTTTGATTGTTTTTGTCTTTGAATTGTAGCAGTACAATCGGTGTTACGATTGCTGCAAACAATATGGCTGCGATACCGAAATATTGTCCAAGGCGTCTTTTTGCTCCCACCGACGGAGTTGCAAATGCTTTGACAATCAGTACCAAATAGACGCAAAGCGCCACACACATAATTGACAGTGCAATTATAAGTAAGGTTTTTATCATATTCCTATTATTTTTAGTAACTTTGCAAAGTAATTAATTTTTATTCGAAAATGCAACTTTTCTACGCACCCGACATAACTTTGCCCGATTACACACTGAGTGAGGAGGAGAGCCGACACTGCGAAAAGGTTCTCCGTTTGAGTGTTGGTGATATTCTGCACCTTACGGATGGTCGCGGCGGAATGTACACTGCCCGTATGGCTTCGACTGGACGTCGATGCACTGTTCATATCGAGGAGCATACCCCCGATTTCGAGCAGTTGCCCTGCCGATTGACTATGGCTGTTGCGCCTACCAAAAATATCGACCGCTATGAATGGTTTGCCGAGAAGGCTACCGAGGTGGGACTCGAAAGAATCATCCCCATCGAGTGTGCTCACTCCGAAAGACGCGTTATCAAAACCGAGCGTGTGGACAAAATCGTGGTCAGCGCAATGAAGCAATCGCTCAAAGCCTACAAACCCGAGGTTGAAGAACTTACGCCGTTCAAAAAACTGATTGAACGTCCGTTCGACGGCCTCCGACTTATTGCCCACTGCGAGCCTACCGAGCGTCGTCCGCTCAAAGAGGTTGTGACTCCGGGTGCAAATGTGCTGCTGTTGATTGGCCCCGAGGGCGATTTCTCGCACGAGGAGATTGTGGCTGCGCGTGAGGCGGGATTTATCGAAGTGTCGCTTGGTGAGATGCGTCTGCGTACCGAAACAGCTGCGCTGGCGGGTGTAATGTTTGTGTCGTTTGTGAATCAGTGATGCGAGAGTTGTTTGAAATATTCGCCACGTTTTTCCGAATAGGTGCTTTTACTTTCGGAGGTGGCTTTGCGATGTTCCCGATTATCCAGCGCGCTGTCATTGAGCGCAAAAAGTGGATTGATGAGGCTACCTTTACCGAACTGCTTATTATTGCTCAATCTTCGCCTGGCCCCGTGGCTATCAATACGGCGGTGTTTGTGGGATACAAGCGTTGCGGTATAAAGGGCGCTTTTGCGGCGGCATTGGGTGCGGTGTTGCCTTCGCTTATAATCATACTGCTTATAGCGATGTTTTTCGAAAGCATACGCGAAAATGTCTATGTGGAGGCGGCCTTCAAGGGTATGCGTCCTGCGGTTGTGGCTCTGATTGTGGGCCCCGTTGTGGCTCTGTCGCGCAGTCTGTCGTGGTGGAAAATCGGTATGGCAGCGTTGGTTGCTGTGTCGATATGGCTTTGGGGATTCTCGCCCGTGTGGATTTTGATGATTGGTGCAGTAGTGGGTGTGAGTTTTGTGGCGCTCAATGGTCGCAAACTTAAAAAAGATTAATGGACAATGATTTACTTGCAGTTATTTATATCTTATCTTAAAATCGGTTTCTTCGGTTTTGGTGGAGGCTATGCAATGTTGTCGCTGATTCAGCAAGAGGTGGTTGTCTCGCGCGGTTGGATCTCGGCAGCTCGGTTTACCGACATTGTGGCTATCTCGCAGATGACTCCCGGTCCGATTGCAATCAATAGCGCGACATATATCGGCTACGATGTTGCGGGCATTCTCGGCTCGGTGATTGCAACAACGGCTGTGTGTATGCCCTGCTTTGTGATTATGCTTTCGCTGGCGAAGTTCTATCTGCGCGTTCGTGGCAACCGCTATATGGCGGGCGCGATGAGCGGTATGAAACCCGTGTTGGTGGGTATGATTGCAGCAGCTGCACTGATGTTGATGTTCCCGTCGAGCAGTGATGGCGCGAGCTTTATTGACCCGTGGAGCTGGGTTATCTTCGGCGTGTGCTGTGTGTTGAATCTGTTGAAGGTAAATCCGATTTTGCTTATTGTGCTGTCGGCTGTGGTCGGCGTACTGATTTATGTTTAATATCTTTTGTGCCTTATGAGAAAGAGTTTGCTTGTGGCAGTAGTGTGTGTGGCGGCGGTGGCGTGCAATCAACGCCGACCCGAGGTGCGTAACATCCGTGGTAATGTGTTGGATGCCTACTCACAATCGGTGATGATTCAGGAGAATGATTCGGTAACCACTTGGATTCAGCTTACCGATGCGACGGATATGACCGAATGTGACGGACTTGCAGTGGGACAATCCGTTGCGGCCGAATGTAAAGTTACGGAGAGTACTACGGGTGAGGTGTTGACTGCCATCAAGGTTATTGCACCCGATATGCCCTACGAACACTATATCGTAGGCTCGTGGGTTGAGCCGAATCCCGTTGCACCCGACTTTGTGCAGGGCTTTACGCTCGAAGCAGACGGCTCGGCACACTCAATAAATACGAACGAGGTTACTTATAGGAGTTGGCAACTGCGCGGCAATAGACTTGTTCTTGTGGCCGAGAGTGCCGACGATGCATCGTTCGAACAACAGATTGTGTATATCATACGTGGAGCAAGTAGTCGTAAACTGACGCTTGAAAGCGAAACCGACGGCGAATTGAGTGTATATTCGCGTCAATAACTTCCTTGAAAAATAGAGAGTATGAAAAAACTATTGTATAGCCTTGTGGTGTTGATGGTGGGTTGTACAACCATTAATACTACCAAGCAGGTGGTTGATAAGGATGAACTGAATGAAGCGCAGTTTGACCAAACGGTTCAAATTGACTTTGCCGACAAGTTGGCTAATATTACTGCCGACAGCCGAGTGGATGTTACAAGCGACGGTGCGCACGTTGTGGTAAGTGTGAGTGATACTACGGTGTGTGGCGTACGCATTGTGTTGTCGGGAAAAAGCGACGACGGAAGTGTCAAGATTTATGGCGATATGCCCGTGCTGCTGGATCTTGGTGAAGTGCAACTTACCTCGCAACGAGGTGCGCCCATCAACTGCCAAAGCAAGAAACGAATGTGGGTGCGTTCCGAGAGTAGTGTTCTGTCGGATGCCGCAAAATATACAGCCGTCGAAGGTGAGGATTGCAAAGCAGCGCTTTTTTCGGAGGGACAAATTATCCTGTGGGGTGACAACGATCCTAAATGCGAGATTGTGGCTCGTGGTGGTCACGGCATTGCCTCCGATGATTATATCCGTGTGATGGGTGGTAATTGGTTTGTGAAATCGGTTAAGGATGGACTGCACGCCAATGATAATATCCGTATGGATGGCGGCTTGGTGTCGATTGACGCAGGTAGCGACGGTATGGATTGCAAAGAGGGCGGCGTGGAACTCTATAAAGGCGAACTCGAAATCTGTTGTGTGGATGATGGTATCTCGGCAAACCGCCCAAAGCAGAAAAAGAAGAAAAACAGTGCCGACTCAACAGCTGTAGCTAAACCCAAGAAAGAGGTGAGAGCCAATGTGGTGGTGGATATGTATGAGAAGTACAGCGTTGTGGAGATTCGCACCACAGGCCCCAAAGGTTCGGGTATTAAAGCCGATGACGATATTGTAATACGCAGTGCTGTGGATATTGAGGTGTCGGGCGATGCCTCCAAGTGTCTGAATGCAGGTAAGTGCGTGCTTATTGAATCTACTGCGTTTGGTGGCGCGCGACTTGTGGCAAGTGGCAATGTGTTGATTGATAAGAAGAAAAACGACACTTCGTCGCCCAAAGGTATCAAGGCCGATAGTCTGCTGTGGATTAGTGGTGGCGATATCTATGTTGAGGCTACTAATGCGGGTGAAGGCATAGAGTCTAAAAAGCAGATGATTATTGATGGCGGTTCGATTCGTGTTAAGGCCAAGGATGATGCACTTAATGCTGGTACATCGTTGGTTATAAACGCTGGCGAAATGGTATTCTACTCGCTGTTTAATGACGGCGTGGACTCCAACGGTACAATCGAAATCAATGGCGGAGAGGTTACTGCCTATGGCGCAGGAATCCCCGAGGCAGGTTTTGACTGCGACTTCAATCGCTTTGCTATCAATGGCGGTGTGATTATGGGCGCAGGTGGTATGACCAGTGCTCCTACCGAGGTTGCTTGTATTCAGCCGTCGGTCATAATTCAAAATGTGGAGTTGCCTATCACAGCCGCAATCGGATATGATGGTACTGCGTGGCGCGAGCCTACCGACACGTTGATGTGTGTGCCGACCTCGAAATATGGCACTCTGCTGTTGAGTAATCCTGCGATGAAAGTTAGCGAGGAGTATCTGTACGAAAGTAGCGATTCAACCTACGTTGTAATTCCTTCGCTGGGTCATCAGCCTATGATGCCTCCTCCACCTCCCGGTGGATTCCCACAGGGCACTCCCCCGCCCCCGTTTGATGGTAAGACGCCCCCTATGCCCGAAGGTATGAATGGTTTCCCTCCTCCTCCACCGGGTGGTATGCCCAAAGATATGAATGGATTTCCTCCGCCACCTCCCGCAGCAATGCCCCAAGGTGGACAGGCGCAATAAATTGTAAACAGAAGTATAACAACTAAAATATGTGTATTATGAGTAGCAAAAATATATGGAGCGGACTTTTTGTAATGGTTGGTTTGCTGGCTGTGGCTGTGAGTATTCCTGCTGCGGTGCGCACAGCTCGCGGATTCGACCGTATCGTTACTGTCAAGGGTCTTTGCGAAAAAGAGGTTACAGCCAATCAAGTGATTTGGCCTGTGGTCTATAAAGTGGGCGGTAATGCGCTGGATAATGTTTACAGCAACGTTACGCTCAAAAACAAGATTATCATCGATTGGCTTACCCAGTCGGGAATCTCGGAGAGCGAGATTAATATTTCGGCTCCCAAAATCGAGGATACCCGCACCAATCAATATGGCGACAATCGCACTTATAACTATATCGTTACTTCGATAATCACGGTTTGTACCGACAAAGTGGATTTGGTGCGTAGTCTGCAATCGGAGCAGTTCTCGTTGCTCGATCGCGATATTGCTATTGGCACAGGCAACCAATGGGAGTACCCGATTCAGTACGACTACACAGGCCTGAACGAAATCAAGCCGCAGATGATTGAAGAGGCTACTCACAACGCTCGCCAAGCAGCCGAGAAGTTTGCGGCCGATTCGGATAGCCGTCTTGGAAAGATTCGTTCGGCATCGCAAGGACAGTTTACTGTGACCGACCGCGACAGTAACACACCCTATATCAAAGTTGTGAGGGTTGTGACAACGGTCAACTATATGCTCAAAGATTAAGAAGAGTGTGTTTGCACGCTTTTTGTTCGTATGCGGATTACCTAAATCCGCATACGATTTTTTTTATGAGCTTGGGACAGAGAGTGCGGACGGTTGTGAAGAGAATCCGACCGTTGAATGCAATATTAAAGGCTGTGGCTGTGTTGTTGGCCTATGTTTTTGGTGACTGGTTTGCTGAATTGTTTAGTAGTAAGGCAATGCTGCTTGGGGTTATGCTTGCCTGTACCTCGGCGGTGATTGTGATGGATACGGGAGGCGTGCGCTCGTCACTCAAGGTCGGATGGTTGAGGCTGCTCGGAACGCTTATCGGTGCGGCGTTGGCCTATGTCTATCTGATGTTTTTCGAGTTCAATGTTGGTGGTATGATGTTGGCGGTTATTGTGCTGTCGCTGGTGTGTATGGCGCTAGGTATTCCCGATGGCGGCAAAATCGCAACCATCACGCTGATTGTCGTGCTGGTTATTTCGAAATTGGAGCCCGACATTTCGCCGCTTATCAATGGCGCATTGCGTTTTGGCGAGTCGGCTGTGGGTGCGCTTATCGGTATCGGCGTGTCGTGGGTTGCCGACAAACTGGAACCCTCGTCGGGTAAGTAGTCGGGCGACATAGAGTGATGTTCCGAAAGTGCAAATTTGCAAATCGACGAAAAAATGTTATCTTTGCAGTTTGGAAACTAATTTTTATTATTTATAAACACTAAATTCCTTAACTGCTTATGTTACAAAAACATCCAAAAGGACTGATTGCAGCAGCATTGGCCAATATGGGAGAACGTTTCGGCTTCTACATTATGATGGCTATTCTGACGCTGTTCATTTCGGCTAAATTCGGTCTGAATGAGACCACTACCGGTTACATCTACTCGGTATTCTATGCGTCGATTTACATCCTCGCTCTGGTGGGTGGTATCATCGCTGACAAAACCAAAAACTACAAAGGTACCATTCTGGCTGGTCTGGTGATTATGGCTCTCGGTTATCTGATTATCGCCATCCCCACTCCTACCCCCGTGCCCAGTATGGCTCTCTATCTGACTATCACTTGCTTTGGTCTGATGGTTATCGCTTTCGGTAACGGTCTGTTCAAAGGTAATCTCCAAGCTCTGGTTGGTCAAATGTACGACAACAAAGAGTTTGCTGACAAACGTGAGTCGGGTTTCCAAATTTTCTATATGTTCATCAACATTGGTGGTTTCTTCGCTCCCTGGATTGCAATCGGCGTGCGTAACTGGTGGTTGAAAGTTAACAACTTCGACTACAACGCTGCACTGCCCGAGTTGTGCCACAAATACCTCAAAGAGGGCGAGCAAATGGCCGGTGAGGGTCTGGCTAACCTCCAAATCTATGCTAACCAAGCATATTTGGATGGTACTCAACCCGCTGACCTGACCGCTTTTGCAAATAACTACTTGGACGTATTCAACAAAGGTTTCCAATATGCGTTTATGGCTGCTATCGTTATGATGGTCATTTCGCTTGCAATCTACGTTGCTAACAAAAACAACTTCCCCGATCCCGGTGCAAAAGCAGTTGCAAAAGCAGATGACAAGAAGGTTTCGGCAGAAGAGGTTAAGATGGACGCACAAGAGATTCGCCAACGTATTATGGCTCTGTTCGCAGTGTTTGGCGTGGTTATCTTCTTCTGGTTGTCGTTCCATCAAAATGGTTACTCGCTCACCTACTTTGCTCGTGACTATGTGAACCTCGACGTTATTAACATCGACTTGGGCTTCACCACTATCAAAGGTGCCGAGATTTTCCAATGCGTTAACCCCTTCTTCGTGGTTGTTCTGACCCCCTGTATTATGTGGCTGTTTGGCCGTCTGAAACGTGGTGGTAAAGAGATTTCGACCCCTATGAAGATTGCTTTGGGTATGGGTATCGCAGCTCTGGCTTATGTATTCTTGATGGTTATGTCGCTTACTCTGCCTTCGAAAGTTGAGTTGGCAAGCATGTCGGCTGCCGAGGTTGACGCTATCCGCGTAACTCCTTGGGTTATGATTGCTCTGTACTTCATCCTGACTGTTGCCGAGCTGTTCATCAGCCCTCTGGGTCTGGCATTCGTATCGAAAGTTGCTCCTGCTCACATGCAAGGTCTGATGCAAGGTTGCTGGTTGGCTGCTACCGCAGTTGGTAACTCGCTGCTGTTCATTGGTGGTATTCTCTATATGAACACCCCCATTTGGAGCACTTGGGCTGTATTTGTGGGCGCTTGCTTGCTGTCGATGGTTGTTATGCTGTCGATGGTTAAATGGTTGGAGCGCGTTGCGAAGTAGGCCTAAACCTATCTGAATAACTAAAAAGACTTTCTCAAATTTTGGGAAAGTCTTTTTTTTATTGCTATATTTGTAGGTGAGATTCTAAATAATTCTGTCATATGAGCGCAAAACCTACACTCAAAATCGTGGAGAGGGACGAGTGGCTCGCCCCCGTCGAGGATGTCATCATTCGCCGTCATCAAGCATACGAATCAATGCTCGACCGACTGACGGGTGGTAGCGGAAAGCTTACAGATGTGGCGAATATGCACCACTACTTGGGATGGCACTACGATTCCACTCTCAAAGGATGGTGGTTTCGCGAGTGGTTGCCCAAGGCGCAGGATGCCTATCTGTTTGGCGATTTCAATGGCTGGCAACGTACCGAACTGCGTATGTCACGCGGTGATAATGGTGTGTGGAGTATCTTCTTGCCCGACGGAATGTATGGTTACAGACTTACTCACTACTCGCTATATAAGATTCACGTCCACGGAATGAATGGTTGGTACGACCGTATCCCTGCGTATGCTACGCGTGTGGTGCAGGACGAAACGACCAAAAACTTCACCGCTCAATTCTGGGCTCCCGACAAGGAGTTTGATTGGCAGGGCGACAGCTTCGATGTATCGACGCTCGGTTCGCTGCTGATTTACGAGAGCCACGTCGGTATGGCACAAGAGAGAGAGGGCGTGGGTACTTTCTGCGAATTTACTGAGAAAATCCTGCCGCGAGTTAAGGAGGCGGGTTACAATACTATCCAACTTATGGCTGTGGCCGAACACCCCTACTATGGTAGTTTCGGTTATCACGTTGCCAACTTCTTTGCCGTGTCGTCGAGGTTTGGTACTCCCGAGGAGTTGAAAGAGCTGATTCGCACGGCTCACTCGATGGGTATAGCTGTGGTTATGGACTTGGTGCACGCCCACTTTGTCAAGAACTTTGACGAGGGACTCAATGAGCTCGACGGCTCGCCCTATCACTACTCCAAGGAGGGTGACGCAGGTTACCAACAATATTGGGACAGCCGTGTGTTTGACTATGGCAAGTGGGAGGTTATCAAGTTCCTGCTGTCGAATATCAAATATTGGATGGAGGAGTTCCACTTTGATGGCTTCCGCTTCGATGGCGTGACCTCGATGGTTTATCACCACCGTGGCTACACCGAGTTTGACGATCGTGACAAATTCTTCAACGGAGATGTTGATGAGGAGGCTTTGTGCTATCTGACATTGGCCAATAAACTCGTGCACGAAATACGCCCCGACGCTGTGACTATCGCCGAGGATGTGAGTGGTATGCCTGGTATGGTGTGCCCCATTGATGATGGTGGCGTGGGCTTCGACTACCGCTTGGGTATGGCAATTCCCGATTTCTGGATTAAGATACTCAAAGACCAAAGCGACGATGAGTGGAACATCTGGGAGATGTGGGATTTGCTTACAAACCGTCTGCCCGGTGTCAAGACCGTTGCCTATGCAGAGAGCCACGACCAAGCAATGGTGGGCGACCAAACCATCGCTTTCCGACTTATGGATAAGGAGATGTACACCGCAATGGATGTCGAGTCCGAGAGTATGGTTATCGACCGAGGATTGGCTCTCCACAAGATGATACGACTCATTACACTGACCGCAGGTGGCGACGCATATCTCAACTTTATGGGTAACGAATTTGGTCACCCCGAGTGGATTGACTTCCCGCGCGAGGGTAACGATTGGAGCTACAAACACGCACGCCGTCAATGGTCGCTGGCCGAGGATGAGAACCTTCGATTCCATATGTTGCAGGCGTTCGACCACGCGATGATAAAACTCGAAAAGGATTATGACCTGCTGGCCGACGGCTACCCCTATCGTCTGCAAATGGACGAGGGCGACAAGACCATTGTGTTCAGCCACCGCAATTTGGTGTTTGTGTTCAACTGGCACCCCACCAAATCGACCAACGACTATATTATCAAAGTGCGTGAGCCGGGAAAATACAAACTCATAATGTCAACCGATGATGTTGAGTTCGGAGGCTATGGCCGTATGGACCACACTTCGGAACACTTTACATTCCCTGGCGAGACGGATGACGAACACTTCATGCAGGTGTACAACGTCTGCCGTACCGCGTGTGTTTATGAAAAAATCGAGGAGTAGATTATGACTCGCCGCGTGCGCCCATTATCCAAGTATGACTTCTCCGAGGAGTTTATCCCACAGCGTCTGTCGCTTAAACCAGGCCAGCGCTGTGTGAAGGTCCATGTCGAGGGGTATGATGATGTGGCGTTTTGGCGCGATATTTTCGATGAGTTTGAGTGCGACCGCCTAACATTCGAAATCAGCGTTGCACCGCGTCGTGACTTGGCAAAGGGTAAGAAGGTGCTGATTGATATGCTCAGTAAAACCTCCGAGGAGCGTATCGTGTGCGTGGATAGCGATTTCGACTACCTGCTGGATGGGCAGACCACCCAATCGCATCAGGTCAAAACCGCACCCTATCTGTTCCATAGCTACGCCTACTCTATCGAGAACCTGTTGTGCTATGCGCCTGGCCTTAGGAGTATCTGCACCAAGGCTACCAAAAACGATATGCCTGCGCTGGATTTTGAGTGGTGGTTTGAGGAGTACTCGCGTGCGATTTATCCTGCATTCTTGTGGTATATATACTCGGCAAAACTGGATGATTTGACGCTCTATAAACTCGAATCATTCAAGAATGATGTTCGCATTCAGTATATCGACCTCGAAACCGACGGCCGTTCGACAATCGAATGGGTGAGTCGTAAGATTGCACGTCGCTTGGAGTTTTTGGAGCGTACCTATCCGCAATATGTGGGGCTGGTTGCTGCCGAGGGCGAACGTATGAAAGCTCGCGACCTCTTCCCCGAGAATACCTATCTGTTTATGCAGGGACACACACTATTTGAGAACGTTACGGTGCCGATGTTGGAGAGTATTTGCGGTCGCTTGCGTCGTTTGGAGGTTGCCCGCATAAACGAATCCTCGGCTACGGGAACACCGCTGATGAATGCCTTGGAGAACTATCGCAACTCCACGCAGATGGGTATCCGCAATCTGCTGTTGACCAATACCAACTACAAGGATTGCTTCCTTTATAAGCGCTTGCGCGATGATATTCAGGCTTACGTCAGCCGAATGTTATAACAACAAAAAAACTGCCCCGAAAGGCAGTTTTTTTTATGCAAGGATTGCATCGGCAAGAGCCTCCATTGCTGGAAGGTCGGTGCGTTTCATTCGTGAGCGGATGGTTACCATAGGCTCCACGATTTCGATGTTACGCATATCTTCGAGCATTGTGCGCATAACTTTGCCAGCACAAGGAGCCCACGAGCCGTTTTCGATGATACCTACGCGCCGATTGCGATAACCCTTGATTCGCAGGTGATGCAAGAAATCGTGCATCGGAGGGAATACATCGGCATCGTATGATGCTGCCGCTACAATAAGTCGTCCCATGCGGAAGGCATCCTCCACAGCTTCGGCCATATCGTCGCGCGAAAGGTCGGCTACCGAAACTTTTACAGCTCCTTTGGCACTCAATATCTCGGCCATCTTGCGAGCAGCCTCGGCAGTTCCGCCGTGAATCGAGGCATAGGCAATGAATACCCCTTCGGTCTCAACCTCATATTTGCTCCAAGTGTCGTATAGTCCAATGTAGTAACCAAGATTCTCGGTCAGAATCGGGCCGTGCAGAGGACAGATGGTGGCAACGTCAAGTGTAGAGAGCTTGCGCAACAGGGTCTGCACTTGCGGGCCATACTTTCCACAGATATTAAAGTAGTAGCGTCGAGCCTCGCACGCCCACTCCTCGGTATGACTCAGTGCGCCAAACTTGCCGAAACCATCGGCCGAGAATACCACCTTGTCGGTTGCGTCGTATGTTACCATAACCTCGGGCCAGTGAACCATAGGTGCCATAAAGAATTGGAGCAAACGACCTCCCAAATCCAGTGTGTCGCCCTCGGCAACGGATATGGTGCGTCCCTCAAAATCGAAATCCTCGAAGAATTGGGGCAACATCTGCACCGCACGCGCCGAGGCTACAATCCGAAGCGATGGATACTTCTCCATTACGGTGGCGATGACTCCTGCGTGGTCGGGCTCGAGGTGTTGCACCACAAGATAGTCGGGAGTGCGTCCCTGCAAAGCTGTGTGCAGATTGCTCAACCACTCGTCGGCTTTGCGGCGATCTACCGTATCCATAATTGCGAGCTTGTCCGCCGAAATCAGATAGGAGTTGTACGAAATACCGTTGGGCACAATGTATTGGCTCTCGAACAGGTCGATGTTGGTGTCGTCAACACCAATGTATTGTATGCTTTTGGTTATGTCAGTGTTCATATAGCGTTAAGTTTTGAAAACGCAAATTTATCAATATAACCCGAGGTTTCCAAGCCTACGGCACGAAATCAGGCCGCTTTGATCATCAGCCGCAACTCTTCGTCCAAGCACTCAATGCCTATGGTGTCGCCCGCCACAATCTCGCCTGTGACAATCATCTGCGCCAAAGGCTCTTCGATGCGCTCGGTGATTTGTCGTTTGAGCGAGCGGACTCCGTAGTGTGGCTGGTAGCCGTACGTTGCCAAGTGTCGGAGTGCTTGGTCGGAAATCTCGATGCGGTAGCCGAGTGACTCGGTGCGTTCGCAGAGACGCTGTAACTCCAACTCCGCAATGGTCTTAATGGCCTCGCTGCTGAGTGTATCGAATACCACAATGTTGTCAATGCGGTTGATGAACTCGGGGGCAAAGGTCTGCTCCAAGGCTTTGCGATAGTCGCTGTGGGTGAGTGCTGCGAGGTCTCCTTTGTCGCGCGTAATGTATCCCACCGAGCGATGGTACTCCATCGGGTGTGAGCCGATGTTGGAGGTCATAATGATTATGGTGTTCTTGAAATCCACCTTGCGGCCTAGACCATCTGTCAGCACTCCGTCATCCAGTAGCTGTAACATCAAATTGAACACATCGCCGTGCGCCTTCTCCACCTCGTCGAACAGTACTACCGAATAGGGTTGTCGTCGAACGGCCTCGGTGAGTTGTCCGCCTTCGCCATAACCTACATATCCGGGTGGTGAACCTATCAGTCGCGAGATGTTGTGGCGTTCGCTGTACTCGCTCATATCAATGCGGATGAGTGCACCGTCGTGGTCAAACATTTTGCGCGCCAACTCGCTTGCAAGGTGGGTTTTGCCAACGCCCGTAGGGCCGACAAACATAAACACACCGATGGGTTTCGACGGATCTTTGAGGCCTATACGACTGCGGATGATGGAGCGCACAACCTTATCCACTGCCGAGGGCTGGCCTATTACGGTGCGTTCCAAGAGACTGCGCATTGACATTAAACGGCTCATCTCGTTCTGCGATACCTGCTCAACGGGGATTCCCGTCATAAGGGTTATAATCTGCTCGATATGGCGTGCTGTGATGTCGGTTATGGTGCCGTTGTGGGAGTTTGTGTGTACGCGCGCACCCACCTCGTCCAACACATCAATAGCCTTGTCGGGAAAGTGGCGCTCGGTGATGTAGCGCTCGGTGAGCTCCACACAAGCCTGCAATGCCTCGTCGGTGTAGCGTACCGAGTGGTGTTGTTCGTAGTGTGTTTTGATGTTGCGCAGAATCCGAAGCGTCTGCGCGGGAGTTGTGGGCTCGACTATGATTCGCTGGAAACGGCGTTCGAGAGCGGCATCGCGTTCGATGTTCTCGCGATACTCGTCGAGCGTAGTTGCGCCTACGCACTGCAACTCACCACGCGCCAATGCTGGTTTCAGAATATTGGCTGTGTCAAGGCTGCCCTGCGTACTACCCGCCCCCACAATGGTGTGAATCTCGTCGATAAACACAATGATGTTGCTGTTGGCGCGTAGCTCACCCAGAATCAAATTTATGCGTTCCTCGAACTCGCCTCGATATTTGGTGCCCGCCACAATGGCCGCAATGTCGAGCGACAACACTCGTTTACCTTTGAGCGTGGGCGGAACTTTGCCCTCGGTTATGCGTAGTGCAAGCCCCTCCACAATGGCGCTTTTGCCCACTCCCGCCTCGCCTATCAGCACAGGGTTGTTCTTTTTGCGACGTCCCAGAATCTGTATTACGCGCTCAATTTCGGCATCACGCCCTATGATTGGGTCGATGCCGCCACTTGCCGCAGCAGCCGTCAGGTCGGTCGCAAAACGCTCCAACAAAGAGGGCTCCTGACTGCGCGAGTTGGTGATGGGTATTGTGCGCTCGGAAAATGGCGTTGAGGCGATGAATGTAAAGTTGTCTTCGTTTTCGTCTGTATGCAGGGTTGCTTCGGTTATATCCTCTTCGGTTACACCATACATCTCCAATATGCGCGAGGATATGGTATTGCGGTCGGTCAGCACCAAATTCAATACGGCAGAAGTGTCGAGGATTGCACTCATCCCTGCTACTGATTCGAGCCTTGCGGAGAGTGTGTCGAAGAAAGTCCCACGAGCAGGCGCTTGCGGTTGTGTTGTTGAGTCTATCTCGCGTGCAATGCGACTTTTCAGACGGTGGATTTCCCACTCCTTGAGCAGCGAAGCGAGGATTCGCTCGGCTCGGCAACCCGCCGACGATACGACACGCAGAAACAGGCGGTCGCACAGCCAGTCGGTGTAGTTATTGCGCTCGGCGTCGAATGCCAAGCGACTGATGATGTTTCCCAGAGTGCGGGAATGTTTTGCTTGCATAGTGTCAGTTTTCGTTTAAGTTCGACACTATAACGCACTCGGAATGTCTGATATTACTTTAATTTTTGTTGGAAAGTTGATTTTGGCCACTCGCCAAGTTCCATCTTGCGCACCTCGGTACCATCAATCTCGAAACGCAGTGCAGTCCTAACGTTATGGAAACCATAGAGTCCTGCCGCGCCCGGATTCATATACAGCAGGTCGTGGCGTTTGTCGTACATTACGCGCAAAATATGTGAGTGTCCTGCGATGAAAATGTCGGGTTTCTCACAAGAGAGCATCGGCGCAACCTTTGCGTCGTATCGACCGGGATAGCCACCAATGTGGGTCATCATCACTCGTTTACCCTCGCAGGTGAACTTTGTCAGAGGTTTGATGCGTCCGCGTAGCTCTGCGCCATCGATGTTACCATACACAGCTCGCAACGGCTTGAACGAAGCGATGGCCTGATACGTTTCGAGGTTCCCGAAATCTCCTGCGTGCCAAATCTCATCCACGCCATCCAGAAAACCGCGCAACGCATCGTCCCACACCCCGTGTGTATCCGATATAAGTCCGATTCTTTTCATAGCAGAAACAAAGGTAGTGAATTTTATGGCCAATTTGTGGCACACCAAAAAAAAACCAAAAAAACGGGCGAAAATTTTGCAGTACGAAAAAAAGTTTATACTTTTGTGCCATCAAAAAGCGATGCTTCTTTAGCTCAGCTGGTAGAGCACGACACTCTTAATGTTGGGGTCCAGGGTTCGAGCCCCTGAGGAAGCACCAAGGGAGGAAAGCCGAAAGGTTTTCCTCTTTTTGTTTTTTTTTGCGGGGTGAGAACCCTGCTTGTGGCGGAAAGTCACACACTGTGCTTTTCGCTTTTTTTTGTGTTTTGAATATGGTTGTGGCGCGGTTTGTGCAGATGTGTGGTGTGGTCGCGCACAACGCGGTTTGCGATATGAAACAATTTTTAGGAGTGCTGGTTGCTGCAATGCTTGGCTTGGTGGCTGTGGGTTGCGGGACTATGCAAAAAAACAACACAACAATGGGACACACAAAACACATCACAAAGGCAGACTTCCTGCGTTATATTGCCGATTACGAAGGCTCGTCGTCGGAGTGGAAGTTTCTGGGCACAAAGCCTACAATAGTGGATTTCTATGCCAAATGGTGCGGGCCGTGTCGCGCGCTTGCACCTGTGCTCGAACAGATTGCGGCCGAGTACAAGGGGCAAATTGAGGTTTGTAAAGTGGATGTTGACCGCGAGCAGGAGTTGGCTGCGGATTTTGACGTGCGTTCGATTCCGACTCTGATGTTCATCCCCTTACGTGGTAATCCCGAGATTTTTCGAGGGGCGATGAACTCCGATCAGTTGCGCCATCACATCAACAGCATTTTGCTCAAAAAAGATACCGTTAAATAGTAGTGAATGGATTAGTTGAATTGAGAGCAGACATCTGCTCAAACAACAAAGGCTGTCTTCCCGTGATGGGTCGGCAGCCTTTGCTTGTGAGTTATGCGTAGCGCACCTCTATTTGTGGCGTTTAACCAGCTCCTCCTCCAAGTCGTGGAGAGTTACGCCCATTTGCTCGTTGAGCACCAACAGGTGGTAAATCAAATCCGAAACCTCGTAGATGTAGCGGTCGCGGTTGCCGGTGGTAGCCTCGATAACAGTCTCGACAGCCTCCTCGCCTACCTTTTGTGCAATCTTGTTGACACCTTTGGTAAACAGCTTGGTGGTGTACGAACCCTCGGGCATCTCGGCGTGGCGGCCTTGGATTACACTTTGCAGGTGGCGGATGAAGCCCTCGCTGTCGACAGTGTCAAAACAGCTTGTGGTGCCGCGGTGGCAGGTGGGGCCTGCGGGGGTAGCCTTGATGAGCAGAGTGTCGGCGTCGCAATCTACCAACATCTCGCGTACGGTCAGGGTGTTGCCGCTGTTCTCACCTTTGGTCCACAGTGTGTTGCGGGTGCGGCTGTAAAAGGTTACAAGACCAGTCTCAACGGTTTTGTTGTAAGCCTCCTCGTTCATATAGCCAACCATCAGCACTTTGAGTGTGTCGGCGTCTTGAATGACGGCACAGATCATACCGTCAGAATTTTTTGTTGTGTTGAAATCTGCGAATTTCATACTCTTACGTTTATGTTTTTAAGTTTTAATTGCTCTTTAAGTTCGCCCACTCCGATTTGGCCGTAGTGGAATATGCTTGCAGCCAAAGCTGCGTCGGCGCGTCCTGCGGTCAGTACCTCGGCGATGTCCTCGACCGAGCCTGCGCCACCCGACGCGATGATGGGAATCGAAAGGATGTCGGCCATACGGGCAAACGTTTCGCAAGGATAGCCTGCCTTTGTACCGTCGTGGTCCATCGAGGTGAACAGAATCTCGCCTGCGCCCCTCTCTTGTGCCTCGCGTGCCCACTCAAACAACTCGCGGTCGGTGGGTTTGCGTCCACCGTGAGTTGTTGCCACCCATCGGCCGTCAATCTGCTTGGCGTCGATAGCCACAACTACGAATTGGCTGCCGTATTTTGCTGCCAGCGAGTCGATGAGTTCGGGGTTGCGGATGGCTGCTGAGTTGATAGAGATTTTGTCGGCACCTGCGTCAAGCAGTCGTGCGGCGTCTTCCAACGAGCCGATACCGCCACCTACGGTGAAAGGAATGTCAATCTCGGCCGAGATGCGCTCCACCAATTTAGTGAATGTTCCGCGACCCTCGTGGGTAGCTGTGATGTCGAGATATACCAACTCGTCGGCGCCTTGCTCGGCATATCGTTTGCCGAGTTCAACGGCGTCGCCCACATCTTGCAGGCCCACGAAGTTGATTCCCTTGACTGTGCGTCCGTCCTTGACGTCCAAGCACGGAATTATGCGTTTTGCAACCATTCTTTCAACTCCTCCATAGTTATGCGTCCCTCATATATGGCTTTGCCTACAATCACACTGCGCAATCCCATATCGTTGAGTCGGCGAATGTCATCCATCGAGCCGATACCGCCGCTGACGGTAATCTCCACCTCGGGGAACTCGGCTTGCAGACGCTCGTACAACTCAAAGGTAGGGCCACCCAACATTCCGTCTTTCGAGATGTCGGTGCAGATTACTTGCGAGAGTCCTTGTGGACGGAAACGCTCGATGATTTCGCTTGCTCCTATCTCTGACTCTTTGAGCCAGCCGTGGGTTGCTACCTTGCCGTCGCGGATGTCCACACCGAGGATGATGTGTTCGGCACCGTAGCGCTCAATCCACGCATCCATAAGTTCGGGATTTGACACAGCCACACTGCCGCAGATTGCGCGATTGGCACCTGCCGACAGAACTGCCGCCAGCGACTCCTCGCTTTTGATACCACCACCCCACTCTACGTCGAGTTTTGTGGTGCGGCAGATGCGTTCCAACACCTCCAAGTTGCAGGGTGCCGAGGCTTTGGCGCCGTCCAAGTCCACAACGTGCAGACGTCGAACACCGATGGCCTCGTAGCCGCGTGCAATCTCAGCGGGGTCGTCGCCATAGGTGGTCAGGCGGTCGTAATCGCCCTGTGTGAGGCGCACGCACTTGCCACCGATAATATCTATTGCGGGTATGATTTCTATCATAGGGTCATAAAGTTTTTGATGATTTGAGCGCCCACAGCACCACTCTTCTCGGGGTGGAATTGGGTGCCGAAAAAGTTGTCGCGGCTGAGAGCTCCGCTGAACACCTTGCCATACTCGGTGCGTGCAATGGTGCAATCGCACAAGTCGGGAGCAAACGAGTGAACGTAGTAAACCCACGCGCCCTCGTCAAGACCTGCAAACAGTGGTGTTTGCAAATCGGTGATGGTGTTCCAGCCCATATGGGGTACTTTGATTCCTGCCTCTTTGTCGGCAATGAAGCGGCGCACCTCGGTGGGGAAGATTCCAAGTGTGCGAACATTGCCCTCCTCGCTACCTGCGCACATCAGTTGCATACCGATGCAGATACCCAGCACGGGGGCGGTTAATTGAGGAATAACCTCGTCCAATCCCGTAGCGCGAAGGTTAGCCATTGCGCTCGACGCCTCGCCCACTCCGGGCAGCAGCACTCGGTCGGCACTCTCGATAATCTTGCGGTCGGCCGTAACGATATACTCTGCACCAGCACGATGCACAGCATTGATTACCGAGCGAAGGTTGCCCGTATTATAATCCACAATTGCTATCATAACACTCCTTTGCTTGATGGTAATGTGAAACTAAATACATCGCGGCGCACAGCTGCTTTCAGTGCGCGTGCAAATGCCTTAAACACAGCCTCGGCCAGGTGGTGGTTGTTCTCGCCTCGTGCCTCGATGTGAAGGTTTGCCTGCATAGCGGCGCACAGCGAGCCAAAGAAATGCTTGAACATCTCGGTGGGTGTGTCGCCTACATATTCGCGTGTGAACTCCACTTTCCAACCGAAGTCAATGCGGCCACCCAAGTCGAGAGTAACAAGCGCATCGCACTCGTCCATAGGCAGTGCAAAGCCGTAGCGCTCAATTCCGCGTTTATTACCCAAAGCAACGCGCAGAGCCTCGCCTAGTGCGATACCTACGTCCTCCATAGTGTGGTGTTCGTCCACTTCGAGGTCGCCCGTAGCTTTCACCCTCAAAGCAACACCTCCGTGGTGAGCGATTTGGTCCAACATATGGTCGAAGAATTTAAGTCCTGTGTCAATGCTGCTCTCGCCCTTGCCATCCAAATCAACGGTAATCGAGATTTGGGTTTCGCGAGTGTTGCGGCTGATGGTTGCGCGGCGTTCGCTGCGGCGAACCTCTTCGGCAATCTCCCACCAATCCTCGGCAATCAGCACACACGCGTCGGTCAGACCAGCCTCGGCCAACATAGCCTCGCCCTTCTGCTTTTCGCAGATAAGGATACCCTTTGCGCCGAGGTTCTTGGCCAAGATAATGTCGGTCAGGCGGTCGCCAATAACGTAGCTGCCCGCCAAGTCGTATTCGGGATTATTCAGATACTTGCCAAACATTCCAATGCCGGGTTTGCGAGTGTCAAGTCCCTCGTGAGGGAAACTCTTGTCGATAAGCACATCGTCAAAAGTTACGTCCTCGCCCGATAGCACCTCCAACATCTTGGCTTGAACGGTGTCGAAGCGCTCTTGGGGGTAAACCTCGGTGCCAAGACCGTCTTGGTTGGTGGCAATCACAAGTTCGTAGTCGAGAGTTGCAATGTTGCGCAGAGCCGAAATGGCGTGAGGCAAAAACTGCATCTCATCCAACGTATTGACCTGCTCGGTTACGGGCGGCTCGACGATGATGGTACCGTCGCGGTCGATGAATATTACTTTTGTTGCCATTGTGCGTCGTATTTAGCAAGTGATTCGATAAGTTTGGTATTCTCGGTGCGGGTGCCGATGGTGATGCGCAGGCACCCCTCGCACAGAGGCATACGGGTGCGATTGCGAACGATGATTCCATCCTCCAACAGCGCATCGTACATAGCATTGGCGTCGTCGGTGCGCACCAACACAAAGTTGGCATCGCTCGGATAGACCTCCGAAATGCAGCTTAGCGTTTTTGCAAACTCCACAAAGCGAGCTCTCTCGGCCTTAATCTCCTCTACCTGCTCAGTAATGTCGCAGTTGAGCAGTTCGCCCACCAAACGGGTTGCTGCCACATTGATGTTGTAGGGATATTTAACGCGGTTGAACATCGAGATGATGCGACGGTCGGCAAAGGCCAAACCAAAACGCAAACCTGCCATACCCCACGCTTTCGACAGCGTTTGCAGTACAATCAGGTTGGGATATTTGTCGAGGTCGCTGAGGAATCCGGGTTGTTCGGCAAAGTCGATGTAGGCCTCGTCCTGCACCACGATACCCTCGAACGACTCGATAAGGCGCACGATTTCGGCGCGGTCAAACGAGTTTGCGGTAGGGTTGTTGGGCGAGCAGATGAACATCAACTTGGTATTGGTATCAGCGGCAGCCAGCAGGCGGTCGGTGGGCAGCGAGAAATCCTCGTTCAGTAACACCTCGCGCACCTCGATGTCGTTGATAGCCGCCGACACAGTGTACATACCGTAGCTCGGAGCGATGGCAACAACATTATCAACTCCCGGGCGGCAGAACACGCGATAGCACAGGTCAATGGCCTCGTCGCTACCGTTGCCCGTAAAGATTTGTTCGGGAGCAATGCCTTTGATATTCGAAAGTTTCTTTTTGAGTTCGGTTTGACGCGGATCGGGATAGCGGTTGTAGCCGTTCTCGTTGGGGTTTTCGTTGGCGTCCAAAAATACGCCCAGATTACCCTCGAACTCATCCCTTGCGGTCGAATATGGTGTCAGTGCCGCAATGTTGGCACGAAACAATGTAGTCGGGTCTAGTATCATTTGCTTAAATCTCCTTTCCTACTCTGACCTTGACGGCGGCGGCGTGTGCATCCAAGCCTTCGCCCTCGGCCATTGTGACGATGGTACCTGCAAGGCTCATAAGACCCTCGCGCGACAACTCTTGATATGTGATTTTGCGCATATAGCTATCCAGGTTCACACCGCTGTAAGCCGTAGCCCAGCCCGATGTGGGCAGAGTGTGGTTTGTTCCCGAGGCGTAGTCGCCTGCGCTTTCGGGCGAGTAAGCACCCACAAACACACTTCCTGCGGCGGTGATGCGATTGGCAATACTCCAAGGCTCCTCGCACAAAATGATAAGGTGCTCGGGGGCATACAGGTTGATAAACTCGATTTGCTCGTCGTGGTTCTCCAATACTACGGTGCGGCTGTTGTCGAGTGCTTTAACAGCAATGGCCTCGCGGGGCAGCAGAGCTAACTGACGTTGCACCTCGCTCGCCACCTTTTGGGCAAAGTCCTCGCTTGCACACACCAAGATGGCTTGGCTATCGGGACCGTGCTCGGCTTGCGACAGAATATCAGCTGCTGCAAACGACGGGTTGGCATTGTCATCGGCCACAACCAACACCTCCGACGGGCCTGCGGGCATATCGATGGCGGTGTCGCCTACGCTGACGTGTTGTTTGGCTTTGGTTACATAGCGGTTGCCGGGGCCGAAGATTTTGTCCACCTTGCAGACGCTCTCAGTGCCATAGGCCATAGCGGCAATGGCTTGTGCGCCTCCGAGTTTATAGACGGTTTGCACACCGCACATACGCGCAGCATACAACACCTCGTCGGCAACCTTGCCGTCCTTACCTGCGGGGGTACACATTACGATGTTGGGACAACCTGCCACACTTGCGGGGATTGCCAACATCAGCACGGTTGAGAACAACGGTGCGCTACCACCGGGGATATAAAGACCTACGCGTTGGATGGGTACTGCGCGTTGGATACAACGAACGCCTGCCGAGGTCTCAACCTCGATAGGCTCGAAGCGTTGTGCCGAGTGGAACGTGCGGATGTTCTCGGCGGCGGCAGTCAGGGCCTGTTTCATTTCGGCCGACACTCTCGCTTCGGCTGCGTCGAACTCGGCGGCCGACACCTCGAAACTTTCGGGTGTGTAGCCGTCAATCTCGGCTGCCAATTCGCGCAGAGCGGCGTCGCCACCCTTGCGAACTCGTGCGAGAATATCAACCACGCGGCTCTCCACTGCATCGTCGCTAGAAATGCGGCGCGAGGCAATAGCGGGCCATTCGTTACGGTTTGGGTTAATATAGAGTTTCATTATCGTATCATTTTTTCGAGCGACAGCACAAGGATACCCTCGGCGCCAATCTCTTTCAGAGCCTTGATTTTGTTCCAGATATCCTTCTCCTCGACTACCGAGTGCATCGAACACCAACCCTCTTGCGCCAGGGGCATAATGGTCGGAGAGCGCATTGCGGGAATAATCTGTACGGCTTGATCTACGGCGTCGGTGGGGATGTTCATCAAGATGTATTTCTTGCCACGGCTGTCGATAACCGACTCAAAGCGGAACATCAGTTCCTCGACAATAGCCTTCTTGTCGGCATCCATATCGGGAGTACCAATCAGCACAGCCTCCGAGAAGAGCACCTTCTCAACCTCGGCCAGACCGTTCGATACCAAAGTACCGCCCGACGACACGATGTCGAAGATTGCATCGGCCAGACCTGCTGCGGGAGCAATCTCAACCGAACCCGAAATCTCGGCAATCTTGCAATCAACACCATGCTCGTTCATATAGCGGCGCAGAATGTTGGGATACGAAGTTGCGATGGTTTTGCCAGCCAAGAATGAAGGACCGTTGTAGGGCTCGTCTTTTGGCAGAGCCAGTGACAGGCGGCAACCACCGAAACCAAGCTTTTGGAGAATATCAACTTTGAGTCCCTTCTCCTCTACCTCGTTGAGACCTACGATACCGATGTCGGCAAGGCCCGAGGCTACGGTTTGGGGAATATCGTCGTCGCGCAGGTAGAGAATCTCGATGGGGAAGTTCTCGGCCTGTGTGAGGAATTTACGTTTGCTACTATTGATTTTGACTCCTGCGTCGCTCAGCAGCTCGGTGCTGTCTTCGTTGAGTCGTCCTTTTGTTTGAATTGCTATACGGAGCATATCTATTTATTGTTTGAGTTTATATTTCTTGTCTTATTTGAACCTTGCGGAAAAATTAAAAAAAGCCCACCGTCATTGTCGGCAGGCCTTGATGTTATGGTTATGCGCTCATATCAACACAAAATCGTCATCGTCCCTACCTTTGGCAGTTACGGTGGTGATGATGGATGTTGATAATAGCGTTCATAGTTCCGTTTGGTTTATAACGCAAATTTAGTGCAAAATATTCGACTCTGCAAATTTTCAATTCACTTTTTGCTTATTTTTCGAGGTGGAGAGCAATCGCACTCGCCAAATCGTAGAAATAATCGATGGTTTTGACGCGATACTTCGCAAGCGAGCGCACCAATTCACCCTTGCGGTTGAGTGCCACATCATCCGCAATCATCTGCTCGGCGGCTACAACCTGTACGGGGTCGTCACTTGCCGAATAGACGCTTTTCCACGACTCGTGGGGCATACCTGTCAGTTGCTCGGAGTTGCTACCCGTGCGATAGATGATGTTTTTCAATGCAACAAAACAGCTATCGTTCCAGAAAGTGATAACCAGCGTAGCAGTCATCTGCGCTACGTCCGAAGAGATAAAGTTGCGATTGAATACCAACTCATCGGTGATTTGATAGACATAGGCATTGTCGTTTTTGCTTATGAGTTTGCAACTTGCGGGCTCGCGAACAAGTGTTCCGTTCTCGCCAAGCAGTGCCTCCACAATGGCTTTTGCTTGTTCTACACTCTTGCCATCGGGATAAGGAATTACACCTTGAATATAAATATCTTTGTTATTGGACTGCTTCAGAACAGCGTTGGGCGAAAGGTATTTGGGATTGTTTTTAACCTCGTTGTATTTGAATTGTGCCGAGCAAACAATAGGCACGGCGAGCATAAGGAGTATCAGTAATTTCTTCATAGGTGTGTAAATTTTCGGTAAAAGTACGGATTTTTTGCGAATTTATTGTATTTTTGAATCGGGGATTTATTGAATTTTTGAAAGAATTATGTTTAAGACATCGAAAAATCCCGTTCTTATTACAGCCATCTTGTGGAGCGTGCTGTTGAGTTACGGTGTTACTGCACAAGAGAGTCCTGCTTTTCAGAGTGCGGTGGTTGGCGCTTTTTCCGACTATTATTCGCGTGGAACATACGAAAAGGTATATCTGCATACCGACCGCGAGGTCTATGCCGCGGGCGATACTCTGTGGTTCAAGGCCTATGTGACCGAGGGTATGACCGACCTGCCTTTGTCTGATTCGCGATTTGTGTATGCCGAACTGCGAGGCCCGGGTGCTTGGCACGAATACGACCAGAAGATGTACGAACGTGTCAAGATACGCAAACACCTTGCTGCCGACTCCACCGAGCGTTTCAGCGTCTATGACAACCGCATCGAAATACCTGCCGATGCAACTCCCGGAATCTATACATTGTATGGCTACACCGAGTGGATGTACAACCACCCGACCGACTATATGTTTGCCAAGCGAATCGAAGTTCGCCACCCCGACGAGAACTACGCTGTCGAGCACGTCAACTATCGTCGCCTGCCCAATGGTCGCATTGTGGCCGAGATTAGTGTGACCTCGTCGCAGGGAACGCCACTGACCGTAGGCAATGTTTCGACCGATGTTGTGGTGGATGGCAAACTCTCGGAGCGCAGTTATTCGTTGCGTGATGGAGGTGTGTTTAACGTGGTGTTTGCGCCCCCCGTCAGCGCGGAGTGCAACTACATTGATATAACCTATGACTCGCCCCAAATCCCTGCTTATCGCCGCAGAATCGAACTCCCATCGTTCAAACAGGATTTCGATGTGGCGTTTCTGCCCGAAGGTGGTAATCTGTTGGTGGGTATGCCACAAAGGGTTGCTTTCAAAGCGGTGGGTACCGATGGCTTGTCGATTGATGTCGTGGGCGAGATTCTCAACTCCAAGGGCGAGGTTGTGGCTGACATCAAATCCACCCACTTGGGTATGGGTATGTTTATCTTGACCCCTGCTGTAGGCGAGAGCTACACCGCCCAAATGACATTGCCGAGCGACACAACTTTGGTTAAGAGTTTTGAGTTGCCACAACCCCTGACAAGCGGTTGTACGCTGGCTGTGGATGTTACTGCGGGCGGAGTTGCTATGTGTCGCGTTTTGGCAACTGCCGATATTGACCCTTCGGCTTTGGGTATGATTGTTCACTCCAAAGGCGAGGTGTGTCACATTGGCGACCGCGCAACCTCGATGCGTCTGTCGGCCTCGTCGTTTAATAATGGTATGGCAACTGTGTCGCTGGTCGATAAGGCTACGATGCAGACCGTATGCGACCGAACTTTCTTTGTGTGGAACGGAGCCGAATCGGCTGCCGAAATAACATCCAATAGCGAGAGTTATCTGCCGTTGAGTCCCGTGAGCTTGACCGTTAAGTTTACCGACAAGGCGGGCGAACCGCTGACCGATGGAAGCTACTCGTTGAGTGTGGTTGATTCGTTGTGGAACTCTACGCCAAGTACCAATATTTACGCATCGACCTTGCTGTCGAGTGAGTTACGTGGTATGGTTGAGAATCCAGCCTACTACTTTACCAATACCGACCGCGCGAAGTTGGCAAAACTCGACCTTGTGATGATGACACACGGATGGCATCGCTTTGAGATGGATTCGGTGTTGTTGCGTCGCCTTCGCCCCTACTCTTTCGGCCACGAAACCATCCACACAATTTCGGGTCATTTGGATGGTTCGCGCGCGTCTATGCGCAATGCCTACATCGCCATTATGGAGCCGCTTTATCGCGCTTCGGGCAAGGGTTTTTATAAGCTTTACAATTTGGGCGACGACCCCTCGTTTGCTTTTGGTATCGACAATGCTCCGCGTGGTATGAACTACATCTTGCAGGCGTGGACCGAGCGAGGTGGCAAGTTTGGAAATACTATCGAACTCGACCCCGACAACTATCCCGATTGGGGCGACCGACGTGCCGTTTCGCGCTGGGATTTCGGCAAAAAACAGAAAGGAATTGAGCAGTCCGATGAATTGAATGTAACAATCGACACCACCGATGTTTCGCGCGTGGTGAGCATCGAGGCGGTGGCTTTTAGTGCCTCTGTTCAACGTGAAACATATCGCCCCTCGATTGCTGTGTCGGAGGCCCACATTGCCGAGCGAAAGTTTGAAACTTTGGGCGAGGTGTTGGATGATTTCCCGGGTGTGTATCGTATGACTTCGCCCGAATATGGCGTGGTTTATTTGACGGCCAAAGAGTCGGGTCTTGCAGGTCGAATGGACACTACCGACACTTCGGGTACGGGTCTTACACCCATCAAAATATGTGTGGACGGAAATCCCTATGTGACTCTCGAACACATTGATGTTGATTACATTCCGTTGCACGCCGTCAAGTATGTCGATTATGTGGGTTATCCGCAGTGCAAGGATATATTTTTAAGCGACTACCCCGTAATCAATGTGGGAATGCCTGTGTTGTATGCATTCACCAGCCAAAAGCGCGGCGCGATAACAGTTGTGCGCAAGCTCGGATACAGCCCCGACACCACATTCTATGCGCCTATTTATGCCCCCAATACTCCGCGCGGAAGTGTGACCGACAGCCGCAAAACAATCCATTGGGAGCCCTACGTTGAGCCCGATTCGACGGGCGTAGCCAAGGTTGAGTTCTACACAGCCGACCGACCCTCAATCTATACTATTACGGTGGAGGGTGTAAGTTGTCGAGGCGAATTGCTCAATGCCACCACCCAAATCAAGGTGGAGCGATAGTGTATTGCTTGTTTTAATAAAAACAGTTTCTTATCTTTGCATCCTAAACAACGCACAAAGTATGAAAACATATACCGTACTATTCAAAACCAAAAATGACGAGGCGTGGAAACCCTGTCGTCGTAACGCAACTTTTGCTACCGAGCAAGAGGCCGAAGATTATATCTCGACTTGTATGATGTACTCGTCGGAGACCGAATACAAAATCGAGGACTTGGGACTGCCCGTTGATTCGACACTCGAAGAGAGCAAGGATGAGCAAGGTTACAGCGTGTTCAACATCAAGTATGATAAGAGTCAAATTCGCACCACAACCGACGATGATGACGATGACGACGATGATGAAGAAGACCAGCCCGCCGAGGAGTCGGATGACGAGGACGAAGAGTAGTTACTCGTTTTAAATCAATTCGCACAAAAAAGGCTGCCCGAGGATTTCGGACAGCCTTTTTTCGTAGCTTGCGGTAGGCTTATTTGCCAATCAAATCAACACTGCGGCGGATGAAGCTTGTCAGGTTTTCGCCCTTCAACATTCCGTTCGACAGCAATGCCAAGTCGATAAGTTGTTTTACCAGCATATTCTCGCGACCGATGGTTTTCAGGCGCTCGGTGCGCTCGGCGGTAAGTTCCTCCAAGCGTGCGCGCAGTGAGTCGCGGTTAGTACGCTCCTCTTCGGTGAGGTCTTTGTCCTCCTTGCCTTTGATAACCTCCAACAGCAGGTTTTGCTCATTGGTTGCGGCGTTGATTTTCTTGTTGATGCTTTTGAGTTTGTCGCCGTAGCTCTTCTCGGTGCCATCCAAAATATCCATTACCAGCGGGTGGTTACCATTCACAGCGATGGTGTAGTTGTCGGGCATTTGGCCGTAGAACTGCATCATACCTCCGCCACCCATTTGAGCCATCTCCTTCATACGACGCATAAACTCGTCTTGGGTGATGATAACGGGTTGGTCCTCCTTGCCCATAGGCACAAATTGAATTGAGTAGCGAATCTTCTCGTCGGTGGGCATTTGGCTCTCGAATACGGGACGCAGAATCTCTTGTTGCTCAGTCGAAAGTGACATCGGCATCTCGTTCTCCTTTTGGATGATGTTCTCGATGATGTCCGAATCAACGCGCACAAAGCGGCAGTCTTGGTGTTTGTGCTCATACCAGTTGATGAAGTGGGTGTCCAGTTGGCCATCCATCACAAGCACATCATATCCCTTGTTTTTGGCGGCTTGAATAAAGCTGTGTTTGCCATCCACGTCGTCGGCATACAAGAAGATGAGTGTGTCGTTTTTGTCGGTTTGATTCTCGCGTACGAGCTTGGTGTACTCCTCCATTGTGTGGTACTTGCCCTCGGTGTTCTTAACCAACATAAAGTCGATGGCTTTGTCGGCGAACTTCTCGTCGGTGATGATACCGTATTGAATGAAGATTTTCAGGTCGTCCCACTTTGCCTCGTAGTCGGGGCGCATAGTGTTGAACAGCTCGGTCAGACGGTCGGCAACCTTGCGGGTGATGTAGCTCGAAATCTTGCGAACGTTGGCATCGCCTTGCAGATAGCTACGCGACACGTTCAGCGGAATATCGGGCGAGTCAATAACACCGTGCAGCAGAGTGAGGAACTCGGGAACAATACCCTCGACGCTGTCGGTTACGAACACCTGATTGCAGTAGAGCTGGATTTTATTCTTCTGAATCTCGAAGTTGTTGTTGATTTTCGGGAAGTACAAAATACCGGTCAGGTTGAACGGATAGTCAATGTTCAGGTGGATGTAGAACAGAGGATCCTCGCCTATCGGATAGAGCTCGTGATAGAACTCCTTGTATTGCTCCTCGCTGATTTCGGTGGGTTTACGGGTCCACAGAGGAGCTACGTTGTTGATTACGTTGTCCTTGTCTGTATCGACATATTTACCGTCCTTCCACTCCTTAACTTTACCCATAACGATAGGTACGGGCAGGAAACGGCAGTATTTGCGCAGCAACTCGCTGATGCGGTTCTCATCGGCAAATTCGGTGTTGTCCTCCGACAGATAGAGGATAATGTCGGTGCCGCGTTGTTTGTTGTCGTCAACCTCTTCGAGGGTGTATTCGGGCGAGCCGTTGCAGTTCCACACTACGGTCTTTGCGCCATCCTTGTAGGAGCGTGTGCGCAACTCTACGCGCTCGGCAACGATGAATGCCGAGTAGAAACCCATACCAAAATGACCGATTACGGTTTGGTTTTGGTATTTGCTCATAAACTCCGAAGCGCTCGAAAAAGCGATTTGGTTGATGTATTTGTCAACCTCTTCGGCGGTCATACCGATACCGCTATCCGATACGGTGAGGGTTTTCTTGTCGGTGTCCACGCTGATGCGAATCGCCAGGTCGCCGAGCTCGCCGTTAAATTCACCTGCCGATGACAGGGTTTTGAGCTTTTGGGTTGCATCCACCGCGTTCGAAACCAACTCGCGGAGGAAAATCTCGTAGTCCGAGTAGAGGAATTTTTTGATAATCGGGAAAATATTTTCCGTCGTTACGCCAATCTTTCCGTTTTGCATATCTTTTATGTTTTTTGAATTATTTTCGGTTTTAGAACTCTTCACGCAAAAGATATGCCACCCGCGTCTATCCGCCATTTTGTCACTTGGGTGTGACACTTTGGCTAACTTAGCGCCCCTCTTTGTCAGTCCATCTAACGAGGCAGCTCCACAGCAGAACCTGCGCCGCGTAGTAGGTCGTCATAATAATCATTCCCGCATAAGGAATATGAGCTACAAAACGATTCCACGCAATAACCGAATCCGACAGTACAAAGAGCAGTACTCCCACCACGAGCATCCACCATCCTTTGCGCTCGACAAACATCGCGTTGACGCTCATCGCCACGATAACGGCAATGTAAACTCCTACCCCAATGGCCAAAACGCCCGAGGTATTGGGCAGCACGCGCGAGCCGACCACAGCGGCAATGACAAGTGGTATGAGTGCCAACGGAATACGTCGTGCGTTCCATTTGCTCATGCCGATGAAAATTACGGCATAGAGGATTTGTGCGACGGTGAAACTTCCCACCAACGGAAGGAACATTCCATTACCTCCGAATGCGTCGCCCACAGCCGAAGCAGCCAACGCCGCAGCGCCTATCCATCGGTACTGACCATTGCTCGCAGCACACGTTACAGCCAGCAGTGCAACGGGAATCCATATTGATATATGCGACATCAAGGGTATCGCAAAAAAAACTACTGCCGCAATCAGATATACGGCAGTAGTAATTTGAAGTAAATATTTTCTCATTTCGAGATTTGGTTTGTCCCGCAGTGTTTGAGCCAACGGGACGATTAACAACTCTTATTGAAGTAACTCCAGAAACCACGACGGGCAACGTACGGGGCGGCGGGTTACGGCATCAACACTTGCCAATACGGTAGAGCCCGTATTCAGCAATTCGCCTTTGTCATTTCGAATCTCATATTCGAATGCCACCTTGACCATCGGTTCCGACGCCAACCTTACGGTGACGTGCAGAATCTCGTCGTAGTATGCCGGGGCGAGGTATTTTGTATGCACTTCGCGTACCACCAGGTACACTCCTCTCTCCTCCATCTCGCGGTAGGTCAGTCCGAGCCTGCGCATATATTCGGTGCGTGCCATCTCGTAATAATAGACATAATTCGAGTGATGCACAATACCCATGCGGTCGGTCTCGTTGTACCTTACGCGAATATCCACTACCTCTTCACGCATCGCCAGCCGAGATTATTCGCCGCGGCTGTAGTTGGGAGCCTCGCGAGTAATAGCTACGTCGTGGGGGTGGCTCTCGGCCATACCCGAGTTAGTGATGCGGATGAATTTGGCGTTGTGCAGAGCCTCAATGGTGGGAGCACCGCAGTAGCCCATACCCGAACGCAGACCACCAATAAGTTGGTAGATAACCTCGTTCAAGAAACCTTTGTAAGGTACGCGAGCTGCGATACCCTCGGGAACGAGTTTCTTGGCGTCGGTCTCACCAGCTTGGAAGTAGCGGTCTTTCGAACCACATTGCATAGCCTCCAACGAACCCATACCACGGTACGATTTGAACTTACGACCGTTGAAGATGATGGTCTCACCGGGCGACTCCTCTACACCGGCGAACATCGAACCTGCCATTACGCAGTCGCCACCGGCAGCCAGAGCCTTAACAATGTCACCCGAGTAGCGCAGACCACCGTCAGCGATAATCGAAGCACCAGAGCCTTTGATAGCCTCGGCAGCGTCGAAGATAGCCGAAAGTTGGGGAACACCCACACCCGCAATCACACGAGTGGTGCAAATCGAACCGGGACCGATACCTACCTTCACACCGTCAGCACCATTCTCAACCAAGAATTTGGCAGCCTCGCCGGTTGCAACGTTACCTACAACAACATCCAGTTCGGGATATTTAGCTTTGGCAGCTTTCAGTACGTTGAGCACGTTTTTCGAGTGACCGTGTGCGGTATCGATAACGATTGCGTCAACACCAGCCTCATACAGAGCATCAACACGCTCCATCGAGTCTTTGGTTACACCTACACCAGCAGCTACACGCAGACGACCGCGCGAGTCTTTACAAGCGTTGGGATAATCTTTGATTTTGGTAATATCGCGATAGGTGAGCAGACCAATCAGTTTGCCAGCCTCGTCAACTACGGGCAGTTTCTCGATTTTGTTCTCCAACAAGATTTGCGAAGCGGTAGCCAAGTCCGAGTTACGGGTAGTAACCAGCTCAGTGGTCATAATATCTGCAATCTTGCGGCTCATATCGGTTTGGAAACGCAAATCGCGGTTGGTAACGATACCGATAAGGGTGTTATCGCTGTCAACTACGGGAATACCACCGATTTTGTTCTCGCGCATAATTTGGAGAGCGTCACCTACGGTGTTCTCTTTGCTGATGGTGATGGGGTCGTAAATCATACCGTTCTCGGCACGTTTTACTTTGCGCACCTGTGCAGCTTGTTGAGCAATGGTCATATTCTTGTGAATAACACCAATACCACCTTCGCGTGCGATGGCGATAGCCAGATCAGCCTCGGTTACGGTGTCCATTGCAGCCGACACGATGGGAGTGTTCAGCGTGATATTTCTCGAAAATTTCGAAACAATACTTACCTGTGCGGGGATAACCTCCGAATAAGCAGGTACGAGGAGAACGTCATCAAACGTCAGTCCTTCGGAAACGATTTTTGTGTCAATAAACGACATAGGTATCTGTTTTTGGATTTGTACAAAGGTATGTATTTTTTTGCAAACTTTTGTCCTTTTGGCGTGTTTTTTTAACACCCGAACATAACTTGCATCGGCTCGCCTTCACAGATAGGGTCTTTTGTTGCGATGCAAATGACTGAATCTGCGATGTTTGCCACGCCGTCGGCCTGTTTTGAGCCCTGTCTAATTTTGATGGGATAACTACCCGCCGAAGGGAGCAATTTTCGCTTGTCGGGCAGTGTGAGCACCCCCTCCACGTACACTCCGCACACCAGATATGGGTGTCCGAGCAGCTTTGAGGCAAGGTTCATATCGCCGTTTTTGATGGCATTTCGCACGTCGGTCGAGCTCACCGAAAGGTTGTCGATGGTCTGTTTTCCGACCTCCGTAACTTCGAATCCGAGGCGACTGCCTTCGAGTGTCAAAAGTTGTGTGTCGCCACGTTTGTCTTTGCCGAAGCGGTGGTCGTAACCGACAATTATGTGGCGGGCATTGAGCGCCCCGTGCAGTATTCGGCTGATGAACTCCTCGGCCGAAAGGTTGCGCAACTCCTCGGTGAAAGGCAACACTACCACGCGGTCAACACCAGCCTGCTCCAAGAGGTGTAGTTTCTCTTCTACGGTCGACAGAATCTCCACTCCCCCGCCCTGATTTTCGCGCGGGTGGTTGCCGAAAGTCACAACCACCGACTCAGCGCCAAGGCGCTTTGCTGTCGAGGTCAGTGCGTCAATCAGCACCCGATGACCTCGGTGCAGGCCATCGAACGAACCGACGGTTACAACCGACGCCCCTTCTGTGTGGCGGTTATCTATGCCGTAGCAGGTTTTCATCCGATATTAAAGGTTATTTTCCTCGCTCTCTTTGACAAAATATGCCACTTTTTCGAGCAGAGTGGTGATGTCGTAGTTCTCGACAATGATTCCTTTGGGGAAGTTCAGTGGCATTGAGGTGAAGTTCAGCACGCCCTTGATACCCGCATTGATGATGGGAACAACCAATCCTGCTGCTGCGCTTGTGGGCGACGACAACACTACTATATTAATATCCTTGCTCTCGGCAATCTCCTCGAACTCCTTCATATCGTAGCAGGGAATTCCCATAACCTCCTGACCCACTTTGGTGGGGTCGATGTCGAAGGCTGCCACGATACGCAGTTTGAGTCGTTTGCCGTTGAAGTATTTGGTGATGGCTTGTCCCAAGTGTCCCATTCCGATGACAGCCATATTGATAGGTTCGCGGCTGTCCAGAATGTCGCTGATGAATTTGATGAGCACCTTGACGTCGTAGCCCTTTTTGGTATCGCTCGAAAAGCCAATCAACATCAAGTCGCGGCGCACCTGCACTGCGGTGATGCCGTGGAAACCCGCCAAGACGTGCGAAAAAACGTGCGAGATACCCTGTTTGTCGCAACTAATAAGGGTTCTTCGATATTCGCTCAGGCGTTCGATTGTTTTTTCGGGAATGTTCATCATAGTCATTGTCCTATTGTGAGTAGTTTTTAGTCGGTTTGTTATTGTGCCGCCACAACTTCCGAGTCGGCGGATTGGGTTATGTCGGCGGTGCAGTTGCCGTGGTATTCGAGGCGGCTGCCTTCCGATAGGGTTGCTGTCAGCAGTCGGTCGCATCCCAAGCTCAGTGACGAGCCTACCAGCACCGCGTTGCACACATCGGTCGAGAATCGTCGTTCTGTAATCGTGCTGTTGGTTAGTGTCAGGTTGCACTCCTCGGTATAGCCTTGCAGGCGGATGGCGGCGTTGTCACTTGCGTTGATGTCGAGTTTTCGAAGTTGTGCGCCGAAACTCACCTCGGAGTTGACTGCCGTAAGGTTTAGCGAGTCGCGGAATATAATCATATCGGCGGTCATCTGCGAGTCCCTGACATCGAAACTTGACACGTCCGATGCGTCGGGGATGTGTACCTCGGTGATAAGCGGAGTCTGAATCGTGAATACGTTTTTGTAGCCCACAGTCAGGGTGTTCTTAAACACTTTGATCGATACGTTTGACAGCAACTCCTCGTCACACTTGATGGTGATCATATCTTTGTCGAGCGAGGGATCGATGACAAGTCTTAGTCCGTTGCGAACGCTGACACTTGTGTAGCCGCCGCTGATGGTACGCACATCCTCCACTTGCAAGCCGCTGCCATAGATGGTATTCATCTCGCAACTGCATAGGCTGATTCCAAGCATCACAGCTATCAGGTATGTAATCCATCGTCCCATAGTGTTCTAAAACGGATAGCCGACACCAAAGTTTAGTGCCATATTGTTCCACTTGAAGTTGTGAATCCAGCGCTGGCCTTCGGGCCAGTTGGGATTGTGTATCTGTACACCCCAGTCGAGGCGCAGAATTGCAAATGTGATGTCGAGGCGCAGACCCAAACCCGCGTCAAAACCCAATTGCTTGTAGAATGTGTCGGGGTGGAATACGGCGGCGGGTTCGTTGGTGTCGCGGCTACTGAGAAACCACACGTTACCCACATCGGCAAATGCCGCACCCTGAATCATCGCCCAAATCTTGAAACGATATTCGAGGTTGGCCTCCAACTTCATATTACCGAATTGGATGGGGTAATCCACATTTTGCGGTTGTGGTGAGCCTCCCGGTCCGAGAGTACGTGCCGCCCAACCCCTCATACTATTGGCACCACCCGAGAAGAACAATCGGTCGAAAGGCAGCGACGATGCATTGCCGTATGAGTAGCCCGCACCTGCATAGAAGCGATAGGCCATCGAACTATTTTTGCCGAATACGATTTTCTGGCTGAAACTTACATCACCGCGCACATATTGCGAGTAGGGAATTCCCCAAATCTTGTACACGCCCTCTGCCGAAGGTTTGGCAAACAGGTGCATTACACCATCCAGAAGGTTGCCGACGGTTTCTACATTAGCACGCACCACAACGGCATTACCATTGATGTTGCGCACTTGGTTGTTGAATACATATTGACCCGAAATACCTGCAAGCAACTGCGATGTATAGCTATTGAGCAGATACGGGTTTTTGAGTTGTTGTTTAAAACTCTCCTCAATGTGGCCCATTTTGATAAGGCTCCAATCGATGGGGCGCAGGGTGAATGTCGAGAAGACACCATTGTTCCAGTTGTAGGCCCAGTTGACTGTCGAGAGCGTACGTTGGTAGTACACGCGGTCTTGTTGGTTGATAGACAGCGCGATGCGGGTACGCGGAGCATTGACATTGGGTGAGTGGTCGATATTACCGGGCAGGATGAATCGCGGAATCTCCAAACCTACAGCTCCTCCCAACTCATAGGAGGTGCGTTTGCTACCCGATTTCAAGAACTCGTATCCCGCCGAGAAAGACACATCGAACATCTCGGAGCCGCGGAACAGGTTTTTGTTTTGATAACCTACCGTAGCTCTCAATCCATAGAACGTGGATGTGGTGCTACCCTCGACCTCAAACAAAAAGCCATTGCGTTTGGTTTGAGTACCGAGGATGTTGCAAGTCAGATATGCCTCATTGGTTTGGTCGGTCGATTTGAGCGAGTCGCTGCCGATGTAGGTCACTCGGTTTTTGCGTCGTTCGTCGGCATCCTCCTCAAAGAGGATGTTTACACTTCGGTAGTTGCCAAGGCTGATAAGGTTGGCGTAGGTTTTATCGACCAGCGAGTTATCGTAGAGGTTGCCTTCGGTGAGTTTGATGTTGTTGCTCAATACCTTGGGACGCATACGCAAAACATCGTCGTAGATGATGTTCAGTCCGCGATATTGCACCGTATCAAGTCGTGCTCGATTGGTGGAGTCGAGGTACGAGATGGTCGGGTCGTAATTAGGAAAGACATTGATATTCTTGATGCGATACACCGAGTTGCTGGCATAGCGGGGCGAGCCGTTATCGTTGTAGCCAACCAAGCGGGGGTGAACAACCATTGTCAAGTCAACGGTGTGGTTGCCAATGGTGCTGTCGGCAAGGTAGGTGATGTTACTCACATTGAAACCATAGTAGCCGATGTTTTTCAGATAGTCGGCAATGCGTGTACGCTCCTCATCCAGAGTTTTGTCGTTGTAAATTTCGCCCGATTTTAGCAGAGTGTGGCGCTCTTGGTCGAGGATGATGTTTTCGAGGAACGGGTCGCGGAAGTCGTACGAGATTTTGCCTATGCGATAGGGGGTGTTCTGCTTGCCGCGATAGGTCACCTTGATGCGTTTGCGCTTTTGGATGGTGTCGATGCCGTACTCCTCGGTTGCGTTGAAGAAACCGCGGCTAAACAGGTAGGTGCGAATGTTTTTGGCCGAGTTGACGGTCTGTGCATAGTCGAAATAGACGGGCTCCTCACCCACCCTGCGCAGGAAGTTGTTCCACGCATCTTGTTTATCGGGGTTGGCTTGTGCATAGAGCCACACACCAAAGTTGATGCCCAAAATCTTTTTGTTGGGTTTTTGGTGGATGTACTCCTCGATGTCGCCTGCAGGCACACGTTCGTTTTTGGGTGCAGATTTATCGACCTCGACAATGTTTTTTGTCAGCAGATATTCGCCTTCGGGAATGCGTCGCGTCACACCGCAGCCGCTCAAAAAAGCGATTGCGGTCACCAAAACTGCGCATATGGCCATTCGGCGTTGTGTCATAGTTTCTGCTGTGGTGCTTGTTTCAATCTACAAAAATAATAAATTCTGCGGGAATTCCCACTTCTCGCTGCAAAAATCGGCGCAAACTACTCATATTTAGTCGAAAATAGATGGGCGTGTGCCGAAACATCAGCACACGCCCTAAACTATTCAGCCACAACCCTTCGCTACTTGGTGGGAGGGATTACATAGGTTACACCAATGAGCGACTGCAACAGCGGGCAGTTGTCGGTGGTGATGAAGTCCACACCCGCAGCAATGCATCGCAACATATCGGCCGAGTTGTTGACGGTGTAGGTGTTGACATACATACCAAGGTCGTGAGCTTGTTTAATCCACGCGCGGTTGGTGGTCAACAGACGGCCGTGCTCGTAGTCAATACCGCGAATACCATCGGCAATAAGCAACCTCGGAGCTTTGTCGTCGGTCAGGTAGGCGATGTTCATATCGGGCATCAGCTCGGCGAGTCGTTTACAGATACCATAGTTGTAGGCGATGAACTCCACGTGGCTCTCCATCTGATACTCCTTAACCAAACGCACAACCTCCTCGGTGACCTTCATATTCATCTCGGTCGAGCTGTGAGTCTTGAGTTCGATGATGAGTTTGGTGCCCGGTTTTTTCAGGAGTTGTTCGAAGTAATCCACCAACAACGGAATCTTCTTGCCACCACGCAGAGGCAGGTCGTCATAGTTGGTTTGCTCGATTTTCACTCCACCTGTGGTTGTATCGTGGTTGGTGATAATCTTGTTGTCGGCGGTGATGTGGACATCAAGCTCGGAGCCGTAAACACCCAAATCTTGCGCTGCAATGAATGATTCGAGCGAGTTCTCGGCGGCCGACGAGTGTACTCCTCGGTGGGCAATAATCTTCGGAGTAGAAGGTATGGTGGGAGTGTCCGAAATAGTGAGTTCGGTAACACCCAGAGGGAAGCGCATTGTGCCACGCACAACGGTCATTTGGTATTTGCCGCTCGCGAATCCCGAAGGAATGGTAATAACGGCAGAGTTGTCAGTAATAGAGGTTGCGAGAGTGTGTTTGACGTCGGTGTCTGTTGCCGATTCAAACTCGATGCAATCGCCAGTAAGCCAACCTGTTCCGTGGATTGCATAACCATAGCCTACGCCCAATTCGCAACCAGACAAGAATGCCACATTTCCGATGCTGAAGTTCTCCGAAGGAAGTTCACCAACGGGTGTTGATTGCTCGTAGAGTTGAGCTACTTGCGCGGCAGTCATAGGTGCATCATAGATACGTGCCACGACAACATCGCCCTTCAAGCAGTTGGATGCAGTGCTTGCGCCTCCGGGGTCGCCACCGATGCCAAACCATTGGTAGTTTGCGCCTGAAGGCAACACCAGATTACCTTCGGTTTTGACTGTACCGCGTTGTTTGCCGTTGATGTAAATGCGAGCCACATTCGCAGCTTTATCCCACACACCTACAACGTGGTAGTAAGTGTAAGGATTGGGTACTACCCCACTCTCGGCCCAGCGCCAAGTGCTGCTGCCGCTGCTCGAAACATTGGGTAGGAAGGTGATGTCGTTGCCACGGCTGCTGGTGGTCATCATAATACCAGTACCTCCAGCTTGATGTGCGGTGAAAATCTTGATTTCTTGCCCTTTACCTCTGACAGATTCATCCACGCAGAAGATGGTTTCGAGGGTATGGCCGTCGTTCAGTGCGTTTTTGAACTTGCCGTTCGACGAGAAATCAACCTTATAGAAACTTGTTGTTGTGCTTTGACCCATAGTGTTGTTGAAGTGAGCCACATAGCGGTCGTAGGCCGAGTGGTAGTAGGTCATAAGTTGGGTACCTGCATAGGTGGTCACCTTCATCTTCATAGGCGAAATATCCTCGGCTGTTCCATCAGCATTGAACACTACGTCCAGCATATCGGCCACAATACGCTCGCGACCTGTCTGGGTGATGGTAATGGTGTCGGAATAAGCCTCTTCCTCGCTACTGAAAATCACATCAACACTGCGATTGTCGAACGAAAGAGCCGAGATGTTCAGTACCAGCTCCAACTCACTGCGCTCGCTTTCGGTAATCCACTCAGCGGCGGGTGTGATTTCGTATTTCCAACCAATGTTACTTGTGATTGCAAAGGTTGCTTTGCCGCCATTTTCGCCAAACGAAGTACTGTCGGCGCTGACCTCAAACAGAGGCTTGCGCGCTTGGCTTATTTTTACGGTATCGCCTTTCGATTCGTCCTTGTTTGAGGTGAAAATAATCTCGGCCGAGCGCTCTGCGTAATCAGCTTCGGCGATTTGGAGTTTCAGGCCTTTGCTCTCTTTTTTGATTTGTGTAATCCACTCTGATTCAGGCACTACACTATAACTCCATCCCGAATTTACATCCAACTCAATATTCAGTTCTCCGCCCTCGATTCCGAACTCTGCGGGGTCGGGCGATTGGCTTGTCACTTGCAAGTGATAGACAGGTGCTGCGGCGTCTTGTACAATCGAAAAACAGCCCCACGACTTGTCGTTGAGCGCTATCTCAATATCTGCTGTACGTACCTCCTGTACAGTGTTGGGCTCAACTATTACGCAGATTTGTGCGTCATTGACACCTGCGTCGGGCGAGATACTTATCCAATCAGCATCGGGGGTAAGCAGCCACATTCCGTTGGTGGTGATGGTTGCACTCTGCTCGCCTCCTTCGGCTGCGTATGCCAACTCAACTAACTCCTCACCATTGGAGTCTGTCATTTGCAAAAAGTATTCGATAGCGGGAGTACCTCCTGAGCGTTCACAAGAACTGCCGCTGAACATACACAGCAGCCCAAGAATAAGTAAGAAAAAATGTTTCATTTCAGTAAAAATAGGTCTAACGCAAAGTTACTGAAAAAAAATAATAATCAATATTTTGTCGTGAAAAAAAGAACCTGCCCGATGCATTTGTCGAGCAGGTTCTTGAAATATCGGACGACACAAAGCCATCTCGATGTCGGTAGATTAACCACCGAAGTTGTCGTACATAATGTTCTCGGGGGGGACGCCAAGGCTGTCGAGCATCTTGACAACCGCCGAAATCATCATAGGAGGACCACACAAGTAGTACTCGATATCCTCGGGAGCCTCGTGGTTCTTCAAGTAGTTCTCGAAAATCACGTTGTGGATGAAACCAACATATTTGGGATCCCAGTTGTCCGAAGGAGCGGGCTCGCTCAAACCAATGTTGAACGAGAAGTTGGGGAACTCCTTGGCGATCTCCTCGAATTGATCTTGGTAGAAAATCTCTTGTTTCGAACGTGCACCATACCAGAACGATACGGGAAGATCGGTCTTGGCAGTTTTGAACAAGTGGAAGATGTGCGAACGCATAGGAGCCATACCTGCACCACCACCGATAAACATCTTCTCGTTGGGGGTAGGTTTGATGAAGAACTCACCATAGGGGCCCGAGATGGTAATCTTGTCGCCAGGTTTGCGCGAGAACACATACGACGAGCAGATACCGGGGTTAACGTTCATAAAGCCACCGGTTGCACGATCAAACGGAGGAGTTGCAATACGGATGTTCAACATAATGATGTTGCCCTCTGCAGGGTGGTTAGCCATCGAGTATGCACGGAAGGTATCCTCGGGGTTTTTGGTAACCAAATCCCACATTTTGAATTTATCCCACGACGGACGGAAACGCTCGTCGATGTCCATATCCGAAAATTTAATCTCGTCATATTTGGGCACGTCGATTTGGATGTAACCACCGCTTTGGAAGTCCAGAGTCTCACCCTCGGGGAGTTTCACAACGAACTCCTTCATAAAGGTCGAAACGCTACGGTTCGAGATAACCTCGCACTCCCATTTCTTAACGCCCAGAACGCCTTCGGGAACTTGGATTTTCATATCCTCCTTAACCTTAACTTGGCAACCAAGACGCCAGTGCTCTTTTTGTTGACGGCGGGTAAAGAAGTTTACCTCGGTGGGCAGGATATCGCCACCGCCCTCCATAACTTGGCAACGGCACATTCCGCAAGAACCACCACCACCACAAGCCGAGGGAAGGAAAATCTGATTGTTGGCAAGCGTCGAAAGCAGAGTACCGCCGGCCTCGGCAGTAATTACTTTCTCGCCGCCGTTGATGTCGATGGTAACGTTACCCGATTTGGTAAGTTTCGCTTTTGCAAACAGCAACAGCGCCACCAACAACAGCAGCACTACAAGGAATGCTACGATTGAAACTATAATGGTTGTTGTCATAATTCTTTACTCCTTATATTACAGTTGAATACCCGAGAAAATCATAAATGCCATACCCAGCAGACCGGTGATAATGAAGGTAATACCGGGACCACGAAGGGCTTTGGGAACATTCGAGTAGGCGATTTTCTCACGAATTGCGGCCATAATAACGATGGCCAACCACCAACCGATACCCGAACCAAGTCCGTAAACAGTTGCAAGACCTGCGTTAGCGAAGGCTTTTTGTTGCATGAACAACGAACCACCCATGATAGCACAGTTTACAGCAATCAGCGGAAGGAAGATACCGAGTTGGTTGTAAAGCGAAGGCGAGAATTTCTCGACAACCATCTCAACCAATTGTACAAACGAGGCAATAACCGCGATGAACACGATGAAGGTCAAGAAGCTCAAATCAACACTCTCCATTGCGGGGCTAATCCACACCAAAGCGCCTTTTTTGAGAATCCATTGCTCGATGATGTAGTTCAAAGGAACGGTTGCAGTCATAACGAAGGTTACGGCAACACCCAGACCCATAGCGGTCTTTACGCTCTTCGACACGGCGATGTACGAACACATACCGAAGAAGAAGGCGAACACCATATTGTCGATGAAAATCGACTTAATTAATATGTTTAATGCTTCCATAATCTATTCTCTCCTATTTCTCTTGTAAATCTTTGTTACGCGAACGTTGAATCCAAATGATGAAGCCCACCAGAATCAGTGCCATAGGAGGGAACAGCATCAGACCGTTGTTTACATAGCCGTGCTCGTAGCACCACTCGGGAATCACGCGGAAGCCCCACAAGCAGCCCGAACCGAACAGCTCGCGAACGAAACCAATGATAACCAAAATCATACCATAGCCCAGACCGTTGCCGATACCATCCAACAATGCAGGCCAAGGTTTGTTAGCCAAAGCGAAAGCCTCGACACGACCCATGATGATACAGTTGGTGATAATCAGACCGACGTAAACCGACAGCTGAACGCTTACATCATAAACGAATGCTTTGAGGACTTGGTCAACGATAATTACGAGGGCTGCAATAACTACAAGTTGTACGATGATACGGATACGAGCGGGAATGCTGTTACGCATCAGCGACATAACCAAGTTAGCAAATGCAGTTACCACGGTTACCGACAAAGCCATTACAACAGCGGGTTTGAGTTGTACTGTTACTGCCAACGCCGAGCAGATACCCAGAATCTGAACCAACACAGGGTTGTTCTTATTGAACGGGTTGGTCAGCGAGGCCATATTTTTAGCCGAGAACAACGGCTCTTTTTCATTATTCTTACTCATTGCTTTCGGTGTTTTCAGTGTTAGTTTCAGTTTCAACTACCTCTGTCGCAGCTACTTTGCCTTTGAAGAAAGCGTCGTAGTACGACAAGCAGGTTTTCAGCATCGATTGAACGCCTTGAACGGTTTTGGTTGCACCCGACAGAGCGTCGATAGCGTGAGCGGCACCCTCGGGAGCACCACCTTTAACGATCTCAATCGAAACCAGGTCGCTACCCTCGTAGATGGTTTTGCCTACGAACGAACCCTCGAATTTGTCGGTTTTAATCTCGGCACCAAGACCGGGAGTCTCACCAGCGTGGTCGAGTACGATACCTTTGATGGTGTTCATATCGCTGTTCAGAGCGATGTAACCCCAGATATCGTTCCACAGACCTTTACCCATCAAGGGAACAACAACGTCACCAGTTTGTGCGTTCTCGAAAACGGGGTAAGTACCGGCTGCGAAAGCATCGTTCAGACCGAACAGCATCTCCAACGCTGCATCGGCGCTTACACTCTCAACAACAGTACCCTCGGCATTAACAGCGTAAGCCTTAACAACCTCGGTGTAATTACCCTCGGCGCCCATAGCCTCCAAGATAGCGTTTTGTTTCTCGCCCAAGATGTTAGCATATTGGCGAGGTTGCAACGACAGAGCGGTAACCGACAGAAGTACAGCCACCAGAACGACCATCACAACCGTATATATAATAATATAGGTATTGCTATTTTTATTCATTGTTCGTTCCTCCTCTATTTTGCAAGTTTTACACGTTTGTTACGACGGCGGATGTTGGCCTCAACTACATAGTGGTCGATGAGCGGAGCGATACCGTTCATGAACAGGATAGCCATCATCATACCCTCGGGGTAACCGGGGTTCACCAGACGGATAAGCACTGCCAGAACACCAATCAGGAAACCATAAATCCATTTACCAGTGTTGGTTTGAGCAGCGGTAACGGGGTCGGTTGCCATAAACACAGCACCGAAAGCGAAACCACCATAAATGAGGTGTTGCCAAGCGGGAACTTGCATATAGGCGTTAGCACCAACTGCGTTGAATACCAGACCCATAGCCAGACCACCTGCAAAAACACTCAACATAATGCGCCAGCTTGCAACACCGGTAGCGATGAGCAGCAGAGCACCCAACAGAATAGCGATAGTCGAGGTCTCACCGATACAGCCGGGGATGATACCGATCAAAGCGTCGCATACCGAGTATTGAGTAGCACCAGTGTCAGCCCATTGCGACAGAGCGGTTGCACCCGAGTGGCCATCTACGTTGTCGGCAAACCATACGTTCTCGCCCGAAATCGAAGCGGTGTACGAGAAGAAGATGAATGCACGAGCAACCAGAGCGGGGTTGAAGATGTTCATACCTGTACCACCGAATACCTCTTTACAAACTACTACCGAGAATGCAGTTGCCAGAGCTACCATCCACAGAGGAGTGCCCACGGGAACAATCATCGGAATCAGCAAACCGGTTACAAGGAAACCCTCATTAACCTCCTCTTTGCGGATTTGCGACGATGCAAACTCAATCGAAAGACCTACCACATACGATACAACGATGATGGGAAGTACTTTCAGCAGACCGTACCAGAAGTTTTGGAGGATGGTGTAGTCAGCGCCACCAACACGTTGGTAGCCAACGTTGAACATACCGAATACCAGAGCGGGAAGCAACGCCAACACCATAATAATCATCACACGTTTGATGTCGTTACAGTCGCGCACGTGCGAACCTTTCGAGGTGCGAGTGTTAGGCACATACAAGAAGGTCTCGAATGCGTCGAAAGTCGAGTGAAGGGCCGAGAATTTGCCGCCCTCTTCAAACGCAGGTTTAATTTTGTCTACGTATTTTCTCAAATCCATCTTAGTTCTCTTTTATCATAAGGTTAATACCGCGGCGAATAATCTCTTGCATTTCACTCTTCGAAGGATCGACAAATTCGCAAAGTGCAAGGTCTTCTTCAACTACTTCGTAAATACCGAGATTCTCCATCTTGTCGATATCCTCGGCAAGAATAGCTTTGAGAAGGTACAACGGATAGATATCCATAGGAAGATATTGCTCATACAGACCAGTTACTACGAATGCACGAGGACCACCATTGATATGGGTGTCGAGATTGTAGCGTTTGTTGGGGCAGAGCCACGAGAAGTACGATTTCGAAACCGAGAAACGTTTGCTACGAACGGGTTTTGCCCAGCCCAGCATCTCATACTCGCTGTTGTCCGAAATCATAGTGATTTGGTTGTTGTAGAAACCAAGAGCACCGTCGTAAGCAACGGTTTTACCGGTCAGAACGTTACCATTGATGATACGAACCTCGGCTTTCTCAGCACCTACGATGTCGGCAACGGGTGCGCCAACGATAGCTTGAACATAGCGGGGTTTCTCAGCCTCGCCACCGGTCAAAGCCACAACTTTGGTCATATCCACCTTGCCGGTGTTGAACAGACGACCGATGATTGCCAAATCCTGAATACCAACGGTCCAAACCATCTCGCCTTTAGCGATGGGGTCGATGTGGTGGATTTGAACACCTACGTTGCCTGCGGGGTGCGGGCCTTGGAAGAGGTGTTTCTCGGCGTTCTCGATGGTGCTCAGTTTGCCTTGTGCCTCAGCGTTGAGAGACAAGTGAACTTTACCAGCGGTCAGTTTGGCAACTACGTCCAAACCTTTGCGCAGGTCATCGAGTTGGTCTGCCAATACGAACTCCATATCGGGTGCGAGCGGAGCGCTGTCAAAGCCCGAGATGAAGATTGCTTTGGGAGTGTCTTTGGGATCGGCGATGATACCGTAGGGACGTTGAATAATCATCGGCCACAAACCTGCGCTGAGCAGTACGGATTTAACATCCTCCGACGAGCAGCTTTCGAGGGGTTTAATCTCGAAGCTCTCATACTCCTGAACTGCATCGGCTTTTACCACAACGCTCAGCACTTTGCGCTTCTCGCCACGGTTGATTGCCGACACCTCGCCGCTAACGGGCGACGAGAACAGAACCTCCTGGTTGTACTTGTTGAAGAACAACGGAGTTCCGGCTTTGACCTTATCGCCTACTTTGACGAGCAACTTGGGAGTTACTCCTTCGAAGTCGGTGGGGCATACCGCATAGTTCTCCGACATAGGCAATTTGTCGAGGACTTTTTCGGCTTCTCCTACCAAGCGAAGATCCAAACCTTTTTTCAGTTTAATGATTTTCGACATAAAATTTAGTTAGATATGTGAATAATAATTGAATCGTTTATCCTGTTAAAATATTAATAGGTATATTCGCCGCGAATTTACACATTTTTTTTGAGAATATACCCGTCTGCGTTATTTTAAAAACACCTCAATTGTATTTTTTTGAACACTTTTTGCGCTTACGGGGACGTTGCCTCTCTTTTTGTGTTTGTTTTTTCGTTTCGTGGCGACCATCTGTATGTATCAGACTCCCCTATCCTGCTCTGTGAGAACCCTCTTACGCTGCGAAAATTTAAAAAGAAAACGAGGACTTTCCTTGCGGAAAATCCTCGTCGCCATTAAGAACTTAAAGTCCTATTTTACCTTTTTTACAATTGCTTCGAATGCCTGAGGGTTGTTCATTGCGAGGTCAGCCAGAACCTTACGGTTGAGTTGGATGCCGCTTGCATTGAGTTTACCCATAAATTCCGAATAAGTCAAACCGTTGTTGCGAGCGGCAGCGTTGATACGTTGAATCCACAGGCTACGGAATGATCTTTTCTTGTTTTTGCGGTCACGATAAGCGTATTGAAGACCTTTTTCGACGGTGTTTTTGGCAACCGTCCATACATTTCCCCTCGAACCAAAGTTACCTTTGGCAAGTTTTAAAACTTTTTTTCTTCGAGCTCTTGATGCTACTGCATTTACTGAACGTGGCATAGTTTAAAAGTTTTACGAGCGGTTAGCGGGCTGATTCTCTCAACCTCTTTGGGGCTAATTCACTCTTTGTTAATAAAATTGTGTTTGTTTCGCTCCGTTTGCGGCTAATTACTTAACCAAGAGCATTTTTACTTTGGCCTCATCGACCGAAGAAACGGTGCTCGAATAAGCAAGGTTTCTCTTTTGTTTCACAGTCTTCTTAGTCAGAATGTGAGAGTGGAACGCGTGTTTGCGTTTGATTTTTCCAGTGCCGGTGAACGAAAAACGTTTTTTCGCAGCGGCGTTAGTTTTCATTTTTGGCATTTTTGTAAATTGTTAAAAGGTTAAACAGCCCACAAAAGTAGTGATTTTTTATGAAACAACTAAACTTTTCTCATTAAAATCACACTTTTATATGTGCTTTTTGTAAAAAGAAAGCCCATTGGCCTTAAAACCAATGGGACTTTCCTCGAAATTTATCTGTTTAGAGTGCTTTTAAGGTGATTTTTCGCACCTTCTCTGCGCGCCTAAAAGCTTCTACTATTTCTCTTTCAACGCTGCGTGAGCCGCTGCCAATTTAGCGATGGGCACACGGAAGGGCGAGCAAGATACGTAGTTCAGACCTGCATAGTGGCAGAACTCAACCGAGCTGGGCTCACCACCGTGCTCACCACAGATACCGCATTTCAGGTTCTCGCGAGTGCTGCGACCTTTGAATACGGCCTCACGGATGAGTTGACCTACACCGTTGCGATCCAGGATTTGGAAGGGGTCGTTTTTCAGGATGCCTTTTTTGAGGTACTCGGGCAAGAACTTAGCGATGTCGTCACGCGAGAAACCAAGAGTCATCTGAGTCAAGTCGTTGGTACCGAAGCTGAAGAACTCGGCAACCTCTGCGATTTGGTTAGCGGTTACTGCTGCACGGGGAACCTCAATCATAGTACCTACCATGTAGTTGATGCGGTCGTTACGCTCTGCGAATACCTCCTCAGCAACTTTGTCGATAACTGCTTTTTGGTAGCGCAACTCTTTGTGGTTACCTACGAGGGGAACCATGATCTCTACACTAACGGGTTTGCCTGATTTGTGTACGTTCATAGCAGCCTCGATGATAGCGCGAGTTTGCATCTCGGTGATCTCGGGGTAGGTGTTACCCAGACGGCAACCACGGTGACCCAACATGGGGTTAACCTCCATCAGGTTGTTAACGCGGGTTTGAACCTCCTCGAAGGTCAGGCCGATCTCCTCAGCCAGCTCACGTTGTTCTTTCTCAGTGTGGGGAACGAACTCGTGCAAGGGGGGATCGAGCAGACGAACGGTCATTGCGTGACCATCCATAACTTTGAACATCTCCTCGAAGTCACCACGTTGGATGGGCAACAGTTTAGCAAGAGCCACACGGCGACCTGCCTCATCTTTTGCCAGAATCATCTCGCGAACAGCTTTGATACGGTCGCCCTCGAAGAACATGTGCTCGGTACGGCACAGACCGATACCCTCTGCACCGAACTCCATAGCTTGCATAGCGTCGCGGGGAGTATCAGCGTTGGTGCGAACTTTCAGACGAGCATATTTCGAAGCGAGGTTGAGCAACTCACGGAAGTCGCCATCCAGCTCAGCTGCTTTGGTTGCAACTTGACCGAGGTAAACCTCACCGGTCGAACCGTTCAACGAAATCCAGTCACCCTCTTTAATAACTACGTCACCGATAGTCAAAGTGCGTTTTTTGTAGTCAATCATCAACTCACCAGCACCCGATACGCAGCATTTACCCATACCACGAGCAACTACGGCTGCGTGCGAGGTCATACCACCGAGTTTGGTAAGGATACCGGTTGCGTCCAGCATACCTTTCAGGTCCTCGGGCGAAGTCTCGATACGAACCAAGATAGCTTGGATACCTTTCTCTTCTTTGTATTTCTCAGCGTCCTCAGCGAAGAACACTACGGGGCCAGTAGCAGCACCGGGCGATGCGGGCAGACCTTTGGTCAGAACTTTTGCTTGTGCCATAGCACCCTTCTCGAAGATGGGGTGGAGCAACTCGTCGAGTTTCTCGGGCTCGCAACGCAAAACAGCGGTCTTCTCGTCGATCAGACCCTCGCGGAGCATATCCATTGCAATCTTAACCATAGCGGCACCGGTACGTTTACCGTTGCGGCATTGCAGCATCCACAGTTTACCATCTTGGATGGTGAACTCGATGTCTTGCATATCGGTGAAGTATTGCTCCAAGTGACGTTGAATCTCATCCAACTCTTTGTACAGCTCGGGCATAACCTCCTCCAACGAAGGATATTTCTCAGCGCGCTCCTCCTCGGTGATGTTTTGAGCTTTAGCCCAACGACGCGAACCCTCGATGGTGATTTGTTGGGGGGTACGGATACCAGCCACAACGTCCTCACCTTGAGCGTTGATCAGGTACTCACCGTTGAAGATGTTCTCACCGGTAGCAGCGTCACGCGAGAAAGCAACACCAGTAGCCGAGCTGTCGCCCATGTTACCGAATACCATTGCTTGTACGTTTACTGCGGTACCCCACTCTGCAGGGATGTTGTTAAGTTTACGATACAGGATTGCGCGCTCGTTCATCCACGAACCGAATACAGCGCAGGTAGCACCCCAAAGTTGCTCCCAAGCCGATACGGCGAAGTCCTGACCGGTTTGCTCTTTAACTGCTTTTTTGAAGCGAGCAACCAACTCTTTGAGGTCGTCGGTGGTCAGATCGGTATCCAACTCAACTCCTTTCTCCTCTTTAACCTCCTCGATGATAGCCTCGAAGGGATCGATATCCTCTTTGCTCTCGGGTTTCATACCCAGAACAACGTCACCGTACATTTGTACGAAACGACGGTACGAGTCCCAAGCGAAACGGGGGTTGCCCGACAATTTCGAGATAGCCTCAACTGCCTCGTCGTTCATACCAAGGTTAAGGATGGTGTCCATCATACCGGGCATCGACGCACGAGCACCCGAACGAACCGATACCAACAGGGGAAGTTCTGCATCACCGAATTTGCGGCCGGTCAGGTTCTCAATACCTTTCATTGCAGCCTCAACCTCGGGGCGGAGCAGCTCAACAACTGCGTCTTTACCCTCTTTGTAGTACTCCGAACATACGTCGGTGGTGATGGTGAATCCCGGAGGTACGGGAATACCAATCAGGTTCATCTCGGCAAGGTTAGCACCTTTACCGCCGAGCAACTCTCTCATCTTTCCGTTACCCTCGGCCTCTTTGTTACCGAAGGTGTAAACTCTCTTAACGTTTGGCATAATTCTTCTAATATCTGTTAATGTTAATATTTTCAGTTTTTGCGCGTGAATTTTATCTCGCATTTCTCTTTCGAAGCCCTCAAAATAGAACTCTTGTATGGCTCGATTCAAATGACCTACAAAAGTAGGTGTTTTTTAACAAATTACCAAAATATTGTTATGTTAATTATTTCACAGTTCGCCCTCTCGAATACTTAGAATTACATAAATTGGCAAGTGGTCACTAATTCCGCCCATATAGCCGCTCGAGGTGAATGTACGGTGTGGCATTCGGCCTTCGTAACCCCAATGGGTCATATATTTTTGAATATAGATTCCGCACTCCGCCACGCAAAAATCTTGCCCGCCACACAGGAAGATGTTGTCGATGAGTCGCCATCTGCCGTCTATCTTGTAGGAGCCGTAGCCCTTGTTGCTGTAATATAATAACGGTGCTTCGTAGCCGAGGCGCTGGCGGAGCTTGCGGTCGTATGTTCGGTTCATATCGCCAAGTGCGATGACCGTCATTTCGGGGTGGCGTTCGGTTGTCTTTTGGATGTGTCGTTCGAGATTAGACAAGGCGAGTTCGCGTAACTCTTTGGGTGTATAGACCGAAGGCAGATGGCACACTACGAATTGTATGTTTTTGCCAAAAAGTTCGCCGCGCACATTCAGGAACTCTCGACCCACACCACTTGGACTGAGCCACGTTTGATCCACCATCAGAATGTCGCCTTTGTATAGTAGTGCCAAATCAATTCCGCGGCGGTCGCCACTCGTCATATGCACATAGCAGTAGTCGGTTGTCAGAGCTCTCACCAAATCGCGTACAACCTCCTCGTTTTCGACTTCGGCAAGACCCACCACATCGGCGTTAATCTCGTCAATCACGCGTGCAAGGCCTCTAATCTTGTGGTTGTATCGTTCTGTAGTCCAGTGGTATTTGCCTTCGGGGGTGAAGTCTGAGTCATCGTAGAATAAGTTCGGTATGGTGTCGAACAGATTTTCGACATTATAAAAAGCCACACTGCATCGTTGGGCGTAGAGTCCGTGGAGAGTCCACAAAACCATCGTCCAAAGCAGTATAACTTTTTTCATCTTTTGGGAAATTTGTTAGTGATTGATTGCACCCGAACCGATAACTTCGTCGCCGTCGTACCACGAAGCGAATTGACCGGCAGCAGCGCCTCGTTGCGGAGTATCGAAAATCAGGTAGGCACCCTCGTCGCGAATCTCAACCACGCCGTCTTGTTGCGGTTGGCGGTAGCGGATGCGCAGGTTGAAGCGTTTTTGCTCGCCACTTTTCAGTGCAAGGTCGGGACGTACCCAGTGCACCTCATCGGCACTGATGTACAGCACCTCGCGGTAGAGTCCGGGGTGTGAGTCGCCTTGCCCAACATAGATTACGTTTTGCTCCACGTCGGTGGCGATGATGAACAGAGGCTCGGGGCGACCTCCGATGTTGAGTCCCTTACGTTGCCCAATGGTATAGAATTGTGCGCCGTTGTGCTCGCCGATAACCTTGCCGTCCTCGGGCTTATATTTATAAGGTTTGGCGCGCTCGGCCAAGTTGTCGGCTGCGATGTCGCGTTTGTAACCCTCCCAGTCGCGCGAAATCTCCACTACTCTACCCTTCTTAGCAGCGAGTTTTTGTTGGAGAAATACGGGGAGATCCACCTTGCCTACAAAGCAGATGCCTTGCGAGTCTTTGCGTTTGGCGGTTGCGAGTTTCTGCTCCACAGCAATGCGTCGCACCTCGGGCTTGATGATGTCGCCGATGGGGAACAGTGCGCGACTCAGTTGCTCTTGCGACAGTTGGCACAGGAAGTAGCTTTGGTCCTTATTGCCGTCGCTACCGGCCAGCAGTCGGTAGTAGGTTTTGCCATCGATAGTCACCTCATCCTTGCGGCAGTAGTGACCGGTGGCAACGAAGTCGGCACCCAGTTTGAACGCTTCCTCCATAAACACATCGAACTTGATTTCGCGGTTACACAGCACGTCGGGGTTGGGAGTACGTCCTCGCTCATACTCCGAGAACATATAGTCCACAACTCTTTGGCGGTACTGCTCGCTCAAATCTACATAATGAAACGGAATGTCGAGTCGTTTGGCAACCAGCTCGGCAAACAGTTGGTCGTCATACCAAGGGCAGTCGCCCGAAAGGGTGCCTGTGGTGTCGTGCCAATTTCGCATAAAGAGTCCGATTACCTCGTAGCCTTGCTCTTTGAGCACCCACGCGGCAACCGACGAATCAACGCCACCCGACAAACCGACAACAACTTTTTGTTTCATCTTCTTACTTTGTGTTTTAATCGTTAAGCGACAACATACCCTCGGGCAGCTCGAATACAACGACTTTCTGCTCGATGTCGATTTCGGCCACGAACTCATCCACTGCGGGAATGAGTACCTCCTGACCATCAATGCGCAATTCAAAGAGGGGGTTCATTGGGCTGTCGATGTAGTCGCTAATCACACCTTCAATGCCCTCGCCTACCTCGGCGCGGAAGCCTACAAGGTCTTCCATATAGAATTCATCATCCTCGCGTTCGTTGTCTGCTTTGATGCAGAACTCGCGCCCTACCATTTCTGCAGCGCGTCGTTCGGTGTCGATGTCGGCAAATTGTGCGGTTGCACCGTGTTGACCGCGAGGTTCGAATTTATCGAAAAAAAGAGGAACCGTGAGTGAATCAACGTCCACAAACACGGGTTCCTCAAAGTTGAAATCCTCGGGGAAAGAGTCGTACAGCACAAGTGCTACCTCTCCTTTCGCACCGAAAATCTTGCCGATTTTACCGATAGGTAACATTTCAGCCATTAGCGCAGGATAATAAATTATTCTGCAACAGCCTCGGTAGTCTCCTCAGCGGCCTCCTCGGCAGCAGCCTCAGCTGCAGCGGCAGCAGCGGCTTCTTTCTTAGCAGCGATAGCAGCGGCACGCTCCTCTTTCACTTTCGACTCTGCCTCCAAACGAGCTTTGTTAGCTTTCGAAGCGTCAGCAGCGATTTGCGAAGTTTTAGCGTTGATTTGTGCCTCTTTCTCGCTCATCCATTTGTTGAACTTGGCCTCGGCATCCGACTCCGAGAAAGCACCTTTAGCTACACCGCCCAACAGGTGTTTTTTGTACAGAACGCCTTTGTACGACAGAATCGCACGGCAGGTGTCGGTGGGTTGAGCACCTTTTTGCAGCCAATCCAGAGCCTTGTCAAAATCCAAGGTGATGGTTGCGGGGTTGGTGTTGGGGTTGTACGAGCCGATGTTCTCGATGAATTTACCGTCGCGGGGAGCGCGTGCGTCGGCTACCACGATGTGATAGAAGGCATAACCTTTTTTACCACGTCTTGCAAGTCTGATTTTTACAGCCATTGTTTTGTGTTTTAATAAGTTAAATTACTTTATAGAGGCGGACACGTCCGCCACGTCAGAGGAATCTCGTTCCTCATTTCGGCCGCAAAATTACATATTTTTTGTGAAATTACAAATTTTTTAAGCTTTTTTATGGCTTGTAGCGGGGGTTTATTTGTGTTGTGAATCGGTGAATTACAGTCTGTTTGGGGTTTTGTGGACGGAGTGTTTGGCGGCGATTATGGTGTTAAGTTTTGGGGTTGCAAAATTTTTTCGTAACTTTGTACGTTTATAAGTGGTAAAGTTTAATCTATGACAAGCAGATTCAACATACTTTTGACCGTGATGTTTGCGGCGTTTGTTGTGGCCGGATGCAACAAGATTGACGACTATGTGACAACACAAGAGTCTAATTTTGAGCGCTATTTGTCGAATAACAAAGTTACCGACCGCGACGATTACGACCCCGAAGAGGAAGTGACGGGTGCGGTGGTTAAGTTCTACGACCGTATCGATGGCGTGTATCGCTGGATTACCAACGAGTCGCGTGAGGATCGTCCCGCCGCAAGCGAGGCTTTGGAGATGGGAGATTCGCTCTATATCTACTTTGACGCGTATATTTTCGAGGGTACTCGCAAAAAGCAAGTTTTTTACACAAACAAGAAAAATACTATGACTTCGCGCTTCCCTAATCTCGATCCCGAGTATTGGTCAACTGATTCGCTCGGCATTAAATTGGGTGACGGACAGCTGATGAAGAGTATGGAGAGCGCCTTTGAGGGTTGCTGCGAAGGTGACGAGGTGGAGTTCCTGCTCACTACCGACAAGGCCTATGGCAAGCGCCCTATGGGAGTTGTCCCGCAATATAGTCCCGTGGTGTTTGTGGTTTCGATTAATGCAATTTCCAAACAATAGAATATGAAAAGCAAAATCAAGAATATAGTTGCCGCCGTGTTGTGTGCGGTTGTGATTGGCGGATTTGCGTCGTGCTCCGAGGAGCCGACTGTGGATACCAAAAAGTTCCAGCAAAATTCGCTTGATGCGTGGATGGCAAAGTATGTCAACTGCGATGATACCGTAGCGTGGCGACAATCCAACGGAATGTATGTTCAGGTGTTGCCCTCGACCCAGCCTTTGGATGAGAGTCTTGCGCCTGCCGATACAATTGTGTGGGTGCGAATCAACTACACAGGTCGTACACTCCAAAACAATGTCTATCTGACTCGTTCGGAGAATGAGGCCAAGTGGCAGGGAACTTTCACCGAACGCACCTACTACGCTCCCGACTACCTCTACTGCGGCAGCACCAACACCAATATGATAGAGGGTCAATACTACGCTCTCAAAAACGAATTTATGATTGACGGCGTGCCTACCAAGATGGTTCAAGGTAGCAAAGTGCGACTCTATATGACCTCGGAACTGGCTTATGGCTCGTATGGCACAAGTAACAATCAGGGTTATGGTGGTCAGTTTACTCTCAAAGGCAATGTTCCTACCATCGAGGACTTGGAGCTTGTGGAGGTTGTTAAAGATCCCGTTGAACGCGAGAATAAACTTGTGGCCGACTATGCCGAGCAAATGTGGGGTATGAATGTGGCTGATACTATCGCCGAGCACTTCTATCTGGACAAGAGCAATCTGTTGGATGTGACCTTGGGTGACACCCTTACTGTGGACTCTACGGCATACCTATATTATAAAGGCTACTATTTGGATGGTTTTGTGTTCGATTCGAACATTGACTCGGTGCAGATTCGTGCCTTTGGTGAGATTACTCACTCCGATCCTTTGGCTTACAAACCCTCGGAGGATAAGGAGGAACTTATCAATGCATTCTATCGCGCAATTCCCGGAATGAGATATGGCGAGTGGGGGCGAATGGTATTTACCTCGCTTTATGGTTATGGCGCTGCCGGCTACTCGGCTGCATTGCAAGAGGAGTACGACTCGTATAACAACTATATGAGTTATCTGTATGCAAACCTCTACAACAGCACCAACCAGTATAACTCCTATTACGACTACTATGCAACCAACTATATGTATTACAACATCCTCACCTCGTCAACACTCGAAGAGGGTGAAGTTGTAACGGAGATTCCCTCGTACACACCGCTGGTGTTTGAGTTCTTTATTGCGCACGAGGGTAAGGATAACGAGTAGTTTTCTCGGAGAGATGAAAGCGTCGAAATTCGTTGCGTGGATACTGCTGGCTGCATTTGCTTTAACCACACCTGGCTCTGTTGTTGCCGCACCTCGCAAAAAAAGCGACAAAACGGCTGTAGTGCAGAGTGATTGGGCGGGCCGTAAGGTTGTGTTTTTGGGTGATTCCATTACCGATCCGCGAGGAGTTTCTGCCCCCGATATCTATTGGCGCTACCTTGCCGAAATGCTTGGCTTTGAGCCGTTTGTCTATGGCGTTAATGGCCATCAATGGAGTCACCTCCCCTCTCAAATCGAACGAATGAAAGCCGATGGTGTTCAGCCCGATGCGATAATTATTTTTGCCGGAACGAACGACTACAATGCCAATGTTCCGTTGGGCGAATGGTACACCTTCGACAAGCGCGAAGTGAATGTGAATGGCCGTCAGGTGGAGCGTCTGCATCGTGAGTTTGTGCGTGATGGAGCAACCTTTCGCGGACGAATCAACCGCGTGTTGGAGAGCCTTAAAACGGACTACCCTACTGCGCAAATAATCCTTATGACTCCCCTGCATCGTGCCTATGCAACCTTCGGCTCGAAGAACGTGCAACCCGATGAGTCGTATGCCAATGGTTTGGACCTCTTTATTAATGATTATGTGGCAGTTGTGCGTGAGGCGTCGAGCATTTGGTCGGTGCCTGTTATTGACCTTTTTGCTACCAGCGGAATGTTGCCGACCATCGATAGTCATATCCAATATTTTATCAATATCGAGCGCGACCGCCTGCATCCCAACGCCAAGGGACATCAGCGAATGGCTCGTGTGATTGCGGCGCAGATGATGGCTTTGCCCGCAAGTTTCGAATAATTACAATAGTGCGCTTATGGGCATTTGCCCGAGTAGTGAATAAAAGAGGTTTTGGAGGATGTTGCCCCGACCTCTTTCTTTTTTTTGTCCGTATCTTGTATTTTTCTGCCTAAAAATTCGTTATCGACCGACAAGTTTGCTTACCTTTACAACCAAATTGTAAGCAAACAATAGGCCTATGCTGCTCGTGTAGAGGTGTGTGGGTTGTGAATGTGTTGATTGTTAAAGAATTATACAAATATTCCTATTCTACTATGAAGAAATTGTTCTTATTTGGGGTTATGGCTTTATGCGTGTTGGGTGCTTCGGCCCAAACGCAAATGGACGAAGATTGTGCCGACCGTAACAAAGTGGTGAATGTGCGTGCGCAGGTGCGTGCTGATTTTATGCAGGATTATCTGGATGGTGGTCTGAACAAGTCAGCGTCGGGTTTCAAGGGTAGATACATCAACCTGATGTTGGACGGACACATCAACAAGCACTTCTATTACTCTTTCCGCCAACGCCTTAACCGCGCTCCCAAGAATGAAAGTTACTTCGATGCTACCGACTGGGTGCACCTCTCGTATCGCCCCAACCAACATTGGGATATCTCGGCAGGTAAGCAAGTGGTTGGTATCGGTGGTTTTGAGTATGACCGCGCTCCTATCGACCTCTACTTCTGTTCGGAGTATTGGAACAATATTGCGTGCTACCAATGGGGTGTAAGTGCAGCCTATACGCTTGGCGACGGCAGCAACGGAACCGACCGCTTAATGCTGCAAGTGTGCGAAAGCCCTTTCAATGTAGGTCACCAAGATTTTAAGTTTGCCTACAACCTTATGTGGGTGGGTCAGCACGACTGGTTCAGTAGCATCTATTCGCTAAATGCCTCGGAGTACGCAACCGGCAAGTATATCTATTATGTTGTGTTGGGTAATCAATTTACATTCGACAACTTCCGTTTGCAACTCGATTTTATGAACCGCGCAACCGACCAGCATGCCTTCTTCTTTAAGGATTACTCGGTGATAGGCGAGTTGGCTTATATGATTAAGGACAAGGTAAGTGTCTTTGGTAAAGTATCGTACGATGTCAACAATAGCGGTGTTGTGGGTGACTACTGCGTAATGCCCGGCACGGAGCTTACTCGCGTGGGCGCGGGTGTTGAGTACTATCCTCTGCCTAATGGTCGCAAGGATTTGTGCCTTTTTGGTTACTATAACTACACTTGGGGTATCAATGGCAATCCCAATGGCGTTTTGCAAGATCGCGAGAACTTGTGGGGCATCGGTCTTAAATGGAATATTGATATTTGGTCGCTCGCAAGCAAAAAATAATAGCGTATGAATAAGCCGAAAAAAAATCTCTCGAAGTACATTCCCACAGGAGTGCCCTGTCTGCTCATTGTAGTGGGTTTGTTTGTAATCTTGGGTAGCCGAATGGGCGTTTCTCCGATGTTCAAGACGGTTATGAACACCGCACACGACCTGCTGCTCAATACGGTATTCTTCCTTATGGCCGTATGTGTTATCACTGGCGCTATTGGTCGCATTTTTATGGATTTCGGCGTGGTGAAACTGCTTGAAAAAATCTTGCGCCCTTTGATGAAGCCTTTGTTTAACCTTCCGGGTGTGGCTTCGTTGGGTGCAGTTATGACCTTCCTGTCGGATAACCCCGCTATTATCTCGCTTGCACACGACAAACGTTTCTGTCGCTACTTCAAGAGGTATCAATACATCTCTCTTACCAACTTCGGTACAGCTTTTGGTATGGGCTTGTTGGTTATTGTGTATATGATTGGCTTGGGCTACTTGGCCGAGCCGTTTATCGGCTTGATTGGTGCTTTCTGTGGTTGTATCGTATCGACCCGCCTTATGCAACACTTCGTTATTAAGGCTTATCCTAATTATGCCGAAGAAGATGTTATTGAGGAGGGTACCAACAATAATCACAAAACACCTATTGAGCAGGGCTCGATGTTTACCCGCATACTCAATGCTTTGCTCGACGGTGGACGCACGGGTGTCGATGTAGGTATGGCTATCATCCCCGGTGTGCTTATCATCTCGACTTTGGTTATGATGATTACCTTCGGCCCTTCGAGCGATGGTTCATACACCGGTGCAGCCTACGAGGGTATCGAGTTGTTGCCTTGGTTGGCCTCTAAGATTAACTTTATCTTCGATTGGCTCTTTGGTTTCAAAGATCCGCACCTGATTGCATTCCCCATTACCGCATTGGGTGCAGTAGGTGCAGCTCTCGGCCTTATTCCGGAGTTTATCAATGGCGGCTGGATTGATGGCAATGCCATTGCAGTGTTCACAGCTATCGGTATGTGCTGGAGCGGATATTTGAGCACACACACCGCAATGCTCGACTCGCTCGGTTTCCGCGAACTCACTTCCAAAGCCATCCTCTCGCACACAATCGGTGGTTTGGTGGCGGCTATCATCGCCCACTGGATATATGTGCTTTATGCGTTGATTTAATTTATAGACCTACGCATATCTTGTTGTTTGAAATTTGCTCAGGTCAAGACGTCTTAAACAGCAAGATATGCGTAAGTTTATATTTTTTTGAAAAAATAGCTCCGAAAATTTGGAGATAACTAAAAATGTAGTACCTTTGCACTCGCAATCAACAAGGGAGCATAGCTCAGTTGGTTTAGAGCATCTGCCTTACAAGCAGAGGGTCAGGGGTTCGACTCCCTTTGCTCCCACCACCAAGACGACTTACAGCAATGTGAGTCGTCTTTTTTTTGTGCTGTTTTGTGAGGCGTTTTTGCGAGGTGTGTGGGGCTTGCGCCCCTGTGCGGTGGCTGTGGCGGAGTGTATGTGGTT
>JAZLBP010000011.1:0-46962 GCA_045613745.1 Rikenellaceae bacterium | reverse complement strand
TGCAACAGGTCAGGCCTATTATCAAACCGATGGTAATGTGACTAATCAGGCGTGGAATCTGAATATCGGCAGTGGTAAATCCATTCGTTATGCCGTAATTCATCGTGCCTGCTATCGACATTTCTATCATAGTAAATTAGGATTTTTGAAAGCAATTCCTTCCGACCGAAAATTGAAAATTGGGTATATGCATGAATTTTCTGATGGAGGATACACTGGCTATTTTGAGGATGGGAGAAATGGAACTCTGCCTGATATCCGTATATATCGAGGAAATATTAGCCAATATATAGAAACAACTTGCGAAATATTAGGTTCTTCTTTTCATGAATTAGGACACGCAGGTTACTGGTTTAATACAACAGAAAGTAAGTATGAGAATACTGATCTAATGATACACGAGGCTTGGGCTTGTCTTAATGAATATCTACTACTTAAAGAAGAATCCGAATATTTAACCAATTGCAGTTATTTATTTTGGGGACAGTTATATGATTTTGTAAATAATGTTTATGAAGTAGGAATAAACGGCGCGCAATTTCAGCGTTGGCCAAGCCAAGATTCGACCCCTGAAAACTCTCCTTTATTTATAGACTTGGTTGATGATTACAATCAACACACACCAAGTAGTCCATATCTTTATGATTCAATAACAGGATATGATGTCGTATTTTTAGGCAGTATCATTAAAAATAATCAAAATAATTTTACTTCATTAAGAGATGCTATTAAAAATACACTACCCAATGGTATAACAGAGCAAGATATAATTGATTATTTTGAACAGTATAGAAACTATTGGGTTGAATAAAAGATATTTGCACTATGAAAAAGATTTTCTTACTTATAGTTATTGCGCTCCAATGCTTGGCGTGCGCGGATGATAATAAGCTTGTCAATAATAAATACACCTACAAAGCAACCTTTTGCAATAATGTGGATGTGGATTTGCATTTGGAGTTGTATGACAAGGGAGCTGTGGTCGAAACTCACACCATCCCTGCGATGGGTGACATCACATTAACTCAACGCTTTATCCGTTTTGTCTATATTGATAGCCTTTATGGCAAATGGGGCGAGCGAGAGTTCTTGTGGAAAGGCGAGGCGTTGCTGCCGTTACATTTAGCACACCAAAAGGCCAAGTTGGAGAATATATGTTATCTAGTTTACTCCTTTGATTTCACTCGCGAGATGTACGACGCGGCAACGCCGATTGAATAACGAATAAACGAGCTAATAAACCTGCGGGGGTAACTGATGCAGATATTGATACATTGTTTGCAACATATGAAATGTATTGGGTAAATGATAATTAATATATATTATGAAACAAATCTTATTAATCCTTTTTATCGCGGTCGGTATAATTGGATGTGAAAATAGTCCTGAAAATACACACCCCGCACCCGACAATAATATTTTTGAGCTCATAAACGACACCGAGTACAATGTAGAGTTGGAAATGTATGTCGCAGAGCAACTCGACACGACATTACATCTTGCAGCTGGCGAGAGTGTGTTTTTTATCGAGAAAGACTACATAAATGCCCAGGGCAAACTTGTAGAGTCGCTTAACTGGGATATGTGGACTCGAAAACAACATATATGGTTAGAGTTTAACAATGAGCGCCGCACAGATGTTTTTCTTCCGAAAAACACCCAACGAGTAGTCGATAAATCCAATAACTGCTTTTGGTATGTACATATCACTCCCGAGATGTACGACGCGGCAACGCCCATTGACCAACCCGCCGAGGAGTAAAACCACAAACATATCACACGAAAAAGGCTGCCCCACTGCGGGACAGCCTTTTCTGTTATTTCTGGCGGAAGAAGATTTGCATCGGGATGCCCGAGAAATCCCAGTTTTCGCGGATTTTGTTCTCCAAGAAGCGGCGGTAGTGGTCGCGCACATATTGGGGAAGGTTCACAAAGAACGCAAAGCTCGGTGTGGGGCTCGGCAACTGCATCGCATACTTAATCTTGATGAACTTACCCTTAACCGAAGGGGGAGGGGTTTGCTCGATGATAGGCAGGATGAAGTCGTTGAATTGCGATGTGGGGATGCGGCGGTTGCGGTTCTCATACACTTGAAGCGCGGTTTGCAGCACCTCCAAGATGCGTTGCTTGTTGAGCGCCGAGGTGAAAATCATAGGCACGTCGTTGAACGGAGCAAGGCGGCTTGCAAGGAACTCTTTCCACTCCTTCATAGTGTTGTTGCCCTTCTCGATAAGGTCCCATTTGTTGATTACAACCACACAACCTTTCTTGTTGCGTACCATCAGGTTGAAGATGTTGAGGTCTTGCGACTCCAAGCCTTGCGAAGCGTCAATCATCAGGATACAAACATCACTACCCTCGATGGCGCGGATTGAACGCATAACCGAGTAGAACTCCAAGTCATCCATAGTTTTACCCTTCTTACGCATACCTGCGGTGTCCACCAGGTAGAAGTCCATACCGTACTTGTTGTAGCGGGTGTAAATCGAGTCACGAGTGGTACCTGCAACCGAAGTTACGATGTTGCGCTCGGTGCCGAGCAGCGCGTTGGTCAGCGAGCTCTTACCTACGTTGGGACGGCCCACGATGGTGATGCGGGGCAGTTCCTCCTCGGTCTTCTCTTGTTCGATGGGGGGCAGTGCAGCCACAATCGCGTCGAGCAGGTCGCCGGTACCGCTACCTGTCATTGCGCACACCGAGTAGGGGTCGCCAAGGCCCAGAGCGTAGAACTCGTTTACCGAGAAGTATTGCTCGTTGTTGTCCACCTTATTCACTGCGAGCAGCACCTTTTTGGAGGTACGACGCAGGATGCTTGCCATCATCTCGTCGAGGTCGGTGATACCTGTTCCCACTTCGGTCATAAACACGATGACATCAGCCTCGTCGATTGCGAGCATAACCTGTTTGCGGATTTCGCCCTCAAACACGTCGTCGCTACCAACGGAGTAACCACCGGTGTCAATAATCGAAAATTCGCGTCCGTCCCAATCTGTTTTGCCGTAGTGGCGGTCGCGTGTTGTTCCTGCTACGGAATCCACGATGGCCTGACGATTTCCCACCAAGCGGTTGAACATTGTGCTTTTGCCCACATTGGGGCGACCTACGATGGCTACGATACTCATTGTGTTTGTGATTTTTTAAGGAGTGTGAACATTTTTCGGATGCAAAGATAGCAATTTGCCTTGATTTGTCAAAAAACCGCCCTGTGTCGTTCAAAAAAAACCGCTATGCGGAGCATAAATCGCCCAAAAATATTAACTTTGCCCACAAATTTGTATTTAAAAACGAATTTATGAAACAAATATACGGATTCCGCCTGCTGATTCTTGCTTCGGCAATGGTTTTGATGGGTGGATTGAATACACTTAAAGCACAGACTCGCGGCGAGGTTACAGGTTTTGCCACAGGTCAGATTCGCAAGGTTGAGAAACCCGTCACCGCAACTCGCCCCGCAGGCTATGACGTTGACTCCAAGCGAGGTGAGCAACCCGCCGAGTGGGTGAGCGTGGCTCAACGTACCAAACATTTTACTCCCAAGTTCCAATGGGGCTTCAAGGGAGGTGTCAACGCGCTGGTGTTGGACAACTCTGCCGAGTCGGATGGCAAGGGCTTGGCCAACAAACACTACTCGATTATCAACAGCGACAAATACTACTACGAGGACACCCCTCGCAGCGAGCGTCAGAATCGCGTTAGCTGGAACGTTTCGGCCTTTGGTCGTTACAACTTCGGCACGGGCAACTTGCAAGCCGAGTTTATCTTCACCGAGAACCGCTACGAGACAGTGTTGATTAACACACTGTGGTCGCCCGACAAACGCATTATGACGGGTACAATCTACGACCGCAGCATCGACATCCCCGTGATGATTGGTTGGAAATACTCGATTTTCCGCCTCTTCATTGGCCCGCAACTCAAAGTGTGGAATAGCTACCGCACTGCCAACGAGGGTACCTTCGACTACGCCGACCCCACAGAGGGTGGCAAAAAGGTAACTCTGCCTGTCAATGTCGCCAACGTGGGTTTCAACCCCAATAACCTCGACGAGGAGATGGACAAATTCGGCCTGCAACGAGTGAATGTCAACCACAATTTGGTTCACTTTGTGTGTGGTATGTCGTTTGAGTTCTCGAAGGTTGTGATTGATGCGCGCTATGTGACTCCGTTCAAACGCCCACAACAAGAGTTTTACAGCTTCAACAACCCCGATCCCTCGGCAACCTACAAACTGACCTACCACCAACTGCAATTCTCGGTGGGTGTGCTGTTTTAACGTATAGGGATTTTTCAATATAGTCGGGCCGAGTGCGTCGCGAGTGTCGCCGTGGCCCGATTTCTTTTCAGATAAGAATACAAAAAACATTTTTCACGAATGAATTACTTTAAGAAATGCAACCGCCTGACGGGCTGGGCAGTGTTCTTGGTAGCCGCAGTGGTTTACCTGCTCACAATCGAGCCTTCGGCAAGTCTGTGGGATTGTATGGAGTTCATTGCAACCTCCTACAAACTCGAAGTTGGTCACCCTCCCGGTGCGCCTCTGTTTATGATGTTGGCGCGAGTGTTCTCGCTCTTCTCGTTTGGCGACACCGACCTTGTGCCCGTTATGGTCAACTCGATGTCGGCTCTGGCGAGCGCATTCACCATCCTGTTCCTGTTTTGGACCATTACCCATATCGGTCGCAAAATCTATGCTCGCACAAGCGATGCCCTGAGCAAAGTCCAAACGTGGACCGTGCTGGGCGCAGGTGCTGTGGGCGCACTGGCCTACACCTTCACCGACACCTTCTGGTTCTCGGCTGTCGAGGGCGAGGTATATGCAATGTCGTCGATGTTTACGGCGATGGTTGTGTGGGCTATGCTCAAATGGGAGGAGGTCGCCGATGAGCCCCACGCCAACCGCTGGCTGGTGCTGATTGCCTACCTGATGGGTCTTTCGATTGGCGTGCACATCCTCAACCTGCTGACAATCCCTGCGCTGGTGTTTGTCTATTACTTCCGCAAAACCGACAAAGTTACCCTGTGGGGTGTGGTTAAAACCACCCTCATCGCAGGTGCTATCCTGATTGCTGTCAACTCGATTATCATCCCCTGGACCGTAGCTATCGGTGCTGCCGTTGACCGCGTGTTTGTCAACTCGCTGGGCCTGCCCATCAACTCGGGTATGATCTTCTTTGTGGTAGCTCTGGCCGCCGCTTTGGGTTGGGGCGTATGGTACACCTACTCGCGTGGTAAAGTGATTTGGAACACCATCCTGCTGTGTGTGTCGGTTATTATGATTGGCTATGGCTCCTACGCTTCGGTGGTTATTCGTGCCGCTGCCAACCCCCCGATGAACAGCAACGACCCCGACAACCCCTATGGTCTGTTGCGTCTGCTCAACCGCGACCAATATGGCGACCGCCCGCTGGTGTTTGGTCCCGCCTACTCGTCGGTGCCTGTCGATACCGAGAGCGAAACTCTCTACTATGTTGACGACAACGGCAAATATGCCTCGGTGGAGCGCATCAAGGACTATATCTATCCCGCACAATTCAAGTTCTTCTTCCCTCGTATGTACTCGCCTGCCGAGCGTCACGTTGCCGCCTACAAATCGTGGGGTAAGGTAAAGGGACGCCGCATCAAGTTTATGGACGAGGTTGTGACCGTTCCCACCTTTGGCGAGAACTTGCGTTACTTCTTCGGCTATCAGCTCAACTTTATGTACTGGCGCTACTTTATGTGGAACTTCGCAGGCCGCCAAAGCGACGTGCAAAGCACAGGCGAAATCACCGATGGTAACTGGATTTCGGGTATCAAATTCATCGACCAGCTATACCTCGGACCCCAAGATAACCTGCCGAGCGACATCGCCGACAACCGTGGCCACAACCGCTACTACTTCTTGCCTCTGATTTTGGGTATCATCGGTCTGGTGTATCAACTCGGCCGCGACAAACGAGGCTTTACGGTTGTTATGTGGCTGTTTGTGATGATGGGTGTGGCTCTGGTTGTATATTTCAACACCACCCCCGGCGAGCCCCGCGAACGTGACTATGTGTATGCAGGTTCGTTCTATGCCTTCTGTATGTGGATTGGCTTGGGCGTTATGAGCGTCAAGGAGTGGCTCGACAAGACCCTCAAACGCAACTCGATGACCACCGCCATCGCGGCAACCGTGGTGTGCCTGAGCGTGCCCGCAATTCTGTGTGCCGAGAACTGGGACGACCACGACCGTAGCGGCCGCTATGTGGGTGTCGATTTGGGTAACAACTATATGGCTGCGGCTCTGCCTAACTCCATTGTGATGAACTATGGCGACAACGACACCTTCCCCTTGTGGTACAATCAGGAGGTGAACGGTTTCCGCCCCGACATCCGCATTATGAATATGAGCTACCTGGGTGGCGACTGGTATATCGACGAGATGAAACACGCCTACAACGAGTCGGCCCCCGTGCCCTTCTCGCTGCCTCGTCATAAGTATGTGGCAAGCACCAACGACTATATTTCGGTCGAGGATATCTTCCCCGTGGCTACCGCGCGTCAGGTTATGGACTGGATTTGCAGCACCAACCCCCGCACCAAAGCTACCTATGCAGGCGAGCAAGTGGATTACATCCCCACCAAGCGTGTGGCAATCCCCGTCAACAAGGAGAATGCTGTTCGCTGTGGTATCGTTCGCCCCGAGGATGCCGACCTGATGGTTGACACCGTATATCTCGACCTCAAAAAGAACCGTCTGGACAAGAGCGAACTTATGTTGCTCGACCTGTTGGCAACCTTCGACTGGAACCGCCCGCTGTTCTTCACCCAATCGTATGCACTGCGTCCGTTGGGTATGCAGGAGTACCTCCAATTCGACGGTGCGGTCTATCGCTTTGTGCCTATCAAGACCCCCGTTGAGGATCCTCTGTTCGTCGGCCGCGTCGATACCGAGTACCTCTACGACAACGTGATGAACAAATACCGCTGGGGCGGAGTGAGCAACCCCGATGTCTATGTCGATAGCTTCGTGGCGCACAACCTTGCCGCTTCGAATGGCCGCCACAGCCACGTACGCCTTGCCGAGGCGCTGATGGCCGAGGGCGATACTACCCGCGCAATAGAGGTGCTGGATCGTGCTTTCGAGGTTCTGCCTCTGAGCCAATTCCGCAACACCTATATGATTACCACCCCCGCCATCGAGGCCTACTACAAGGCTGGCGCGGGCGAGAAGGGTGACGCCATCCTCTACGACTTTGCCGACGACCTGGAAGAGTACATCCGCTACTACGTTCAGTTCACTGGCCGCTGGGAGGAGCTTGTTGCCGACGAGCTTGGCGACAAACTTGCCAACCTCCAAGAGCTCTACCGCATTGCTCTGCTGTATGACCGTCGTGAGGCTGCTGCACGTATCTACTCTGTTTTTGAGTAACGCTAAATATACTACACAAAAAAAGGCTGTCCCACTGCGGGCAGCCTTTTTTTGTTGAGTGGAGGTTGATGTTTTGGCGAAAATCACTATCTTTGGAAAAATAAACTAAAAAACTATTTGACTATGAAACAATTCAGCAGAGTGTTATATGCCGCCGCAATGTTGCTGGCACCCATTTTTGCCACTGCCGAGGAGAGTGCAGTTGTGAAGGTCAATGCCGCAAAGGTCGAGCAAAAGGTAACACCCTACCTCTATGGTTCGTGTATGGAGGATGTGAACCACGAAATCTATGGCGGACTCTATGACCAAAGGATTTTTGGCGAGAGCTTCGAGGAGCCTATACCTCTGCCTCGTTTCGAGCACTTCGATGTGTTCGACGGCAAGTGGCTTAATGGCGATGGTGAGTTGCTGTCGTTGGCGCACGCCGGAGCCAAAATCGTAAGCAAGGAGCCCATTACCGAAGGCTCGGTGTCGGTCAACATCAAGTTCGACAAGGCGCGTCGTGGCGCAGGTCTTCAAAACGCAGGTCTGCTGCTTTGCGTGTCGAAACCCAGAGTAGGTGCCGACAGCTTCTTCGGCTACGAGATTAGCCTTTCGAGCGACGGAAAAACTCTTACCGTTGGCAAACACAAGAATAACTGGGAACACATTGTGGATGTGGCTGTCAGCTGCGTGCCTACGGAATGGAATAACCTGAAAGCACGCATCCAACGTGGCGAGGTCGAGATACTTCTCAACGACAAGAGCGTGTGCGTGTTCCGACTGTCGGACCCCGAACTGCTTAGTGGCAGTGTGGCTCTGCGTGTGTGGAATGCCGATACCCGTTTTGCGGATATGCAGATTGACGGCAAACCCATCTCGCTCTATGCCGAAATCCCCGAGGAGGTTAGTATGCAGTGGGATGCAGCCGTAAAAGGTGATGCTGTCGGACGTTATATGCTCGACACAGCGGATGCCTACAATGGCAGCAACTCGCAGATGATAGAGTTCGTTTCGGGACGTGGCGCTGTGGGTATTGCAAACGCGAGCCTCAATCGTTGGGGCATCGCCGTACGCAAAGGACAAAAGTTCGAAGGCCGCTTGTATCTGAAAAATATCTCCTGCACAGGCCGCGTTGTGGTGACTCTCGAAAGCGCCGACGGAGCCAAGGAGTATGCCCGCTGCCGTATGGGTGGTCTGTCGAAGGAGTGGAAACGCCACACCTTCACCCTCACCTCCAATGCCGACGACTCCAACGCCCGAATGGCTGTGTATATCGACGCCCCGGGTGCGGTGAAGATTGACCAAGTTACGCTGATGAGTACAGGCAAAGACCGCTTCAAGGGACTGCCCTATCGTGCCGATATCGGACAGGCTATGGTTGATCAGGGATTGACTTTCCTGCGCTATGGTGGTACTATGGTCAACGCCGCAGAGTATCGTTTCAAGAAGATGATTGGCGACGTGGACAAGCGCCCGCCCTATCGCGGTCACTGGTACAAATATTCGACCAATGGATTTGGTATCGAGGACTTCGTGAAGTTCTGCGAGGCGGCAGGTTTCGAACCCTCGTTTGCCATTAATATTCACGAGTCGCCCGAGGATGTGGCCGATATGATTGAGTACCTCAACGGCTCGGCCCAAACCAAGTGGGGCAAGATTCGCGCCCAAAACGGCCACCCCGAGCCCTATGGCGTGAAGTATATCGAAATCGGCAATGAGGAGATTATCTACCGAAGCGACAACAACGAGGCGGGCTACGATCGATACATCGAGCGTTTCACACTGTTGCACGACGCAATCAAGAGCAAAGACCCCAATGTAAGTCTGATTATTGCTGCTTGGTGGCGTCCCGACTCGCCTTTGAGCGAGCGCCTGTTCAAGGCTCTGGACGGCAAGGCCGACTACTGGGACTACCACCCTCTGGCCGACGACTTGACCGCAGGCCAAAATGTAGAGAAACAACTGCGCCGTATGCAGGATTTGTTTCTCAAATGGAATCCCAACACCACTATGAAGTGTGCGATCTTCGAGGAGAACGGCTGGACACATAATATGCAACGCGCGCTGGGTCACGTCACCTTGCAGAATGCTGTGCGCCGTATGGGTGACTTTGTGCTCACCTCATGCGCTGCCAACGCTCTGCAACCCTACAAGCAGAACGACAACGGCTGGGATCAAGGACAGGTCTTCTTCACACCCTCGCAGGTGTGGGGTATGCCTCCCTACTATGCTCAACAAATGGCCTCGGAGAACCACCTGCCGCTGTTGGTAGGCTCGTCGGTTGAGGGCGCAGAGTTGGATGTTACCGCCACTCGCAGCGAGGATGGTCGCAAACTTGTACTCCATATCGCAAACACCAGCGACAAGAGCGTGAGTGCCAAGTTCGACATTGCGGAGTTTGGCCCCATTGCGTCGGCACACACCATCACCCTTGCCGCACCGCTCACCGATGCCAATAGCCCCGAGAATCCCACCAAAATCTCGCCCAAAAAGAAAGACATCGAGGACGTCAGCAACCTCACCTGCGACATCCCCGAATACTCCTACACAATTCTTGTGGTAGAGCTTTAAGCGAGATTGACATAAAGAAAAAAGGCTGTCCAACTTGGGACAGCCTTTTTTTGTGTGTATGATTGCGATTAGTTTTTGTTGCCGACGATGACGGTGGTCAGGGTCTCGGGGTCGAGGTAGCGTTGGGCGAGGTCGCGCACACGTTCGGGTGTGATGGTGCGAATCTCCTCCAAACTGCTGGCAATGTAGCCGTTGTCGGTGCCGTTCTGCGTAGCCTCGATAGTCACGTCCACCAAGCCCATAGGGCCGTCCAGAATACGCATAAACTCGCCAAACATAATGCGGCGCACAGTCTCCAACTCCTCGGTCGAAACAAGCTCGCGCCCCATACGTCCAACCTCATAGAGAATCTCCTCGACAGCACGCTCCGACACCTCGCAGCCTACGTCCGTAGCGATAGCCATATAACCCGCGTGACGCATATTCACCATCGAGGCGAAGATGCTGTATGTGAATCCGTTGCGCTCGCGAAGGTTGTTGATGAGTCGGCTGCCGAAGTAACCGCCCAGAATGTACGACACAACCTGCATTCCCACAAAGTCGGGGTGGCGGCGACCAAACAAAAGTTTACCCACGCGGATAGACGACTGCACTGCCGAATCCACCTGCTCATAGTCGTAGAGCGACGAGTGGGGCGCGGCAATTTCGATGGGCGAGCACACCTCTGACTGCGGAACTTGCTCGGCAAAACGGGCAATGCGCACCAGACGTGCGGGGTCATCATCGAGGCTGCACACCACAAAGCAGTTGCCCGCGGTGTAGCGACGGCGGTAGAACTCCGCAAGGTCGTTGTGGGTTATGTTGTCGTAGTGTTTCTCGTCGTAGCTCACGCCATAGGGGTGGTCGGCGCCAAACAGCGCACTTGCAAACCTTTCGCGCGCCTTGGTGGCGGTTTTGCGTCGCTCGATGGCCAGACTCTGCTTGCGTTTTGAGGCGTAGATTGCAATCTCGTCGGGGGCATACAGAGGGTCGAGCAGAATCTCCTCGAAGGTGCCTATGCTCTGCTCAAAAAAGCGAGCCAGACAGCAGAACGTGATGACCGAGTAGTCGCGGTCAAGACTCACCTCAAAGTAGGAGCCGTAGTAGTCCAGTGCCTCGGCAATCTCGATTGCCGAGTGGCGACTACTACCCTCACTCAGAAGGTTTTGCGCGCTCGATGCCACAAAGGGTTTGTGCTGGGTGGTGGTGCCTGCCTCAAACACAAAACTGATGCGCACGACATTCTGTCCGGGGTTGGTCAGCGCCAACATTCGCACGCCGTTCGAGAGTCGTTGCTCGGTGGGTCGTGCCACGCGGATTGTTTGCGGAATTGTTATTTCGGGAGGTGTTATCATTTCTTGGCGTAAATCAGGGTTGAACTTCTTTCGGGGCGGAACATTTCGGCTGCTGCGGCGCAAATCTCGCTGCGGGTGATGCTGCGGAATAACTCGGCCTCGCGGTTGATGAGGGGCAAGTCGCCCAACATCGAGTAGTAGCCCAAGTTCATAGCCTTGTTCATAATGTTCATCTCGCCGTAGGTCATCTCGGCCTCGAATTTGTTTTTGATTTTGGTGAGCTCGTAGTCGCTCGGAGCGTTGGTTGCCAGCTCGCGCAACTCCTCCCACAGCGCTTGCTCGGCCTCGGCAACCGAGGTTTCGGGCAGCAGATTGGCGGTCACAACCAGCAGTCCGGGGTCAACGTCACCCGTAATGTAGGCGTTGGTGGCACCCATCAGTCGGCGACCCTTCACCAATCGTTGGTAGAGCCTTGCCGAAGTACCTCCTGCCAACACATCGGTCAGCATATCGCACAGGTAGTAGTTACGAGATAGACGGTCGCCCATCGGGAAGGCAATCATAATGGCTGTGGCGGGTACGTCGCGCTCCACTTCGAGTCTGCGAGCCGAGGTTTGAAGCGGCTCGGCGGGAATCAGGTCGGGTGTGGCGGGCGAGGCTGCGATGTGTCCAAACCACTTCTCGGCCAGGGCAAAGATGTGTTCGGGGTCGTGGCCACTGCTCACGCTGAGGATACACCTTTGGGGCGAGTAGTAGCGGTTGTAGAAACTGCGCACCGTCTCCATCGACGCATCGCGAATGTGGTCGGGCGTTAGGCCAATGGTCGGCCAGCGATAGGGGTGGGTGGTGTAGCACATTCCGCGCAAAAGTTTCCACATATCGCCGTAGGGCTGGTTCAGATAACGCTGGTTGTACTCCTCCAACACCACTCTTTTCTCGGTTTCGAGCACCTCGTCCGAGATGTCGAGTCCGCGCATACGGTCGCTTTCGAGCCACAGCGCAGTCTCAATATTATCCTTGGGAAGAGTGATGTAATAGTCGGTATAATCGTTGTTGGTGAACGCATTGTTTTCGCCGCAGGCAAGTTGCAGTGGCGCGTCAAAATCGGGCACGTTGCGAGTCCCCCTAAACATCAGATGCTCAAACAGATGGGCAAAACCTGTGCAGTCGGGCGACTCGTTGCGCGCACCCACCGCATAGAGCAGGTTTACGGCGGCCATTGCGGAGTCGGGATCGCGGTTTACCACCACCCTCAAACCGTTGGCAAGAGTATGCGAATCGTAAGTAATCATAGACCTAAATTTTGAGCGCAAAGGTAACAAACCGCACCGAGTTTTTAAAATATAGGTAAAAATATTGCCGAAACGGATGGAAATTTGTACTTTTGTCGGATAGATTCCGATGGAACCGCTTATTGAAATCACAAACAACAAAATAAAATCGTTACTATGAAAGAGAAAAAGTTTATCACTTGTGACGGTAACTATGCAGCTGCACACATCGCTTATATGTTCAGCGAGGTGGCTGCAATCTATCCTATCACACCCTCTTCCACAATGGCTGAGTACGTGGACGAGTGGGCTGCTTCGGGCCGCAAAAACATCTTCGGCGAGAAAGTTGAAGTTGTAGAGATGCAATCGGAGGCAGGTGCCGCTGGTGCACTGCACGGTTCGCTCCAAGCTGGCGCACTCAGCACAACCTTCACTGCTTCGCAAGGTCTGCTGCTGATGATCCCCAATATGTACAAAATCGCAGGTGAGCTGTTGCCCGGCGTTATGCACGTTTCGGCACGCGCACTGGCTGCTCAAGCATTGTCGATTTTCGGTGACCACCAAGACGTGATGGCTTGCCGTCAAACCGGTTTTGCTATGCTGGCTACCTCGTCGGTACAAGAGGTTATGGACCTCGCAGGTGTTGCTCACTTGGTATCGCTCAAAAGTCGCATCCCCTTCCTGCACTTCTTCGATGGTTTCCGTACCTCGCACGAGATTCAAAAAGTTGAGCTGATGGAGCAAGAGGCTCTGGAGCAACTGCTCGACAAAGAGGCTCTGGCAGCTTTCCGTTCGCGTGGTCTGAGCCCCGAGCACCCCGTAACTCGTGGTACCGCTCAAAACCCCGACATCTATTTCCAAACTCGTGAGGCAAGCAACAAATTCTACGATGCAGTGCCCGATATGGTTGCCGAGGCTATGGCAGGCATCTCGAAAATCACCGGCCGCACCTACAAACCCTTCACCTACTACGGTGCTGAGGATGCAGAGCGCATTGTTGTTGCTATGGGCTCGATTACCGAGACTCTCAAAGAGACCGTTGACTACCTGTGCGCAAAAGGCGAAAAAGTGGGTGTCGTAACCGTTCACCTCTATCGTCCCTTCTCGCCCAAATATATGCTGGATGTTATCCCCGCATCGGTTAAGAAAATCTGCGTTCTGGACCGCACCAAAGAGCCCGGAGCAGATGGCGAGCCTCTGTACCTCGACGTACGCAACGTATTCTACGGCAAAGAGAACGCCCCCGTTATCATCGGTGGTCGCTACGGTCTGTCGAGCAAGGATACCACTCCCGCACAGATGATCGCTGTGTTCGAGAACTTGGCTGCTGCCGAGCCTCGCAACCGCTTCACCGTAGGTATCAACGACGACGTTACCTTCCTGTCGCTGCCCGTTGGCGAGGAGATTTCGATGGCCAAAGAGGGTACCTTCGAGGCTCTGTTCTTCGGTCTGGGTGCTGATGGTACCGTTGGTGCTAACAAGAACTCGATTAAGATTATCGGTAGCGCTACCAACAAATACTGCCAAGCATACTTCTCGTATGACTCGAAGAAATCGGGTGGTTACACCTCGTCGCACTTGCGTTTCGGTGACAAACCTATCACTTCGCCCTACTTGGTAACCACTCCCGACTTTGTGGCTTGCCACGTTCCTTCGTATGTTGACAAATACGACGTACTCAAAGGTCTGAAAAAAGGCGGTTCGTTCCTGCTCAACAGTATCCACGATGCCGAGAACACCTGCCGCACTCTGCCCGTACACATGAAAAAGTACCTGGCCGAGAACAACATCAACTTCTACATCATCAACGCAACCAAGATTGCATCGGAGCTGGGTCTGGGCAACCGCACCAACACCATTATGCAAAGTGCGTTCTTCAAGATTTCGAACGTGATTCCCTTCGACGTTGCTGTTGACGAGATGAAAAAAGCGATCCTCAAATCGTACGGTAAGAAAGGTGAGGATATCGTTAATATGAACTACGCTGCAGTTGACGCCGGTGGTAATGCCGTAGAGCAAGTGGCTGTTCCCGCTGAGTGGGCATCGCTTGTCGAGGAGGTTAAAACCGAGTGCAACTGCGTGGGTGGCAAACCCGAGTTCGTTACCAAGATTGTTGAGCCTATCAACGCACTGAAAGGTGACAGCCTGCCCGTGAGCGCATTCAACGGCCGCGAGGATGGTACTTGGGACAATGGTACTGCTGCTTATGAGAAACGTGGTATCGCAACCAACATCCCCGAGTGGGTTACCGACAACTGTATCCAATGTAACCAATGTTCGTTCGTGTGTCCTCACGCTGCAATCCGTCCTTTCCTTGCAACCGAGGAGGAGGCTGCCGCAGCTCCTGAGGGTACCACCTTCAAACAAGGCTTGGGTGAGACCAAAGCATACAAATTCCGTATCCAAGTGTCGCCCCTCGACTGTACAGGTTGCGGCAACTGTGTTGACGTATGTCCCGCAAAAGAGAAGGCTCTGGTTATGAAACCTCTGGAAAGCCAAATGGCAGAGGAGGCTCGCTGGGAGTATATGAACGGCACCGTAGGTTACAAAGAGAACGCCGTTGACAAAACCAAAACCGTTAAGAACAGCCAATTCGCTCAACCTCTGTTTGAGTTCTCGGGTGCTTGTGCAGGTTGCGGTGAGACTCCTTACGTTAAGGCTATCACTCAACTGTTCGGCGACCGTATGATGGTGGCTAACGCAACCGGTTGTAGCTCGATTTACTCGGGTTCGGCTCCTTCGACTCCCTACTGTACCAACGCACAAGGCAATGGTCCTGCTTGGGCTAACTCGTTGTTCGAGGATAACGCCGAGTTCGGTCTGGGTATGTACACCGCCGAGGAGAAACTCCGCGACAAAGTACAAATCCTGATGGAGAAAGCTATCGCCGAGTGCCAATGCTGCTCGGATGAGTTGAAAGGCGTAATGAAAGAGTGGATTGACGCTCGTTACAGCGCAAGTGGCAGCACCGAGGTTTCGGCTCGCCTGATTCCTATGTTGGAGGCTTGCGGTTGTGGCACCTGCCAAGAGCTGCTGGGTCTGCGCCAACACTTCATCAAGAAGAGCCAATGGATTATCGGTGGTGACGGTTGGGGTTACGACATCGGCTTCGGTGGTCTGGACCACGTTCTGGCATCGGGCAAAGATGTTAACGTTCTGATTATAGACACCGAGGTTTACTCGAACACCGGTGGTCAATCGTCGAAAGCTACTCCTATCGGTGCAGTTGCTAAATTTGCCGCTAGCGGTAAACGCATCCGCAAGAAAGATATCGGTGCTATCGCAATGACCTATGGTTATGTATATGTTGCACAAGTTTCGATTGGTGCATCGCAAGCTCAACTGTTCAAGGTGCTCAAAGAGGCAGAGGCTTACAACGGTCCTTCGCTGATTATCGCTTACGCACCCTGTATCAACCACGGTATCAAAGGCGGTATGACTCGCACCCAAACTGTGGGTAAACAAGCTGTTGAGTGCGGTTACTGGCACTTGTGGCACTACAACCCCGATTTGGAGGCAGAGGGCAAGAATCCCTTCGTTTACGACTCGAAAGAGCCCGATTGGAGCAAGTTCCAAGACTTCTTGGCTAAGGAGGTTCGCTACACTTCGCTGTTGAAGACCTTCCCCACCGAGGCTAAAGAGTTGTTCGCCGCTGCCGAGGAGAACGCTAAATGGCGTTACAAATCGTATATGCGTCGCCTCAAAGAGGAGTAATCCTTTGAGTAGGTAACACAATAGGCAAAGGCTGCCCCAATCGAGGGGCAGCCTTTTGTTATGCCCTGTTGCGGGGCGATGGGAGTGTGTGATACCTTATAATATATATGTGTGCAGGCGCACAAAAAAGGCTGTTCCGAATGAGGAACAGCCTTTGTCTGTTTGGTGACCGTAGCTGACTACAACAGTGCGTTGAGTTTCTCGGCCAGTTGGGGTTTGGTTGCAGCGCCAACGTGTTTGTCAACTTGCTCACCGCCCTTGAAGAAGAGGATGGTGGGGATGTTGCGGATTTTCATACGCTCGGCGATTTCGGCTTGGTCGTCAACGTTGCATTTGCCGATAACAACTTTGCCGTCGTACTCGGCTGCCAGCTCGTCCACGATGGGCGAAATCATACGGCAAGGACCACACCATACGGCCCAGAAGTCAATCATCACGGGTTTGTCCGAGGCGAGCAACTCATCAATGTTGCTGGTAGTTACTTCGATTTCCATAGTTTTCAACAATTTTGTGATAAATTTATAATTTTTGTGTTAATTAATTTTGGTTTATTTTAAAAACTCGGCCGTTTTTGTGCATTAGTTTGTTAAATAACGTAATCCGCGGCTAAGATATTGAGTATTTAATCTCATTTTCTTCGAGGAAATTTATTAATTCACTCGACAGACGCACTCGCTTGGTGCGCGACACAAAGCGTTGCGAAACGGGTCCTGCATAGATGTTCACACACAGCGAGATGTGACCTCGGTTGGCATCCACCACGCGGGCGAAGTTCTCTGCCAAGTCGCGGTCGATGTTTCGGACGGGCATCGTGACGGTGAGTCGTTTGACAGCGTTGCGCTCTACATCTTCGAGCTTCTGTATCTGGTTAATCTGCAACATAATGCGGTCGGGGCTGTACTTCGGAGGTTGCACCTTGCCTGTGATGTAGATAAAGTAGTTTACATAGAGGCGGTCGCGGAATTTCTCGAAGTCCTTGTTGAACAGCATAATCTCGCACGAGGTGCCGTCGTAGCCCTCCAACTTGAATCGGCAGTACTCCTTGTCGCTCTTGTTGCGCAGGATTTGCACCGACGACACAATGCCCGCAAAGCTAACGTCGCGGCCGTTGAGCTCGGGTAGGTTGTTAATCTCCTCGGGCGTTACGTTGCACATATTCTGAATGATGATGCGGTAGTCGTCCAGCGGGTGTGCCGACAGATACATACCCACCGCAATCTTCTCGTTGGCGAGTGTTTGCAATCGTCCCCATTGCTCGGTTGCGGGGTCGGTGTAGTCGGGTACCGTGGGACGTTGAACGCCTGCGGTGTCGTCCTCCATACCGAACAAACTCTGCTGCGAGTTCTCGCGCTCCTCGCGGTGGCGGTTGCCATAGCGCACAAGCTCCTCGGTGAAGCTCAAATCGCCACGTTTGACAAAGAACTTGTCGCGCGGGAAATCGATGATGTCGTCGAACGCACCACCCATTGCCAAGCAGTCGATAACCTTGCGGTTGACGGCCGACAGATTGACCCTCTCCACAAAGTCGTAGATATCGGTGAAGCGTCCGCCGCGCTCGCGCTCGGCCACAATCTCGCGCACGGCACCATCGCCAACGCCCTTGATTGCTGCCATACCGAAGCGTACGTTGCCTTGTTTGTCGGCGGTGAAGACGTTGAAACTCTCATTCACGTCGGGGCCCATTACGTTGATACCCATACGTTTGCACTCCTGCATATAGAGTGTAACGGTTTTTAGGTCCGTAAAGTTTCGGCTGAGCAATGCCGCCATAAACTCGCTGGGGTAGTGTGCTTTGAGGTAGCCCGTTTGGTAGGCCACATAGGCGTAGCAGGTTGCGTGCGACTTGTTGAACGCATACGATGCAAAAGCTTCCCAGTCGCCCCACACCTTTTCGCACACCTTAGGGTCGTGACCGCGCTCGGTTGCTCCCTCGATGAATTTGGGTTTCATCTTGTCCAGCACGTCGCGCATCTTCTTACCCATCGCCTTGCGCAGGGTGTCGGCCTCACCACCGGTGAAACCGCCCAGCTTCTGCGACAGCAACATCACCTGCTCCTGATAGACCGTAATACCATAGGTATCACCCAGGTACTCCTCCATACCATTGAGGTCGTAGGTTACGGGTTGCAGACCATTCTTACGGGCGATGAAGTCGGGGATGTAGTCCATAGGTCCGGGACGATACAGCGCGTTCATCGCGATAAGGTCCTCGAAACGGGTGGGCTTCAACTGACGCATATATTTTTTCATACCCGCCGACTCAAACTGGAACAGACCAGTGGTGTCGCCGCGGCTGAAAAGTTCGTATGTGAGGGTGTCGTCCAAGGGCACGCTGTCGATGTCGTACCAGAATCCGCGGGTACGTTTCACGTTTTCGAGTGCGTCCTTGATGATTGACAGTGTGCGCAGACCCAAGAAGTCCATCTTGATAAGTCCTACGCTCTCAACCTGTTTACCCTCGTATTGTACTACGTTCTTATAGACCTCCTCCTTGCTGTCCTTGTCCTTGACGGTCGAGATGGGGGCAAACAATTCGAGGTCGTCCTTACCGATAATCACACCGCAGGCGTGTACACCTGTTTGGCGCACCTGACCTTCGAGTTGTTCGGCGTATTTGAGTGTGTCGCGGATAGCTTGCGGTCCCTCCTCGGCCTCGCGCTTGAACTCGGGCACGGTACGATACACCGCGTGGAACGGAGTCTCGCCCTTCTCCTTGTCGATGCGGTCGGGAATCATCTTGGTGAGTCGGTCGCTGTCCTGAATTGACACGCGCATCACGCGTGCAACGTCCTTGATGGCGAGTTTGGTAGCCATCGTACCATAGGTCACAATCTGTGCCACACGTTTCTTGCCATACTTCTCGGTCACATAGTTTAGCACGTCGGCGCGGCCGTCCTCGTCGAAATCGACATCGACATCGGGGAGTGAGATACGGTCGGGGTTCAAGAAACGCTCAAACAGAAGGTGGTATTTCAGAGGGTCAATATTGGTAATTTTCAGTGCGTAGGCTACCATCGAACCTGCGGCCGAACCACGACCTGGTCCTACCGACACACCCATCTCGCGGCCGGCACGAATGAAGTCCCACACAATAAGGAAGTAGCCGGGGAAACCCATCCTCTCGATGGTTGCCAGCTCATATTCCAGACGTTTTGTTTCTTCCTCGTTGAGTTCGGGCTTCTCGTCCGAGCAGTAGCGGTTGCGACAGCCCTCATAGGCCAGCGCGCGCAGGTAGCAATACTGTTTTGCTACGTCCAGTAGCTCTATCTGCGCTTCGCCCTCGGCCTTCACAGCCTCCTCCAACTCGGCAAGCGATGTTGCAGCCAGATATTTTGTGCGCAGTGCCTCGTCCTCCACCTTTTTGAGCATCGAGGTACGCACCTCGTCCAAGTCGATGTGGAATTCGGGTGGGGGAGGGAAGTCGGGCATCAACGGCGCGTGGGTAATTTTGTACTCCTCGACCTTCTCGGCAAGACGCACAGTGTTTTCGAGTGCTTCGAGGTCGTCGGGGAAGAGTTCCGCCATTTCGTCGGGGCTTTTGAGCCACTCCTGGAAGGTGTAGCGCATACGGTTCTGCTCATCGACATAGCGGTTGGTGTTCAGACAGATGAGCAGGTCGTGTGCCGCAGCGTCGTCCTTCATCACAAAGTGAACGTCGTTGGAGCAGACAAGCGGAATGTTGTGGCGTGCGGCCAGTTTGCGAAGTTCGCGGTTGACCTCCACCTGATATTTATAGACATTCTCGTCGCGCTCGTCGCCCGCGGGGTGGAGCTGCATTTCGAGATAGTAGTCGTCGCCAAAGATTTCGCGAAACTCCAACACCGCAGCCTCGGCACCCGCCAAGTCGCCACGCATAATAAACTGCGGAATCTCGCCACCCAAGCAGGCCGAGCAGCAGATGAGTCCCTCGCCATATAATCTCAAAAGCTCTTTGTCGATACGAGGTTTATAATAGAATCCCTCGGTGTAGGAGTATGACACAATCTTGCAGAGGTTCTGGTATCCCTTTTTGTTTTTGGCCAAGAGCACAAGGTGGTCGCCCGTCTTCTCGTCCTTGTCCTTCTCGAAGCGGTTTTTAACCACATAGACCTCGCAACCCAAGATGGGTTTCACGCCCGCTTTGGTTGCCACATCGTGGAACTCCTTGACACCGTACATATTACCGTGGTCGGTGATTGCGAGTGCGGGCATACCCAGCTCTTTGGCGCGGGCAACGACTTTTTTGATGTCCGAAGCGCCGTCCAGAATTGAGTATTGTGTATGTACGTGCAAGTGAACGAATTGGGGCATAGCTGACGAGTTTTGATATTATGTCACGAAACAAAAATACAAAATTCCATCGTAAATACACTTATATTTCGTGTAATTTTTCATACCTTTATCCTATCAAAAATAGTTGCGCTATGAGCCGTCAAGATCTTGTACTGATACGACGATTTGCCAGCGAAGTGGAGGCACGCCTTGCAATGTCGCTGTTCGAATCTGCCGAGATTGAGTGTTTTATCACCGACGAGCATATCTCGGTGTTGATGCCCTCGACCGCCTTCTCGTGTGGTGTGTGGGTGAGGCCCGAGGATGCCGACCAGGCCGAGGCGCTGCTGTCAACAACCTCCGAAAACTAACCTTTCTGCCGTGTACGCCGACGTAGCACTCCCCATAGCCCAGGAGCCCTTCACATTCGAAGTGCCCGACCAGCTCGCACCAATGGTTGCGTGCGGAAGCGTTGTGGCCGTAACTCTGGGTGCTCGACGTAGGGTGGGCGGTGTTGTTGTCGAGGTGCACTCGCGCCGACCCGCCTACAAAACCATCAAACCCATCGAGAGCGTGCTCTTCGACCGACCCATTGTGACTGCCGAGTGCATACGCCTATGGAGATGGATGGCCGACTACTATATGTGCACTATGGGCGAGGTTGTGCGCGCTGCCCTGCCGTCGCTTATCAAACCTGCGGGACTTACCGACGACGAGTTCTTCAAGGGTATCTACCGTCCTCGCACTGTTGAGTTTCTGCGCCCCGTCGAGGGTGTGAATCCCCCTTCGCGTGCCAAGATGCAGGTCCGAGCATTGGAGCGCCTGCGCGAGCTCGCGCAAAGCCACGAGGTGCGTCGCAGCGAACTTGTGGCCGAGGGATTTTCTTGGCTTGTTATACGCAAACTTATAGAGTTGGGTGCCGTCGAGAGCTACTCCTGCTTCTCGGCCGATTGTGCGCCCCTTGCGCTGCCCGTCTGCCCGACGCTCACCGAGGCGCAGCAGACAGCACTCGACACCCTGCGCAGCTCCTTCGAGAAGTTCGATACCGCGCTGTTGCAAGGTGTGGCAGGCAGTGGCAAAACCGAAATAATGATGACCCTCGCCTCGCAAACCTTGGCCGAGGGTCGCAGTGTGCTGTGGCTTGTGCCCGAGATGTCGCTCTCGTCGCACTTTGCCGAACGTCTGCGAGGTGCCTTTGGCGACTCCGTAACGCTCTACCACTCGGGACTCACCGCGCGTCGCCGTGCCGAGGTGGTGTGGAATATGACTCACGACACCGCGCCCCGACTCTTGGTGGGTGTGCGTAGCGCTGTGCTGCTGCCCCTGCCCCAGATAGGCCTTGTGATTGTTGATGAGGAGTATGACTCAAGCTACAAGCAGACCGACACCGCACCCCGTTACTCCGCGCGCGATTGCGCCGTAATGCTGGCCGCAATGCACCACGCCAAAACCATCTTGAGCGCAGCAACCCCTTCGATGGAGAGCTATGCAAACGCCTTGGCGGGCAAGTATGCCCACGTCACCCTCGACGAACGTTATGGCAGCACTCCGCCCGAAGTGATATTGAGCGACACACGCCGTTCGGCACGCCGAGGCGAGCGCCGCGATTTTGTCAATGGCGAGTTGCGCGAGGCTATGAACGCTGCTTTGGAGGCTGGTCGTCAGGTTATCCTTTTCCAAAACCGACGCGGCACAGCGTCGTGGTTGGAGTGCGAGTGTGGCAAGACCCCTCGTTGCGTGCGTTGTAACATCTCGCTGGCAGTTCACGGCGACCATCAGCTGTGCCACTACTGCGGCCGCCAATATCCGCTGCCCGAGCGCTGTCCCGACTGCGGGTCTGACCAATTACGCCCTATGGGTACGGGAACCCAGCAAATCGAACAAAACATCCGAAAACTATACCCCGAGGCCGCGGTGGCACGACTCGACCGCGATACAGCCTCGTCGCCCACGCGCGTGCAGCAGATTCTGGACGATATGGAGCAACACAACACCGACATTCTGGTCGGCACCCAAATAGTGACCAAAGGCTTTGACTTTGCGGGTGTCGAGGTGGTTGGTATTCTCAATGCCGATAACCTCTTTGCGGGCACCGATTTCCGCGCCTCGGAGCGTGCGTTGGACACCCTGATGCAGGCCGCAGGACGTGCGGGCCGACGCGCTACGCAGGGTAAGGTGGTGGTACAGAGTGCCGAAATTGACAACCCCGTGATTGTGCACGCCTCGCGTGGCGAGTTCGACCTTGCGGCGGCACAAATCCTCGACGAACGTCGCGACTTCAACTATCCGCCCTACTGTCGTATCATTATGGTTGAGTTCCGTGCCGACCTCTACGATGATGCCTATGGCTCCGCGCAGGCCTTTGCCGAGCGCATTTCAGGCCTTGATGTCGAGATTCTCGGCCCGCAACCTCTCTACCGCGAGGGCTATGGCCGCGGACACGCACGCGTGATAATGCTCAAAATCGACCGCCGAGCACCCCTCGCCGAGATTAAACGCCAGCTTCGCAGTGCCGCCGAGCACACCTCCAAGCGTTGGCGCAAAGCCAATATTCTGTTTAATGTTGACCCTTGATGATATAAAGCGCAGATTGCGCGACGTGGCCGAACTGTTCTATCCTCACCTCTGCCCCGTGTGTGGCTCCAAGGTCGAGGGCGACCACCAAAAGGTCTGCACCCGATGTATGGTCGATGCACCGCTGACGGGTTTCGAACAGCTGGCCGACAACCCCGTGTCGCGTCGTGTGTGGAACCTTATCCCCGCACAGCGCGCGTGTGCCTTGCTCTACTATGTTCACGAGGGGCAGTGGCGCAACCTTGCACGCCGTTTCAAGTTCGACGGCCGTTGGCGTTATGCTGTAGATGCGGGCCGAATGATGGGCTCAATGCTTGCCGAGTCACCATTGTGGGGCGATGTCGATTGCGTGACCGCAGTGCCGCTGCACACCCTGCGCAAAATCTCGCGTGGCTACAACCAATCCGAATACCTCGCCCAAGGCGTAGCCGAAGCGCTGGGTGTCGAACACCTCACGGGGTGCCTTTCGCGCCACACCTACAACCGCCCGCAGGTGGACACCGACAAAGACAAACGCTGGGACAATGTCGAGGGCATTTTCTCGGTCACCCACCCCGAACGCCTCTCGGGTCGCCACATCCTGCTCATCGACGACGTTTTCACCACGGGCGCAACAACTATCTCCTGCGGCGAAGCCATTCTCCGCGCTGTCCCCGACTGCCGCCTGAGCATCGCCACCCTCTTCGTATCCAAACAGGAGTTAGGAATCAGTGATTAATTTATTATAAAAACAACACGACCCACAAAAGTGGGTCGTGCTTTCTATTTATTTTGGTGTTGCCGAGTGAGATTACTCCCAAGTGAATTTATAAGTCATACTCTTGCTACCAAACTTTGCAGTCATCTCTGACACATAACCTTCTTTATCGAGTGTATATGTCATCGAAATAGTTCCGTCTTCTGTTTTATAAGTTGTAGGAAGTTGGTTTGTACGCATACCTACGATTTCGGGATGTGCCATAAACAGAACTTCGCAGCCAAAGTCAATGAAATAGGGAATCATAGGCATATAACCCTTCTTGCAAGTCTCACCATAGGTCAGCGAAACCTCCCAGTTATTTCCATATTGCTCTTCTTCCTCGAAGTTAACCATTTTATCGCCGTCCCAAATAACGGTTGTTGTACTATATTCGCTAACACCTTTCACAAATCTATTTGAGTTGTTATAAGAATAAGTTTTGTCATCGCCACTTTGCACAAGTCCGTTGCTCAGAGTCAATGTGTAATTCTGATAATCCCCTTTTTTTACTCGGATAGCATCGTCGCCCCAAACGAATTCGTAAACGCTGGTCTCTGTTTCAATATCTACGCCATTATCATAAGTATATATATGTGTAGCGGTTACAAGATGACCCTCGTTATCATACTCAAATCTATAATCCCCGTCGTCTTCCGAAATAATTTTTGTCAGTTTTTTGCTTCCGGTAGTAACATCTCCATCACCATTTCCACCACCATTGCCAAATGGCTCTTCGCCGCAAGAGGTGAAATTAACACACATAGCAACTGCAAGGATAGCAGCTCCAAAAAATCTAAAAGTTTTCATTATTTTTCTTCTATGCTCCCCAATTCCCCGATGAAAGCGGATAATATAAAAGTGTGGGAACTTACTGGCTTTATCTTTTGATTGGTATTCTGCATTGCCCAGCGCCCGATAGTGTAATCACGTCCAAAGGTATGAACGAGGCCATTATGTAGCCATAACCCATTGATGCGACGCTCGTTGCTCGTTATCTTCGGTACTTCGCATTTTGCGAGCGAAAACCCAATCAAGATAATTTCAATAACACCTTTGCTCTCCACTGCGGAGTAGCTATTACAAAGATATAATTTTTTTATTGATAAAGAATATCCTTCAACGATAATTCCACCCACCCAGCCTCTTTCTCCGCGCCGTCCTCCTTTGCGCCGTCCCCGCCCGCCGCCCTGCCCCAGCTCCCGCCCCTTTGCCGCTCGCTCCTGCACTTCTCTACAAGCATCTTCGCCCCCTTTCCCGCCTGCACCACTTCCACCTCGGGTGCCTTCCCCCTCTACCTCGGGGTGGTATTTGGAGTGTCCTTCGGTATGGCCGCAAAAAAAGAAGGCCGCCCGTTGGGGCGACCTTCTTGCTTATATCTCGTAGCTGAAATTATTTCAACTCTTTGATACGGATGTTACGGAATTTGATACCGGGGCCGTGGCCGAGCAGACCGATGTGACCTTTCTCGTTGAACAGACCGGGGTGGTTTTTACCGTCCAGAGTGTAGGGGTTCTTTTTCGAACCGTCGGGAGCTACGTTGTGGCCTTGGCAAGCCTCGCGGATGTTACCGTCGAGGATTACTTGACCGTTAACGGTTACACGGATGTGGTCGCCGTTAGCATAGATCTCCTCGGTGTTCCAAGTACCCAACTCGGGGAAGGTGATGATCTCGGGTTTGATGATACCGTAAACAGCACCGTGGTGTTGTTGGGGTTTCAACCAACCAGCGTAGATGGGCGAGTGGTGGTCCAAAACTTGGATCTCCATACCGTCGTAAGCAGCGTCAACACCCATAGGGGTACGGATACCGATACCGTTGTTTACACCAGGATTAACGAATGCGAACTCGAAACGAAGAACGAAGTTGCCGTACTCCTCTTTGGTGTAGAGGTTACCCGAACCGCCGTATTGAGCAGTTACGAAGATGGTACCGTCTTTGGTTACATAGTTAGTTTTGTTACCGGTGAACTCGTTGAGCGAAGTACCGTCGAACAGAACTTTGAAGCCCTCTTTAGCCTCGTCAGCGGGCAGCTCGAACTTGGGAGTTGCGGGCAGAGCCTTCATGTACGAGTTGCGCAGAGCAACAGCTTTACCATCCGAAGTCAGGATGAATGCACCCTCTGCAGGAGCGGGTTTACCAGCCTCGATAGTATTCTCGATGATAACGTTCGATACAACCTCTTTACCGTTCAGAACTACGGTCATACGCTCGTCAACTACGTTTACTTGGAGTGCGTTCCAACCCTCCGATGCTTTCAGAGCAACGGTCGAAGGCAGACCACGAACACCCAGAGCAGCCTCACCCTCAACTTTGTACTCGGTGTAGAGAACATAGTTAGCGTAAGCTTTCTCGGTAGCAACTGCACCAGCAGCGGTACCAGCGAAGGTAGCTTTACCACCGTCGATTACCCAACCTTGAGCAGCCTCAGCAGCAGCTTTCTCAGCAGCTTTCTTAGCAGCTTTCTTCATTTTGGGAGTGGTAGCGATCTCGATCGAGTAAGGAACTACAGTACCCCACTCAAATGCTTTGAACTCGGGAGCGCCTTTGGGCATCTCGTTGATGTGTTTTTTGATCTCGTCAACAGCGTAACCAGCGTCAGCGTTCGATGCTTTCCATACGTCGTACAGAGCCAGAGCTTTGTTCAGAGCAGCGGTGATAACCTCGCCACCCTCAGCTTTGTTCTTACCGGCGATGAATTTAACAGCAGCGGCAGCAGCTTTTTGGGTACCCTCGTTGTCGAGGTATTGAGCGGTCAGGTACAGAGCGGGCAGCTCAGCGGTTTTCGACAGAGCGTTGATGATGGTGTTTTTCGACGCGTCGTCTTTAGCCAGAGCCAGACCGTCAGCCAACAGCAGGTATTTCTCGGTGTTGGTCAGACCTTTCGATGCGCTAACCAGCGAAGTGTAGCGAGCCAAAACGTTTTTGTTGTTCTCGTTTTTAGCAGCGATACCAGCCAGGTTTGCAATCATCTTGTCGTTGTTGATGGTCAACAGAGCAGCCAGAGCAGCCTCTTTGTTTGCACCCTCGTAAGCTTTCATCAGAGCAGCGATAGCCTCGTCGTTCGATGCTTGAGCCAGAACCGAGTAGTAGCGCTCGGGAGTTTTGCTTGCGTTCATTTTAGCAACAACTGCTTTCGATTGAACGTCAGCAGCCTCGGTGTTGAGAGCCGAACGCAGAGCTTTTTGCCACAGAGCAACCTCAGCTTTGTCAGCAGCCTCAAGTTTCGAGCACAGAGCGTCGAAGTCTTTCATCGAAACTACACCAGCCAGAGCCTCTTTTGCAGCTTGGCTAACAGCAGCGTTGTCCGATGCGAGCAGACCGAATACTTTCTCCGAAGCAGCTTTCACGCGGCGAGTACCGATGAGTTTGAGAGCGTTAACTTGAACGTCTTTGTTGTCCAAAGCAGCTACCAGACCCTCGCCAATGTTACCGTTGAACGACAACAGAGCAGCGTAAGCAACTTTCTCGTTTTTGCCACCCAGCTCAGCGATGATAGCTTGGAGAGCCTCGTCACCACCCAGTTTGCTTGCAGCTTTGATAGCAGCCTCAGCAACAGCAGCGTCCTCAGCTTTGATGCTGCTGATAACGGCAGCAGTTTGCTCGGTAGCGTGCATAGTGCCAAACCAGTTCAGAACGTCAACTTGAGCCTCAGCCTCCAATTTGGGCATAACTTTTGCGATAGCAGCGTAAACCTCAGCGTCAGCAATCTCACCTGCATCGCGCAGAGCCGATACACGGTAGGGACGGTTGCCTTTTTTCAGAGCGTTGGTAACGTAAGCCAGACCCGATTTGCCCTCAACAGCCATAATGATGTCAACAGCAGCGCATTGAACGTTGTTGTTGTTTTTAGCAGCTTTCAACAGGGCTTTAGCAGCTTTCAGAGCAGTTGCAGTGTCACCATTGTTAACCAAGGTGTTCAACAGAGCAACATACGAGTAAGTTGCAGTGGTGGTTGCGGGGAAGTACTCCTCTTTCTCGTTTACACCGTCGTTGGTTTTCCAAGCTTTTTTCTCGCAACGAGTCAAAGTCCAAGTGTATTTGTCAGCTTTTGCAGCAGCAGCCAAAACGGGAACCGAAGCTTTGGTACCGATTTTGCTCAATGCATAGTAAGCCATTCTTTTAACACACTCGCTGTCGCTGCCAGCCCAAGCAATCATTTTGGGCTCAGCCTCGCAGATAACCTTCTCTGCTACGGCGTAAGCCAGAGCAGCGCAGGGTTTCTCTGCAGCGTTTACCATCTCGAGGATTTTAGCCTCGCTACCGGTGGTCGAGATAAGAACGCGCATAGCACGACCTTTCAGGTACTCGTCTTGGAGTTGAGCAACGATCCACTCAACGTCCTCAGCCTCGGTCAGCAGCTCGATTTGCGAGAAAACGAACTCTTGGTAAGCTTTGTTCTCCAATTTAGCCATACCGGCTTTCAGACCCTCTTTAACCTCTTTTTTGAGGTCAGCTTTGTCGGCAGCCGATACATACGAAGCAACACCGTTGATAGCGTACTCCAGAGCGGCGCGCTCTTTGCCGATGGTATTGAGGTTGGTTACCAGCATTTCAACACCCTTAGCACCGGTTTTAGCGATTTCGTCCATAGCTTTGTTGTAAGCTTTGGCGTTGTCTGCGGGAAGGGTTTGCAGGTTGTCGGCGATGATGGTGTCGATGCTACGGCCTCGGCTGTCTTGTGCGAAAGTCGAGAAGGGCAGCATAGCAGCAACTGCCAACGCTAAAAATATCTTTTTCATCTTCATAGTTGTTTTCACTTTAAGAATTTGATACTACAATTTCCAAGGACCGCGCATAGGTTGGTCGATCAGACGGTTAGCAGCGTCATCGTTGATGAACAGTTGCTTCTCGTTGTCGAAGTGCAGAGTACGGTTCAGACGCAGAGCGCACAGAGCCATATTCACAACTGTACAGCTGCGGTGACCGTTCTCCTCGTTAAGAGCGAATTTCTCGCGGTTGCGAACGCACTTCAAGAAGTCGGTGTTTTGGGGCTCGGGATCGGGCATCTCTGCGATTTTGTTCATCACGTCAGGAATTGTACATTGGAAACCTGCGTAAACTTTACCCAGAGGACCTTCGATGTAGGGAGCGTTCTTGTCACCGTGGTCTTCACCTTGGAGGATGATTTGGCAACCATCAGCATAGGTGTAGACGATTTTGCGCCAAGTACCGATTGCATCGGGGTGTTGCTCGGGAGCGTCAACCTCAACCTTGATGGGCGACTCGTTGTCTTTGCCCAGGAAGTATTGAACGGGGTCGATGTAGTGTTGACCCATATCACCCAGACCACCACCATCATAGTCCCAGTAACCACGGAAGGTCGAGTGTACACGGTGCGAGTTGTAGGGTTTGTAGGGAGCCGGGCCCAACCACATATCGTAGTCGAGGTTTGCGGGAACGGTCTCGGGTTGGAGGTTCTCTTTACCTACCCAGAAGAATTTCCAGTTAAAACCAGTGTGAGCCGAGATGGTAACTTTCAAAGGCCAGCCGAGCAGACCGCTGTCAACCAACTTTTTCAGAGGTTTAACGTCGGTACCCAAACCGTAGAAGGTGTCTTTGAAACGGAACCAGGTGTTCATACGCAAGATACGACCGTTGCGTTTTACAGCCTCAACAACACGTTTACCCTCGCCGATGGTACGGGTAAAGGGTTTCTCGCACCAGATGTCCTTGCCAGCCTCGGCAGCCTCAGCAGCCATAATACCGTGCCAGTGGGGAGGAGTTGCGATGTGAACGATGTCAACGTTGGGGTCGTTGATCAGGTCACGATAGTAGTGGTAGGTAGCACACTCTTGGCCAAAGCGTTGTTTTGCCATGTTTTGTGCTTGGGTAAGGTGGTTGTTGTCAACGTCGCAGAGTGCCACCAGACGGCAAGCGTCGTTGCTGGTAAAGTGGTAGCTGCTACGACCGATACCACCGGTACCGATAATACCTTTGGTCAACTGATCGCTAGGAGCGATAAAACCAGAACCGCCGAGAACGTTACGCGGAACGATGGTGAGCAGTGCTGCACCACCCAAAGATTTCAAGAAATCTCTTCTGTTAATTCCCATAGTGTGTTAATTATTAGTTAGTAAAAGTTTCTGAATTTCCTATGTCAATGTTTAGGATTTACCTATTTTACACAATACACTGAATATAATTCGTACAAATGTACACTTTTTGTATGAAACACCCAAATTTTTTTGAAAATTAAGCGAAAATAAAGTTTTGTTAGGTTTTTAAAACTTTGCTTTTTTGTTCACTTTTTACCTTGGTGATTGTCGAAAACGAAACTCTTTCTAAAAAGAAACGATGCAAGGCTCGTTTTCGTATGTGTAGAGAATTCCTTGTAGGTTAAGCGGAGTGTGAGGAATGGTGTCGCGGGCGAAGGTGGCGTCGGGGTTTGTGTTGACCCACAGCGGATTATCTTCGGCATTGCGGAAAAGTTGCACTCCGCACCACGTTGTGCTGTCGGGGGTTGCGAGGCTCACTTCGCGGACACTCACAAGTCGGCCTACGAGGTGCTCGAAAGGCTCGCCGAGGCGGTACTCTACGGGTGGTATGCGTTCGGAGTGCGGGCCGATAGTTGCAAGTTGCCGCCATAGTGCCGCAGATGCAATCATTTGTGGAGCGAGGGTTGTGCCATTGTCGGCAGGGATGCCCACGCGCAGTATGCCGCTTTCGGGGTCGATGTCGATGGCGAGTCCGCGCAGGTGTATGGCAATGCTTGTGCCCTCGGGCATCAACAGATAGTTGTCGTAGAATCCCGTCAGTAGTTCGGCGCTTGCCGTAAGGTCGGTTACAACCACGCGTCGGGTAAAGTTGCCGGTGCTGTCGCTCGACACCACGCGGCCGACAATCACAATGTCGCGCTCAATTTCGCAGTAGCCCTCCTCGGCCATCTCCCTCACCTCGGCAAAGGATGCGTTGGACTTCGGAAAGGGGAATTTCTCCGAGTCCGAAGGGGTGCAGCCGCACAATGTGCCCACCACCGCAAGCAGTATGGCAAATAGTTTCATCATAGTTTGTAAGATATTGACAATAAGGCTGTGAGGGGTGTTGCGTACATTCGTTTGAGGGGTGCTTTTGTGTATCCGTCGGCGGAGGGTCGGAGGCGCATCTGCTCATAGGCGTAGTAGGTGCGATCGCCTGCCACAACACCTGCGATGTCGAGGCTGATAGTCACTCCCCAATCGTAGAGATATTTTGACACTCCTATCTGTGCGCACATCGTATCGCCAAGTTTTTGTCCGCGGCTGATGACTGCGAACTCTTCGGGCGAGGTTGCTTTGGCGCGCACACGTTCCATACGATACAGAGGGTTGGGTTCGATGTAGCGACCGCACAGCGCTGTGACAGAGCTGTTTATGCTCCATCCGTGGTTGAGGTCGCCTTTGATGCTGCACATTGCCGCGAGCGAGGGTGTCGAGCCTGTGTGCAGACCTTTCAGCGCCGAGCCACCCTGCCCAATCAACTCTCCATCGGAGTCGGCATAAATCTCTATTGTGGGGTTGTGGGCATAAACTTCGTGCATCCACACCGCCGCACCCGACAGAACCCACTGCTCGTTGATGGTGTACTCAACCGACACATCTATGCCCACGCGACGGGTGGCGATATCGCTCACAGCCATATCGGCATAGTGGCCCGACAGGTCGTCGTAGTAGCGCAACACTCGGCTCACACCGCGACAGCCACCTACACTCACTTCGATGCGTGCGACAACGCTCTCGTAGCTCGCTTCGTACTCTCCGCGCACCCCATAGTCGTTGCCGCTCGAATGGTCGCAGACCCGTGCTGAGGTGTTTTGTGGCGAGAGGTAGATATCGTCGTATTCGGGTACAAGAGTTGCCGCCCAAGCCGCAAAGTCGAGGGTGTGATGCGCCCAATGATGGCCGCCGTTGAGTTCTATGGCGCAATCGACAAAGGGTGTTTGGGGAGAGTGTCCGTAGCTGTCGGCTCGCAGACTTCGCTGCCACAGGCCGCGCCGCGACAAGAGTTTCACTCCGCCTCGCAGCTCCATATCCGCGTGCCAACCCTCGTGTTGCCACTCCCACGCGCCGATAGCCACAGCTCCAAGTCGGCTGATGGTGTAGTTGTAGTCCGAGCGGTCGCCTTCGACAAGATGTGCGTCGGGATTTGCTGTGTCGTTGAACACTATGCGCCCTGCCGAGAGTTCCGATTCAAAGAAGTCAATGTTGGCGGCATACTGCGCACCCAGCAGGTCGTCGATACGTTTGTAGAATGCCGAGTTGTCGTAGCGGAGTTCCAATCCTATGCGGTAGTGGCTCTCGCCACCGCTTCCTGCAATGCCCACGCTACCCACAGCCGAAGCCACGCGCTCCACCTGCGAGGCTACGACATATTGTGCCCGTCCGCTGGCCCGATTCATCTGTCGCATAGTGGTCCAATCAAGCTGCGAAATCTCTGAATCCTCGGCTTGCCACATCTGTTGCAGCTTCTCGGCCGCCCACTCGCTTTGTGCGCCACTCGGCAGCGAACGATGGTGGTCGGGATAGGGCGAAAGGCCGTTGTACCAATCCACTCCCGAGCGCGAAACCACACCCGCACGACCCACAGCTGTGGCATAGAGCCTTGTGTGGGGCGAGAGTTGGGTCTGATAGCTGGCAACCACCAGAGGTAGAAGTTCACGTCGCACACGCGCATTGCGCACGCGGCCACAATCCACACCAACGGAAGGGTTATAAAGTTTGTTTTGGGTAAGGATGAAGGCCTCATCGACCGAGGCTCCGCGCAGAGATTTTATTGAGGGCGCGACGGCCAACAATAGCGACAGACCGCGCCTTTGCATTGACGCCGTAAGGAAGCCACCGTAGCTCTCGACACCCTCGCCAAACAGACTCGGGCCAAAGCCGCCACGAAAGGCTATGTCGTAACTCAAATCGGGTTTGGTGTCGGCAAAGCGGCCATTTACCCCCGCGCTGTAACTGCCTGCAAGGGCGGTCACACCCACCTGACGCACAGCACTGCGCGTGTTGCACTCTTCCAGTACATAGTTGCGACGTCCGAACACATCGCCCGTATGTATCGAATCGACCGAGGGCTTCAGCGTGCGCAGACGCAGCGGCACCGACTCGACACTTGCGCGCACAATGCCCTCGGCCAAGTCCACACCACCCATTGCGATGCGTTGGTCTCGGCGGCCGTGAAAGCGATAGCCTACGGGGATATATCCGCTTCGCAGGGTGTTGTAGCTCGAAAATCGGGGAGAGTCCGAGTCGAAGAGTTCGTAGTGTGTTGTGGCTGCCTGCTCGTCGTTTGCAGTGGAGTATAGAAAGGTGTCGGTGTCTGCGTTTTGACCATAGGCAGGGCAGGTGGCTCGCAAAAACACCACCACAATCGCGCATAGGTATGTGACGATGGACGTTCTCATAGATTGAGAATAGGGTGCGACGTGAAGAGTCTAAAACAGAAGGCTGAAAGAGGCGCCTCCACAATTGCCGTCATACCACGGCGAGGCGGTTGCAACGTAGTTGCGGCGAGGGGTACCATCCTTGCGTACGCCATAGATGAGTCGTTGCAGGGGCGGAAACAGCCAGTAGGCCACCTGGACGCTCAATATACCCACACCCGCGCCTGCAATAACATCGCTCACCCAGTGGCGGTTGTTCAGCACGCGGCTCACACCCACAACGCTTGCAAAGGTGTAGCCCAAAATACCCACAACGGGTGCCGTATCCCAATACTCGCGGCGCAGAAATTCCGCACCCATAAAGGCTGTTGCGGTGTGGCCCGACACAAAAGATTTGCGGTTGGAGGCGTCGGGGCGCATACGGCGCACCGAGTATTTGGTGGTGTTGACCAATATACCCATAGTTGTCCACGAGGTGGCCAGAATTACCGTTGCATCAAGGTAGCTGTGTTTGCCTTTCAGGCCTGCAACATTAAGCGCATAGGCCGTAACCGAAGGTACATATTGAAGATAGTCGCCAAGCGGCTCCTCGGGCAGGGTCATATCCAACACGCGACTGCGTGCCGACAGGTCGATGGCGCGGTGCAGCGAGGGTGTTGCCATAATGGTTGTTCCAATACCGGCCAGCACCACAGGCGCAACAAGCTGGTCGATATGAAACTCGCTTGCGCGGTCATCGTAATCGACATATCGTGCCTGCCAATGCTCCTTCGACGCAGTTTTTGTCAATAGGCTGCTTTGGCTTTGTGCGTAGGCGGGTTTGCACACCACCAACGTCAAAACCATCATCAAAACCCATTTTGTAATTTTTGTCGAAGTCACGCGCGAAGTCCTTTTTTGGTTTAATATCTCAAACAAAGATACTCAAAAAATCGTCGCAATATGCCATTCGGGCGAAATAATTGTGTTTTTTGGTGTAAACAAAAACGGCCACCCGAGTGTTGGGTGGCCGTTTGGGGTTTATAATTCGCTTGTTAGGAATTATTGACGCATTGCGTTGTAGAGCTCGTTGAATTTCTCGTATTTAGCCTTCATCTCGGGCGAGGTCTCGCGCAGACGGAAGGTTACGTTTTTCAGACGCTCAACGGTTGCGATCTCTTTGGGGTTGAGGCCATAAGCGGTCTCGAAGGGAACTACCGATGCAGCGAACTTGTCGTTAACGAGTTTCACAGCTTGGTCGTAAGCAGCTTTTGCATCTGCGGTGGTGGGGAAGGGCAGACGGTTGAGGTCAGCCTCCAAAATCGATGCTTGCTCCAAGTAGGTGTCACCCAGGTAGAAGTTAGCGTAGAAGTCAGCGGGGTTCAGCTGAACTGCGGTTTGCATCGAAGCGATAGCGTTGTCGAGCTCGCCGAGTTTAGCGTGGATACGGCCCATACCCAGGTGCAGGTTAGCGTTCGAGGGGTCTTTAGCAATTGCACGACGTACCATGGGGATGATGTCGCGGGGGTTGCTGTTCTCGTCCTCGTTGTAGTATTGGAGCAGGGTCTCGATGATGTTGTTGTTGGTGGGATACATGGTGATACCCTCTTTCAACACCTCTTTTGCCTCCTCTTTACGATCGAGGTTGTAGAGACATACCGATTTGTAGTAGTAGGTCTCGCCGCCCTCCATGTAGTTCAGTTTGATAGCCTCGTCAACGTAGGTCAGACCGTTTTTGAAGTCGCCACCAACGGTTGCCATAACGGCTGCGTTGTAAACGTCAACAGTGTCGGGGTGGTTAACGGCGGGGTGGCACGAAGCTTTGTAAGCGTTGAAGAACTCGCTTGCAGCCTCGGTCAGTTTACCGATACCATAGTAACCTTGTGCGTTGAAGATGTGTTTGTTCATGATGTTGGTCATACCCTCGTTTACTTTCTTCTCAACTTTGGGGCTGAGAGTGTAAGCTTTGTCGTACGACTCATAAGCTACTTGCAGAGCGTTGGGGTCGATAACGGTGGTAGCGGTTACAAACACGATTTGACCGCCTTGGCAGTATGCGTCGAAGTTCTCGCAAGTGTATTTGCGGAGTTTAGCGCCGTTAACTACTACGTCCTCGCCGGCCTCAGCTACTTTCGAACCTACGGTGTTCAGAAGCACGGTCTCGTTCAGACCTGCGAATACACCTGCGGTGGGGTCGTTAGCAGCGTTGTAATAAGCTTGACCGCGTTTAACCCAAGTAGCAGCTTTAGCAGCTTTCTTGGCGTCAGCAACAGCAGCGTCTTGTTTTTTCAGACCTGCACGAACTTTCTCAACATTTACATCTTGGATGTCGGCAAAACCGAGACTGGTGTCAATCTGTGCGTTTGCCACGGGTGCGGCCATTACGAACATTGCCGCTACCATAAGAAGTGTACGTTTCATTGTAAAATTGGATTTTAATTGGTTTATACTTATTAATATTATTTACTCGTTGCTCTCGGTTGTGGTTTCAACAGAAGCTACCTTGGCGGTTGCGCCCTCGGTGGTTGCACCTTCGGTTACTACACCCTCGGAGTTTTCGGCATCCTCCTCTTCGCTGCGGGGAACTGCCATTACCGATGCGATGCTGTCGCCGTCGCGCAGGTTGATGATTCTCACACCTTGGGTTGCACGGCCTGCCATACGGATGCCCGATACGGCGGTGCGGATGGTGATACCGCTGCGGTTGATAATCATCAGGTCGCACTCATCATCCACCGATTGAATCGAAATCAGGTTACCTGTCTTCTCGGTGATGTTGATGGTCTTGACACCTTTGGCACCACGGTTGGTGATACGATACTCTTCGAGGTCGGTGCGTTTACCGTAGCCATTCTCGCTGAGTACAAGCACATCCTTGCCGCAGCCAGGCTCCATACAGATCATACCTACTACATATTGGTCATCCTCCAACGCTACGCCGCGAACACCTGCGCCTGTACGGCCGATGGGACGAACGGTGCTTTCGTTGAAACGGATGGCTTTACCCTCGTTGGTTGCAATCATAATCTCGGCTTGGCCGCTGGTGAGTTTAGCCTCCAACAGTTGGTCGCCTTCCTTGATGGTGATTGCGTAGATACCTTTGGTACGGGGACGCGAGTATGCTTCGAGGGTTGTTTTCTTAATAACGCCCTGACGGGTACACATTATTATGTAGTTGTTGTTAATAAACTCCTCGTCGGTGAGCGAACGTACGTTGAGGTATGCTCTAACCTTGTCGTCGGGCTCGATTTCCAGAATGTTTTGGATTGCGCGGCCCTTCGAGGTGCGGGTACCCTCGGGGATGTCGTAAACTTTCAACCAGAAGCACTTACCCTTCTCGGTGAACAGCATCAGCGTGTTGTGCATTGTGGTCACATAGATGTGCTCGATGAAGTCCTCGTCGCGGGTTGCGCTACCCTTGATACCGATACCACCGCGGTTTTGCAGACGGTACTCGGTCAGCGGGGTACGTTTGATGTAGCCCAAGTGCGAGATGGTGATAACCATATCATCGTCGGCGTAGAAGTCCTCGGGGTTGAACTCCTCGGCTGCGTAAACGATTTCGCTACGACGCTCGTCGCCGTATTTCTCCTTGATCTCCAACAGTTCGTCTTTGATGATTCCGAACTGCATATCCACGTTGTTCAACACGTCGTTCAGGTAGGCGATGAGTTTCTCCAACTCGTTGCGCTCGTTTTCGAGTTTGCCGCGCTCCAGGCCTGTCAGTGCACGCAGACGCATATTCACAATCTCGGTAGCTTGGATTTCGCTCAAACCGAAGCGCTCCATCAGGCCTGCTTTTGCGTCATCGGGAGTAGCTGCCGCACGGATGATGCGGATAACCTCGTCGATGTTGTCTTGGGCGATGAGCAAACCTTGCACGATGTGCAGACGCTCCTCGGCTTTGCGCAAGTCGAAGCGGGTGCGACGTACCACAACCTCGTGGCGGTGCTCCACAAAGTAGTGAATCATATCGCGCAGGTTCAGCAGACGCGGACGGCCGTTTACCAGTGCGATGTTGTTCACCGCAAACGACGATTGCAGTTGGGTGTATTTGTACAGAGTGTTCAGTACAACACTTGCAACGGCGTCGTGTTTGAGGATGATGATAACGCGTGTACCTTGGTGGTCACTCTCGTCGTTGATGTACGAAATGCCCTCGATTTTCTTCTCGTTAACCAGCTCGCCGATTTTCTTGATCATATCGGCTTTGTTGACCATATAGGGGATTTCGGTGATTACGATACACTCTCTGCCGCTCTCGGTGTGCTCGATTTCGGTCTTGGCACGCATAATGACGCGGCCACGGCCTGTTTCGAGAGCTTCCTTAACACCTGCGTAGCCATAGATGATACCACCTGTGGGGAAGTCGGGTGCTTTAACGTATTGAGTCAGCTCTTCGGCGGTGATGTCGCGGTTGTCGATGTAGGCGCAGCAAGCGTCCACCACCTCGCTCAGGTTGTGGGGTGCCATATTGGTAGCCATACCTACGGCGATACCGCTTGCACCGTTTACCAACAACAAGGGAATCTTGGTGGGCAATACGGTGGGTTCGTCGATCGACTCGTCGAAGTTTTTGGTGAAGTCGATGGTGTCCTTCTCGATGTCGGCCATCACCTCGTCGGTGATTTTGCGCATACGGGCCTCGGTGTAACGCATCGCAGCGGGGCTGTCACCGTCCATCGAACCGAAGTTACCCTGACCGTCGACCAGCGGGTAACGCATCGACCAGTCCTGTGCCAGACGACACATTGCATCGTAAACCGAGCTGTCGCCGTGGGGGTGGAACTTACCGAGCACGTCACCGACGATACGCGCCGATTTACGGTGGGGCTTGTCGGAGTAGAGGTTCAGCTCGTTGCTCATATCGTAGAGGATACGGCGGTGAACCGGTTTGAGTCCGTCGCGGACATCAGGCAGTGCGCGAGAAACGATAACCGACATCGAATAGTTGATGTAGGACTCCTTCATCTTATCTTCGATGTTGATGGGGGTTATCTTTCCGTGATTGATTTCTTCCATATTTTTGCTTCTTAGAATATTCCGTTCAAGTGATTTACAGAACAGGTGTGTCCATAAATCGCTCAAAGGTACGCTTTTTTTTGATTTTATCAAAAAGCAAAGGGCCTCAAAATCGATTTTTCTGCATTTTTCTCGATTTTAAGGCCATTTTTAGCCCAAATAAGGCATTTTCTTTTCGACAACGTCACCCTGACGCGGGTTGAAGACCGCTTCGAGGAGGGTAGGGTAAAACCCTATACGGTGGTCAGGAAATAGAGTGAACGACTGCACAACATTGCGTGCGATTTCTCGCCGTGGAACAGTCGCACCACGGGCTCCTTGCCCGCTTTGGTGAGGATTTTTACAGCCTCTTCCAGGGTTTGTTGCTCGCCATAGCGCTCCATATCGTGAATTATGATGCAGTAGTTGTCGGAAATTCCGTCGGGCAACATTCCCAGAATTTGCGAACGCGAGTAGTGTTTCGAGCCGAACGGGCCATCGACAAACACAAAGTCGTAGGGGCCTTGTGCGGTGATACTCTCCAAGTTGGTGTAAGCCAGCGTCTTTTTGCCTTTGTAGGTCACTTGCTCGGTGGGGTGGAAACTCACGTTGACGGGGTAGGCCTCGTCAATCGAACGGCGGAAGAAATCGGTCCACACAGGGTCGCTCTCGACGGTCACTGCTGACTTGCCGAAATAGGCGGCATATTGGTGGATTAGTTTGGAGGATTGTCCGAGTCCGAATTCGAGCGTGCGCTCGGGCTGCATAATGTTGAGTACCTTGAAGATAGAGAGCAACGCACCATAGTCGGCGGCGCATCCGCCCGGGGTAAATCCCTTATTGCGAAGCCACTTGCTGTCGGTGATTGCGCTGTTGAAGTGTAGTGCCTTGTCGATTTCATAGAGCGTGCGTCGGCGGGTGCTCATAATTTGACGACTGCGAAACCAATATTTGAGGCGTGTGGGGTAGATTTTACGCCAAATGGTTTTGATGATATTCATAGCGGTTTTGATTTTGAGTTCAAAGTTATGAATTTTTCGTCAAAACAAACATTTCTACATACAAAAAAATCCGAAATTTCGTGTGACGGAAATCTCGGATTTTTAAATTAACCAAAGGCCATTGCCCTTTGTCGGTGGCGTTGTTACATATTCATACCGCCGCAGCAGTTAATAGTCTGACCCGTAACGTATTGCGATAGGTCGCTCGCCAAGAACAGAGCAACTTTTGCAACGTCCTCGGGAGTACCTCCGCGGCGCATTGGAATCTGTTTTGCCCACTCGGTGCGAACCTCTTCGCTCAGGGCGTTGGTCATATCGGTAGCAATGAAGCCGGGGGCGATGGCGTTGGCACGAATTCCGCGCGGACCCATCTCCTTGGCGATGCTCTTTGTAAGACCAATCATACCCGCTTTCGAGGCCGAGTAGTTGCACTGACCCGCGTTGCCCGAAACGCCCACAACCGACGACATATTGATGATGTTGCCGCTGCGTTGGCGAGCCATAAGGGGAGTTACTGCGTGAATGAAGTTGAAGGCAGATTTGAGATTGACACCCAACACTGCGTCCCAATCTTCTTCGCCCATACGCATCATAAGTTTGTCGCGAGTGACGCCTGCGTTATTGACCAGAATATCGATGCGACCGAAGTCTGCAATCACCTGCTCAACGGTTTTGTGCGCCTCGTCGAACGACGCTGCATTGGAGGCATAACCTTTGCATTTTACACCCAACGCCTCAATCTCTCTGGTGGTGGCCAAGTTGTTCTCGTCAATGGCACGACCTGTAAATGCGATGTCGGCACCCTCGGCTGCAAATTGCAATGCGATAGCCTTACCGATGCCTCGTGTGGCTCCTGTGATGAGGGCCACTTTGCCTGTTAATAAACCCATATTCAGATAAAAATAAAAATTATCGGCCCAAAGATACCGCTTTTTTTGGAAAGTTTTACTATTTTCGCAGTGCGAAACGAAATAACTCATCATATTATGACACAAGACAAACAGATTTTTGACCTGATTGCCGAGGAGCGCAGTCGTCAAATGAAAGGTATCGAACTTATTGCCTCTGAGAACTTTGTGAGCGACCAAGTGATGGCTGCTATGGGCTCGGTGTTGACCAACAAATACGCCGAGGGTTACCCTGCTGCACGTTACTATGGCGGTTGCGAGGTTGTTGACGAGGTTGAAAAACTCGCCATCGAGCGTCTGTGCAAACTCTACGACGCAGAGTATGCAAACGTGCAACCTCACTCGGGTGCACAAGCTAACATGGCTGTATTCTTCACCTGCCTGAACCCCGGCGATACCTTTATGGGTCTTGACTTGTCGCATGGTGGTCACTTGTCGCACGGTTCGCCTGTGAATATGTCGGGTATGTACTTCAACGCTGTCGGCTACAAGCTCGACGAGGCTACCGGTACTATCGACTACGACGCAATGGAGGCTCTGGCTTTGGAGTGCAAACCCAAACTGATTGTGGGTGGTGCTTCGGCTTACAGCCGCGAGTGGGACTACAAACGTATGCGTGAGATTGCCGACAAAGTAGGCGCTCTGCTGTTGGTTGATATGGCTCACACCGCAGGTCTGATTGCAGCAGGTCTGCTCGACAACCCCGTGAAATATGCTCACATCGTGACCTCGACCACTCACAAAACCCTGCGTGGCCCCCGTGGTGGTATCATCCTGATGGGCAAAGACTTCGACAACCCTTGGGGCAAAACCACTCCCAAAGGCGAGATTCGCAAAATGTCGGCTCTGCTGAACTCGGCAGTATTCCCCGGCATCCAAGGCGGTCCTCTGGAGCACGTTATCGCTGCTAAAGCTGTTGCTTTCGGCGAGGCTTTGGAGCCTTCGTACAAGGAGTACCAAACCCAAGTTAAGAAAAACGCTGCCGCTATGGCCGAGGCGTTTATCAAACGTGGTTACAAAATCGTTAGTGGCGGTACCGACAACCACCTCGTGCTGGTTGACCTGCGCACCAAGTTCCCTGAGCTGACCGGTAAAGTTGCCGAGCGCGTGCTTGTTGCTGCCGACATCACCACCAACAAGAATATGGTTCCCTTCGACAGCCGCTCGCCCTTCCAAACTTCGGGTCTGCGTTTTGGCGCACCTGCCATCACTACCCGTGGTCTGAAAGAGGAGCAAATGGACAAGATTGTTGAGTTGATCGATCGCGTACTTGCTGACCACGAGAACGAGGAGAATATCGCTACCGTTCGCGCCGAGGTTAATGCTATGATGGCAGAGTACCCCTTGTTCGCTTGGTAGTCGAAGTCGTCTAACAAGGCATATTCTGCGTTACGCTTGTTTGCCAAATCCTCACATACGTCATAGTATGCTGCGGTTTGTCAAACTTCGCAAGCCTTGAATCTGCCTCGTTATACAACTTCTTTGAAATATGGAAATATCTGAATTTATTTTCAGGATTTTAGGACTGCTTGACCCCAAAGGTCGGGCAGTCCTTTTTTTGTGCCTATGTTGGTGCCCTTGGCGGATTTGGAGCGCAAATACTCCCATTCTCTTCTTGAAAAAGCATAAATTTCCTCTGTATATATTTAAAAATGTTGAAAAATGCATAAACTTTTGATTTTTTGATTATCTTTGCACACTATCACTATGTTATTCGTAGAAACAATGTAAAACGAAAGCGAATGCAAGTGAATGAACAGAGAATAAAACGAATCAACAATTTTTTATTTAACAAAACACACTATGAAAAAATTTACAATGATGTGGGCGCTGTTGGCAACCGTGTTGCTGAGCGTCGTAGGTTGTAATGAGCCCGACCCCGAGGTTCAAAAACCTACCATTAGCGTAGCCGAGGCTGTCGTTGACGCCGAGACTATGACTGCATCTGTGGAGGTAACTCCCTCGACTACCGCTGCAAGCTGGTCGTGGAAAGTTGACACCGCAGAGGCTGCAGGTGAGTACACCAAAGTTAACGGTAATGCAAAAACTACTGTTACTGTTGACGTTGAGTACGACACCGAGTACACTTTCACTGCTTATGCTACCAACGCTGCAGGTAACAGCCAAGAGGTTAGCGTAACTTTCAACGGCCCCGCTGCTCCCGTTGCAGGCGCTGCAAGCATCGAGGTTAGCGACGTTGAGGTTCGTGCAGAGACCCTGAAAGCAGTTGTAACCGTTACTCCTTCGGAGGAGACCGCAAAATGGTACTACGCTCTGTATGAGGCTACTCTGGCAGAGGTTGAGCCTAACTACACCGAGGTTGAGGGTAACGAGGTTGCGACTCTGACTTTGGATATCGAGGCTGGTAAATCGTACATCTTCAAGGCTTACGCCGAGAACGAGGCAGGTGAGGCTTGCGATGCAGTTGCTAAAACCTTCGACGCTCCCGCAGCTGATGAGGAGGTTAGCGGCAATGGCGAGCTGGTTAAATTGGAGATCAAAAACATCACTTCGCTGAGCGTTGACGCAGACGTACAAAAGTACAAAGAGTGCGTACGCTACGTTGCTGGTGCTGTATTTACCGAGGCTTACAACGAGAACCGCTTTATCACCGCTGCTAAAGGTTCGTTGAACCCCAACTCGAGCTACCCCTACGTTCAATACAACTCGGCTACCACCAGCAAGGTTTGGACCGAGATGGACTTGGTTAAAGATGGTCTTATCACCAAAGAGGGTAACGCAGGTATTCCTATCATTTCGGGTATGTCGTACACTGTTGCTGTTTACGCCGAGGATGCAGAGGGTAACTACAAAGTTTACACCGAGCAATTCACCGCTCCCGCAGCTGAGATTAACGGCGACGTTGACCTCAAAATGACCGTTGATAACATCGGTATGACCGACGTTACTGCAACCTTCACCGCTCCCACCGAGTGCCGTATCATCACTGGTACCCGTCTGGCTGTGAACACCCAAGACGCTGGTTTCGACGCAAACAATATGACCGACGACGAGATCAAAGCTTTCTTGGTTGCTAATGCTGCAAGCGTTCCCACCATGTTCTATGGTAACCAAACTATCCACTTCACTCACGATATGGGTATCGATACCGACTACATCGTTTATGCAATCGCTATCAAAGACGGTAAAATCGGTAAAGTGGTTTATGAGAAATTCCACACCAAACGTCCCGAGCTGACCGGTAGCGCTGCTTTCACCGCAGCTACTTTCGAGGAGCAAACCGACCTGTATGCTCTGAACTATACCCTGACTACCAACGCTGACGCGAAGAAAGTTCGTATCTACTTCACCACCAAAGTTGACTATAACAACAACAAATCGACTCTCGACTTCATTATGATTTCGGACGACGCTGCTTATATGTGGGATGAGTTCGAGGTAGTTGACGGTCAAGTTGTAGTTGAGTCGGAGGTTTACACTCCCGGTGACCAATACGCTGTTTATGGTGTTGCTTTCGACGCAGAGGGCAAACCCGGCGCACTGACCAACCTTGTTAAACTGTGGAATGCAGAGCAAGAGTACTACCAAACCAAAGCTGAGGCAGAGGTAGGTTCGAAAGTTGATATGACCGGTACCGGTGTTGTTACCCTGACTGTTAAAGAGGGTGGCGTAACCTCTGAGGCTGTGGCTGCTACTGTTGGCGTTAAAGAGAAATCGGAGAACGTTGCAAAAGCTTGGCTGATGTACTTCAACGAGGCATTCGAGAAAGATATCGTTGCTTCGGTTGAGGAGAACCTCCAAGAGTGGGATGCAGAGCTGGGTACCGAGAGCATCAATGGTGCTGTTAAAGAGCTGACCTTTGCTGAGGGTGAGGAGTTCGCATACGAGACTATGATTCCTTACGACGCATCGTGGGGTGGTACCGTAGTTGCTGTTGTTGTTCTTGATAACGATGGCAAATTTAGCGTAAGCGACTACTACCTGGCTGGTACAGGTAACAAAAACGTAGATGATGAGACTCCTTCGTTGGAGGTTACTGGCGACGCTATCATCAACGTTAAAGAGACTTCGAACGCTGACGGTATGACTACCGCAAAAGTTCAAGTTACCAAAGTTAACGATGCATTTGAGTTCGGTTGGGTACTCCGTCTGGCTGACGACACCAAAGAGGCTGACATCGCAACCAAAGTTATGGAGGCTTTCGCTGAGTTTGGTTCGACCGGTATGATTGGCGGCTTGGCAAAAGAGATTACTTTTGGCGCAGTTGTAGAGTATCAATTCCTTATCAATTATAGCGAGGAGTGGGGTGGTAACGTTCTGGCTGTTGTAGGTATCTCGAACGACGGTACTCCTATCCTGGCTGACTACTACCTGGCTGGTAGCGGCGACAAAGGTACCGTAGTTGAGGGTGGCGACGGCCCCGCTCAACCCGGCACTGAGGTTTACACCGGTCTGTACAAAGGTGCTACTTTGGAGCTTCTCGCAGAGGACGTAACCGATCCTACCGCTGCTTCGGCTACCGTTAAAGTAGCTGGCGTAGGTAGCGCGAAAACCTATATCTTGCGTATCCAAGGTGCTCCTTCGGCACTCGCAACTATGGTTGCTGAGGCTTTCGCAGAGTACGATGGTACTGTTGATGGCATTAGCGGCGCAGTTAAAGAGGTTACCGCAGAGGGCCAAGAGTTCTCGTACCAATATATGGAGGCTTACGACGCTCAATGGGCTGAGTACGCTTACAACATCGTTGTAGTTGAGGTACACGACAACACTCCCTATATCGTTGCAGCTTACTGCCCTGGTGCAGGTGTTGCTAACGGTGACCAAGAGATTGGCCAAGGTGGTGGCAACGACGAGCCTGTCGTAGGTGGCGCAGCTATGGCTATCGCTTCGGAGGACCTGAGCGACGAGACTTCGGCAAGCGTAACTCTGACCGTTAGCGGTTTGGCTGAGGGTCAAAACGCTTGGCTGCTCAACCTGGGTAGCGAGGCTTTGATCGAGAACGTTGAGTCGGATGTTGCTGCTCTGTTCGAGGATGGCGACGAGCCCTACGCAAGCGCACAAGGTGCTTACCGCAAAGTTGCTAACGGCGACTATACCTTCAACTATATGTTCGCATACGACGCCAAATGGGGTGGTAACATCGTTGCTCTCGTAACCGTTGAGGGTGGCGTTCCTACCGTAGTTAGCTACTACGTATGTGGTCAAGGTCTGACTAGCGTAGGTGGTGGCTCGGCTACTGTTGAGGCTCCCAAAATGACTCTGGTTGCTGACAAAGTAGGTATGGGTGACGGTTTCGCAACCCTGAGCGTATCGAACCTGCCTGCAGAGGGTACCGCTTGGTTGCTCAACCTGGGTGACTCGGCTCAACCCAACGAGGTTAGCTCGATGGTAGCTGCTCTGTTTGCAGATGGTGAGCCCACTTCGAGCGAGGCTGGTGCATACCGCATCGTTGAGGCTGGCAAAGAGTACACCTTCAACTACCTGATGGAGTACGATGCTACTTGGGGTGGTCACATCATCGCTTTCGCTATCGTTAAAGACGGCGTTCCTACCGTTTACGCTTACTACACCAGCGGTCTTGGTATGAGCGACGTTGAGCAAGGTGGCGAGGAGGAAGGTGAGGACATCGGTTTCGGTGGCAACACTCCTTCGTATGGTGGCAACGGCGTAGCTGTTGGCGGTGGTACTCCTTCGGTTGAGTAATTCCGATTACACTCAATATTAAGAAAAAGGACTGTCCCTTGTGGACGGTCCTTTTTTTATTGTTTTGTGCGGCTGCTGGGTGGTTGTTGTGTGGCTGTTGGGTGATGATTGGGCGGTCGGTGTTGTGGTGCGGTGTGGCGCTGTGTTTGGACCTTTGCGGAGTGGGGGGAGTGTTTGCTTGCGAGATGGAGAGAGAGTGATTAAATGACGTGTAAATGTACTTTTGAGGGGCGAGGGAGCATAGCTTCTTTTAGTGCCACTCTACCGCTCAATACCCACAACTTTTGAGAGAAAGGGCTGTAGTCAAACCCATCGGTCTGCGGCCGTAAATGCCGTGTTGTGTATGTTCCATAAAAAAAAGTGACTACCCCGAATGGGATAGTCACTAAATTAAGTGCTTTTTAGAAGTTCGCCTGTCTGATTACTCAGCCATAGGAACAACTTTAACGTACGATTTGCCGGGTGCTTTTTTAACGAACTCAACAGTTCCGTCCACCAGTGCAAACAGAGTGTGGTCTTTACCCATACCCACGTTCTCGCCGGGGTTGTGTACAGTACCTCTCTGACGAACGATGATGTTGCCAGCCTTAGCGAACTGACCTCCAAAAAGTTTTACTCCGAGTCGTTTGCTCTCCGACTCACGGCCGTTCTTTGAACTACCTACACCTTTCTTGTGTGCCATTTCTTTCTACGGTTTTAAATTAATTAAGCAACAATCTCTTCGATTACGATTTGGGTCAAATATTGACGGTGACCGTTCAAAGTTTGATACCCTTTTCTACGTTTCTTCTTGAACACCAGGACTTTGTCGTCTTTGAGGTGTTTAAGAATCTTAGCACTAACTGAGGCCCCTTCTACAACAGGTGTGCCTACCTTAACCTGACCGTCGTTCTCTGTTAGCAGAACTTTGTCGAAGCTCACCGAGGTACCTACTTCCTCTTTAAGACGGTGAACATAGAGCTTGCGACCTTTCTCAGCTTTAAATTGCTGACCTGCTATCTCTACAATTACGTACATGTGTATAAATTATATTACAATGTCCGGCAAAGGTAAGGCTTTTTTTCGAGCCCACAAATTTTTTCCACAGTTTTTAAACAATTTTAAAGCGCCCGCGCCCTCCGCGCCGCCGAAAACCGCCCCGAAGTAGCGTGGGATTGGAGTGTATTTGGGGTGTCTCGACCGAGGGGTAATGGAGCAAATTATTTGTTCTTAAACGAAATTTGTTATAAATTTGCATTAAGGGAGTTTGTTTCTGCTCCCAAGCAAACAATTTATAACAACCAA
>JAZLBP010000010.1:0-195213 GCA_045613745.1 Rikenellaceae bacterium | reverse complement strand
GGATAATATGGATATTCGTCGCTTGCCGTATCTTTCGGATAAGGATGTGAAGCGATTGAAGAAGTATTTGAAGGCTTACAAACAGCTTATGGGCGTGCCGACCTATTCGGTTTATGCCTGCCAGCAGGAATACCCCAATGCCTATCAACCTTGGAGCGAAGACGACGATTTAGAGCTAACTCAAATGTGGTGCGAGGGTGCGACGACCAAAGAAATTGCGGTATATTTCCAACGCAAGCCGAGCGCCATCACTTCACGCATTAAAAAGCTGGAGCTGGTAGAAAAGTATGGAGAGAGATAATAAATGAAGATATGGAATTCAAGCAGAGTGTAAAAGAAGCATTGGCTTATTATGTGTATGCCTTGGTTGATCCAAGAGATAACAAGATTTTCTACATTGGTAAGGGTACGGGGAATAGAGTGTTCCAGCATGCAGCGGCAGCTATTGTTGATAAAACCTGCAATTTGAAACTTGATACCATCCGAAGTATTAAATCAGAAGGGAAAGAGGCAATTCACTACATTATACGCCACAATCTTGAAGAGAGAGGCTCTTCTTGTAGAGTCAACCTTGATAGACATGCTGACATATTCAAAGTTCAATCATAATAATCAGTTGACAAATCTTATCGCAGGTCACCATCAATGGGATGAAGGCATCAAGAGCATTGATGAGATTAATGCCATATATGATTGCTCAAAGATTGAAGTGCAGGATGGGGACAATATACTTTTGGTAAATCTCAATCAAAGTTACAATCAAGCAAAGGCCAAAGGGGTATATAAGAGATTTGATATTTATGAGTCAACACGAAAATATTGGCGTATCAGCAGAGATGGGTCAGAACATATTAACTATGTACTCGGCGTATATAAAGGTGTCGTGAGATGTGCCATCAAGGTAAAATCGCACAAATTTGTCCTTCAAACAGAGGATGGTACTCTCTTTTCAAAACCTCGTTGTTGCTTTGAAGGAGAGGTTTGCCTTGACTCACCTTACATGAACGCAGATGTTAGAGACTACCCCTTTGGCAGTCGTGGTGCTATTAGATATATAAAAGCATAATTATAAACATCGAGGCTGCGTATCACCTTTTCGAGAATAAATTAGATGGTGTGATAAAAGTTGCCGTTGAGCCATAAAACAGACAGGACTGCTCCAACAAAGCAGTCCTGTTTTTGTTATATACATTATCTCCAATCCCACTTTGGATGCGCGGGGTCCTCGGCGGTGAGGGCTTCGGAGAGGGAGAGTCCGAGGGCTTTGGCGACGCCTTCGCCGTAGGTGGGGTCGGCGCGGTGGCAGTTGCGGATATGGCGCTGTTTGATAAATAGTTCCGCATCGCCCATTGCGCGTGCCGTATTCTCACAAGTCGCTCGTTGATCCTCCGCTGACATCAATCGCCACAGCTTGCCCGGCTGTGTGTAATAGTCGCTATCGAGTTCGCGCTCGTCGTAGTTATAGACCTCGCCACTGACTGCCAAAGGTGGCTCTTTCAAGGCAGGCGAATCCTGCCACTCGCCATAGCTATTTGGCTCGTAGCCTATCGTGCGTCCGGCGTTATCGTCGGTGCGCATCTGACCGTCGCGGTGGTAAGAGTGGAACGGGCAACGAGAACGATTTACGGGTATCTGATGGTGGTTCACGCCCAAGCGGTAGCGTTGTGCATCGCCATACGAAAATAGGCGTCCCTGCAACATCTTATCGGGCGAAAAACCGATACCGTCGATGATGTTCATCGGGTTAAACGCTGCCTGCTCGACCTCGGCAAAGAAGTTCTCGGGGTTGCGGTTGAGTTCCAAGATGCCCACATCGTGCAGCGGGAAATCGCCGTGATACCACACCTTCGTAAGGTCGAACGGATTGATGTGATACTCCTTCGCCTGCTCCTCGGTCATCAGCTGCACCTGCATCTGCCAACGAGGAAAATCACCCCTCTCAATCGCCTCGAAAAGGTCTCGCTGATGCGATTCTCTATCCTTCGCAATCACAGCCTCCGCCTCGGCATCAGTCATATTCTTGATGCCCTGCAAGGTGCGCAGATGGAACTTCACCCAAGTGCGACGGTTGTTGGCATTGATAAAGCTATATGTGTGACTACCAAAGCCGTGCATATGGCGGAACGAGGCGGGAATACCGCGTGGCGACATCGTAATCGTCACCTGATGCAGTGCCTCGGGGAGCAGCGTCCAGAAGTCCCAGTTGCTGTTTGCCGAACGCATACCCGTGCGAGGATCGCGCTTAATGGCGTGGTTGAGGTCGGGGAACTTCAGCGGGTCGCGCAGGAAGAAAACGGGCGTATTGTTGCCAACCAAATCCCAGTTGCCCGTGTCGGTATAAAACTTCATCGCAAAGCCGCGAATATCGCGCTCGGCATCGGCTGCACCACGCTCGCCAGCCACGGTCGAGAAACGCACAAAGCACTCGGTCTTCTTGCCCACCTGAGAGAATATCGAGGCACGGGTGTAGGCTGAGATGTCGTGCGTAACGGTGATTGTGCCATACGCGCCCGAGCCCTTGGCGTGCATACGACGCTCTGGGATTACCTCGCGGTCAAAGTGGGCCAACTTCTCCACGAGCCACGGATCTTGCATCGTCACAGGCCCACGAACGCCTGCGGTCTGCGTGTTCTGGTTGTCGGCGATGGGGCGACCATTCTCCGCCGTCAAATGTTTTTTATCGTTCTGCTTCATATCGGAAATATTTGTAACTCATACCTATATTCCGAAAATTGTGCCAAGAATTATTAACTTTGCAGAAGATAAGCCGATAAAATGGAGATAACCGAAAAACTACATACAACTTCTCGTGAACAGTGGCGAGATTGGCTGATTGAAAACCACGCCACAAAGCGTGAGATATGGATTTCGACAACCAAAAGCGAGGACGGCTTGCAGTACCTTGATGCGGTGGAGGAGGCGTTGTGTTTTGGATGGATTGACTCCACTATCAAAGCGGGCGAGGGCGTTATGTGGAGACGATTCTCTCCTCGCCGCAAGCGTAGCCCGTGGACCGAACTCAACAAGGAGCGATGCCGACGACTTGAGCGCTTGGGACTTATGACCGATGCGGGGCGTGCGGTATTGCCGAATATGGATTTTTAGATTGACGACGATGTCCTCACGGCACTGCAAAGCAATAAAACCGTATGGCAGAATTTCCAAACTTTGCCTGCGCTTTATGTGCAAGTTCGCATCGACAATATCCAAAATATCCGCAAGCGAGATCCCCAAGCTTATCAACGCCGCCTTCAGAAATTCATCGATAACACTCGCAACGGCATTATGTATGGCGAGTGGCACGATGACGGAAGGCTCTTATAAGTAAGGAGTGGGCATCTCTACTCCCTAAATTTTTGGTAAAAACGGGTTAAACCATCCAATCTTGCATCGATTTACAAAAAAATGCTACCTTTGGAGTAAATAAACATAAAACTATACAATCTACTATGGCAAAGAAAAAGGAACTTGAGATGCTCGATGACCTGATTCAGCGCAGCGGATGCAACCCGAGACGATAGGTTCCGCAACCCCGTTCAAGCCCGCCTGACCATTAGCGTTTGGCGGGCTATTTTTGGGTCATATCGCAAAAGTTTATTACACAACAATTATCAGCGAATTAAAATAAATGCTAACTTTGTGAAAGTTAAACAAAACATAACCCTAGGCTTATGAGAAAGTCTTTACTTACTTTAATTTGTTTGTTGTGTGTTATAAATTGCATATATGCACAAGATAAGATAGATACCTTATACTACACAAAAGAGTGGAAATATGCACCCAATCGGGCATTTGCCGACTTTTACCGCATTGCATACTATCCGGCCGATAGTTTGCAGACGAAACAATTTAGGGACTACTATGTTTCTGGTGAGTTGCAAAGTAGTGGTAATTTTATTAAGATAGACTCATTGGATGATGCTAATACTATTTTTGAGGGAGAGTGTATTAACTATTTCAAAAACGGTAGACCAGAGTTTGTTAGAAATTATCAGCAAGGTGTATTAAATGGCGCCTTTTGCCTATATAAAGAGGATGGACTGATTAAACAATCAGGAACGTATTTCAACGGAGAATTATCTGGATTATATACAGAATTTCTTGATAATGGGGCGTATCTTCAAGTTGAATATGCAGAAGGCAAACCTTTGTATGACTACTATGTAGTTGGAGATACCGAAGGTAATTTGACAAAATTCCACTTGGCAGATAACACGCCAATCTGGGAAACGCCATCAATAACAGAAAGAAAGTCTGATTACAAGGATGGCACACCTTGGCAATTTTTCAATAAGAATGGATTGATTATAGCACTTACAAACACTATTGTTAAAGATTATGGCAAGTGGCACCGTATAGATATTGTTATTTCTAATAACACCATCATTCCAATCGAGTTTGACCCCGTGGTTAATATATCAGCATCTTCGACAGATGTAGAAGGATTTGTTACAGGTCTTGAGGTCTGGTCTTCAGATGAATATCTGAAAAAGGTAAATCGTTCTCAAACTTGGGCAGCAGTACTGATGGGCGTGGCTGAAGGTATGTCAACTGCAAATGCTGGATATTCAACTTCTACAACAAATTCGTATTATTCTGGGAGTACCTACGCTTATGGTTCAGGAGGATATGGATATGGTAATTATTCTGGCACATCAACTTCTTATACAAGAACTTATGATGCTGGTGCCGCATATCAAGCACAAGTCCTTTCTCAGCAACGAATGGCTGATATTAGCAATGCTATGGCAGAAGAACAAGAAATCAAAAGGCTTGGTTATTTGAAAAAGAATACGATCTATCCTGGTGAAACAATATCAGGATATGTGCATGTCAAGAGAATAAGGGGCGAGTCGGTACAATTTGTCATAAACATAGAGGGTGCGGAGTATGTTTTTGATTGGAATTTTGGTAAACGATAAATCTCTTATATAAACCTACCATGCTTGCCTATACCTACATATCCCACGGCAAATTTGAGTTAAACACAATCATTGAAATAGATATTGAATACTTGCCACACCCATTGGTTTGGCGGGCTATTTTTGGGTCAGACTCTCCTCGAAAGTAAGCGCAAAAACTATGTTTACTTTTGAGAAAAGTTGGCAGTGTGATTTGAGTCGGAGAGCATTAGTTTTTGACTCATCTCACACTTTCATTTTGCAAGTTCAGAAAATTTTATTATCTTTGCATAAGTAATTACAGCACAGAAATTTAAGGTGGACACAGTACGGCAATTCCCGTACCCGAAAAACGGTCAAAACTGTTACTCGGAAACTCAAAAGTAAACCTAAAAAAACGCAAGATTTTCGCACTCAAAATGATGGGCGAACATAGGTTAAACTCTCGTTTTGAGTTTTATCACTCTCCTCTCGAAGAAGAGGTGGATGACATAGGCTGGGAGAATATCACGCAGGCTGTGGCGGTACTTCTTCGCTACGATAAAGAGAACAAACAAATGATTGTCCATTGCGACTTTGGTCAGCATCGTAGTCTTTTAGTTGTAGAGGCTTTTTACTATGCAAAATATGGCGAGCATTTCGAAGGTGAATATAGGGGCTTTGCCAATCGCATCATCTTCCCGAATTGTCAATAGTAGAGAAAGAGTTATAAGGACTATCACAAAACTGCGGTTGAATATATACCGCATCCTCTGCTCTGCGAGGATGTGTATCGTTATAAAAAAAAAGGACTGTCGCGAAAGGCGGCAGTCCTTTTGTGTTGTATGACGTTGTGCTACTCGTCGGTGGGGACGGGAGCGATGGTGGTCATTTGGTTGCGCAGGCGGGCTTTGGGGCTTGCCGAGGCGTTGGAGTAGCCAAGGGTTGACTCGTTCAGCACAAGCCACTCGTTGGGCAAATCTTCGGGGTATTTGGGGTTGACAACCTGACCATCGGGGCGGCGACCTGCGGTGAGGTCCGAGATGTTGACCTCGTAACCGGTTTCGTCATCCCATACGGTAACCTTCGGACGGGGATCGGTGTCTTTGGTGTTGCAGAATGCGTCGATACGCACCTTCTCGGGAACGGATGCCATCCACTCGATACACAGCGATTTCTTGCCCGACAGACCCTTCTCGCACGAGCCGAGGTAGAGGTATGAACTTGATGAGTAATCTTTATTGCCGCAAGCCAACACAGCGAATTGTTTACCTTCGAGGATGATGTTGTCCTTGATGTGGAGCAGGATATCCTCGTTGTTCTTCTCGATGTACATACCAATCAAGTTGACGGGGTTCTCCGAGGTGTTGACCAGCTCAATATATTTGCGGTCGGTGCTGATTTCGTTCAGACGTACGGCAGCTTGCGATGCAAATACGGTACCTGCGGGAAGTACGGTTCCTTTTTGGCTCAACTCGCTTTTGCGATTGTCGCGGTTGGAGGCGGTCACAGTAGCGGTGAACTCACCCTCGGCGCCGAATGTGTAGGTGCCCGAGTAGGTGTTGCCCTCGCCCTTTACGAGTGTTACATTACTGTTGCCTACGGCGCACACAACCTTGCTGATGCTGCTGTAAGCGTCGCTGTAAACATTAGCGCTGATGGTAAGGCTCTTGCCTACGGTGATGCTTGTGGGGTTGAGTGCGATGTTTGCAATGTAGGGTACGTCCGACACAGCCAGAGCTACGTTCTTTTGGTGTTTGAGTTTGGTGTCGGGATCGAGGTTTTGCTCACCCATGGTGATGATGCCTGCCGAGTACCATCCGTCGGTGAAACGGGCAAAGAATTTGGCCTCCATTTCCACGCCATCGGTGTTCCAGTCGGTTGCGTCGGTGTCGGGGTTGACGGTGTTGGTATAGACGTCATAGATGGTGGCGCCTGCGTCGCGACCCAGCTCCACGCACAGCGCGCGTGAACTTGCCAGACCTCGGTCGGTTACACCCAGATTAACACAACTTTCGGGGAGTGTGGCAGTGATGCCTTTGGCAAACAGTACGCCATAGCCGTAGGCGGGCAGTACAACGTCGCCGAGCACAATCAGAGGCTCCTCGTAGTCGCGGTTTTTGTACAGAGCAACTCCATTGAGGTTGACATCTTCTTTCGAGGTGTTGAAAATTTCGATAAACTCGCCAAGCGATGCGCCTGTCGAAATCTCGTTCAGGCGAACCAGCGAGCAGGGATCTACCTCGACGGGTTCGTCGCCGGGCTCGTCGTCACCTTGCGAGGGACCATCTTCGGCAATGATGTAGTTGCCAAGGTCGGACTCCCACTCAAACGAGTCGCCATCGTTTTTGGTGCCAATGGCTGCAATCCAGTAGCGTACAATAGCGCCTGCGGGTTGTGCAGGGATGTCGGCAACATAGATACCTACGCCGCCGTTGCTCATCTTCACACTTTGGGTAGCGCTTGTAATAAGGCCTTCCGAAACGGTGTAGCGGAGTTGTGCCTCGCTTAGCGAGCCGTTGCTCACCGAAATCTTTGCCGATACATTCACATTGTCGCTCGAAGTGATGACATCGAACGGCATATGTATCATATTAACAAATTTCACAGCCAGCTCCGTGTTGGGGGGCGTGGGAGTGTTTCCTGGATCGGGTGGGGTGGGTTGACAAGCGGTGATGCCTGCGGCAAACGCTGCCATCAGCATCAGAGTCCAAATCTTCGAAATTAAGTTTTTCATAGTTTTATGGTATTTATCTTATTTTTCAAGGTGTTGCATTGCGATGAGTTTGGCATACAGGCCGTCGCGCTCCATCAGCTCTTCGTGAGTTCCGCTTTCGACCACCTCGCCCTCCTTCACCACAAGGATGATGTCGGCATTGATAATGGTGCTCAATCGGTGGGCGATAACCAGCGAGGTGCGACCTGCCAACAACGAGTTGAGGGCCTCCTGCACAAGTTTTTCGCTCTCGGTGTCGAGCGCCGATGTGGCCTCGTCCAGAATCAGGATGTCGGGGTTTTTGAGCACCGCGCGGGCAATACTCAGACGTTGACGCTGACCACCCGAGAGTTTCATACCGCGGTCGCCGATGTTGGTGTTGTAACCCTCCTCCATCTCGACGATGAAGTTGTGGGCGTTGGCGATTTTGGCCGCAGCGATAATCTGCTCCATAGTTGCATTGGGGTTACCCAGACGGATGTTGTTCTCGATGGTGTCGTTGAACAGTATGGTGTCTTGCGATACGATACCCATATGGTTGCGCAGACTTGTCTTGGTGAAGTCGCGAAGGTCGGTGCCGTCAATCAGGATAGCACCCTTTTGAGGGTCGTAGAAGCGGGGAATCATGTCCGAAATGGTAGTCTTGCCACCTCCCGACGGGCCTACCAAAGCAACGGTCTTGCCTTTGGGGATGGTAAACGATATGCCGCGAATAACCTCTTTGCTGTCGTACGAGAAGTGCACATCGCAGAACTCTACACCTTGTTCGAAGGAGGTCATCTCGACAGCATTGGGCTTGTCGGGGATTGCATTCTCGGCGTCCATAATCTCGAATACGCGCTCACCTGCGGCAATACCCTGATTGATGTTGGCGAAGGCCTCGGTAAACGAACGGATGGGACGTGTAATCTGCGAGAAGATACCCACAAAGGCGAGGAACTCACCCACGTTGAACACACCCTTGGTGATGAGATAGCCACCGGCAACAACCACTCCACCCACAGCTGCGATTCCGAGGAACTCGCTCATAGGCGATGCCAACTGTTGGCGCAGGGCAATCCATTTGTGCAGCGATGCATATTGTGCGTTGGCGGTGTTGAAACGCTTGTTGAAGAATACCTCGGCGTTGTAGGCCTTAACGACCTTGATGCCCGTGAGGGTTTCGTCAATAGCCGAAGTCATAGTGCCAAACATCTCTTGTGCGTTCTTGGCAGGACGGCGCAGGCGTTTGACAATGCTTCCCATAATCAAAGCCACGATTGGCAGGTAGATGATGCAGAATACGCTGAGCTCCCACGACAGCGAAATCATCACATAGACGTAGGTTAATATCAGCAGCGGCTCGCGGAACACAACGTGCAATGTGCGGATAATGCTGAAACGCATCACCTGCACATCGGCCATAATACGCGAGATGATGTCGCCCTTCTGCTCGTTACCGAAGTATCCGACGTGCAGCTGTGCCATATTGTGGAACACCGCGTCGCGCATCTTTTGCAGCGAGTTGATACTCATCTTCTCGACGGTCCACTGACCGAGGAAACGGAACAGGTTGCTCAAAAAAGCAGACAGAACAATCACACCCGCAAGGAATAACAGTACGTCCATTGTGTCGTACTGCTCGCCATAAAAGCAGAATATTTGGTAGTTGATAAACTCGTTCAGGAATTTGCTGCTCAACTCGGGCTTGGGCATTTCACGCACAATCACGCGAGGACCGTCTGCGAACAACGAGTTGATAATCGGTGCGATAAGTACAAAGTTGAAGGCATTGAACACCGAGTATAGTAGCGTATATATGAAGTACGGGATAGCGTACTTTTCGATAGGCTTGGCAAACGAAAATAATCTCTTAAATGTTTTCACTTCGCTAAAAACTTAATATACCGGCTACAAATATAGTAAATTTACACGAGTTTTGCCAAAAATCGTTCACGGTCAACCACAAAACGGGTGTGTTCGCCCTCGCCCAGCAGTGCATCTCCCTCCCAAGCGCTGACCTTAAATGTGAGTTTGCGACCCTCGACGGCTGTAAGTTCCGCTTCGGCGCGCACCTCGGCTCCTACGGCCGACGCTTTCAGGTGCGAAGTGCTTACGGCAGTTCCTACGGTGGTTTGACCCTCTTGGAGTGCGGGTGCCACAGCCATCATGGCGGCATTTTCCATCAGCGCAACCAGCGCGGGCGTTGCCAGTACGGGCATATCTCCCGAACCCATTTTTTCGGCTGTAAGTGACTCCGTTACGGTGATTTTGCTTGTAAATTTCAATCCGGGTGAAAGTATCATAAAATATTGAATTGGAATTATGCGTTAATGTAGTACCTTTGCAAAGGTAATTGTTTTTGACGGATGAAGAGAGTATTGACACTGTTTTTTTTGTTGGTGTGTGCCGCTTTTGCGCTTTCGGCACAGACTCCGCGTGTCAGTAGCCAGTTTCGTGACCGTCGAGGGGTTATGCGCTACGGGTACGAAGTGTCCAAGCGCGGCGACACTACAATGGTTGTCAATATGCGCCCCGTCTATTGCTTCAAACGTGGTGCCGATCTGCGCAAATACGCCAAACTTATTCGCGATTTGAAGGTTGCTTACCCCATTGCGCAGATTGCCGAGCAGAAGATGCTGGGCTTGGAGGACTCGCTGCTGCGCCTGCCCACACAAAAGGAGCAACGCGCCTACACCCGCCGCATCGAACGCGAAATCAAGGAGGAGTACACTCCTATTCTGGGCCGTATGACCCGCTCGCAGGGTAAAATCCTTATCCGACTCATCGACCGCCAGACCCATTATAGTCCCTATGCCATCGTTCGCGAGTTCCGCGGTAGTTTCGTTGCGGGTTTCTGGCAGGGTATTGCCAAGATTTTCGGCCATAATCTCAAGGACGAGTACGACAAAGAGGAGCGCGACCGCGTGCTCGAACAACTTATCCTGCTCTACGAGGCCGATTTGCTCTAAAATTCGTGTTTTTGTTATCTTGCTGTATTTCTGTGAGTTGTAATTTCTTTCGCTCGACCGACGAGTGGGGTTATTAATTTTTTTTAGTTTTTTATTAAAATAATTTACTAAATACTTGCACGGTTCAAAAAAAGCCCTTATCTTTGCACTCGAAATTCAAAGTTTCATAAAGGTTAGTAGTTTTAGGTTAGTGAAGGAAATCGTGTGCGGGGTAACCCGTAGCCGATTTTCTTTTTTTTAAGACACTTCAAAAGTTCGAGATGCGATACATCCATCCAACTTTATATATAGGGTAAAATTTACCCAAACTTAAAATCAAAGGGGCTGTACAGAGATTCTCTGTACAGCCCCAACTCTTTGTAGGTATATCGTCTTATCATTCAGCGGCTTTCAACTTCTCGCCATACTCCCACACCTGCTGTTCGGAAGGCTGCGTGAAGGTAATCTTCTCCAAATCCAGCCGTTCGCGCTTGGAGTTGCCGTAGGGGTGATAGGGAATAACATCGTAAGGCACCGCCTCAAACTCCCTCAACAGCTCGCGGGTTGCCGCCAACACATCGGGTCGGTCGTGCAGCTCGGGAATATAGAGCAACCTCAGGCGCAAGGTCGCTCCCGCCTTGTGGAGTGTTCGCAGGTTTTCGATAACTATCTCCAACTCGCCACCGACGTAGTGCTCATACAGCTCCTCATTCATCACCTTGATATCCCACAGAAATAAGTCTGTTACGGGCATAAGTCGCAGATAATCGGCTGTTTTGCCACAGCCCGAAGTTTCGATTGCTGTGTGTACTCCCGCATCCTTTGCTGCCGACAGCAGTTCAAGTGCGAAGTCGGGTTGTGCAAGCGGCTCGCCACCCGAAAGGGTCATACCACCGTCCGAATTGTCGTAGAAGGCTTTGTCTTTGAGCACTTCGCGCAGCACCTCCTCTGTGCTCCACTCCCTGCCCACGCGCTCCAAGCAACCCGTAGGACAAGCATCGGCACACTCCACAGAGTGGCGACGCTCCTGCCCCTCGGGACACGCCCGTTCGCAACGTCCACAACCTATGCACTTGGCGGGGTTGTAGAACACCTGGGGGTAGGGCTTCTGCGACTCGGGATTGTGACACCACAAGCAGTGCAAGGGACATCCCTTGAAGAATACCGTGGTCCGAATCCCGGGTCCGTCGCCGGTCGAGAAGTGTTGAATGTCAAAAACTCTGCCCACGGCCTTACACCATCTGCTGTGTACGTTGGATAATCATATCCTGCCAGTTTTTACCCAGCGTAGTGAAACGTGCCGACCATCCCGACACACGCACAGGCAGGTTGGGATAGCGCTCGGGGTGTTTCTGTGCATCCAGCAACATCGCGGTATCAACCACGTCGATGTGCATATAGTAGCCGCCTTTGTCGCGGAAGGTCTTCATCAGAGCCACCAGAGCATCGACACCCGCCTTGCCCTTAACCGACGAGGGGAGCACTTTCAGTTCGAGTACCGCGCCGTTCGAGGTTTTGGTGAAGTCGATTTTGCAGTAGGAGTTCATTGCTGCGGTCGGGCCTTTGCGGTCCGAGCCGGGGGTAGGCGAGCAGTTTGTTGCGAGGATGTCGCCCAAACGGCTTCCTTGGGGAGTTGCAGGACGATACATACGCCAGTCAATCTCGCGTCCGAAGGTCGAGATTGCGCAGGGACGCATCACGCCCGCGCGGTTTTTGGTCTTGGCTACGATGTCGCCATAGTCGCTCACCACGCGTGCCATCATTGCATCGGCCGCGTCGTTGTCGTTGCCGTAGAACTCAAAGCGGTTTTTAATCAGCTGACGCAAGGTTTCGTGGCCCTCCCAGTTCTTTTTGAGAATCTCCACAAACTCTTCCAACGACAGGTATTGGTCCTCGTAAACGAGTTTTTTGATAGCATAAAGGCTGTTTGCAACGTCGCTCACACCGCCAAAGTGGATGCCGTGCATAGGATATGTCGCACCACCTGCCGAGTAGCATACACCCTTTTCAAGACAGCCCTCGGTGAACATCGATGCCATCACACAGGGGTGGTTTTTGTCTTTCCACCAGCCGTCCATACGGTCGTGCAGTTTGGTGATGTGGTTGTTGAGCTCGCCGTGGAACGCCTCGTACAGACTCTCGAAGTCGGGGTAGTGGGGCAGCTCGGCGGTCTTCATTTTGAGCGCAGCATACAGCGAGGGCAACATATCGTTGGGGCTGTACATAAACGACGATTTTCCGGGAACGATAGCCTCCCAGCAACCGTCGTTGCTATATTCGCGTGCATCCTCCAAGGGGATACCAAACTTCACCATACCTGCAATCACGGTGTCCTCGCAGTAAACCGACACAATACCGCCACCAAAGCGTTGTACCTCGGCAATGCGGCGAATCAGTTTGTCGGGAGTCTTTTGACCCAAACGAACAGCGATGGGATAGTCGCTGATATGGAGCTCCTCTACGATATCCAGCACCAAGTAGGTAACCTCGTTGGTCACCTCGTTGCCGTTCTTGTCGATACCGCCAAGGATGATATTTTGATAGAATTGTGCGTCACCCGAAGCGCCGAAGGTCTCGTAGTGGCCAATCCACTCGGTACCCTTAATCCAGAAGTGCGCCAGAATCTCGCGCGCCTCGTCGAGGGTGAGGGTGCCGTTTTTGAGATCTTTTTTGAGGTACGGGCCGAGGATTTTGTCGATACGGCCGATACCCATCCAGTCGCCCATCAGGCGGAAGAAGGCGTAGGTAGTCCACAACGACTGAACAGCCTCGTGGAAGTTTTGGGGTGCATATTTGGGTACACGAGCCAGACGCTCGGCTTGTGCGCGGTAGAAGGGCTTCTCGGCCTCGTCAGCCTCGGCCTCCATTTGGCCGAGCAGAGCGATGTTGCGGTCGTTCCACACTTCGATAGCATCCAGTGTCAGCAGTGCGCCTTCGTTGAGGTCGCGACCATAGTCGTCAAGGTCGGCAGTAGCCAGACGCTCGCGAATCTCCTTGCGCAAGCCCTCGTAACCCATATTCATCACGCGCTCGAAACCTACTGTGACGTGGTTGATGCCGTGACAGTTGATGACGGGCACACGGCCCAGAGTTGATTCAATCAGAGTTGCCGAGCCGACAATCAGCTCGCCTTTCTCGATACGCAGAGGCGCATTCTTGGCGACGCTCATAGCCGCAGCGGCATAGCGACGTTGGGGCATCCAGTCGGCAGGGATATTCTCCTCCCAGTTTACGTTTATCATCTTGGCGCCCCACTCACCCGACAGACCTTGTTTGGCCAAGTCGTGAGTCAAAGCACACAAGCGGCTGGGCACCTCGGGATGCCAAGGCGATTTCCAGTTGTCAACATAGCTCTTGGCGGTTTTTGTAGCCACCGTTTTGTCGGCCACCTCACTTGCGTGAGCCAAGTTCATTCCGAAGAACAAGCCCATCGTTCCAAGGCCACTGAGTTTAAGGAACTCTCGTCTTTTCATTTTTTCCATAGCGCCTGAAATTAAGTTTTAAAAAATTAAGAGAAGTAATTATAAAGGTTAAAAATTATCAAATTCGGCTGCGTTTTGTGTGAAAATTAATAATCAACAACGCATTTGGGACAAAGGTAGCAAATTTGTGAACGAAACGCAAGCGATTTTGTTCGCAAATTTATTATTATTATTATTATTATTATTATATACAGTGAGTTGCGAGCTTTGGAAAATGTCTTTTAATTCGAATGTTTTGTTTGGTGGATGGTGCCGAAAAAGTCATAAAAAAGCGTAAAAAAAGCTGCCTGACCACGATGGTCGGACAGCTTAAAGTGTGTGTGGCTCTTCGGCAGTCGCGGTTAGTTCTCCGAAGCGGTGTTCTCTGCCGACTTGGCAGCAGGTTTGCGACGGCGGTTGCTGCGACGGCGGCGCGACTTGCTCTTGGCCTCGATGGTGTTCTCGCCCTCGGTTTGAGGAGTGTCGATGGCAACCTCAGCCACCTCTACTACCTCGACAGCGGCCTCTTGTGCTATGGGCTCGGCGGTGGGCAGTTGTTTGGCGGCGGGCTCGGCGGCAAGTTGTTTAGGCTCGGTGTCGGCCGACTTTTTGGTGCGTTTTGCGCGCGACTTAACCTCTTTGACCTTCTCGGTAACCTTCTCCTTGATTTTCTCCTTGGCTTTGGTCAGGCACTTCTCGCCCTTCTCGCGCACAATGCGTGCAGCTTCGGTGATGCGCTCCCACGCCTCGCGTACGCTCTCAACCTTGTTGGCAAGACCCTGCATTGCGCCCTCGATATTCAGCACCGACCAGCGGTTGTGCTCGAATTTATCCTCCAAAACCTCGATTCGGTTGTTGATTTTCTGTTTGGTGTTTCGCAGCTCCTTGAGCGACGAAATTTGCGCCAATCTTTGGTCGCTGAAACGTCCTTTATTCATCGTCCTCGGAAGATTGGCGGGTTGAGAAAAACATTTTGCTGAATTGGCGCACCATTGTGTTGGCAATCAGTCGGTCGCGCAGCGCAAAGGCCACAGCCGACACCACAAGGAAGAATGCTCCGACAATGGCAAAGGCAAGTGCGTGGTTACCCAGCAACTCGCCCAACCAGAGAGTGAATCCGAAGGTCAACAACAGCAACGCGACCATCAGGCACAACACGAACACCAACACGCCAAATGCACTGCTGACAAACGTCGAAAGGTTCTCGACTGCAGTTAATTTCAAAGATTTAATCCTCAGCGAGATGTACTCCTTGACATCTTCGCTCACAAACCCAAGCGGGCCGGTGTTTTTCTGTTTTTCCATTTACAAAAAGTGGTTAAGCGTTGCTGTTAATGTTGATTTTACTTGGCCATTTCGGTGGCAACCGCTTGCTTTATATCGTCCACCTCTTCTTTGAGTTTGTCCGATATGCAGCGACATTTGCCGCGGTACTTTTCGAGTTCGTCATCAAAAAAGTGTTTGATGTCGGCTCGTGTTTGTTCGCCTGACCGGGGAGCGAACAACATTCCCCAGGCACATCCCACCAACATTCCGCCGATGATAGCGCCCACACATTCAATAGCTTTCATTGTTTTTAAGCATTAAATGATTCAACAAAATTAATTATTATCTGCGAAACTGCAAAATTCGGACTTCTGCGCCGTCGCTGCGCCCGAACGTGCAGCTATTTGCTCTCCTTTTTGTCGTCGGTCTTGGGTTTGTCCTTGCCGTCGTCCGACTTTTTCTTGTCGTCTTTGCCTTTGGTCTTGTCGTGTTTGTCCTTGTGGGGAGTGTGCTCTGTCGCTTCGGCGTGGGTGTCCTCGCCAAAGGCCGACGATGTGCCGAGCACCTGACCTGCGCAGTCGCGTTGGATTGAGCCCACTATCGTTGCGTCAATCTTGTTCTGCATTGCCGCCCACAAGAAGCTCTCCATCGACACATAGCCGCTGTTGATTTTCGAGGCCATACACTTATAGAAGTCGCGGATGTGTTCGCGGCCCATTCCGTCGGGCAGTATGCCTTGGCGTACGAGGTGGTGGTAGGGGAACAAGTAGCGCATATTGCGCGCATCGGTTGTGATGTAGTTTGCCACCACACCCACAACGGCTGTCGTTATCGAGTCGTTCGAGCCGGGTGTGTTGTTGAATGCAGTGAGGTTGGCATAGTTGCCTTCGATGAGCGCTGCCACGTCGTCGGTGAGCATCAGGAACTCCGCTTCGTTCATATTTTGGATGTAGCTCCACTCGCGGTAGGCACGAATTTGTTCGCGCAGACGGGCGCGTTGTTGTGGTGTCCAGTGGCGGTCTTGACAAGCGGTGGCGGCTGCCATCAACATCAATCCAAGTACAAGTTTTTTCATAATCACTAAATTTTAATTGAATAATCCTGCAAAATAATCTTCTGCAACGACCCTTTATGCAAAGTATGTACCACTTTGCGGGTTGCAAGGCTTGAAAAAAAAGTGTAACTTTGTACCGTATTATATAACACAATCCTTCAACTATGAGCAACAACGATTGGAAAGCACGTCTGGGTGTGGTGTTCTCCACCTCGCCTGACTTTCAATATACCACCGAGGATGATACCCCCGAGGTTGAAACTCTTGCCCCCGACCGCCAAAATCTGCGCGTGAGAATCGAGCGCAAGGGACGTGGCGGCAAGACCGTAACCATCGTGGCGGGCTTCGAAGGCTCGGACGACGACCTCGAAGCGCTGGGTAAACTGCTCAAAAGTCGCCTTGGTACGGGTGGCTCGGCCAAGGATGGTATGATTATTATACAGGGTGATGTGCGCGACCGCCTTACCGAGCTGCTGCTCAAAGAGGGCTACTCTCGCACCAAAAAAGGTTAATTCACATAACTTGCATAAGGGGTGAAGCTGCTGAAAAAAATAGTGCTGTGCGTGGCGCTGGCCTTGTGGTCGGTGCTGCCTGCTGTTGCGCAGTATTATAGCTGGGGTGCCTCGCCGTCGAGCATCAAATGGAATCACCTGCGTACCGACAGTGTTCAACTCATTTACCCCACCTATTGGGAACGCAATGCCCACAGCGCTCTGTTGCTGATGGACACCCTGCGCCCGCATATCTCCTATGGTTTCAGTCGAGGCCCTGCGCGCACTCCTGTGATTATGCAGACGCAGAATATGATCTCGAACGGTATGGTTGTCTATGCCCCCAAACGCATCGAGCTGGTTTCGTTCCCCGGTGTGGATGGATTTGCCGAGCCGTGGATGAAACAGCTCATTGCACACGAATACCGCCACAGTGTGCAGTTCAACAATGTTGACCGCTCGACCATCAAGGCTATCTCCTACATCTTGGGTCAGCAGGGTCTGCTTGTCAGTTCGCTTGTATTGGGCCCGTGGTTTATGGAGGGCGATGCCGTTATGGCCGAGACCCAGATGACAACCTATGGCCGCGCGCTGCAACCCTCGTTCACTATGGAGTATCGCGCGATGCGCAATTTCGATACCCCTCGCTGGAAAATGGACCGCTGGTTCTGCGGCTCCTACAAATACCACATCCCCGACCACTACAAAATGGGTTACCAAATGACGCGCTGGGGATACGAAAACCTTGGACAGGACATTTGGGACCGAACATCGCGATTTAGCTCCAACTTCCCCATTCTGCTCATCCCGCGCGCCATCTACATCCGCCTGAATTATGGTATGTGGGGTACAGACTTCCTGCGTCGCACGTTCGATGACTTGGAGAACTTCTGGGACTCGCTGCCCAAGGTCGATGACTCGGCGCGAAAGATTGCAACCACCACAAACTCCTATACCACATACTCCCATCCGCAGTGGCTCAATGACTCGACGGTAATTGCGCTCAAAGAGGATTTAGATAACACCTCAGCCCTCGTTATAACCGACGTCCGCACTGGTAGCGAGCGTGTGCTTAAACGTACGGGAGTTGTGAACTCGCGTCCCGCAATCGGCTATGGCAGAGTCTTTTGGACGGAGTATCGCAACTCGAAGGTGTGGCAGGAGAGGGTGAACTCCCAGCTCTGTTTCTACGACATTTCGAGCAACCGCAAGTATAGTGTTGCCTCGCCCCATCAGGTTTTTTTTCCGACTCCCACCGACGACGACCGCTTGTGCTATGTAACGTGGAGTTACGACGGCCATTTTGCCATCCGCCACGGATTCGAGAAGGAACTGCACTGCTACGAATTTGCCCCCGATGTCGAGATTCGCGGCCTTGCGTGGGATGATGTCACTCGCCGATTGTACTTTATGGCTGTCGATCAGCGAGGCTGCTGGATTGGTGCGCTCAAAGAGGATTGGTCGGGCTACGAGGAGCTTACCGAACCGCGATTCATCACTATGAGCGACCTACGCGCCAAGGGCGGAACTCTCTACTTTGGCTCGATTGTTTCGGGTAAAGACGAGGCACACGCACTGGACCTCGCCACCCGCACCGAATACCGCCTTACGGAGTCAGCCTACGGCTCGTTCCAACCCACGCCCGATGCGTCGGGTGAGCGCGCTGTTGTCACAACCTACGACAGCTTGGGATATCACCTTGCCGTTCAACAACTTGCTACTCGCACCGAGCAGCCATATCGCCGCCTGCCCGTCAATCTTGTAAACCCTCCCACCACCAAATGGAATGTCATAAACCTCGACTCGGTGATTATCACGCCTGCGGTTGATTCTGCGGCGCGAGTTCGTATTCCCGCTCGCCGCTATCGCAAGAGTCTGAATGGTATTAATCTGCATAGCTGGGCGCCGTTGGAGATGAATCCCCTGACGCTGCTTGACGGAGGTGCTCCCGATCTGCATTGGGGCGCTACCATAATGTCGCAAAACCTGCTGTCAAGTATGGTGTGCTACGCAAGTTGGGGTTGGGGCAAGACCATTGGCCACCGTTATCGCGTGGGCTTTGATTATAGTGGCTGGGGCCCGAAAATCTCATTTGCAACGACCTATGGCGGCGGCAATCAACTGCTCTATAATCGCCCCGAGGGCGCTCCTCTACCGATGCTTAAACAGGCTCTGAATGTGTCACTTGCAGTGTCGCAACCCTTGTGGCTCGGCTCGGGTTACCACCTGCGCCAACTGACCCCCTCGCTGGGATTTAGCTATACCAACGATATGTTCTATCAGGGCGACAGCCCCGTTACGGGTGTCTATCGTCTGACAGGCTCGCTTGGCTATGCCGATCAAGTGCGTTTGGCTCACCGCGACTTTGCGCCCAAGTGGGGCTATGCCTTGCAGGCGGCCTTTGTGTCGAATCCCGTAAATAGCAACTTCCGCAATACATATCTGGTCAGCGCGCGCGGTTATCTGCCTGGCGCTGCTGCACACCACAGCACCCAATTGCAATTCTCCTATCAGGCCTCGCCCGGCGATGGACTTTTCGGCTTCCGTGTCAAGGATGTTTTCCCGCGTGGCGCCGAGTTTAACTTCTCGCCCAAGCAGTATATAGGCACTTCGCTGGACTACAAACTCCCCGTGGCCTATCCCGATTGGGGTGTTCCGGGTATTCTGTTCTTGCGTCGTATTCGTGTTGGGGCTTTCGTGGATTATGCTCATTACCAGACATTTGATGATGCTTGGCACAACCTCTACTCCTATGGCGGCAGTGTGTCGCTGGATGTGGTGCCCATCCGTATGAATGCCAGCTCGACAACCTCCATTACACTGACCGTTGCCAAGCCCTCCGATCGACGTGGTGTGTTGACCTATGTCAACTTGGGTATCCCCTTGTAGTTTGGATTTTTCGGAAGAATCCACTATCTTTGCTGGTGAAATTCACTAAAACAAACATCTTATGAAAAGATTTTTTTTGACAATCTGTGCAGTTATGATGACTATGGTGGCGTTCGGTCAAGGTCTTAACACCAAGGCTGATGAAATCGTTGGAACATACCTCACAGACCGCGGCGGAAGTAAGAGTAAAGTGCGAGTGACCAAACAAGCCGACGGAACCTATGACGCACGAGTAATTTGGGTTGAGAACCCCTACGACGAGAACGGCAACAAACGTAAGGATGTGAAGAATCCCGACAAAGCCCTTCGCAATGTGGATGTGGATAACATCCTGCTGGTTGAGGGTCTGCGCTATGACGCTGCCGAGAAGATGTGGGGCGGAGCCAAAATCTATGACCCCACCAAAGGTCTGAAAGTTAATGCCACAGCTCAGTTTGAGACTGCCGATAAGCTCAAACTTCGTGGTACCATTATGGGCTTGGGAGTAACTTTGTACTGGACTCGTATAGAGGAGTAATTATCCTGCCCATTGAGTTGAGGTGGTTGTCCTTTAAGGGATGACCACCTTTTTTGTGCCCGAGGGTCGGGTGGGGGAACGCCGCTTGCCTTACCCCACAAAAAAAAGAGCCGTCGCAGTGGACGGCCCCTTGGGGTGTTGAGCTACTCGGACTTGAACCAAGAAAAACAGATCCAGAGACTGTTGTGTTACCATTACACCATAGCTCAATGTGGGCGCAAAAGTAGAGGATATTTTATTTCGATGCAAGAAAACTCCGAAAAAAGTTTTAAATTTGTAGTGGAGCGTGCCGTCTGTTCTGACCTCCTTTGGTTGATTCCGCGGAACGATTCTATACCTTTAAAATATATTATATATATGAAACGCCTTTTCCTGCTACTGATTGCGACTCTGTCTGCGCTCATTTCGGCCTCTGCCGCACGCCCCCGAAACGTTGCCAATATGCACGACGTGGATCTTGTCTATTACGGCAGCCGCTATCGCTCCATCGCTTGGGACGAGGATTGGGCGCGCACCCACGTAGCCTATACCGACTCGACGGGGCAGACTCACTATCTGTTCGATACCTTCCTGCTGCTCGAGCTCCACACCGGCACGGGTCGCTTCTTCGAGCCCGCTTTCCGCCCGACCCACCCCCGCAACGAAATCGGTACAACCAAAGCCGACTGGGTACAGATTGTGGATACTATGCTCCAAGTTCCGGTGCGCAACCTCGACAATGCACTCGAAGAGGTAGCGCGCGAGATTGGTCGCCCTAAATACAAACGTCAGGTGGTGATGTTTATCCCCGTGCCCACCGAGGACCAAACCAACTGGGGCGAACTTAACGGCCGCGCCCTCGACTTCCACTCCACCGCCGATCGCATTGAGGCGTGCCACTGGTTTATCGATATGGTGCGCGAGCGTTTTGCGCAGGAAAAGTTTAAGAACCTCTCGCTGGCGGGATTCTACTGGCTGGCCGAGGACAAGAACTCGGGACTTACTATGCTACCCACACTCACTGCCCACATCCGCAGCCTCGGAATGAAGACCATCTGGATACCTTATTATAATGCTGCAGGTGCCGCCGAGTGGAAGCAGATGGGATTCGATGCCGCCTACTACCAACCCAACTACGCCTTTCCGCGCAGGGTTGTCTATCGCGAGCGACTCTACGATGCTGTGAAGTTTGCCAAGGAGCACGATATGTTTATGGAACTGGAGTACGATATGCACGCCGTCAAGGCCTCCACTCCTGACCCCGACTGCTCCGACCGCCTTGTGGATTATATGGAGGTGTTCACCGAAACGGGTATGGCCGACGGCCCGATTGCCTACTACCAGGACGAAGGCGCGCTGTGGGAACTCAAAAACTCGCCCAATGCCGATGACGTTGCTCTGTACCACCGCTTCGCCCGCTTTGTGGCCGATCGCCAGCAACGCCTGTGTGTGTCGAAGCCAAACACCAAGAGGTAGGCCTCAGAGCTATTTGTGAGTTTTTTTTGCAAAAAAAGCAGTCTACTATTTTGTAATCCGCAAAATAGTTGTACATTTGTGGTCGATTTGCCAAGCGAGTTTAATTCGGGCGGTGAATCAGTGGTTCTTCGACTATTCCGCAAGAAAACTAAAAAAAATATCGGTTGTATTTGGTAGTTTAAAATAAAGTGCATATATTTGCACTCCGAAAACGACAAATGCCGATGTAGCTCAGTTGGCCAGAGCAGCTGATTTGTAATCAGCTGGTCGGGGGTTCGAATCCCTCCATCGGCTCAGCTTTTAGAAAATAGTTTTGGGAGAATACCAGAGTGGCCAAATGGGGCAGACTGTAAATCTGCTGGCTTACGCCTTCGGTGGTTCGAATCCATCTTCTCCCACAAAGTTACGACCGGCCGCGAGGCTGTGTCGTTTTTTGCGGAAGTAGCTCAGTTGATAGAGCATTAGCCTTCCAAGCTAAGGGTCGCGAGTTTGAGCCTCGTCTTCCGCTCTAAAACAACGCAACTATGTGATGCATAAGAGGATGTGTCACGTAGTTGTTTGTATGAGAAACTGCGCAAGAAGAACAAAGAAAAACTTTATAAATTTTTAATATTTTTCACTCATGGCAAAAGAAAAATTTGACAGAAGTAAGCCGCACGTAAACATTGGTACCATCGGTCACGTTGACCACGGTAAAACTACCCTTACTGCAGCTATCACCACTGTTCTCGCAAACAAAGGTCTTTCGGAGCTCCGTTCGTTCGACTCGATCGACAACGCACCCGAGGAGAAAGAGCGTGGTATCACCATTAACACTGCTCACGTTGAGTATCAAACCGCTAGCCGTCACTACGCTCACGTAGACTGCCCCGGCCACGCCGACTATGTAAAGAACATGGTAACTGGTGCTGCTCAAATGGACGGTGCAATCCTCGTAGTAGCTGCTACTGATGGTCCTATGCCCCAAACCAACGAGCACGTTCTGTTGGCAAAACAAGTAAACGTTCCCCGCATCGTTGTTTTCTTGAACAAATGTGATATGGTTGACGATGCAGAGATGCTCGACCTCGTTGAGATGGAGGTTCGTGACCTGCTCGCAAAATACGACTTCGATGAGAACAGCCCCGTTATCCGTGGTTCGGCTCTCGGTGGTCTGAATGGTGAGCCCACTTGGGAGGAGAAAATTATGGAGCTGATGAACGCTGTTGACGAGTTCATTCCCATTCCTCCTCGTGAGAACGAGAAACCCTTCTTGATGCCTGTTGAGGACGTATTCTCGATCACTGGTCGTGGTACCGTACTTACTGGTCGTATCGAGACTGGTGTTATCAAAGTTGGTGACCCCGTAGAGATTATCGGTCTGGATGAGAAGACTCTGACTTCGACTTGTACCGGTGTTGAGATGTTCCGTAAGCTGCTCGATTCGGGTGAGGCTGGTGACAACGTAGGTCTGCTGATGCGTGGTATCGACAAGAAAGACGTTAAACGTGGTATGGTTGTTGCTAAACCCGGTTCGATTACTCCCCACACTGAGTTTACCGCTGAGGTTTACATCCTGAAGAAAGAAGAGGGTGGTCGTCACGCTCCTTACCACAACAAATACCGTCCCCAATTCTATCTCCGTACTATGGACGTAACCGGTGAGGTTAGCCTGCCCGAGGGTGTAGATATGGTAATGCCCGGTGACAACGTATCGATCAACGTGAAACTGATCTACCCCGTAGCTATCAACGAGGGTCTGCGTTTCGCAATCCGTGAGGGTGGTCGTACCGTAGGTGCTGGTCAAGTAACCAAAATCGTTCAATAATTTATTGAATATACCCGCGCAGGGTCTGTAAAAGGACCCTGCAATTTAGGAGCATAGTTCAAGGGTAGAATAGCGGTCTCCAAAACCGTTGATGGGAGTTCGAATCTCTCTGCTCCTGCTTGTTAAAGAGAAGAAAGCAGTTATGAAACTGATAAATTACATCAAAGAATCCTATAAAGAACTTGTACAGAAGGTAGCTTGGCCGTCGATGAAAAGTCTTCAATCGTCGACCATTGTTGTGATGGTAGCTTCCATAATCATCGCACTTGGTATCGAGGTTATTGACTTGGCGTTCGAGAACCTGATGAAGGCCATTTACAGCCTGCTCTATTAATTAACCCTTTCATATTTAGTTTAACGTAGATATGACAGAGATTAAAGTGCCCGCAAGTGAGCTGAAAGCGCTTCCCCAAGAGGAGCGTGCAAAACTCAACAAGGAGCAAGTAGAGCAAAAGGCAGAGCCGGCTTGGTATGTAGTACGGGCTATCGGTGGTAAGGAGAATAAGGTTAAGGAGTATATTGAGTCCGAGATCCGTCACCTTCACCTCGAAGACCGTATTTTTCAGGTACTTATCCCAACCGAAAAAGTCTTTACCGTTCGTAACGGTAAGAAAGTAAGCAAGGAGCGTGTATCGTACCCCGGTTACGTATTGGTCGAGTGCATCTTTACAGGCGATGTTCCATATATCCTTCGCAACACCCCGAATGTACTGGGCTTCCTCGGAGACACCAAAGAGGACAACAAGAAAATGAATGCTACCCCACTGCGCCCTCAGGAGGTAAGCAGGATACTCGGCCGTGTCGACGAAATCAGTGCAGGCGAGGAGGAGATGGAAGTACTTTACTGTGTTGGCGAGACTGTCAAAGTTACCGATGGACCCTTCTCAGGTTTCCCCGGTGTTGTTGACAGCATCGATGCTGATCGCAAGAAAGTCACCGTTTCAGTGAAGATATTTGGTCGCAAGACTCCTATGGAGTTGAGCTTCACACAAGTAGAAAAAGAATAATTAACCAGGAAAGATTATGGCAAAAGAAATTGCTGCATTTATTAAGTTGCAGATTAAAGGTGGTGCCGCTAATCCTTCGCCCCCCGTTGGACCTGCATTGGGTTCGAAAGGAGTCAACATCATGGACTTCTGCAAACAATTCAATGCACGTACACAGGAGTCGGCAGGTAAAGTATTGCCCGTAATTATCACGGTGTACAGCGACAAATCGTTTGATTTCGTCGTTAAACAACCGCCCGTAGCCATCCAACTCAAAGAGGCTGCTAAAATCAGCTCGGGTTCGAAAGAGCCTAACCGTTCGAAAGTTGGTCAAGTTACTTGGGAACAAGTACGTGCCATCGCTGAGAGCAAAATGAGCGATTTGAACTGTTTCACTATTGAGTCGGCAATGAGCATGGTAGCCGGTACTGCTCGCAGTATGGGTATAACCGTTGTCGAGTAATTTCCTTAAAGCGTAATTGAATCATATGAGTAAACTGACAAAAAATCAAAAAGCAGCCCAAGCTAAAGTGGACTTCAACAAAGTCTACAAGCTGGATGAGGCGGCCGCTCTTGTGAAGGATATTACCTTTACGAAATTCGATGCTTCGGTGGATATTGACATTCGCTTGGGTGTTGACCCTCGTAAATCGAACCAAATGGTTCGCGGCGTTGTAACCCTTCCCCACGGAACCGGTAAAACCGTTCGCGTATTGGTTCTCTGTACTCCCGACAAGGAGAGCGAGGCGAAAGCAGCCGGTGCGGATTATGTAGGCTTGGATGAGTATGTTGAGAAAATCAAAGGCGGTTGGACCGACGTTGATGTTATCATCTGTACTCCCAACGTAATGGCCAAAGTAGGTGCTTTGGGTCGTATTCTGGGTCCCCGTGGCCTGATGCCGAACCCCAAAACCGGTACTGTAACCATGGAGGTTGGTAAAGCCGTAACTGAGGTTAAGGCCGGTAAGATCGACTTCAAAGTTGACAAATACGGTATCGTACACACCTCGATTGGTAAGGTTTCGTTCACTCCCGAACAAATCATCGACAACGCGAAAGAGTTCATCAGCACCGTTGTTAAATTGAAACCCGCCGCATCGAAAGGTACCTATGTATTGAGCCTTTACCTGTCGTCGACTATGAGCCCCGGTATCGCAGTTGATATCAAATCGGTAGATGTTAAGTAAAGAAGTAATATTGTAAGAGTATGACAAAGAACGAAAAACAAACAGTTATCAACGGTTTGGCAGAGCAGCTCCAACAATATGCAGGCTTCTACTTGACCGATATTTCGGCCCTCAATGCAGAGCAAACCGCGAACTTGCGTCGCAAATGCTTCGAGAGCGATGTTAAACTCGTAGTAGTTAAAAACACCCTGCTCGGCAAAGCTTTGGAGGCAGTAGATAAAGCTGATGAAGGTCTGATGGGCGTGTTGAAAGGTTCGACCGCAATCATGTTCACCCAAACCGCAAAAGCTCCCGCAGTTCTCATCCGTGAGTTCCGCAAGAGCTGCGACAAACCCATCCTGAAAGCTGCTAGCGTTCAAGATTGTGTTTATGTTGGTGACGAGAACCTCGAAGCACTGTGCAACATCAAGAGCCGCGAAGAACTTATCGGCGATATCGTTATGTTGCTGCAATCGCCTGCTAAGAACGTCATTAGCGCTCTGCAGTCGAATGCCGGACAAAAAATTGCTGGCCTCGTAAAGAGTCTGGAAGAAAGAAACAATTAATTTATCATCACAAGTCAAACAATTTAAAAAGTATATAAAATGGCAGATGTAAAAGTATTGGCAGAAGAGTTGGTAAACCTTACTGTTAAAGAAGTAAACGAGTTGGCAACCATCCTGAAAGAGGAGTATGGTATTGAACCCGCTGCTGCAGCTGTTGCTGTTGCTGCTGCACCCGCTGCTGGTGAGGCTGCTGCTGCTGAGAAAACTAGCTTCGACGTTATCCTGAAAAACGCAGGTCAAGCTAAACTTGGCGTAGTAAAAGTTGTTAAAGAGGTTACCGGTCTCGGTCTGAAAGAGGCTAAAGAACTCGTTGACGGTGCTCCTAAAGCCGTTAAAGAAGGCGTTTCGAAAGAGGAGGCTGAGTCGATCAAAGCTCAACTCGAGGAGGCAGGAGCAGAAGTTGAAGTTAAGTAATTTATACTTATTATTCAATAGACGTTCAGGTGTAGGGCCTATGCAAATAGGCTCTATGCCTTTTCGCGTCTAAAATAGGGAATAGGCTCGCAGTGTGTTTGCCGACCCCCTTATTTTGCGACATAAGGCTCTTGTAATCAGGTTGTTCGAGGGCCGCAGATTCTGAGAATTCAGAAAGAGTTAATATTAACTTCAACAAAATTTTTGGATAGATGTCCACACAAAAGCAAAACCAACGAATCAGCTTTTCGACAGTAAAGAACAGGATGGCATATCCTGACTTTCTGGAGATTCAGCTTAAATCATTCAGGGAGTTCTTCCAACTCGGCACTACCCCCGAGAATCGCAAGAACGAAGGCTTGTATCGCGTCTTCAACGAGAACTTCCCCATCACCGACACAAGAAATAATTTCGTTTTGGAGTTTTTGGACTACTCTATTGACCCTCCTCGTTATTCGATTGAGGAGTGCTTGGAGCGTGGTCTGACTTATTGCGTACCTCTGAAAGCGAAACTCAAATTATACTGCACCGACCCCGAACACGAGGAGTTCGAGCCCAAGGAGAGTGATGTTTACCTGGGAACCGTTCCTTACATGACGCCTCGCGCTACATTTGTTATCAATGGCGCGGAGCGTGTTGTCGTTTCGCAGTTGCACCGTTCGCCCGGTGTATTCTTCGGTCAAAGCACTCACACCAACGGTACCAAATTGTACTCGGCACGTATCATCCCCTTCAAGGGTTCGTGGATTGAGTTCGCTACCGACATCAACAATGTGATGTATGCTTACATCGACCGTAAAAAGAAGTTACCCGTAACCACTCTGTTGCGTGCCATCTGTTTTGAGACCGACCGTCAAATTCTGGGTATTTTCGACCTGGCTGACGAGATTAAGGTTACCAAAGGCAATCTGCAAAAAGCCATTGGTCGCAAGTTGGCTGCCCGTGTACTTACCAGCTGGTATGAGGACTTCGTAGATGAGGATACCGGCGAGGTGGTATCTATTGAGCGTAACCGTATCATCGTTGATCGCGAGACCGTTTTGTCGGAGGAGCACATCGACGAGATCATTGAGAGCGGTGCTAAGACTATCCTCCTGCACAAGGAGAGTTCGAGCGGCATCGACTACTCTATTATATATAATACCTTGCAAAAGGACACCTGTGACTCAGAGCGTGAGGCTGTGGCTTATATCTATAGGCAATTGCGCAACTCGGAGCCACCTGATGATGCAACCGCCAAGGATGTTATCGACAAGTTGTTCTTCTCGGATAAACGTTACGACCTCGGTGAGGTTGGTCGTTACCGTATCAACAAGAAGTTGGATCTTGATACCGACCCGTCGATTCGCGTCTTGACCAAAGAGGACATCATCGCTATTATCAAGTATTTGATTCAACTCATCAACTCGAAAGCCGAGTTGGACGATATTGACCACTTGTCGAACCGTCGTGTTCGTACCGTGGGCGAGCAATTGGCCAACCAGTTCTCGATTGGTTTCGTTCGTATGGCCCGCACCATCCGTGAGCGTATGAACGTTCGTGACAACGAGGTGTTTACTCCTATGGAGCTGATTAACGCCAAGACTTTGACCAGCGTTATCAACTCGTTCTTTGGTACCAACCAGTTGTCGCAATTTATGGACCAAACCAACCCGATGTCGGAGATTACCCACAAACGTCGTTTGTCGGCTCTGGGTCCCGGCGGTCTGTCGCGTGAGCGTGCAGGTTTCGAGGTTCGTGACGTTCACTACACCCACTATGGTCGTCTGTGTCCCATCGAGACCCCTGAGGGTCCGAACATCGGTCTGATTTCGTCGCTTTGCGTTTATGCGAAAATCAGCGATATGGGCTTCATCGAGACTCCCTACCGCAAGGTTGAAAACGGTAAGGTTGTTTTGGGCGACGAGGGTACCCAATATTACAGCGCTGACGATGAGACCGGAATGATCATCGCACAGGCTACCACTCCCATCGACGATGAGGGTAACTTCATCAACCCCGACCGTGTGAAAGTACGTTTGGAGGCTGACTTCCCCACCGTTACTGCAAACGAGATCAATCTGATGGACGTTGCGCCCAACCAGATTGCATCTATCGCGGCAAGCTGTATTCCTTTCTTGGAGCACGATGACGCGAACCGTGCGCTGATGGGATCGAACATGATGCGTCAGGCAGTACCTCTTATCACTTGTGAGGCACCTATCGTAGGTACAGGTATTGAGAAGGATGTTGTTCGCGACAGCCGTATCCAAATTACCGCCGAGAAGGATGGTGAGGTAATCTTCGCTGATGCTTCGCAAATTCAGGTTAAGTACGAGCGTACTGAGGATGAGATTCTCGCAAGCTTCGAGCCCGAGATTACCACCTACAAGATGCCTCGTTACCTGAAAACCAACCAAAGTACCTCGATTACCTTGAAACCTATCGTTAAGATTGGCGAGAAGGTTAAACAAGGCCAAATTATGACCGACGGTTACTCGACCGACCACGGTGAGTTGGCAATCGGCCGCAACCTGAAAGTGGCATACATGCCCTGGAAGGGTTACAACTTCGAGGACGCGATTGTAATTTCGGAGCGTATCCAACGCGACGACGTGTTTACTTCGGTACACGTTGACGAGTATATTATGGAGGTTCGCGATACCAAACGTGGTGTCGAGGAGCTGACCAGCGATATCCCCAACGTAAGCGATGACGCAACCAAAGATTTGGACGAGAACGGTATCATCCGCGTGGGTGCCGAGGTTAAACCCGGTGACATCCTCGTAGGTAAAATCACCCCCAAAGGTGAGAGCGATCCCTCGCCCGAGGAGAAACTGCTGCGTGCTATCTTCGGTGACAAGGCCGGCGACGTTAAGGATGCTTCGATGAAGGCTCAACCTTCGCTGTTCGGTGTGGTAGTTGATACCAAATTGTTCAGCCGCGTAGGCAAAGATAGCAAGAAGAGCAAAGCTGCCGAGCGTCAAACTTTGGACAAAATTGCTGCTGACGGCGATGTTGTTAAGGGTGACCTGAAAGTTACTTTGGTTAACAAGTTGTGGACTCTGCTCAACGGCGTTACCTGCCAAGGTATCAAGGATTTCCACGGTGTAGTTCTCTATGCGAAAGGCATTCGTTTCAGCAAGAAGATGCTGGAGGATATGGACTACTTTGCAGTGATGACCGACAAGTGGACCGACGATGCTCGCATCAATGGTTTGGTTTCGCAAATCGTGAACAACTACATCCTGAAATGGAAAGAGTGTGACGCACAAGTTAAACGCGAGCAATACAATATCACCAATGGTGACGAACTCCCCAACGGTATCATCCAACTTGCAAAGGTTTACATCGCTAAGAAACGTAAACTTAAAGTGGGTGATAAGATGGCGGGTCGCCACGGTAACAAAGGTATCGTAGCACGTATCGTACGTGACGAGGATATGCCTTTCTTGGCCGACGGTTCGATTGTTGATATCGTATTGAACCCTCTGGGTGTGCCTTCGCGTATGAACCTTGGTCAGATCTACGAGGCTGTGTTGGGCTGGGCAGGTCGCGAACTGGGTGTTAAATTTGCTACCCCCATCTTCGACGGTGCATCGCTCGACCAAATCAACGAGTACACTGCACAGGCAGGCGTTCCTTCGAACGGTTTGACCTATCTGTACGACGGTGGTACCGGTGACAAACTCGACCAACCGGCAACCGTAGGTGTTACCTATATGCTGAAACTCGGTCACATGATTGATGACAAGATGCACGCCCGTTCGATTGGCCCGTACTCGCTCATCACACAACAACCGTTGGGTGGTAAAGCACAATTTGGTGGTCAACGTTTCGGAGAGATGGAGGTTTGGGCACTCGAGGCATTCGGTGCATCGCACATCCTCCAAGAGATTCTTACCATCAAGTCGGATGACGTTATGGGTCGTGCCAAGGCTTACGAGGCAATCGTTAAGGGCGACAACCTGCCCAAGGCGGGTATCCCCGAGTCACTCAACGTGTTGCTTCACGAGCTGAAAGGTCTTGCTCTGAGCGTTAAACTGCAATAACAGACCGTATTTATCAGTTGAACCAAACAGATAAACAACAAATTATGGCTATTAATAGAGATAATAAGGCAAGCGTAAGTTTCAACAGCATCTCGATTGGTCTTGCATCGCCCGAGGAGATTCTCGAGAATTCGAGCGGCGAGGTGTTGAAACCCGAAACGATAAACTACCGTACATATAAACCGGAACGCGACGGTCTGTTCTGCGAGCGCATCTTTGGTCCCGTAAAGGACTATGAGTGCCACTGCGGTAAGTACAAACGCATTCGCTATAAAGGTATTGTCTGCGACCGTTGCGGTGTGGAAGTTACCGAAAAGAAAGTACGCCGTGAGCGTATGGGTCACATTTCGTTGGTTGTGCCCGTAGTTCACATTTGGTACTTCCGCTCGCTTCCGTCGAAGATCGGATACCTGTTGAACATCCCCACCAAGAAGCTCGAGAGCATCATCTACTACGAGCGCTATGTGGTTGTTCAAGCCGGTGCGGCAGAGGAGCTCGGCGTAAGCAAATTGGATTTGCTGGACGAGAAAGCATATCTTGACATTCTCGACCAACTTCCCAAGGAGAACGCAATGCTGCCCGATGATGATCCCAACAAGTTCATCGCACAAATGGGTGGCGAGGCTATCTACAACCTGCTGAAAAACGTAGACCTCGATGCTAAGTCGTTCGAGTTGCGCCACAAAGCCAACACCGAGACTTCGCAACAACGTAAAACCGAAGCATTGAAGTGCCTGAACATCATCGAGGCCTTCCGTGCATCGAAAGATATTAACAAACCCGAATGGATGGTTTTGAAGGTGATTCCCGTTACACCTCCCGAGCTGCGTCCTCTGGTGCCCCTCGATGGTGGCCGTTTCGCAACTTCGGACTTGAACGACCTGTATCGCCGCGTAATCATCCGTAACAACCGTCTTAAACGACTTATCGAAATTAAGGCACCCGAAGTCATCCTGCGCAACGAGAAACGTATGTTGCAAGAGGCTGTGGATTCGCTGTTCGACAACTCGCGTAAGAGCAACGCCGTTAAGACTGAGAGCAACCGTCCTTACAAGTCGCTTAGCGACAGCTTGAAAGGTAAACAAGGTCGTTTCCGTCAAAACTTGCTGGGTAAACGTGTGGACTACTCGGCTCGTTCGGTAATCGTCGTTGGTCCCGAGTTGAAGATGCACGAGATGGGTATTCCCAAGGATATGGCGGCAGAGTTGTACAAACCGTTCATCATCCGCAAACTCATCGAGCGCGGAATCGTTAAGACCGTTAAGAGTGCAAAGAAAATCATCGATAGAAAAGACCCCATCATTTGGGACATCTTGGAGAACGTGATTAAGGGTCACCCCGTGTTGATGAACCGTGCTCCGACCCTTCACCGTCTGGGTATCCAGGCGTTCCAACCCAAGCTGATTGAGGGTAAGGCAATGCAACTCCACCCCCTGTCGTGTACTGCGTTCAACGCGGACTTCGACGGTGACCAAATGGCGGTGCACTTGCCTCTGGGTAACGAGGCTATCCTCGAGGCTCAGATTCTGATGCTGGGTTCGCACAACATTCTCAACCCCTCGAATGGTACTCCTATCACCGTACCTTCGCAGGACATGGTTCTCGGTCTGTACTACATCACCAAACCCCGCAAGGGCGCCAAAGGTGACGGCTTTACATTCTACGGACCCGAGGAGGCAATTATCGCCTACAACGAGAAACGTGCCGACCTGCACGCAAATGTAAGATGTATTGTTGATGATATTGATGAGCAAGGCAACCCCGTAAAAGTTCTCAAAGAGACTACCGTTGGCCGAATCATCTTCAACCAAATGGTACCCCAAGAGGTTGGTTACATCAACACCCTTCTGACCAAGAAATCGTTGCGTGAGATTATCAGCACCGTTATGGCGAAAGCCGGTGCCGACAAAGCCGCAGCATTCCTTGATGACATCAAGAACCTCGGTTACCGTATGGCATTCCAAGGCGGTCTGTCGTTTAACCTCGACGCCGTGTTGATTCCCAAGGAGAAAGAGGAACTTGTTAAAGAGGGTTATGATCGCGTAGATGAGATTTGGGAGAGCTACAACGCCGGTTTTATCACCAACAACGAGCGTTACAACCAAGTTATCGACGTATGGTCGAACATCAACAACCGTTTGACCCGTACCCTGATGGGTCAATTGGAGAAAGATAAAGACGGCTTCAACCCTGTGTATATGATGTTGCACTCGGGAGCTCGTGGTTCGGATGCACAGATTGCCCAGCTGGGTGGTATGCGTGGTCTGATGGCGAAACCCCAAAAGAGTGGTGCAGAGGGTGGTCAAACCATCGAGAACCCGATTTTGTCGAACTTCAAAGAGGGTCTGTCGGTGTTGGAGTACTTTATCTCTACCCACGGTGCGCGTAAAGGTTTGGCGGATACCGCGTTGAAGACCGCTGACGCAGGTTACCTGACTCGTCGTCTGGTTGACGTTGCAAACGACGTTATCATCAACGAGGAGGATTGCGGAACATTGCGTGGTCTGACTGCAACCGCCATCAAACGTAACGATAGCGTAGTTCAATCTCTGTATGACCGTATTTTGGGTCGCACTTCGGTTAACGACGTAATCCACCCCATCACCGGTGAGCTTCTGGTAAGCGCCGGCGAGGAGATTACCGAGGCCAAAGCAGCAGCCATCGAGGCATCGCCCATCGAGAAGGTGGACATCCGTTCGGTGCTCACTTGCGAGGCACGCCGCGGTGTATGTGCAAAATGTTATGGTCGCAACCTTGCAACCGGCCGTATGGTTCAACTCGGTGAGGCAGTAGGTGTTATCGCTGCTCAATCGATTGGTGAGCCTGGTACTCAGCTGACTCTGCGTACCTTCCACGTCGGTGGTATCGCAGGTGCTATCTCGATCGAGTCGTCGATTGAGTCGAAATACGAGGGTCGCTTGGAGATTGACGAGCTGAAAGTTGTTAAGAGCAAGCGCGAGAGCGATGGCGCCGAGGTTGATATCGTTATCAGCCGCCAAAGCGAGTTGCGTATCGTTGATACTCACACCGAGAGCGTGCTCTATCAACACGACCTTCCCTATGGTACAACCTTGTACAAGAAAGACGGTGATATCGTTGCCAAAGGTGACCTCATCTGCGAGTGGGATCCCTACAACGCAACTATCATTTCGGAGTTCGACGGTAAGATTGCGTTCGAGAATATCGTGGAGGGTGTAACCTTCCGTGAGGAGTCGGACGAGACTACTGGTCTGAAAGAGAAGGTTATTATCGAGAGCAAGGACAAAACCAAGAGCCCTGTCATCAAGATTTTGGACAAAGAGGGCGAGGAGCAAAAACAATACAACTTGCCTGTTGGCGCACACATCGTTGTTAAGGATAACGCCAAGATTAAAGCTGGTACCATCCTTATCAAGATCCCCCGTGCGGTTGGTAAGGCGAACGACATTACCGGCGGTCTGCCTCGTGTTACCGAGCTGTTTGAGGCTCGTAACCCGTCGAACCCCGCCATCGTCAGCGAAATCGACGGCGAGATCTCGTTCGGCAAAATCAAACGTGGTAACCGTGAGATCATCGTTACCTCGCGTGATGGCGACACCCGCAAGTATCTGGTGCCCCTGAGCCGCCAAATCTTGGTTCAAGAGAACGACTACGTTCGTGCAGGTATGCCTCTGTCGGACGGCGCTGTAACCCCCGGTGACATCTTGTCGATCCAAGGTCCCACCAAGGTACAAGAGTACATCGTTAATGAGATTCAAAACGTGTACCGTATGCAAGGTGTGAAGATCAACGACAAACACTTTGAGGTTATCGTTCGCCAGATGATGAACAAGGTTAAGATTGAGGATCCGGGAGATACCCGCTTCTTCGAGGACCAAGTGGTTGACAAATGGGAGTTCAACGACGTTAATGACGAGTTGTACGACAAAGTTGTTGTTACCGACGCAGGTGACTCGACTACGGTTCACCAAGGCGAGATTATCTCGGTTCGCAAACTCCGCGACGAGAACTCGGTTCTCAAACGTAAGGACCAACGCCTTGTAGAGGTTCGCGAGATTATCCCCGCAACTTCGAACCAGGTGCTCCAAGGTATTACCCGTGCAGCATTGCAGACCAGCAGCTTTATGTCGGCTGCATCGTTCCAAGAGACTACCAAAGTCTTGACTGAGGCTGCTATTATGGGTAAGGTTGACCCGCTGGTTAACTTGAAAGAGAACGTTATCTGTGGTCACTTGATTCCTGCCGGTACAGGTCTTCGCAAGTACGAGAACCTTGTAGTAGGCTCGAAAGCAGAGATTCAAGCTATGCAGAACAACAAGTAGGTCTTTGGACTTATAAATATTCAGGAAAGCCGTCCGAACACTCGGGCGGCTTTTTTTTATAAGTTGTCTAACAAGGCACCTTCATTGTTATGCTCATTCGCCAAATCCTCACATACGCCGAGTATGCTGCGGTTTGGCGAATTTCGCAAGCCTTGAATCTGCTCTTGTTGTACAATTTCTAATTGTGTGATAACTAAAATAAAGAAAAACGGACTTCCGCCGATGGGCAGAAGTCCGTTTGGTCATTTGTTGTGTGACCTTCTTGGAATTAGTTAATGCGGTCGCGCAGCAAGAAGTAGTAAACTGCAAGGCCAATCCACGAGGTGCTCAACAGAACAACCGAGATGACGATTTTCCAGAGAATGTCGATTTTTTTGGTAGTGAACAGGTCATAAACGCACCAGATAGCGCAAGCCAGACCAATCAAGTAAAGAATAGTTCCCATAATTGAGATTGTTTAGTGTTTAATATAAATAGTTATTTGTTTGTTGTAGTTTATTTGTTGCGACGACGTTGCTCCTTTTGTTCGCGACGACTTTGCTTGCGAGTTGTGGGTTTGGCGGGTTTCTCGCGTTTGGGCTTGGGCGCTTTGTACTCGGCGCTGTGGCTGCCTTCGGCGCGTTTGCTTTTGGCCGAACGTGCTTCGCGGTCACCTTTCGCACCTTTGCGCTCTTGCGACTTTGCTATGCGACGTGAGTTACGTTGTGCGCGTCCGTGCTTGGTACCGCGCTCCTGCTCGCGAATCTCGGCGATGGGGCCCTCCTCCGACAGACCGTTGAGCATCTGCACAACCTCGCGTGCGCGCTCAAAGGGTACGGTTGCGGTCGAGTAGTCGTCCATAACCTTAACGTGGTTGATTTCAGGGTCGGCCAATCCGCACTCGCGTTTGAGCAGTTTGACAAGGCGGCGGCAGTCGAATCCGTCACGCGCGCCAATCGCCATCACGATGCACGATTTACCCTTGCGATCGACGTTGATGGAGCGAATCTCGGGATAGTTGCTTTCGCTGAGTTCGTTGTTGAATGCCAGACGCAACAGCGCACTCAACACCACCTCGGGCGAGTAGCACTCCAACAACTCCTCGGCCATTGCCGCGCACTCGGTGTAGGTCTCGCTCTGTACGATTTGATAGAGGTCTTCCTTGATTTTGTTGCGCTTGATGGCTACCACGTCGGCGGGTGTGGGCAGTGTTTCGAGTTTGATGTCGGCTTTGATGTCGCGGCGCAGGAATCCGAACTGACGCATCTCCGAGGGCGAGATGAAGGTGATGGCCGTACCTTGCTGACCTGCACGTCCTGTTCGACCGATGCGGTGAACGTAGCTTTCGCTGTCTTGCGGCAACGAGTAGTTGATGACGTGTGTCAGGTTGCTGATGTCGATACCTCGCGCTGCCACGTCGGTTGCAACCAGAATGTTGACCGTGCGTGTGCGGAACTTGCCGAGAATCTTCTCGCGCACGCTCTGCGAGATGTCGCCGTGCAGACCTTCGGCCGAGTAGCCACGCTCGGTGAGTCGGGCGGTGATTTCGTCCACTCCCACCTTGGTGCGGCTGAACACAATGCCGTAGAAGTCGGGCTCAACGTCAATGATTCGGGTCAGCGCGTCGAGTTTGTCACCCTCGCGTACCTCAAAGTATATTTGGTTTGTAAGGTCGGTTGTCAGCGCTTGCGACTCCACTTTGAGCACCTCCACGTCGTGCATAAAACCTTCGGCCAAGGCGCGAATTCGCTCGGGCATAGTGGCCGAGAACAGCAATACGCGGTGGGGTGAGGTCATAGCGCTCATAATCGACTCGATGTCCTCGATGAAACCCATATTGAGCATCTCGTCGGCCTCGTCCAGCACCAAGTGCGAGATTTGCGACAGGTCGAGCGAAGTGCGTCGAATGTGGTCCAATACACGTCCGGGAGTACCCACTACGATGTCCACACCGCGACGCAGACGACGCAACTGCTCCTCAATCGAGGCTCCACCATAGATAGGTGCGATGGCCAGCTCCGAGGTGTTGAACGACTGCAACTCTTGGGTTACCTGCAAGGCGAGCTCACGCGTGGGTACAAGCACAATGGCTTGGGGTACGGTGCGTCTTGCCGACAGCAGTTGCACCAACGGAAGTCCGAAAGCGGCGGTTTTGCCGGTTCCTGTCTGCGCTTGTGCAATGATGTCACACTGCTTTTCGAGCAGATGGGGGATGGTGAGTCGTTGAATCGCCGAGGGTGTTTCGAAACCCTTTCGTGCGATTGCTTCGAGTATGTTGTCGGACAGTCCGAGTGCTTTGAATTCGTCGAGGTTACTCATTTGGATGTGATTATTGGCACAAAGGTACGAAAATATATACGATTTCAGTGCGAAGCGTAGTAAATATTTGGTTTTTGAGGCGCCCGAAACTATGGGTATAAATACTTAATTGTGGGGGTAAAAGGGCCGAAATAGCTCCAAAAATGTCGGAAACAGCTGAATTTTACTACCTTTGTGACATTGTAGAGTATAAACCAAAACTTAAAAATGCCTATGACAATTCTTACAATTATCAATTACATTATATTGACATTGTTGTTTTGCGTGACTCCTGCGGGTGTGCTGTGGTTGTGTCGCAAGGTTACTTTGTGCGGCAAAATCGGCCCTATTATGATACTTTATGCAATCGGTATCATCGTTGGTAACCTGCCCGTTGTTCCCACCGAAATCATCAAGTTCCAAGAGATTCTGCCCAGTGTTTTGGTGCCTTTGGCAATCCCGATGATGCTGTTCGGCTGCTCGTTCAAACTCAGCGAGGCTAAACTCCAAATCCGTCTGTTGTTGAGCGGCATAGTGTCGGTGTGTGCGGCAGTGGTTGGCGGCTTTTTGATTTGGGGCGACAAGATTCACGATGCAAACAAGGTGGGCGCTATGATTGCGGGTAAATGTACTGGCGGTACACTCAATATGGCGGCTCTGCAAGCGATGTTGGGCGTTGATGACACAACCTACATTATGCTTAACTCCTATGACATCATTATTTGTTTTGTATACTTTGTGTTCTTGTTGAGCGTTGGTATAAAATTGTTCCGCCGTCTGTATCGCGAGAAACGCGTGGGCGAACTCTCGGCCGAAGACCAAGCCGAGATCCAACGTCAAATCGAACTCACCAAACAAAACCCCTATAAAGGTATCTTCTCGAAAGCGGGATTCAAACAACTCGGCAAAATCCTGGCTGCCACACTCATTGTTGTGGGAATCTCGGCGGGTGTTGCTGTGCTGACCGCTGCCGAAGGCTGGTTCTCGGTGATTTTCATTCTGATGGCAACCACTCTGGGTATCGTGGGCTCGTTCATTAAACCCATCCGCAAACTCGACCGCAGCTACGACGCGGGTATGTACCTCATCTACATCTTCAGCCTTGCGATCGCCACTATGGCCGACCTGTCGGAGCTGAACTTGGCCGAGGGTATCTACCAATTTATGTTTATGGCCTTTACGATTTTCGTGTCGCTGTTCCTGCACGCGATTTTCTGCCGTCTGTTGAGAGTCGATGCCGATTCGATGGTTATCTCGTCGGTGGCGTTCATCAACTCGCCTCCCTTCGTGCCTATGATTTCGGCCGCTATGCGCAACAAGGGCGCGCTGGTAACAGGTCTGAGTGCAGGTCTTATCGGTTATGCTATCGGTAACTACTTGGGCTTCTTTATGGTTGAATTACTGTCAAGACTTTAATTGAATTACCACTATGAAAAAGATATACGCACTGCTGGTGGCGGCACTTCTTTGCACCACCTTCAACGCTTCGGCTGATGAAACTCAACAAGCTGCCGAAAACAAAAAGGATTTAGTAAAAACGGGTTGGAACTTTGCTCCGTTCCCCTCGGTGGGCTACAATAGCGATACCGGTCTTCAAATGGGCGCGCTGTGCGAGATTTTCTACTATGGCGATGGCTCGACCTATCCCGGCTATATGCACAAATTCAACGTTGATTTGTCGTGGAGCACAGGCGGTCAGGTTAAACTTCACTTCTTCTATGACTCGAAGTACCTCATCCCCAAAGTGCGCCTCACCGCAGCAGCAACCTACCTCAATAGCACGATGTATCCGTTCTTCGGTTACAATGGTAGTGCGTCGCCCGTAAATATGGATTTCAACAGCAACCGCGATACTCGCACTTCGTTCTACAATATCCGTCGCGATATGTTGCGTGTGCTGGCCGACTTCCAGGGTAACATCTATACCGACAAATTCCGCTGGGCTGCGGGTGCGTCGTATTGGTGGTACAAGGTGCAGGACATTACAGGTGACAAACTTGTTGGTCCTAACGGCAAATATGATGTTGTAGGTAACCAAAACCTCACTGACCGAGGTATCGGTACAGGTTCGCTCTATCAACTCTACCAAAAGGCAGGCTTGATTACCCCCGAGGAGGCTGGTGGTGGCTCGCACATTGAGTTGAAAGCGGGCGTTGTGTTCGACAATCGTGAGCACGAGGCTGACCCCACACGCGGTATCTGGACCGAGGTCTATGCCTATGGCTCGCCCGACATCTTCCAACGTCGCAACCACTATCTGAAACTCGCGGCTCACTTCCGCCACTATGTGCCCATTTGGCAAGATAAGATTGTGTTTGCCTACCACGCGGCTTACCAAGGTCGTCTGGCTGGTGATGCACCCTTCTACACCCTGCAAAACATCTCGACTCTCTACCTGCGCCAAATCGTTTCGGATGGTATCGGTAGTATCAACACCGTGCGTGGTATGAACTACAACCGCGTTGTGGGTGACTCCTACGCTTGGGCTAACTTCGAGATGCGTTTCAAACTCGTGTCGTTCAAGTTTATCAAACAAAACTGGTACTTGGCAACAAACCCCTTCTTCGATATGGGTGCTTGCGTGTCGCCCTACCGTCTGGATGCGATGAAACAGATTCGCGCCACAGGCCGCTCGCTCGATGGCACACAAGTGCTGACCCCCGCCGAGGTTGACCTTATCTACACTGGCGAGAAGGAGACTCTCCATATGAGTGCAGGTATTGGCGTGAAGCTGGTTATGAACCGTAACTTCATCCTGTCGGCCGAGTTCGCCTTCCCCTTCAACCGCGCACAAGACGGCAAGATGGGTACCAACATCGGTCTGAACTATATCTTCTAAAAAGAGAACTACTTGTTTTCCAACGTTTTTTAATAACGAGGGGCTGTCCTTTTCGACGGGGCAGCCTTTTTTTATGCGCCCTTGCACCAACCCAACCCGAGGTAGAAAAACAACAAGGCCGCCCCGTTGGGACAGCCTTGTGTGATTAGTGTGGGGTAGGGGTTAGATGATACCCTGCTCAACCATACTCTTGGCAACCTTCATAAAGCCTGCGATGTTGGCGCCCTTCATATAGTTGATGTAGCCGTCAGCCTCCGAGCCGTACTCGATACAAGCGCGGTGAATCGAAGCCATAATGCCTTGCAGCTTCTCGTCAACCTCGGCAGCACTCCAACTGAGTTTCATCGAGTTTTGCGACATCTCCAAGCCCGAAGTTGCAACACCACCTGCGTTCACAGCCTTGCCGGGACCATAGGGGATGCGAGCCTCGATGAAGGCCTCGATAGCCTCGGGGGTACAACCCATATTCGATACCTCGGCCACAACTTGAACTTTGTTGTCCACCAACATCTTGGCGTCGTCGCCGTTCAGCTCGTTTTGTGTTGCACAAGGCATTGCGATGTCAACCTTAACCTCCCACGGTTTGCGGCCTGCCACAAACACTGCTCCGGGGAAACGCTCGGCATAGGGAGCAACCACGTCGTTGCACGATGCGCGCAGGTCGAGCATATATTCAATCTTCTCGTCGTTGAGTCCCTCGGGGTCGTAGATGTAGCCGTCGGGTCCCGAGATAGTCACAACCTTTGCTCCGAGCTCGGTAGCCTTCTTGGCTGCACCCCAAGCCACGTTACCGAAGCCCGAGATTGCAATAACCTTATCCTTGATATCCTCGCCCATCTCCGAGAGCATACGGCACAAGAAATAGACTGCGCCATAGCCCGTAGCCTCGGGACGAATCAGCGAGCCGCCAAAGGTCATACCCTTGCCTGTCAACACGCCTGTGTTCTCCAAAGCGAGTTTGCGATACATACCATACAGATAGCCCACTTCGCGTGCGCCCACTCCGATATCACCCGCAGGTACGTCGGTTTCGGGGCCGATGTGGCGCCACAACTCAATCATAAAAGCTTGGCAGAAGCGCATAATCTCGCGGTCGGATTTGCCTTTGGGGTTGAAGTCCGAGCCACCCTTTGCGCCGCCCATAGGCAGCGTGGTGAGTGCGTTTTTGAAGATTTGCTCAAATCCGAGGAATTTCAGAATTGAGGGATTCACACTGGGGTGGAAACGCAAGCCTCCCTTGTAGGGTCCGATGGCGTTGTTGAACTGGATGCGGTAGCCTGTGTTCACTTGTACCTCGCCACGGTCGTCGGTCCACACCACCTTGAAGGTGAAGATGCGGTCGGGCTCGACGATTCTCTCGGCGATTTTGTTAGCCTCGAACTCAGGGTGTTGATTGTAAACCTCCTCGACGGTGGTCAGTACTTCGCGCACGGCTTGCAGGTATTCACGTTCGGTAGGATACTTGCGCTCAAGCGCAGCAATCAGATTGTTAACGTTCATAACGTATGTTTTAGGTTAAATGTATTCTTGGTTTGTTTCCCAAAGATACGTAAAATTTCACACATTGTACCATTTTAGTAACTTTTTTCAAATAATTTTTACGCCAAAACGTCGCAAATGCAAACGAATCGTAACTTTGGCCTGTCGCTTGAAACTTTCCCAGCCGAGTAAATTAACAAAAAGAGTGGGCGAGAGGTACTTTTTCGGAAAGTTTTTGTATCTTTGGATGTTTAATGAACCATCGCACTGTATGAACTACACTTTGGAAGAGGTGCGCGATGCACGCCAGCGAAGGGAGTTCCTGCAACTGCCGCAAAGGCTCTACGCAGGCAACCGAAACTGGGTGTGCCCGTTGGATGACGACATCGAAAAGGTGTTCGATCCTCTGCGCAACGAGAAGTTTTGTGGTGGCGAGGCTATCCGCTGGATTGCTCGCAATGCCCAAGGCGAAGTGGTGGGTCGCATAGCTGCGTTCTACAACCGCGAGCAGGCTGCCATCGAGGAGCAACCTACGGGCGGTTGCGGCTTCTTTGAGGCTGTGAACGACCAGACGCTGGCCGACACACTGTTTGATGCCGCGCGCGACTGGCTTGCATCCAAGGGTATGGAGGCGATGGATGGACCGATTAACTTTGGCGACCGCGATAGCTGGTGGGGACTTTTGGTTAGCGGATTTGAGTTTCAACCGCTCTACTGCAACCCCTACAACCCGCCCTACTATCAAGAATTGTTCGAGAACTACGGCTGGCAGAACTACTTCAACCAACACACCTACTCGCGCAAAATCAAGAGCGGACAACTCAGCGAGGCTCTATATGAGAAGGTGCGCCGATTGGAGGAGGCCGGCGACTACGAGTTCCGCCACTTGGAGCGACGCGAACTGGTGCAGGCTGCCGAGGATTTTCGCCGCATTTACAACCGCGCTTGGGCTCGCTTTCCGGGTGTCAAACCGATGGATGCCGAGCACGCCCGCAAACTGTTCCGCACGCTTGCGCCCATTGTGGACTGCCGCTTGATATACTTCGCTTACTTCAATAGTGAGCCTATCGGATTTTTCTTCAATATCCCCGATTTGAACAGAGTCATCGGCAAGCACAAAGGCAAGTTCGGATTGCTGCAAAAACTCCAAACGCTGTGGGATATTCGCCGCGGCAAGGCCGACCGAATCTTTGGACTCATCTTCGGCGTGCTGCCCGAGTATCAAGGCAAGGGCGTCGAGAGCGGACTTATCCGCTGTATGGAGAAGGAGATTGACAAGGGCAACCTGCGCGACTACCGCTCGTTGGAGCTGGCGTGGATTGGCGATTTCAACCCCGTGATGATGCGAATGGTCGAGAGCTATGTGTGTGCCTCGCGCCACAAGATGCACACTACCTATCGCTACCTGTTCGACCGCACGCGCGAGTTCCACCGCTGCCCCCGACTGAGCCACAAAAAGGATTAACATAAACACTAAATAAACTACACAAAAATGAAAATTACTCCATTCACCAAGTATCACATCGAGGCAGGTGCCAAGATGGCAGAATTTGCAGGCTACAATATGCCTATTGAGTTCAGCGGTATCAACGACGAGCATATGACCGTACGCAATGGCGTGGGCGTGTTCGACGTGAGCCACATGGGCGAAATCTGGGTTAAAGGTCCCAAGGCACTCGACTTCCTGCAAACCATCACCACCAACAACGTGGCAGCTCTGTTCGACGGCAAAGCACAATACTCGTGTATGCCTAACGGCCAAGGCGGTATTGTTGACGATATTCTGATTTACAAGATTGACGACGTGACCTATCTGTTGGTTGTGAACGCTGCCAACATCGACAAAGACTGGGCTCACATCTGCAAACAAGGCGAAGCTTTCGGTCTGACTCCCGGCAAAGAGCTCTACAACGCTTCGGACGAGATTTGCCAGTTGGCAATCCAAGGTCCTTTGGCTATGAAACTCGTTCAAAAAATGTGTGACGAGCCCGTTGAGGATATGGCTTACTACACTTTCCGCAAGATGAAAGTTGCAGGCCTGGATGTTATTCTTTCGGCTACCGGTTACACCGGTTCGGGTGGTTGCGAGATTTACGCAGCTAACGAGGATGCCGACGCACTGTGGGCTGCTATGTGGGCTGCTGGTGAGGAGTTCGGCCTGAAAAACATTGGTCTGGGTGCTCGCGACACCTTGCGTTTGGAGAAAGGTTTCTGCTTGTATGGTAACGACATCGATGACACCACTTCGCCTATCGAGGCAGGTCTGGGCTGGATTACCAAATTCGTTGATGGCAAAGAGTTCATCGACCGCGCAACCCTCGAAGCACAAAAAGCTAACGGCGTAGAGCGCAAGTTGGTAGGTTTCAAACTTATCGACCGCGGTGTACCTCGCCACGAGTATGAGTTGGCTAACCCCGCAGGTGAGGTTATCGGCCACGTTACTTCGGGTACTATGTCGCCCTGCCTGAAAGTAGGTATCGGCTTGGGTTACGTTAAGAGCGAGTACGCAAAGGTAGGCACCGAGATCGCAGTTGTTGTTCGCGGCCGCCTGCTCAAAGCCGAGGTGGTTAAATTCCCCTTCGTGTAACCAATTTGCATTAGGCATACGGGGCCGTGCACGCCGCATCGCCCCAACCACAAAGAGCTTGTCCACTTCGGACAAGCTCTTTTTTTTACTATTGCCTTGGGCGTGGGTAATCGCCTGATGGTTGTTCCCTTGGCTATCTATCGATTATCCATAACACAACTCGCTCCCATAATTTGGGCTCGTGCTTTTTGTTTATGAACTCCACCTTGGGCAGTTTCAGTGTCTCGATGCCGTATTGCTCTCTAATGCGCTTGCATTGCCTTCTGAAACGCCTGCCGTGACCCAACAGACCGTCGTATTTGTGCCCCTCGACGCGGTGGACATACATATGAATCATCTCGTGAATCAATATGCGTTTGAGTATCTCCTCATCCCAATAGATGCATGTTCCAATCCAAATTTTATCTTTTGCTCGTCCTTTCTTATCCTCTTTGGCGCAATACCACCCTAAGTGTGTTATGTTTTTAGAGAAGAACGAGAACTCGCACTTGCCTAACTGGTTGTCAAAATATTTGGCATTATACTCTTGATACAGCTCTTTCAACAGTTCCTTGGTTATCGTCATACCTGCAAATTGCTTAAATTATCCCCAATCCTCCGCGCGGCCTCTGCCTCGTGTTGGCTACAACGAAGATAGTGATTTTTTGTCAAACAACCCACTCCTCACAAAAGACAACTGCAACAAAAAAAAAGAGAAACAAGCAAGTGCTTGTTTCTCTTTTTGATTACCAGTGTGCTGACTGATAAAAACTACTAATACTCCTCTTCGTTAAACAGGAAGTCGTCTTTGCTGGGGTAGTCGGGCCAGATGTCTTCGATGCTCTCGTAGATATCGCCTTCGTCCTCGATCTCCTCCAAGTTCTCGATTACTTCGAGGGGAGCGCCGGTACGCTCAGCATAGTCAATCAGCTCCTCTTTGGTTGCGGGCCAGGGTGCATCCTCCAATTTCGATGCAAGTTCCAATGTCCAGTACATAGTTCTATTTCAATTAATTATTAATACTTTGTCGCGTTTCGAAAGCGCAAAAGTATTAAAAAATATCTAAAAATCAATAATTACACCTCTTTTTTGCTTCGAACCCTTACGGAATCCACAACTTCTCGGCAACTCCTAAACACACATACAGATAGCGGCCAAAGGCATACAGCCAATCCGAAAGGCGGTTCAGGTAGATCAGCGCGCTCTCGTTGATATGGTGCACCTCGGCAGCCTCCACAGCGCGTCGCTCGGCTCGGCGGCACACCGTACGCACAACGTGACACTGCGAGCAGGCCACATTTCCACCCGGCACGGTAAACTTGTCGATGCGGGGCAGGCGTTCGGTCATATAGTCAATTTGTTGCTCCAAACGAGCCACACTCTCGGCACCCAGCGGAGCGATATAATTAACTCCCTCGCCTTGGGCCAGCAGGCTCTCGACGGTCATAAGTTCGCACACGATGCGCTCAATCCACTCCCTTGTGGGCGAGTCGGCGAGGTGTTCCTCGACCATATCTCCCAGCAGAGCCATCTGCGCTTGCAGCTCATCAACTGTGCCATAGGCCTCCACGCGGAGGTCGAATTTGGCTACACGTTCGCCGCCAATAAGCGCGGTTGTGCCCTTGTCGCCTGTTTTGGTGTAGATTGCCATAGTCTGCTACAACTTGAAGTGTTGTTTGGGGTGGCGCGGATTGAAGAACAGCAGTAGGAAACCACGGTTGTCCACGCTTGTGTGTTTGTGTGTGCGGATGATGTCGAGGCAAGCCTTCGAACGCAGGCGCGAGTCATAGGGCTTCAGGATGCACAGCACAGCCTCGCTCTCGGCGCAGGTAGCACACAGTTTGAGGGTTTGTTCCATCGGGTAGTCGGGAGTCACAAAGCACACTGTGCGGTCGTTGAGTTCCGAGACCTCCACCTTGCTGTCGGTGCTTGTCAGATAGACTGCGCTTTTATAGCCCGCCCAGTTGAACATATTTTGCAGTTGGATGGCGCGCTTTTGGGGCACTCCGATTTCGCACAAGTCGTTGAAGACTGTGCAATCATCGCCCACAATCGATGTTTTCATCATTACCGAGTTGCGCACAAGGCCATAGACAAAGGGCGAGTGCACGCCATAACCTCGATAGTGTTTGACGCGCATCATATTACGCACAAAGTAGTACCCACGCATCACATTGCGGCGGATGTTTTTGGGTCTTTTCATAGGCTTCTGGTTTTAAGTTGTCCGGCGAGATATCCCGTCGAGAATGCTATTTGGAGATTGAAACCTCCTGTGTTGCCGTCAAGGTCGAGCACCTCGCCGGCGAAGTATAATCCTTTGACTTTGAGCGACTGCATCGACTCGGGGTCAACCTCGTCGAGCGACACACCGCCGGCCGTAACGATAGCTTCGCTCATCGGGCGGAAGTCGGCAATCGGAATCACCAGACATTTGAGCGTGTCGATAAGCATATCCACTTGCTTGTCGGTGATTTTCGAAAGATATGTTGTGGTGGGAATACCCAGCCATCCTGCGATATATACCACAAGTTGGGGCGGAGCGAGTCGGCGCAACAAATCGCCGAAGAATGCGTCGTCGGCCATATCGCCACGTTCGCGTTCAATGCGTGCCTTGATGATTTCGGGTGTGAGGGCGGGTTTGAGGTCGATTTTGAGTGCCACCTTCTTGTCGTCGCACAGCGCATCCACAGCGTCGCGGCTCAGTCGCAACACCACAGCACCCTCAACTCCACGAGCCGAGAAACTCATCTCGCCAAACTCCGCAGCGGTACTCTTGCCATTGACAATCAGCTCTACGTTTACGTTTTTGAGTTTGAGACCTACCAGCAGGTCGATGTCCTTGACGTCGGGCACAAGGGGCACAAGCGACGGACGCAGGGGTACGATGGAGTGTCCTGCGCGGTCGGCAAAATCGTAGCCGTCACCTGTCGAGCCTGTCAGCGGATAGGTCACACCACCCGTTGCGATAACTACGTTGCGGGTCTCAACTCTGCGCTTGAATCCTCGTTTATTCTCGAATTCCACGCCGTAGATTGTGTTTGCGGCGGTCAAAATGTTTGTTACTTTGGTGTTGAGTTGGATTTCGACCTCGTTGTCGCGGCACCAGTACATCAGCGCATCGGCCACATCCCACGCGTTGCCGCTTTTGGGGAAGATACGACCACCTTGCTCCTCGACGGTGCGCACGCCCATACGTTCGAAGAAACGCACAGCCGAGCGGTTGTTGAAGGCCTTGAATGCGGGACGGAAGAACTCTTTGCCCGTGCGCAGACGCTCAACGAACTCCTCGGGTGTGCAACTGTTGGTGATGTTGCATCGTCCCTTGCCGCTGATACGCACCTTGCGTCCGAGTTTCTCCATTTTTTCGATAAGCAACACCTTTGAGCCATTCTTTGCGGCCCATCCTGCTGCCATCATACCTGCGGCACCGCCGCCTATTACAACCAAATCGTACATAATCAAAAACTTTTTTCTTTGGCGTTTGCTTTACTTCACTCAAAAACCTTGGTTCTGTTTTAGGCGGAGGTTTCGCGGCGCACCGCCGCGTCAGTAAGTCTGACCCTCCCCTAAATCCCCTCCTCGGAGGGGACTTTGTCGCCTACGGCTCCGAACGAGTTTTAAGACCAAATCCATTATTAAGGCTGTTGCGGAGCGCTTTTTAATGGCCACAATACGCCTATATATTACGCAAATATACAAAACTTTTTGATATTACCTCGCTTTCTACAACGAATAAAGGGGCCGAAGCCCCCTTATTATTTCGTTTGTTTTGTATTATTACATCGGACGACCGCCGCCGAAGCCTCCGGGAGGAGGTCCGCCGAAACCGCCACGCATCATTCCTGCGGGAGGCGCGGGCATACCTTCGGGACGTCCGTCACGCAGACTCTCAAAGTTGCCGCGCATATTTTCGCGCTCCTCTTTGCTGCCGTAGTTACGCAGGTTGTAGGTCAGGCTGATACCAACGTAACGACCAATCGAAGTGTTGGTTACGTTCTGCATATAGAGCGAGTTCCATTGACGTTGGAAACTGCGGTTTTGGTCGAGGATGTCGTTCATAAACAGGTTGACCTCGCCACGATTGTTGCGGAAGATTTTCTTACCAATGCTGATATTCCACATTGTGTAGGCTACATCAAAGTCACTGCCCTTCAAGCCGAAGTTTTGGGTGTAGGTGACATCCGACGCAATGGTGAATCCGAGCGGCAGAATAACCTTGACATTACCCCACGCCGAGTGGCTCAGGTAGTCGTTGTTGTTTCTCAGGTTGAAGGTGTTGCGAACGTGGTTGTAGTTGGCGCGATAACCTACAAAGAAGTCCACATTTTCGCTGATGTTGCTACCGATGGTAATGTTACCGCCGGGACTGAGGTTTTTCGAAATATTGGTTGTGTACTCAACGTGTTGGGTTGCCGCATCGGTCATCACACCGGTTACGGTGGGCGATTGGCGGTAGCTTACGTTGGCCGACATGTTGAGGTTGCACTTCATAAACGACAACGGCATACCATAGCTAATCATACCGTTCACACTCCAGTTGCCATCCATATTGATGGGCGACGAGAAGGTTGCGGTGCTCGACAGTTTGGCCAGAGGCTGACCTGTGATGGGGTCTTTAACTTCGTAGCCGGGCGAGTTGCGAATCACTTGGTTTACGATACTGTTTTGAGTGATGTTGAAACCTCCACCAATCATAAATGTACGACCTTTCTCGATGTTCGAGCGGATGTAGTGCGTGAACATATTGTGCGAGTACGAGGGTTTGAGCGCCGAGTTACCGCAGCTCACTGCTTGTACGTTCGAGATGTCCACAACATCTTGCAGGTTGGTAATCGAGGGGTTCGAGGTCGATGAGTTTACGCGGATGCGGACGCTATTGGTGTTGTCGATCTTGATGCGGAAGTTTGCCGAGTAGGTCACATCGTTGAACGAACGGGGCGAGAAGTGCACCTCTTGGGGGAATTGACGCTCGCCACTCAATACTGCGTTTTGGTAGTACACACGCAGGTTGATGTTGGTACCGCTCTTCGAGTAGTTGAAGCCGGGGCCAATGCGGTTAATCAGGTAGCCGCTGTTTTGGGTGTTCGAGTATTGCGGATCGAAATCAACCATATAAGTCCAAGTCGAGTCGGTGGGATTCCACTCACCCAAGTAGGTCTTCTTGTCGGCATCCGAGTAGCGATATTGCACTTCGTAGTTCACGCTCAGCGACATCTCCTTGCTCAAAGGCTCGGTGTAGGTCGCGCCTCCGCGAATGCTGTAATTGTAGGAGTTTTGCAACCAATCTTGGTTCTTGAAGAAGTCGCCATACAGCGGCGAGTCCATACCTACGCTGTCGGGCAGGTTTTCGGTTTGCGACAGCGAGTTGCCATCGCCATTGTTGCGCGAGTACGAGCCGTTGAAGTTCACGTTCAGCGCGCGGCCGGGTTTGTCGGTGATTTTTTGGTTGTAGTTCACGTTCAATCCCGAGTTCCAACCCGAGCTGAGTCGGTTGTTGTGGCTGTTGAGAATCTCTTGTACCAACCTGTCAACACTTTGAGTCGGGGTGTAGGTCGAAGTTGTTGCACCTGCCGACGAGTTGTATTGATAGCCGAACGAGGGGCGTACGCGCAGTTGAGCCTTTTGGCCAAATTTAGCTCGGATGTTGGCGTTCAGGTTGTGGTTGTAGTTGCGCGACGTAGAGGTATTTACCTGATAGAGTTTGCTGTAAAGGTTTTGAGTCACCGAGTCCGAGAAGTAGTCGCGGTCGGTAATGCGCTCGTTGTTGGTGTTGCTGATGTTGAAGCCATAGCTACCCGAGAACTCAACCTGATCCTTTTTGCCCCAAGTGTCGCTATAGTTGGCGCCGATGTTGGCGGTGTGGGCCACACCACCGCTACCGCCGCTTGCAGTCACAGCACCCAGCAGGTCGTTCTCGTTGTAACGACGAACGTTCATATTGTTGGCCATACCATTGATGCTGATACGGGCGTCATTGTTGTTGATGTTGATGTAACCACCGCCCATAAAGTAGTTCTCCCACTTGTTTTGGGCGCCGAGTCCGAGGGCATACAATCCCGAGAATTGGCCATATTGACCTTTGCGGACGTTGATTTTTGTTACGATATTGATAGCCTTATAGCTCTCGCCGTCGTCCTGTTTGGTAAACTCGGCGTTGTCGCTCAACTTGTTGAATACCTCGATGTTCTTGACAGCCTCGGCAGGCAGGGTCGAAATAGCACTCTTGACATCCTCGCCATAGAACTCCTTGCCATCCACCAGAATCTTCTTGATGGTCTCGCCTTGTGCTTTTACCTCGCCATCCGACACCTCAACACCGGGCATCTTTTTGAGCAGACCCTCGACGGTTGCGTCTTGGGCTACCTTGAACGCGTCGGCATTATAAATCAGCGTGTCGCCATTCTGGGTGGTACGCAGTGCCTCAACCTCCTTGACAACGGTCTCGATGGCAATACCCTGAACGAGTTTTACATCGCCCAGCTCGGCTTTGCCCTTTTCGACCTTGAATTGCAGGTCGGGCGATTTGTAGCCGAGGTATCTTACTCTCAGCATATAGTCACCCGAGGGCACTCCCGAAGTCGAGAAGCGTCCTTCGAGGCCCGAAGCCACAACTTTGACGCTTGATGAGTCCTTTGCATTAACCACCTCAACCACAGCACCGAGGATTGCCTCGCTTGTTGTGGAGTCAATGATTCTACCGGTAATGCTACCGCTTTGAGCCACAGCAATCAGCGTTGTCGCGGCGAAGATAAGTGTCAAGAAAATCTTTTTCATTCAGCAAAGATATAATTATGCTCTTTAATATGCAAAAAAGGAGGACCCGACCAACTCTAATCGGGTCCTCGACCAACAAATAATAATCCGACCGAAACCTCCCACTCCGAAAACTGGGGATATATAAAACTGAGTAGTGTACTCGGCCAGGGGGGTGCGACTCTTTCGAGAGTTACTTCATTCTGAATTGGGGACGATTTTGGGGTCCGCCATTGCCACCACCGGGTTTGCCTGCCTCGGGTTTACCTGCACCGGGCTTGCCTACCTCGGGTTTGCTTGCGCCACCCTTGTTAGGAGCGGGCGCTGCGTGAGGTTTTGCGTGGGGCTCCGCGTGAGGCTTTACGTGTGCTTTGTGAGCCTCGACGTGGGGTTTCGCGTGCGGTGCAACGTGTGGCGCTACGTGTGCTTGATGATGCACTGCGTGAGGCGCAACGTGAGGCGCAACGTGTGGCGCTTGTGCGTGCAGGTGTCCTCTGTGGTTTTTGCGGTGGTTGTGCACCATCGATTCGTACAATCTGTAATTAATATCGCCAATGATTCGGAGCAGGTCGCATCTGTAATCCTCGCAGTCGAAGAAGTATGCGCCGTGGCGATCCATTCGACGAGCCTCTCGGAGGTTGAGTTTATACAGTTTTGCGTATTGTGCTGCGCTGAGGTGCAGTTCACGAGCCATACGATCCGAGCGAATCTCGGCTATTTGTTCGGGCGACAGGTGTCGCATTTGTGCGTTAGCGTTTACAACCGATGCGGAGAGGATTACTACCAATGCCATTGCCGCCATTACAATCTTTTTCATAGTTTCTTGTGTTTTTTGTGTGTTATACTAAATAATGTGTGATGTTGTTGTGTCCGACCCGAGGGTTGGACGGGGATACGGAGTGTGCGGGGATTAGCGGCGCGTTTGCGTCGTCGTCAGCCCCGTGGCCGTGCATCGTACTATTTGGTATAAGCGTTTCATTGTTTGGAATTGTGTTTGGTTGCTTTTTCTGAGAACAAAATTAGTAATAAAAAACCCGACACATACACTGTGTCGGGTGAAACGGAATTTTTGGGCGGTGAACCGACCAAATGGCGGTTTGAACGGAACTATCCTTGTGCGAGCCAGCGCTTGAATTCGCCGCTGCGCTCCTTACTGACCACGATTCTTTCGGGTGCTTCGGGCATAACATTGACTGCTACGCGGCTGCCAAACCACACCGAAATATCTCGCACTGCTCGGCGCGCAACTATAAACTGACGGTTGGCACGGAAGAACTCCTCGGGTGGAAGTTGTGCCGAGAGTTTGTCGAGTGTGCGATTTATTATATAGGTACGGCCCTCGTCGGTGTAAGCCCACACCTTTTCGGCGCAGGTGTAGAAGTAGGCCACCTCCTCTATCTTCAACGGAATGATACGATCCTTGACCTGTACCAAGAACGAGCGCGGACGTTCCTCCTCCACCACGCGGTCGATTTTGCGACGCATCTCCGTGCGCTCCGAGGGGGTAAGCCTGCGGAGTTTGGTCACTGCACGCTCCAGGTCGCTCTGGGCAATCGGTTTGAGCAGATAGTCGATGCTGTTTACGCTGAACGCTTTGAGTGCATATTGGTCGTAGGCGGTGGTAAAGATTATGGGACACTCAATGCTAACCAAGTCGAAGATCCTGAACGAATCGCCATCGGCCAGGTGAATATCCATAAACAGCACATCGGGTTGGGGGTTGGCATTCAGCCACTGCACGCTCTCGGCAATGCTTTCGAGGGTGGCGCAGATTTCGATGTCGGGCACCACACTTTGCAACAGCGCTTGTAGGTTGCGAGCTGCTGCGGTTTCGTCCTCAATGATTACTGCTCTCATCGTGCTTCGTGAATTAGGGGTAACACAACGCGGAACACGCCGCCATCCTTCGATACCTCGACGCGGCGACCCACCAACATCGACCAGCGGTCGGTCAGGTTGTGCAGACCGATGCCGGTGCTCTCCTCGCTTGTGAGCTTGGGCACGATGGGATTGCTGATGACAAGGTTGTCACCCTCGGTGTAGATTGATATTGTGAGCGGGCAGGCCGAGGTAATGCTGTTGTGTTTGACAGCATTCTCCACCAGCGGCTGCAACGACAGCGCGGGCATTAACCACTCGCGCATAGCCTCGTCGATGCGGATGTCAAAGAAGAGTTTGTCGGCATAGCGCACTTCCAAAAGGTGGCGATAGGCGTTCAGGAATTTGAGCTCCTCTTCCAGCGATACCATATTTCGGCCGTCGGGACGGATGGTATAGCGGAAGGTGTAGGAGAGTTGGTCGATGTATTTGAGTGCACCCTCGGTGTTGCCCTCGCGCACCAACATCGACAGCGAGTTGAGCGAGTTAAACAGGAAGTGGGGGTTGATTTGTCCCACCAGCACATCGTAACGTGCCGCCAAAGCCTCGCCTTTCAATCGTTCCATCTCGACGCTGATGGCGCTCTGATGAACCATCATCCTCCAAGTCAGGCCATACAGCGCACACACCACAAGCGCAAATGTACACTGCAACATCACCATCGGATTGAACGTATTATAGCTCATTATGTTGAGGCGAATCTCGCCCGAGTAGCGCTCCACAACGGGTGCCAGCAGGAAGGCCACAGCAGCCACCACGACACACAATCCCAGACGAGTGAAGAAGTCAATGTGTTTGCGTTGATTGCCCTGTGTGTTGTGTGTGAAAATCAGACACATCAAGAATGCTACCAGCAGATAGAATCCCACCTGAATGGCTGCCAGCAGATTGTCATCGGGGCGTTTGAACAGAGCCGAGTAATCGAACTCCTCGCCGTTGATGGTGTCGATTCGCATCAGCACAGGTCGCGCATCGGGGCGTCGTGCGGGCTCGGCAGTACCCGTAATGGTCATACCATCGCGCACTCCCAAACGGTGGGCGCGGTTGCTCGAAATGTACACCGAGTCGAAACTATGTTGAACGAGGCTCGGGCGGAGTGTGTCTTCGGCGCTCTCGGCCTCCTCCAATGCACTCTCATCTACGACTGTGGTCAGGATGTAGCCATAGCCGTCGGCATTGATGTGTGCCACGCCCTCAAAGGTGATTTCGGGACGCGGTTTCTCGTCGCTGGCTGTGTTGTTGTCGTTAACAACCCAGATAGAGAGCAGATAGGCGAAATTTACAATCAGGCTGACCGCCGTTGCGACAATCAGGCTCAATAAAACGTGATTCTTTTTCATACTCGGTAGGATTTCACTTCTTCCCAATTATGGCAAAGTTACGATTTTTTCTTTCAAAAAGCAACATCGCACTACGACATCTTGGGCGCAGACAAAAACGAGGCCGTCGGTGCTGCTTGCCGATAGCCTCGTAGGGTGGGAACTCCGCGTGTGGGCGGAGTTATGTCGCGCGCAGTTAGTTGATGCGCAGCAGGGTTACTACGCTGCGAGCGTCGCCTGCGAACGATGCGCTGTTGTCGCCCGTGAGCAGGTTAATCGAAACCATCGCAGGGGCACCATTGATGTTGTTGCGTCCCGACACATAGAGGGTGGGGGTGGCAAACTGCGCTATTTGGTATTTGCGACCTACGATTGACGAGATGGGCTCTACCACGAAGGAGTTAGTGGTGACAGCCTCGTTAGAGATATCAATCTTGGTAACTTCGATATTGATGCCATCAACCTTGATGCCGTAACAAATTGCACCTAATGCCATATAGTCATATTGATCTTCAAGCGCGGCCTTGACATTGGCGGGTATCTCTACGAACTCGACTTCGTTTTTGGCGGGTACATACTGCACTATGTATGGTACGTAGACACTATAATCCGAGGTCAAGAAATCTTCATATCCAAAGAACCACCTAAAAGTGCCATTGTTGTAACCTAACGAGTAAGAGAAGCCACTGTCGCCATAAGCGCTGTCTTTGGGGCCATAGGTGAGGTATTGATGACAGAGTTCGAGATGTCCGTATTGAGGGTGGTATTCATCCCAAAACTCTTTGCCCGAGGTGAAAATCTTTTGAGGATTACCATTAGCCAACGAGGTTACCATAAAGCCATTGTTATACTCTTTGGTGAAGAGATATGCATTGCCTTGGTTATCTTTTCCCAGACTGACAAGCTCCTCGCCATTACCAAAGTAGAGGATATTGAATCCACCTTCGGCACGATAGATATGCAATCCATCTTCCATCAGAGCAAAGATGTTATCATCTTTGTCGAGGAGTGCGGTTCGACAAAGTCCCCCTTGGGTAACTCTCGATACATCTATGGCATCACCATTATCCTCGAGTTTTTGAAGGACGCAGAGAGGAGTCATCACATAGATATTGTCTTTGTGGATAAAGTATGAGTTAGGAACAATCGCTTCGAGCGAGGAGCTCCATTTGCTGCTTGTAACTTCAAACGAAACTCCACCATAGGCAGTATTGGTATAGAATGTGAAGAGTTCTTGCTCGGTGATATCGAACAGCGCGCCGTCGGACTTGCGAAGCAGGTACTCTTGGTTGTAACCGTTATACTTTAATCGTTGATTCTCGATAATCGCATCGCAAATCTGTTGCAACTCATCCGAAAGGCCTGCCTTGCAAACATGGAATTGGCAACCCGAGAACAGAATGTATTTGCCGAGGTCGGTCAGCAGCGAGGGCACAACTTGAATGACGCCTTTTAACTCGTTTTCGATAATCTCTTGCAGACCTTGGTTGGTGGTGGTTGCCTCGAAATAGAACACCGAGAGGCTGATTTCGTTATTCTCGTTGATACTATACAGCGAGTAGGGCGCAGGAATATTGATGGGCTCTTGGATGACCTCGTCATTCACCTCCTCATCAATCTCTCCGTTGCCCGACTCCATATCTGCTCTCGTGACGTCGTGGTTGCCCAACACGGCAAAACCCTTGACTCCTTTCATATCAAGTCCCACGGGTCTTACACTCATTTGATAGAGGTCGTTGTCGCCAAAATCTCCGTTGTCGCTTCCCACGTTGGTAATTATAGACTCTCCGTTGCCGCAGCCTGCGAGTGCTACCATTGCGCCGAGCAGAAGGCTCAAAATCGCTTTGCTGAATTTGTTGTTTTTCATATCTGTGTTCTTTTTTTTGCTTGTTTGGGAGCGCAAAGATAAATATCTTTGGCCTAAAAAACTTGCTTCGGGCTACATTTCTTTGATTGCCTCGCCGATAAGAAGGTCCTCGGGGGTGGTGATTTTGATGTTGAAGCGCTCGCCCTCGACAAGGGTTACGCTCGCGCCCACACCCTCGACAACCGATGCGTCGTCGGTGAATCCTGCGCCACCGCTACACTCGGCATAGGCCCTTCGCAGCAACTCGGCACGGAATACCTGAGGGGTTTGCACTGCGCGCAAAACACTGCGGTCCACAATCTCCGAAGTGTCGTCCTCGCGCACCGCGCGGAACGAGTCCACAGCCGCAACTACGGGGATTGCCGAGCCACTCTGCGCCGCCTGCGCGAAACAGCGTTCAATAAGCTCCTTCGATGCAAAGGGGCGCACGCCATCCTGCACACCAATGACCTCGGCCTCGGTGGGCACGGCGGCCAAACCCGACGCTACGGAGTCGAAGCGCGAGGCACCTCCCACTGCAATCGTGTGGGCGGGGGTGGCATAGGTTTTGCAGATGTCGTTCCACATATCAATGTGTGCTTGGGGGAGCACCACAACCAGCCCCATATTGGGGTCGGCATTGTGGAATGCTTCCAGAGTGTGAACAAGAATAGGCTTGCCTGCAAGAGTGAGAAATTGCTTGGGGATTTCGGCTCCCATTCTCATTCCTGTGCCGCCTGCAACGATGATAGTCCAATGTTTAGTCATAACCTCAAAGGTAAGAAAAAATATTTTTTTGTCCAAATTTTTGGAGATTCAAAAATAATGCTTACCTTTGCACCATCAAACATCGCGGGATAGAGCAGTTGGTAGCTCGTCAGGCTCATAACCTGAAGGTCGTGTGGTTCGAGTCCCACTCCCGCTACACAGTTAGGACTAATCGCAAGATTAGTCCTTTTTTTTGTTTCGTGGGGACGAGAACCACAGGTTCGGACAATCCTAGCAGCGAGAGCAGAGCTGTGCTTGCACGAGCTATGCCGAGTTGCGACGGATTGAAGACAAGCGAAGCGCAGTCAATCCCACTCCCGCTACTAAGGGTCGCAAATCATTTGGTTTGCGACTATTTTTTTTGTGTGGGGAGGGTAGGGTACGGTTCGGACAACCCGAGCGGCGAGAGCCTTGCTTTCGCACCCAAACTCTCCGCGACACGATAACAAATAAGAGCTGCCCAACCATTTTCGGTCGGGCAGCTCTTATTTGTTTGGGGATTGCTCTAAAACTACTAACCCAAACTTTAATACTTGTGCGCTCTATTTTTTGAAGAGGTACTCGGCGATTTGAACGGCATTCAGAGCGGCACCCTTACGGATTTGGTCGCTCACAGTCCAGAAGGTCAGGCCATTCTCGTTTGCGAGGTCTTTACGCACGCGACCTACATACACGTCGTCGCACGACTCCAAGTTCAGAGGCATAGGGTAGAACTTCTCCTCGGGTTTGTCCCACAGGGTTACGCCTTGTGCTGCGGCGAAAGCTGCTTGTGCCTCCTCCACCGAAATGGGGCGCTCGGTCTCAACCCAGATGCTCTCCGAGTGGTTGCGGAGTACGGGTACACGAACACAAGTTGCGCTCACCGACACATCCGAGTGCATAATCTTGCGAGTCTCGTGGAACATCTTCATCTCCTCTTTGGTGTAGCCGTTGTCGGTGAATACATCAATGTGGGGAATCACGTTGTAGGCCAAACGGTATGCGAATTTGTTTACGGTAGGCTCCTCGCCGCGTGCCATTTGTGCGTGTTGCTCAACCAGCTCGTCCATTGCGGCTGCACCTGCGCCACTTGCCGATTGGTAGGTCGAAACGTGTACACGTTTGATGTGGCTCAAATCCTCGATGGCTTTCAGCGCTACTACCATTTGGATGGTTGTACAGTTGGGGTTGGCAATCACGTTGCGGGGGGTGTTGTGAGCATCCTCGCCGTTCACTTCGGGTACTACCAGGGGCACATCCTCGTCCATACGGAATGCGCTCGAATTGTCAATCATCAGTGCACCGTGTTTGGTGATGGTCTTCTCGAACTCCTTCGAGGTGCCGCCGCCGGCGCTTACAAAGGCTACGTCGATACCTTTGAAGTCGTCGTTGTGTTGCAACAGTTTCACGGTCAGTTGTTGTCCCTTGAACTCATACACGCGACCTGCGCTACGCTCCGAGCCAAACAGTGTCAGGGTGTCGATGGGAAACTCTCTCTCGGCCAGCAGACGCAGGAACTCTTGTCCCACTGCGCCACTTGCGCCAACAATAGCTACATTCATTTCTCTATTTTTATGGTGTTAGTTTATAATTATTTCGTTAGTCAAAGAATTCGTCGTCCTCGCTGATTGAGGGAGTGGTTGCTTGTTGCAGCTCCTCCTCCTCGCAGTTCAGATAGAGTTGCGAAGGCGGAATACCAAACGAGTCGGTCTCGTACACGCCCAGTCGGGGGTTGGCATAGACACGCTTCATAAATTCGCCGAAGATGGGCAGTGCACGTTGAGAGCCCTCGCCGCCACGCAGCAGGTGGACACTCTGATCCTCGCCGCCGACCCATACACCAGCTACAAGTTTGGGTGTTACGCCGATAAACCACGCGTCGCGGTTCTCTTGCGAGGTACCTGTCTTACCACCCATTTCGCCGCGGAAACCATACTGCCAGCGCAGACGGCCACCCGTACCTGCGTTGATAACATTCTGCAACATACCGAGCATTGTGTGGGCAGTTTCCTCGCTCACTGCGTCGTTGCTTGTGGGTACGAAACTTGCCAGGAGGTTGCCTTGACGGTCCTCGATGCGGGTTACGAAGATAGGCTCGATGTTTACACCGTGGTTGGCGAAGGTTGCAAAGGCGCCTGTCATCTCAAAGAGCGACACCTCGCTCGAACCCAGACACATTGCATACACCGGATCGATGAACGAACGGATACCCATATTGTGTAGGAAGTCAGCCACCGCCTCGGGCTGTTTGGCTTGTTTCATAATCCACGCCGAGTAGTTGTTGCGGCTGTTGGCCAAGCCCCATTTCAGAGGTTTGGGTTCGCCTGTGTACTCCACCTTGCCCGCCTCTTTGGGAGTCCAGGGCTCACCCGTATAGGTCTCGATTGTTACGGGCAGGTTGGGCACCATTGTGCAAGGGGTGAATCCCAAGTGGTCGATGGCAAAGGTATAGATAAAGGGCTTGATGGTCGAGCCGGGCTGACGCTTGCTCTGCTTTGCCATATCGTACTTGAAGTATCGGTAGTTGGGACCGCCGACATAGGCCTTGACGTATCCTGTTTGGGGCTCAACGGCCATAAACGAACCACGCATAATGCGTTTGTGGTGCATAATCGAGTCGTGCGGGGTCATCACCGTATCTTTGATACCCTTGTAGGTGAAGATACGCATCTTGCAGGGAACCTTGAACGATGCGGTGATTTGGTCGGTGGTGTAACCATCGTTTTTCATCTCGCGCCAACGGTCGCTGGTACGCATTGCGCTTTGGATAATCTTGTCGCGTTGTTCGGGAGTGGTGTCCACAAAGAGCTGTTTGGTCGAGCGCACTTGTGCGTCCATCGCCTTTTGTGTTTTGGCGAGCTCCTGTACCACAGCCTCCTCGGCATAGGCCTGCATCACCGAGTTGATGGTGGTGTAGATTTTCAGACCATCGATGTCGAGGTTATAGTTTGTGCCGTCGGGCTTTTTGTTCTTGTGACACCAGCCGTAGAGGGGGTTGTTGTTCCAACGTTCGAGCTCGTATTTGTAGTCGTACTCGCTCCAGTAGTTGCGACGTTGAGGCTCACGCGCGGTCATCACCTGACGAATCATACCACGCAGGTATTGAGCCATACCCTCGTTTTGCGAGATGGGGCGATAGTTCAGTTCGATGGGCATTGCCGAGATAGAGTCGCATTGTGCCTTGGTCAGCGAGCCGTTCACCTTCATACGGTTGAGCACAAGGTTGCGTCGTTTGATGGCATTGTCGTAGTTGCGCACGGGGCTGTAACGGGTTGTTGCGTTGAGCACGCCCACCAGCATTGCCGACTCCTGAATCGACAGTTCCGAGGGGAGTTTGCCGAAGAAGGTTTGTGCTGCCGACTTGATACCCACAGCGTTGCTGCCGTAGTCCATAGTGTTGAAGTACATTGCCACAATCTCCTCTTTGGTGTAGTTGTGTTCGAGCTTTACGGCCACAATCCACTCCTTGAATTTCGAGCTTACGAGTTTGATTTTACGACCCAGAGAGGTGCTTGCCGAGTTGATTCCGCGAGGGAAAAGGTTTTTGGCCAGCTGTTGGGTGATGGTACTACCGCCACCTTGTGACGAGTCGCCACCCACCAGAGTTTTGACCGCCACACGCGCCAGCGAAATGAAGTCGATACCCGAGTGCGAGTAGTAACGCGCATCCTCGGTTGCTACGAGTGCAGCCACCAGTGCGGGTGCCAGCTCATCGTACTCCACATTCGAGCGGTTTTCGATAAAAAACGAGCCGAGCAACTTTCCGTCCTCGGAGTATATTTCGGTTGCGAGTGCGCTTTTGGGGTTCTCCAACTCCTCGAAGGTGGGCAGTTTGCCGAACACTCCGAAAGCGGTCAGTGTAAGAACAATGGCGAGCATTGCCACCGGAATATACACTATGCCCCACGCCCAACGAATTAATCTTGAACGCTTTGCTCGGTTTGATTCTTTCTTTTGCGGGGTGCTGCTTGCGCGTTTTGTCGTATTTCTTGCCATAGTTTTGTGCAATTTATCCGACAAAGTTACTTATTTTTTCTGAATTTATAAAGCCAAAACTTTGCGCACGATGTGTATATTTGCAGTTGAATTTTTGATTAACCCGTTGCGGACGAGTGTATGTTGAGTTTTAAAGAGATAGAGATGCGTCATAAGGCGCTGATTGAGAACCGAGTGAGTGCGGCAGGCGTGCGTAGCTGCGACCTGTCGTTTGCCAACATTTTCGGCTGGCTGCACCTCTTCGACAGCCGTGTGGCTGAGCTGGGTGAGTGGCTAGTTCTCAAATACCGCATCGATGGCCTGCCTCGCACTGCCTATATGCAACCTCTGGGAAGTGCCGATTTTATGCCCCTTGTGCCGCTCTTGGCCGAGGATGCCCGACGCGAGGGACAACCCCTGCGACTGATGTTGGATGGTAGTGGTGTGGAACAGCTTGACGCCGACTGCTGGGCAGTGGATTGCAACCGCGATGCGTGCGACTACATCTATCACCGCGACGAGTTGGCGCAACTTTCGGGCAGTGGTTTCAAGACCAAACGCAACCACATTGCGCGCTTCGAGAGTCGCTATAATTATACTGTCGAGCCGCTGACCTCCGACAACATCGAGGAGTGCCTTTCGGTGGATGCCGAGTGGCGCCTCCGACGCGGCTCAACTGATGCAGCCGAGGCCCTTGCCTTGCGCCGTAAGTTGCACTGCTTTGCGGAGTTAGATTTGCGAGGAGTGGTGCTGCGAGTGGATGGCCGCGTGGTGGCTTTTACCTTTGGCTCACAACTCACCGATGACACTTTTTGCGTCCATTGCGAGAAGGCCGACACCAACTTCGACGGAGCCTATGCCGTGGTCAATCGGATGATGGCGCTTCAACTTCCCGACACTATACGCTACATCAATCGCGAGGAAGATTTGGGTATCGAGGGCCTGCGCCGTGCCAAGTTGTCGTACCGTCCCGCGATGTTACTTCGCAAATATACCGCCCTGCAACTTGACGACCACTTGCGAGGAGTTCGCGCGCTGTGGTGCCGTGTGTTTGGCGACCAACCTGCGTGGGTTGATAGCTTTCTGGCACGTTTCTACGATCCGCAACTATGCTTTACCCACAGCGAGGAGGGGCAAGTTGTGGCTATGGCGCACATCGTGCCGCTCACTACCGACCTCGGACGCACTGCCTATCTCTATGCCGTGGCGGTGGATGAGTCGTTTCGTGGTCGCGGCCTCGCACGCAGGGTTATAACTGACGCGCTTACCAAAGTCCGCGAGGGGTGGGGTGGCGAGTTCGATGCCGTGTGTGTGATTCCTGCTGACGAGAGTCTGCGAGCGCTGTATGCGAAGTTTGGATTTGCCGACGAGCGCTTTGCGATGTCGTTTGGCTCGCGTGGTGGCGACCGCCTTGGCGAAGAGTGCTTTACGGGCGCCCACTCAACCTTTGACCTCGGTACAGGAGAGCCCGAACGCGACCTTGCAATGGTGCTTCGACTGCGTGATTAACTGCGTTCCTTGCGTTTGGGATTTTTGGGGAACCACCCTTTGCGCACACGTTCGCGCTGCTCAAAGAGTTCGTGAATGCTCCAAAACGATGAGAAGGCAAACACACCCAGCAGTGTCGAAATCATAAGACTTTCGACCAACAACGAAGCCACAGCGGCTCCTATGCCCGCAAGCAGAAAAATCCACCAACAACGCACGCCCCAATAGTACTCCGCTTTGATGACAATGGGGTGAAACAATCCGATTATAAGAAACGTGCAGACTCCTGCGATTAATCCCTCGAAATTCATTTGTAATGTTTTGTTTTGTGCCCGAAAGTTACATCTTTTTCGCGAAATTCAATAGCATTACCACCTAAAATACCTAAATGTGGGTATTGATGCACACTCCAAAAGTGGGTATTTTTGCATCAGCAAAAATAGTGATAAACAAAAGATGAAACTGTCGGAACTCAAAAACGGCGAATCTGCCGTAATTGTCCGAGTGTCGGGACACGGAGGTTTTCGCAAGCGCATTATGGAGATGGGCTTCGTGCGAGGACAAAAGGTGTTGTCGGTGCTCGACTCGCCGTTCAGCGACCCTGTGAAATATACCGTTATGGGCTACGATGTGTCGTTGCGCCGTAGCGAGGCCGCAATGATCGAGGTGTTGCCCGAGGCCGAGGCTCAACTTCAAGTTGAGGCTGTGGCTACCGTGGGCTGCGACTCGATGTGTGGCGAGTGTTCGGTGGTGGATTGTTTCCGCCGAATGCGCAAGGCTACACGCCAAAACGTAATCAATGTGGCGCTGGTCGGCAATCCCAATAGTGGCAAGACCTCGCTGTTCAATGCTCTGTCGGGTGCAAGCGAACACGTCGGCAACTATAGCGGCGTGACGGTGGATGCCACAACGGGACACTTTTCCTACAAGGGCTATAAAATTAATATCACCGACCTGCCGGGTACCTATTCGCTGTCGGCCTACTCGCCCGAGGAGGTCTATGTGCGTCGTCACCTCTACGAACAGATGCCCGACGTTATTGTAAACTCGGTGGTGGCCTCCAATGTCGAGCGCAACCTCTACCTCACAACCGAACTTATCGACCTGAACCAACGTACCGTGGTGGCTCTCAATATGTACGACGAGTTGGCCGCAAGCGGTGCTACGCTTGATTACCAAACGCTTGGCGCTATGATGGGTGTGCCTATGGTGCCCACCGTTGCGCGCAGTGGCAGAGGTTTGGAACAGCTGCTCGATACCGTAATCGAGATGTTCGAGGGTACCAACTCCGTTGCCCGCCACATCCACATCGGCTATGGCAGTGTGATGGAGGAGCAGATAGCCGAGCTTGCAGCAATGATTCGTCCGTGCGACGACCTGCCAAAGCAGTTTCCCGTCCGCTATTGGGCTGTCAAACTTATTGAGGGTGACAAGGAGGCGCTGTCGGTACTGTCGGCGTGCCGCAATTTCGATGAGTGGGTTGCCGAGGGTGTCAAGGCGGCCGCGATTGTCGAACGACGCACGGGCAAGGATGTCGAGATGGCAGTCAGTGACGCAAAGTATGGTTTCATTGCGGGTGCACTGGCCGAGACTATGACCGAGCCCACGCGTGACACCAATCGCCGTACCCGCCGTATCGACCGTCTGGTTGCCAACAAATGGCTGGGCTTCCCGATTTTTGTTTTTGTGATGTGGCTGATGTTCTTTGCCACCTTCAAGCTTGGTGCATATCCGCAGGCGTGGATTGAGATGGCTTTTGCCCTGCTTGGCGAGTGGCTGGGGGCGATTGTACCCGAGGGTTGGCTGCGTAGCCTGCTGGTCGATGGAATTGTCGGCGGTGTGGGAAGCGTGGCTGTGTTCCTGCCCAATATCTTGATACTATACTTGTTTATCTCGCTGATGGAGGACTCGGGCTATATGGCTCGCGCGGCATTCATTATGGATAGGGTGATGCACCGAATGGGTCTGCACGGCAAGTCGTTCATCCCCTTGCTGATGGGCTTCGGATGTAACGTGCCCGCGATTATGGCGACGCGCACCATCGAGAGCCGTAGCAGCCGACTCATAACAATCCTCATCACTCCGTTTATGTCGTGCAGTGCGCGACTCCCCGTCTATATTCTGCTTGCTGGTGCATTCTTCCCCGATGCGGCTCCGCTGGTGTTGGTGGGATTGTACCTTTGCGGTATCGCGGTTGCGGGTATTACGGCCCGTCTGTTACGCGCCATTAAGTTCCATAAGGACGAAACACCCTTTGTAATGGAGCTTCCGCCCTATCGCGTGCCGACACTCTTGGCTACCCTCAAACATATGTGGGACAAGTGCGAACAATACCTGCGTAAAATCGGTACGGTCATTCTGCTGGCTACCATTATAATATGGGTGCTGGGCTACTTCCCTCGCTTGGATGCTGCAACCCTCGATGCTTCGACTGATCCCGTAGCCGCACAACAAGAGTACTCGTTTGTGGGTCGCGTGGGCCGAGTTATCGAACCCATAATGAAACCCCTCGGACTCGACTGGCGCGCAAGTGTGGCCCTGTTGACAAGCATCCCCGCCAAGGAGCTGGTGGTGAGTACACTTGGCGTATTGTGTGGTGCCGACTCCGAAGAGGGACTTGCCACTTCGCTTGCCTCGTCAAGCGGCTTTACCCCCGCCTCGGCACTGTCGTTTATGATCTTCGTGCTGCTGTTCTTCCCGTGCATAGCCACAGTGGCTACGGTGCGCCACGAAACGGGAAGCCGCCGATGGGCGTGGTTTACGGTGCTTTACAACACTGCTATTGCTTGGTTAATGGCTTGGCTTACATTTATAATCGCTGGCTTATTTATGTAGAACGTGCCTAAGAGGGTGATTTCTGCGTTACGTTTTCGCTCGAAATCTTCACATACACCCAAGTATGCTGCGGTTTCTCGCGTTTCGCAAGCCTTGCCCTCTTCTTATACACGTTCTTATTATATAAAACAAAAAGAGTTGTCATCCCGACAACTCTTTTTCGATGGAATCAAGATTCCAACAGAATAATCAAAATCACCATTCAACTAAAATAACACTGCAAAGATAGGGCCTTGGCGCGTGCCGCACAATCGCACGATGTTGGTATTTGACACCGCCGAATACCTCAATATTGTGAGTCGGAGTTTCGAAAAAAAACACTAACTTTGCAAAAATACGACACACACAATGACAATACGTTTTGCTCCATACAACCGACGATGCAAACTCGCCGATATGATTTCAGCCGAACTGATGTTGCTCGGAATCGTCGAGCGATTGGGTATCCGTCTGGGTTTTGGCGATGCCACTGTTGACGACATCTGCCGCCGCTATGGCCTGTCGCCCGAACTGTTTCTGATGATTTGCAATGTCTATTCTTTTGATGGATATGTGCCTCACATCGAGGAGCTTCGCCGCGAGGACCTACCTCATTTGGTGGCCTACCTGCGCGCTTCGCACCGCTACTATGCCGAGGTGTGTTTCCCCCGTCTGCACGAGCATATCCACGCAATGGTTGCATCGCTGGATGTCACCAACCGCCGCGTAATCGACCGCTTCTTCGACGACTATCAGGCCGAGGTTGACAACCACTTTGCCTATGAGGAGGAGACCGTATTCCCCTACATTGAGTCGCTTATTTCGGGTGGCGCGCGTGTCGATGGCTACAACATCGACCAGTTTGGCCACAATCACGGCAACATCGAGGACAAACTCAATGACATCAAAAATATTGTACTTAAATACCTGCCCGAGAGTTCGGCCGTTACCGAGCGTCACGCGGTGTTGGAGGACATCTTCCGCATCGAGAAGGACCTCGACCGCCACACCGAAATAGAAAACCGAATACTCATTCCGCTGGTAGCAAAACTCGAAAAGGATGAATAGCCGCACCAAATACAATGTACTTATCATCACTCCCTCCGAGATTGTTGCGGCGGGTGTGAGCGAGATTTTGTTGCGCAGTCGCGAGTTTGTCCCCTGCGGAACGCTCCCCAATCTCGACTTCTACTCCGATGCCAAGTTTGGCGCGTGCGATGTCGTGCTGGTGGATCCCGCCGTTGCGTCGTGGGACGAGCGTGGTGAGTTGCGCCGCCGATTGAGTGGTCGCGGAGTTCCCGTGTTGGCGCTGAATTGCGGTCTACCGCTCGATGAGTCGCTTGTCCGCAGCTTCGATGGCGTTGTGGGACTTTACGACAGTTCCGAAACCATCCTTGCGCGCCTGTCGTCGGTGGTTGAGCAAAATGCTGGCTCACCTTTGCGCACCGAAAGCGATGAACTGTCGGCCCGAGAGCGCGACATCCTGACCGCCGTTGCTCGTGGTAAAACCAACAAGGAGATAGCCGACGAGTTCAACCTCTCGGTACACACAGTCATTACCCACCGCAAGAACATTTCCCACAAGTTGGGTATTAATTCAATATCAGGTCTTACGGTCTATGCAATCCTCAATAAGTTGATTGATGTAACTGACTACTAAAAAAAGAGCTGTACTCCCATCGGAAGTACAGCTCTTTTAGTTTCAGTGGCACGGCGCTACTTACCAATCTTTTCGCGCATCGAGGTGTCAGCCTGAATGTTGCGCATCTTGTAGTAGTCCATAATGCCGAGGTTGCCGTTGCGGAAAGCCTCTGCCATTGCAAGGGGTACTTCGGCCTCGGCCAAGATAACCTTCGCGCGCGCGTCTTGCGCCTTGGCGATGTTCTCCTGCTCCAAAGCCACAGCCATAGCACGACGCTCCTCTGCCTTGGCTTGGGCAATGTTCTTGTCGGCATTTGCTTGGTCGATTTGCAGCTCGGCGCCGATGTTTTTACCAACGTCGATGTCGGCAATGTCAATCGACAGAATTTCGTACGCAGTACCTGCGTCCAGACCCTTTGCCAATACGGTTTTCGAAATCACGTCGGGGTTCTCCAATACCACTTTATGGGTTTCGCTCGAACCGATACTCGACACGATGCCTTCGCCTACGCGAGCCAAAATAGTCTCCTCGCCGGCACCACCCACCAACTGACGGATGTTGGCACGCACGGTAACCCTCGCCTTGGCAATAAGCTGAATACCATCCTTGGCCACCGCAGCAACCGACGGAGTATTGATTACCTTGGGATTAACCGACATCTGTACAGCCTCCAATACGTTACGACCTGCCAGGTCGATGGCGGTTGCCATTTGGAAGTCGAGTGCGATACCGGCCTTTTGTGCCGACACAAGGGCGTGAACAACATTGGTTACGTTACCTCCTGCCAGATAGTGCGCTTCCAACTCGTTGGCATTCAGTCGCAATCCCGCCTTGGTACTCTCGACCATCGACGACACGATGACTGTGGGCGGAACCTTACGCCAGCGCATAAACACAAGTTGCAGCAGACCTACCTTGGCGTCCGAGATGATGGCATAGAACCACAGGCCTACGGGTACATAATAGAGAATAATCCACAGCAGTATGATGCTCAATACCGCGATGACAATCAAACTTACGGGTGATGACTCAAACATAGCTTATCGTTTTTTTTGATGTTATTCGACTGTTTTGACCAGAATGGTGAAGTTGTCAAACCCAATCACTTCGACTTGGGTTTGTGGCTCGGTGTAGGCTTCGTTGTTGCGTGCCTCGAAGGTTTGGCCGTTGATTAGGACTTTGCCGCTTGGTGCAAGGCGTGTAGTTGTGATGCCTCGGTCGCCCACTGCCACATTTTGTTGGGGGGCGGCTTGCGATACGCTGTCGATGCTGTCAGCCAAGGTCAGCTTCTTCCACATTCCCGAGCGCAGGAAAATCGCCGCCATAGCCAGCGAGATTACGATGATTACGCCGAGAGTTATGGCAAGTCCTGTCCAACCATTCAGCTGCCACGACATTGCGGCTGCCACGCCATAGGCCACCACCGAGAGGATTCCCGCAATGGCTGTGCCCGTAAATATCAGCAACTCACTCAGCAGGAGCAGGGTACCCAGAAGCAAAAGAAAAATGATAATCCACATACGCGCTGTGTTTTTTGTGTGAGGGTTGTGTTTAGGTGCGACTACCTATTATATAATAGTTCGCACCATAAAGATAGTAATTAATTTCCAATCTCCTCGATTCGGGCGGGAATTTTTCCCACAGCCTCGATGCCCTCTTTGATTCGCAGGGCATTCAGATTGCCCTCGATGTTGTCGATAGAGTAGGAGTTACCCATCTTGACGATGTCGGCATTGTTGGTGCTCTCCTTGATTTGTCGCACAAGCTCTTCGCTGAGCGGCTCCTCGCTGTCAATCACAATGCGGAAACGGCGGCTCTCCTCCTCGCCTTCGGCCTCCTCGCTCAGGTTGAAGTATTGGCCATCGACCCACACCACGACCTCGGGTTTGCGGAAACCGATTTTGCGACACTGCTCGGCGGCGGCAAAGGCTGTGCTGTCCGAGGCGAAACCACCAAGGAAGTAGCGATACTTGCCCATAATCGGCTGAACGTACAGAGGTGCCGCGCCGCGGAAGATGGTGGGCGACTGCTCCGACGAGAAGGTACCAATAAGGATACGATAGATTGTACCTTTGGGATATATCTCACACTCGGGGATGGGGTTGCGCGAGTTGTAGGGAGAGCTACTGTGAGTAGTGATGTCCTCGTAGTTGAGGAACACACGCTCGGCAATTCGGCCAATGGGCGACAGCGCCACGAGTGTTTGGTAGTCATCTGCTGCGAGTTGTGCGGCCAGCGAGTCGGCGGCGTTGTCCAATCCCAGCGAACGAGCGATAGCCAACTCATACTCGGTCAGGGCGCGACGTTGCAGGGCATAGTTCAGCACGGCGGCCGAGGGAACGTCGCTGTCAATTACGCGTGCGGCAATGTTGTTAAGACGTAGGTTAAACGAGTCGCGCAGCGAGGTGTTGCCCAGTTTGTCGAGCAGATAGTTGTAGGTGTACGACTTGTTGTCGAACACTTCGTTCCAATCGTCGGCAATGCGGCTCTCGATTTCGAGGTTGTTCTCGGTGACGTCGGTAAACTCCTCGAACAGACGGGTTGCAAGCGATGCACTGTCGGCCATCGAGTGGCGGTTTTTCAGGTCGAGCAGCAGATGGTGGTACTTTGCATACTCCTTGGCGTCGTTCACAAGGCGAATCTCCACCTCTTGTCCCGCGCGGATGGCGGCAATATCTTCGGCGTCAAGCTCGGCTGCAAGACGCTCGTTGTAGAGCAGGTTGCGGCTTGTGGTGTCCTTGACCTCGGCAATCAGCGAGTCGGGCGAAGCTACTACATCGGCCGCGTCGGCCTCGGTGGTGTCGGCGGGTGCTTCGGCCACATTGTCGTTGAGGTGTTGCAGAATCCAATCCTGCTCGATGATGTTGATGCGGTTGCTCAACTCGCCCAGACGGTCGCGCAAGTCAAACAGCACCTCCTCAATTTCGAGGATTTGCACAGCGCGCGCGGCACGATTGAGGGTATCGGTGCGATACTCCTGACGGAACACGGCAACCTGTTGTTGAATGGAGTCGCTCTGCCTCTCCAAGTTTTTCTCTTGGTGCAACAACTCCATATACTCTTTATTGTTTTCCAACCCTTTGACACGTGCCTTCACCTCGGGGTTTTGTGCCAAAAGCCCGAGTGTAGCCACGACCAGCAGGGTCAGTATGGTAAACTTGCGTAACATCTCTCTAAAATTATTTCCAAGTACTTAACAAGAACAACTGAATGAATCCGAAAATCTCCAAACGACCGAACAACATCAGTACGGGCGAGAAGAATCTAACAAACGAGGGCGCATTGGGGAAGCCACCGAAGTCGCACACCTCCATACCCACATTGCCGATACTTGCCACCGACGCCGACACTGCTCCGTCGAACGAGAAGCCGCACATAGCAAATACCACAGCGCCTACGGCAATCATCAATGCGTATGCCACAACAAACTGCATTGCGTAGTCCACCACGCCCGACTCCTGAATCTGTCCGTTGAGTTTGATACGAATCACAGCGTTGGGGTGTTGCTGTTGTTTGATACGCATCTTGAACACCTTGAAGGCCAGCACCACGCGGTCGGCTTTGAGTCCTCCACTTGTCGAGCCCGCGCAACCGCACTGAATCGACATAAACAGCAGTGCCATCATTGCAATGGAGCCCCACGCAAAGACATTTGTGGTGGCGAATCCCGTTGTGGTCACAAGCGATGCGCATTGGAAAAGTCCCGCACGCAGAGCCTGACCAAACGAGTCGTACAATCCGCCCAAACGGGTGCTGACGGCGCAGATAACTCCACACACGACCACCGATCCCAAGAAGTAGCGCACCACCTCCGAGCGGAACAGGTTGTTGTGTTTGCCCGTAATGGTTGCGAAGATTACTCCGTAGTGAATCGACGACAGCAACATAAAGAAGGCCAAAACCAACTCTGCCCAGCCATTGTGGAATGCACCGACGCTCAGGTTTTTGGTGCTGAAACCACCCGTAGCCACTGCCGAGAATGCGTGATTCACTGCGTCAAACCAGTTCATACCGCAAATCTTCAACAGCACGGTGCAGACCAGCGTCATAGTCACATAGCACCACAGCAGGATATGCATAATAACGTTGCTGCGGTACTGATAATTGTCTTTGGCGAGGTTAGAAATCTCCACACTCGAAATTGTCATCTTGGTTTTGCCGATGGAGGGCAGAATCACCAGCGCGAACATAACTACGCCGATACCTCCCATCCAGTGGGTCGCCGAGCGCCAGAAGAGCAGTCCTTTGGGTACGGCTTCGATGTTTTTGAGAATCGAGGCTCCCGTTGTGGTGTAGCCCGACACACTCTCAAACCACGCGTTGACCAACGTGAACTCTCCGCCCCACAGCAGATAGGGCATCATACCCACCAGACACGACATCATCCACGAGCCAACGACAATGCAGTAGCCCTCCTTGTTGCTGATTTTCTCGCCACCCGGAACGAACATAATGGGTATGGCTCCGACGGCTGCCGTCAGTACGCCCGACAGCAACAGCGGATAGAGTGCCGTGTCGCCGAAGTAGTGGCTTGTGGCTGCCGACAACAGCATAAAGGCTGCGTTGAGCAACATCACATAACCCATATATCGCATTACTATATTGGCTCTCATAGTGGGATGAGTGTTTGGTCTTTATCGGTTTTTCTTTTCGGTTCGTGCAATCAACTCCTCGATGCGGGCACTGAGCTCTTCGATGTCGTCGTTGCCTTTGACTTTGGCGTTGTAGGGTATGCCGTATTTGAGGTATTCGCCCAAAGCGCGGTTTACCTTGGTTACGGTCTGCACGCCGTACATATCAAGGAAGTACCACAACATCAGTACAATAATCAGAATCACACCAATGGTAATCACACTCGGGGTGATGGCGCGATAGGCGTTATGCTCAATAGCCAGGGCTTGCGGACCGAGAGCCACCTGCGATGACTCCATATAGTCGCGAATGGCAGCAATCAGTTTGCGATAGGCCTCGGCATAGTCGGTCGAATACCACTCCACGTCGCCAATGGCGCTGCGGATGCGATAGAACTTGGCCACCTCGGTGTAGCTCTCAAAAGCGCTCTCCACCGAGTCGATACCTGCGGTCTGTTGCTCGCGAGCCAGAGTGAGGCGCGCCGACAGATCCGACAGACGTTTGGAATAGACCGTATCGTAGGTCATATCGCCACGCAGAAACATCTGTTGCAGTGCGTGGTTTTGCTCCTCTACGGCGTCAAGCAGGTCGCCCGCCAGTGTCATATTGCGGTTGCTCTCTGCCAGGATGGTTTGGGTTTGCCAGCCGATGTGGCGCAACTCAAACAGCGAGATGGCGCTCGAAAAGAGCAGTAGTACAACCAATCCGAGGAAGCCCAGCATAACTTTGCTGCGCAGACTTTTGATTCGGATGTTTGCGGTGTTCAAACGAAACTTATTGAACTTGATATTCATAGTGGTTTTCGCTTTGTTGTGTTGTTATTTTTGCTGGGCGCTGTAACGCTCCACGTCGCGCACTCCACGCAGGAAATCCTCCACGCCCATACGACGTTTGCCTGCCATTTGCAGTTCGAGAATCGAGAGTCGGCCATCGGCGCAACCAATTTCGAGAGTGCGTGTGTCAGCTTTTATTTCGCCTACGGCAAGGCTTCCGCCCGCCACAAATTGTGCTTTGAAAATCTTGATAGAACCACACTCGCTACCCTCGGCGTCGAACAGAGGTGTCCACGCAGCGGGGTAGGGCGAAAGTCCGCGGATGAGCAAGGCAATCTTCTCACCTTCGTTTTTCCAATCGATGCGGCAATCCTCCTTGAAGATTTTGGGCGCGGGACGAAGCTCACCTTCGGTGAGGTTGTCTTGCGGAATAGCCTCGTAGTCGCCGGCTGCAATCTTCTCGACGGTTGAGAGCACTGCGTCGCGTCCCACCTCCATCAGTTTGTCGTGCAGGGTGCCTGCGGTATCATTGTTGGTAATCTCCACCTCGCGGCGTTCGATGACATCGCCTGTGTCAATCTCGTGTTTGAGCATAAAGGTTGTGATACCGCTCACCTTGTCGCCATTGATTACCGCCCAGTTGATGGGGGCGGCGCCGCGATATTGGGGCAGCAGCGAGGCGTGCAGGTTGAAAGTACCCAAGCGGGGCATCGACCAAATAACCTCGGGCAGCATACGGAACGCAATCACCACTCCAAGGTCGGCATTCAGTGCGCGGAACTCCTCGACAAACTCCTCATCTTTGAGTTTTACGGGTTGCAACACTTTCAGTCCTACGCTTTCGGCATACACCTTCACATCACTTTGGTGCATCTTCTGGCCACGACCTGCGGGTTTGTCGGGTGTGGTAACCACAGCCACAATGTTGTAGCCACCCTCGACAAGCGCACGAAGCGAGTGCACCGCAAATTCGGGTGTGCCCATAAACACGATTCTCAAATCCTTGCCGCTCATACCTGTGTGCTCCTTATTGTTTGTTTTGTTTGCTACACAAACCCAGGGTGTGACCCATTTGAGTCTCTTTGGTGTTGAGGTAGTCGCGGTTGTACTTGTTGGGAGCAATCACAATGGGAACAATCTCCTCAATCGACAGGCCGTAACCCTCCAAGCCCACACGTTTAAGCGGGTTGTTGGTCATCAGACGCATCTTGTTGATACCCAACTCGCGCAGGATGCTTGCACCTACGCCATAGTCACGCTCATCGGCCTTGAATCCGAGAGCCAAGTTAGCCTCCACAGTGTCCATACCTTGCTCTTGGAGCTTGTAGGCCGAAATCTTGTTGAACAGACCGATGCCGCGTCCCTCTTGGCTCAGATAAACGATGGCACCCTTGCCCTCTTGCTCAACCATACGCATTGCTTGGTGGAGTTGCTCACCGCAGTCGCAGCGGCACGAACCGAAGATATCGCCCGTAGCGCACGACGAGTGCATACGAACCAGCACAGGCTCATTCTCTGCCCACTCGCCCTTAACCAGCGCAATGTGCTCCAAGCCGTTGCTCTTTTGGCGGAAGGGGATAATCTTGAAGTAACCCCACTCGGTAGGCATCTCGGCAATCTCGCCCTTCTCAACGATGGTCTCGGTGCGCAGGCGATACTCAATCAGGTCGGCAATCGAGATGATTTTCATATCGTACTTGGCAGCAATCTCCATCAGTTGGGGCAGACGGGCCATAGTTCCGTCCTCGTTCATAATCTCGATGAGAGCACCTGCGGGATAGAGTCCTGCCAGACGGGCCAGGTCCACCGCAGCCTCGGTGTGTCCGGGGCGGCGCAGTACGCCTTTGTTGCGTGCACGCAAGGGGAAGATGTGGCCGGGGCGTCCCAAGTCTGCGGGACGGGTTGCGGGGTTTGCCAACGCGCGGATGGTTTTGGCGCGGTCGGTGGCACACACACCTGTGGTGCAGTCGTCGCCCAGAAGGTCAACCGCAACGGTGAAGGGTGTACCCAGCAGCGAGGTGTTGTTGCTCTCCATCATTCCGAGCTCCAGCTCTTTGCAGCGGTCTTCGGTGATGGGGGCGCACAGCACACCGCGACCGTGGTGTAACATAAAGTTTACGGTTTCGGGTGTGATAAGTTCGGCGGCGCACACAAAATCGCCTTCGTTCTCGCGGTCGGGGTCGTCCACTACGATAATTATCTTACCGGCACGGAAATCCTCCAATGCCTCTTCGATGGTGTTGAGTACAATTTGTTCGCTCATATCTTGTTATGTTTTTTATTTTCGTTTTTTCAGTCCGTGTTCTTCGGCCCACTCGCGAAGGCGAATCCATTGGTTGTAGTACCAGTCGCCACTCATGAGGTTGGAGTCGGTGGTAGCCTTGTATGTCAGATAAACTGCTATCGGGAATAGTATGTAGGTCGAAATCCACATTCCGACGTAGGCGGGCATAACGCCGTCGCGGGCCATCTTCTCGCCCATCAGGATGATTACATAGTAAATCACAAAGAAGATTACCGAAATCAACACCGACATACCGAGACCACCCTTGCGGATGATAGCTCCCAGCGGCGCGCCAATCAAGAAGAAAATCATTACCGATACGGGCAGCGCCAACTTGCGGTGCCACTCGATGCGCGAGCGGTAGAGCTGGTTGAGTGCCTCCTTGCTCGAATACTCGTCGTAGGTAACCACGTTGCTCGAACTCATAGCATTGCGGTAGGCGTCGTTGAGGATGCGCACCTTGTCGTCGATACTGCGGCGTTTGATGCTGTCGCGCAGGTCAGCCAATACTCTAATCTCGCCATCACGTGCCGAGCTGTCGGGTGCGATAATGCGCAGAGGGTCGTTGGTGAAGACGTAGTTTTTGAGCAGAGGCTCATACGACTTGGCGGTCACAACGTTTACGGTGTGCTCCAGCGAGTCGATGTCCTTGTCGAGTTCCTCCATATTTTTGGTCTGACTGCCGCCAAACATCGAGCGGTCGCTCTTCTCGACAACAAAACCCGATGTGGGGATACAGCCATCCTGCTTTGCAAATTTGTGGTGGCGCATAGCACCCGTTACCCACTCCTTGCCGCGAGTCTCCTCGTAGGTCTCGCCATTGAACAGCGTCACCAGCAGGAATTTTTTGTTTTCCGACAGACGGATATAACCCGAGTCCGCCAGAGTTACGGTCATTGCGCCCTTCTTGTCGCGGTTATCGTAAATCAGCACCTTGTACAGACACTTGGTCTCGGGATCTTGGTGCTCCACGCGGATACTCATATCGTCGATACCGTTGAAGAAGGCGCCGTCCTTGAACTCCATCTCCTGTTTCTGTTGTTTGATGTCATACAGAATCGACATCATCTGCTGGTTGGCATAGGGAACGTAGTTGTTTGCCACAAAGAAACTGCCTATCGAGAACAGCGCAGCCACCACAATCAGCGGTCGCATAATTCGCGGCAGACTCATACCTGCCGACTTCATAGCCAGCAGTTCGTAGCTCTCGCCCATATTACTCATAGTCAGGATGGCGGCAAACAGCGCCACAAGGGGCAGACCAAGCGGAATAAGGTTGGCAATCGCATAGAAAATCAACTCGGCGATTGTTCCGAGTCCGAGTCCCTTGCCCACCAGATCGTCGATGAAACGCCACACCGCGTTCATCATCAACACGAACATGATGATGAAGAACGACGCCAGTAGCGGGCCCAGAAACGAACGGAGTGTAAATTTATCTATGGTTTTCATTTACATTTCAAGGTCGAGGTGTGTTTAAAACACAAAGTTAATAATTTTACCACAATAAGCGAAGCCGCCAGCACAAATATTGTCGCTGCACCTGCGGGAATATTCATTTGGTAGCTTGCTGCAAGGCCTGCAACGCCCGCCACAACGGCTACTGCGGCGCTCCACCAAGTGATTTTGCTGTACGATTTGGTGACTTGTCCTACGATGGTTGCGGGGAACGTGAGCAGCGAAATCAACAGCACGATACCCACCGCCTGAATCGACAGAACGATGGTCAGCGCCGTCAGCACGGCCATTCCGTACGAAATCAGCGAAGTGTTGACACCCTGGCTGCGCGCAAACTCGCCATCGAAGGCGGCATAGAATATTGCTCGTTGCCAGATGGCGAAAATTGCGATTACCACCGCTGTAAGCACAGCCGCGGCCACAATGGTCGGTCGGCTTACAGCCAAAATATTTCCAAACAGGATGCCCGTAGCGTCGGGAGTGTAGCCGGGTGTGAGGTGAATGAAGATGATACCTAGAGCCATACCCACGCTCCACACAATACCCGTTGCCGAGTCTTGTCGGATGCCTCCCCTCTGTGTCGAAAGTTCGATTCCGAGTGCTGCCGCTACGGCAAAGATGGTAGCTCCAAGTATGGGATTGAGTCCCGTGTAGTATGCAAGGCCGATACCGCCAAACGAGGCGTGTGTGATGCCGCCGCTCAGAAAAACATTGCGTCGTGCCACGATGTATGAGCCGATAATTCCGCAGGTTACGCCCGAAAACAGAGCCGCCAAAAGTGCGTTCTGCATAAAGCGATAGCCCAATATCTCGATGAGTGTTTCCAATCCTTCTGTAATTAATGCGCGCAAATTTACCATTTTTGCGCAAAAAATCCTATCCTTTTTGCTTGATTCTCGCGGTTTTTGTACTTTCGTAGCGACAAATTCGCACATTAACTATGAAACGAGTCGCATTCCATACTCTCGGTTGCAAGGTCAACTTCGCCGAATCTTCCACTCTTGCCCGCCGTTTTGAGTCGGCAGGTTATGTCCGCGTAGCCCCTGCGGCCGAGGCTGATGTCTATGTGATTAACAGCTGTTCGGTCACCGAGCACGCCGACAAAAAGTGTCGTAATATTGTGCGACGTTGCCACACGCGCAATCCGCAGGCCATAATCGCAGTGACGGGTTGCTATGCCCAACTCAAACCCCACGAAATTGCAGCCATCGAGGGTGTAGATATCGTGTTGTCGAACCGCAGCAAGGCCGACCTCTTCGACGAGGTTATGGCTCTGGGAGCGCGCTCCGAGGCCAAGGTTTTGAGTTGTGAAACTTCCGAACTGACAAACTTTTTTGCCGCCTTCTCGCAAGGCGACCGCACCCGATCGTTCCTAAAAGTGCAAGACGGATGCGATTACAAATGTGCTTATTGCACAATACATTACGCGCGTGGTTCGAGCCGCAATGCTCCCATTGCGCAGCTGGTAGAGGAAGCACGCGAGATTGCCGCATCGGGTGTTCGCGAGATTGTCCTGACGGGTATCAATGTGGGTGACTTCGGCCACTCTACGGGCGAGAGTTTCATCGACCTTATTCGTGCGTTGGACACCGTCGAGGGTATCGACCGCTATCGCATCTCCTCCATCGAGCCTAACCTGCTCACCGACGAGGTTGCCGAGTTCTGCGCCGCGTCGTCGAAGTTCCAACCCCACTTCCATATTCCTATTCAGAGTGGTTCTGACACCGTGTTGGAACGTATGGGTCGTCGCTACAACACCGAGCGTTTTGCCGACCGCATAGCCAAGGTACGCAGCCTTATGCCCGACACATTCTTCGGTATTGATGTTATTGTCGGTTTCCCCGGCGAGACCGACGAGGAGTTTGAGGCTACCTACTTGTTGTTGGAGCGTTTGCACCCCGCCTATCTGCACATTTTCCCCTTCTCGGCACGTCCAGGCACCCCCGCCTACTCGATGAAGGGTCAAGTGAAGGCGAGTGTTAAGACCGAGCGCGCTGCACGTCTTGATGAGTTGTGTCAGCGTCTGCACCGCGAGTTCTGCCTCTCGCAGGTAGGTCGCACCCTGCCCGTGCTGTTCGAAAACGCCTCCAAAAATGGTCTTATGACAGGCTTTACGGGTAACTACGTCAAAGTCGCCATTCCCTACGATAAGTCGCTGGCTAATACTATTGTAGATGTAACCTTGACCGAGGATAATATTGTGTTGTAATTGTTCATTTGATTTGTCAATGAATCAAAATGTCCCGTCCGTGGTTTATATAAATACAAAAGGAGTCCTGCAAAGTGGGACTCCTTTTGTATTTACACCCCCGGTCTGCGGGTCATTTTTTGGTTCTTTTTGATGACTCAAAAAGAACATGCACTACGGCACGGGGTCGTAGCCGCTGCCGCCCCAAGGGTGGCAACGAGCTATGCGTTTTATTGTGAGCCATCCGCCTTTGAATATGCCGTGCTTGCGCAGGGCCTGGATGGCGTATTGTGAACACGTTGGGGTGAATCGACACGACGGAGGTGTCAGAGGTGATATGCATAGCTGGTAGAAACGTACCAGTGCGATGGCGGGAAACACCAATATACGTTTACAGACGCTCGCGAATCTGCTCCAAAATTCTGCACACGACATTGTTGATGGTGTTGTAATCTGAAATCTCTTTTGATGTGTAAATCAGGGCGATGTTGAGTGAGATGCCCTTCTCGGCAGCCTCGCGAACGAGGTCGTGCTTTGCCTGACGATAGCTCTCCTTCATGCGACGACGCAACAGGTTGCGCTTGTTGGCACGCTTGAAGAACTTTTTGGGTACCGAGAACATAATACCCACACCCTCGGCGGAGGTTTGCTCGGTGCCACGAATTACTTGCCACACATAACGAATGGGTGCCACGGTGCCCCTGCGTCCCTTTGCAAACAGCGAGTCGATGACGGCGGGTGTGCGCAGTATCTCGCGCTTGGAGAGCGAGTTGCAAAGTTCTACCTCCTCGCAGAATGATTCATGCATTTCGCGGGGAGGTAGAATCTCGTTTTCATTTATGTGCGACAGAGTCATCTTGTTTAAGACCCTTCTATTTTTTTGTTGTGGTAGTTGCCGTTGTTGTGGACTTTTTGGTTTTGTAACGACGGCTGTCCTTGGCTTGAACTGCCTTTACAAAATCCTCGGCTTGGTGGTTGTCCTCCAAAACAATGGGCTCAACCTCCTCGCCCGCATTGATTTTGCTTACGAACAACTCAACGGCTTTGGCCATCGAGGGCGCTTGGGGAGTGGGTGCCATAACGCTTACGTTGAGTCCGTTGTTGATGGCGAAGCGGGTTGTACCGTCGCCAAAAGTTGCAATCATAGGGCGTTTCTCCTCGCTCCAACCGTTCATAAATGCGGTTACCTCGGCGGGGCTGTACAACACTGCGAGTTGATACTTTGCAGGGTCGATAGCCGAGAGGTCGGCGCTCACGGTGTGTGCCAACACGATTTTGTCGAATTTGATTTTGAGTTTCTCCATAGTCTGAATCAACTCGGGTTTGTGAGGCTCGGTGAGTGTGAGCAGCAATTTCTCGGTTTTGTGTTTGATGATAAGGTCCATCAGTCCAGTGAAGGAGCCGTCGGCAAACGAGATTTTGCGTTTGCGATATACGATGTATTTTTGGAGATACAAAGCGATAGCCTCAGTGCTGCACAAGTATTTCATTGTTTCGGGCACGGTGATACGGGCCTGTTCGCACACTTTGAAGAAACTATCCACAGTAGTACGGCTGGTGAAAATCAGAGCCGTGTGGTCCAACACCTCAATCCTTTGTGAGCGGAACTCCTTGAGCGAAACACCCTCGACTTTGATCAGGGGCGAATATTCGATTTCCAGCTCACATTTTTGTGAAACTTCATAGAAAGGCGACTTCTCGACAGCCGCGGGTCGTGGTTGCGATACAAGTACTGATGTAATCTTCACTTTTCTTATAACTTTATAATATTCTGAGCGTTACAGCTACTGCAAGGCTCGTTGGAAAAATTTCGACGGCGCAAAGGTATAAAATCCAATAGAAAATTGAAAATCCTGCACCCATAAATAAATTTAAAATTTTTAATAAGTGAACCAGAATTAATATAGAGCCTATTACAACAACTATCCACCAAAGTATCACCGACATAGCGCCGCTACTCAGTGCACATCCCACCACCAGCGGGGTGAGCCATACGCCTGCCATTTCGACCGTGTAGCAACGTACTGCGGTCAGGGTTCGTGTGAAGCGATGTTGAAGCACTGCCTCGCCCGAAAAACTCAGTATCAACTCTTGTGCTCCCCACACCAAAGTAACCCCTGCGATGATGGCCGCAATAACCACCCACGAGCGTAGATTCAGCTCTGTGTCAATGGTCTTGTAGAACAGCATTGTGGCAAAGCAACCCAGGGTTGCGAGTCCGAGCAATCGCCACGACAGACCCATCCTTCGGTCGGCGTGCTCCTCGCATACGGTGGTAGCCGAGGGTAGGAATAGCCACGACGACATCTCAATAGCCTCGCCAAAGCGGCGACACATAATGGTCAGGTAGGTAAGTGTCAGCACAAGCAGTACACTCTGCATCAGAGGGTCGGCAAGCAACACCTCCAACGATGTGCGGAGCGTAGGTATAGCCTCGGTGGCAACAGCACTGCCGCCAATCCACACGCTGTCGGCACACTCCACGATGTTTGTTGCGGGAGTGAGCGTATCGGCTTGCGTTGCGAGCTGGCTTGCGAGGTTATATTTCAGAGAGTCGGTCATTAGGCATAGTATCGTTTGAGTTGTACGCGGAAGGTTGTGCCCTTACCGATTTCGGATTCGAGCACAAAGATTTTTCCCGAGTGGTAGTCCTCGACAATGCGGCGGCTGAGCGAAAGACCCAATCCCCAACCGCGGGTTTTGGTCGAGAATCCGGGCTCAAACACCTTCTTGAAGTTGCTCTTGGGCATACCTTTGCCAGTGTCTCGCACATCGATGTTAATCCAGTTTTGCGAGGCCGAGATTTCAACCTCGATGCGTCCCTTGCCTTGCAGTGCGTCGAGCGAGTTTTTGAGTAGGTTTTCGATTACCCACTCAAACAGCGCGCTGTTGACATTCGCCTGCACGGGAGCCATAGCCAAGCCGTTGTAGTCCAGCGACACGTTGCGCGGGATGCGGCGACGGAAGTACATCACACTCTCGCCCACAAGTTCGTTGATGTTGGCGGGTGTGAGTTCGGTTTGCGAGCCGATTTTCGAGAAACGGTCGGTGATTTTTTGCAGGTGTGTGACATCCTTGTTCATCTCGGCCACCACGTCGGGGTCGATACCCTGCGAGCGCAGGTACTCAATCCATCCGAGCAGCGACGAGATGGGTGTTCCGAGCTGGTGGGCTGTCTCCTTGGCAAGTCCCACCCACACGCGATTTTGACGGCTGTCGTTCGACACGCGATAGACATTATAGCCCAGCAGCAGCAACATCACAAACAGCGACATCTGACCGATGGGGAAGTATTTTAGCATACGCAAAACCAGACTCTCGTCATAGAATACATAGTGTTTGCCGCCGTCCCACGACTGGATGATAATCGTGTTGCCGTCGCCCGAATAGTTGTCAATCAGATTGCGGAGTCGGGTGGGGTGGTCGATGATTGCGTCGGGCACAAGGTGGTAGTATTTGACCTGCAAGCGCTCGTTGGTAATCACAAACGGAATGGTGTTATGCTTCATTATCTCGGTGATGAGCGGGTCGTTTTCGTCGAACACACCCAGGCGTCCCATTGCGTAGCTCCACAACGAAACGTAGTAGGTCTCCTTTTGGCGCAAAACATTCACCATCACGCTTGATGCGATCATACTCACAATGCTCACAATGGCCCACAGTACAAGTACAAATGCGCTGTTGCGGAACATAGCCGTCACCTTATTTAATATACGTCCCAACATCTTCTGGTAGTTTTATTCGGCTTGGGGGGTCAGGATTTTGGCGTAGGCCTCGCTGTCCGACAGCAGACGTGCAGCTTCGGCCACAGTGGTGTCCTTGTGCAGACTATGACGTGCCACACCCTCGCTGTATGCCGCACGCAACACGATGCACTCCTCAATCATATCGCTGATTTGCGAGCGATGGCGACGGAGCAGAGTCTCGTTGTCGCTTGCCACCTTACGCTCCAAAGCCTCTAACTCGGTAGTAATCTCAGCGGCGTAACCCTCCTCTGTCGAGACTTCGCGCAGAGCCTTGATTACCGCGCGGGTTTCGGACTCATAGTCCAGCGGGCGGTTGCCAACCATTGCAACAAGGTCGTCGTAGTCGGCGTCGGTGAGTGCAAAAGAGTCAATATCAATACCCTCCACACCATTTTTGAGAGTGTAGAGGTCGGCATAGTCGTCCAAAATGCCTGTGGCATAGAGCATCATCGGGAACTTGTTGATGTACTCGGGTGTCAGCACCACATCGGGTGTGATACCTCCGCCATCATACACTTTGCGTCCTGCGGCGGTGCTAAATTCGTTGATAAGTGAGTCGGGGATGTGCGAGCCGCCCTTGCGACCCTTGTCCGAGTAGTCGAACGACTGGATGCAGCGTCCGCTCGGAGTGTAGTATTTTGCGGTGGTGAGTTTCAGGAATGAGTCGTAGCCCAGCGGACGGGTGGATTGTACCAAGCCCTTACCAAAGGTGCGCTGACCCACTACCACTCCTCGGTCGAGGTCTTGAATGGCACCTGCCACAATCTCGGCTGCCGATGCTGTGTAATTATCCACCAGCACTACCAGCGGCAGTGTGCGTGCAATGGGCTCCTCGGTTGTGCGGAATACCTTGCCAGCCTCCTCAACCTTGCCCTTCATAACCAGCACCTCGGTGCCCGACGGAACGAACATCGAGAGTATGCTGATAGCCTCTTGAACGATACCTCCGCCGTTGCCTCGGTAGTCGAGGATAAGGCCTCGTGCTCCCTGCTTGCGAAGTTCCTCGATGGCTTTGCGCATCTGACCCGAACACCCCTCGGTAAAGTCGTTGTGGTGGATGTAACCCAGCGAGTCGCCCAGCATACCATAGTAGGGCAGGGCGGGGATTGCGATGCGCTCGCGACGGATGGTGAGTTTTTGTACCTCACCCGTGCGGAACTTACGTACGGTCAGTCGGAGTGTTGTTCCGGGCTCGCCTTTCAGACGCGAACTCACCTCTTGGGTGGTTGCGCCCTTCAAGTCTTTGCCATCGACGCTGAGGATTTTGTCGCCGATTTGGAGTCCTGCGCGGTCGGCAGGCGAACCACGATAGGGCTCGGCAATGCGCACATAGTCGCTGTCGGCACGGATTACCGAACCGATACCGCCATACTTGCCTGTGGTCATCATCTCCAACTCCTCGACACCCTCGGTGGTGTAGAGTTCGGTGTAGGGGTCAAGCGACGCAGCCATACCTTTGGCGGCATCTTTGAGCAGTTTGTCGGTGTTCACATCATCGACATAAAATAGCGACAGGTCGCGGAACATACCCACCAGCACCTCGATGTTTCGTCCGAGGCGGGCGTCGCGTACCGCAACCGATGTGAATCCCACACACAGAGTGGCTGCTGCCGCAATGGCAGCTATTTTGAGTGTTCTACGCTTCACGCTCTGCATAGAGTTTGATTTTGAACAGCGCGTTCGACACGTTCTTGCGCGAACCTGCTACCTCGATTCCGCCGTTTGCCGAGGTGCGTACCTCCACAGCGTCCTCCCACATCTGCCAAGCGCGGCTCAATTTGTTGGTGGCGCGGAACACCATTGCATCCTCACGCTCCTCGACCAGTGCCATACCCAGCGACTGCATAGCCTCGTTGATGCTGCTTTTGTGGTCTGTCAGACGGATGCCGATGGGCATAGCCACAAACTCCACGCGAGGGTAGAATATACACCAAATCAGTACGATGGCGGTGAAGATTTGTCCCCTTTGCGAGCCGAAGAACTCTGCAAAGAAGTTTTCAGCCGACAGAGTGGTGGTGTTCGTAGCGAGCATAATGCCGAACAGTACGACAAACAACAACATCAGACGGATGAAGTATTTTACGGCTCTCCAAATGTATTTTTTCTTGCTATCCATAGTAGTTTATAGGTTTTTAGAAGGTTTGTTAAATCTGTTTTCGAAGTCGTGCTACGGGGATTCCGAGCATTTCGCGATACTTAGCTACGGTGCGTCGCGCGATGTGATAGCCCTTGTCGTTGAGAATCTCCATCAGTGTCTCGTCGGTCAGGGGTTTGCGCTTGTCCTCGGCATCGATGCACTCCTCCAAAATCTGCTTGATTTCGTAGCTCGACACCTCGGTGCCGTCGTTGGTCTGCATAGCCTCCGAGAAGAGCTGTTTGAGCGACAGAATTCCAAAGTGGGTCTGTACATACTTGCTGTTGACAACCCTCGAAATGGTCGAAACATCCAACCCCGTGCGGTCGGCAATATCTTTGAGAATCATCGGACGCAGTTTGCTCTTGTCGCCATCCTTGAAGTATTCACGTTGGTAGTCCAGCATCTCGGTCATTGTGCGCAGCAGTGTGTCGTGACGCTGTTTGATTGCCGAGATAAACCACTTGGCCGAGTCCAACTTGTTTTTGACAAACTGCATCGCCTCGCGGTCGGCACTTCCTCCCTGACCCGCCATTTGGCGAATCATCTCGACATAACGTTTGTTTACGCGGATTTCGGGAATAGAGGCCGAACTGAGCGACAACTCAAACTCTCCGTCGCGGTAGTCCAATACAAAGTCGGGAATAATATAAGGAATAGTATCCGAGCCTGCATCAAGATAGAGGTTGCCCGGCTTGGGCGACAGCTTTTTGATTTCGCCAATAGCATCGCGGAACAACTCCTCATCCACACCCAGACGGGCGAGTAGCTTTTCGTAGTGTTTTTTCGAAAAGTCCTCGAAGTGGCTGGTCACAATCTTGCGTGCCAAGCGGCGCGCCTTGCTCGTCATCTCCACTTGGTCGAGTTGCAGTCGCAGACACTCTTGCAGGTTGCGCGCACCAATGCCCGCGGGCTCCAAGTCCTGAATCACTGCCAGCAACTCCTCCAACTCCGCCTCCGAGGCCTCGATACCCAGTGTGAAGGCCAAGTCGTCCGACAGCGACAGCATATCTCGGCGCAGGTAACCATCCTCATCCAGACTGCCCACGATGTATTCGGCAATGACACTTTGGCGTTCGGTCAGGTCACGATAACCCAACTGCTCGACCAGATACTCCTGCAACGAACGTCCTCCCGTGATGGGCACACTTCGCTGCGGGTCATCCTTCGAGTAGTTGTTTGTGCGCATCTTGTAGTGCGGCGTGTCGTCCTCTTTGAGATACTCCTCGACCGAAATCTCCTTGGGCTCGCACTCCTCACCGCGTTCGTCGTTGATTGCGGGCTCGTCCTCCAATACGGGGTTCTCTTCGATTTCCTGTTTGACACGCTGTTCGAGTTGAATGGCGGGCAGCTCCAGCAGTTTTATCATTTGGATTTGCTGCGGCGACAGACTCTGCGACAGACGCTGTTGCTGAAATTGACCGATGTTTGACATAATGACACCTTTTTGTTTTAGTAACGAAGTAATGTTAATTAAAATTATAGTGTCTTCACGCAAATAAGCTTCTGGTGTTGGTTTATTTATAATTATTGGGGGTGCAATATGGAATTGCTGCCCCCAAATAATTTGCTGATAGTAGTAGTCCGAAACGCCCCTTGTGGAGCGCCCCGCTTATTAGAATTCGGCGTTGCCCGGAGTACGGGGGAACGGAATCACGTCGCGGATGTTGGCCATACCGGTAACGAAGAGCAACAAACGCTCAAATCCCAAGCCAAAACCGCTGTGGGGAGCCGAACCCCAACGACGGGTGTCGAGATACCACCACAACTCGCGCTCGCTCATACCCAGCTCTTTAACACGAGTGGTGAGTTTCTCGTAGTCGGCCTCACGCTCCGAACCGCCGATAATCTCGCCGATTTTGGGGAACAATACGTCCATTGCGCGTACGGTCTTGCCGTCTTCGTTTTGTTTCATATAGAAAGCCTTAATCTCCTTGGGATAGTTGATAAGGATAACGGGCTTCTTGAAGTGCTCCTCCACCAGGTAGCGCTCGTGCTCGCTTTGCAGGTCGCAACCCCACTCGCAGGGGAACTCAAATTTGCGACCGCTTGCTTTGAGAATTTCGATACCCTCGGTGTAGTTCAGGCGAACGAAATCGTTGTCAACAACGAATTTCAGACGCTCGATAAGGCCGTTGTCCCACATCTTGTTCATAAATTCGAGATCCTCGGCGCAGTTGTCCAGAGCATAGCGGATCAGATATTTGAGGAAATCCTCGGCCAGTTCCATATCGTCCTCCAGCTCATAGAATGCCATCTCGGGCTCAATCATCCAGAACTCTGCCAAGTGGCGGGGAGTGTTGGAGTTCTCGGCACGGAAGGTGGGGCCGAAGGTGTAGATGCGACCCAGAGCCAAGGCGCCCAGCTCACCCTCCAACTGACCCGATACGGTCATGCTGCAAGGTTTGCCGAAGAAGTCTTGCGAATAGTCCACAGCGCCCTCCTCGGTACGAGGCAGGTTGTTCATATCCATTGTGGTTACTTGGAACATTGCACCCGCGCCCTCGCAGTCCGAAGCGGTGATGATGGGGGTGTGCATATAGTAGAAACCACGATCGTTGAAGTATTTGTGGATTGCGTAAGCCATATTGTGGCGGATGCGCAGGATTGCACCAAAGGTGTTGGTGCGGGGGCGCAGGTAGGCGATTTCTCGCAGGAATTCGAGCGAGTGACCTTTCTTTTGGAGGGGGTAGCTCTCGGGGTCAGCGGTGCCATAGATTTCGATAGCTTTGGCTTGAACCTCGACGGGTTGTCCCGAACCCATACTCTCGACCAGAGTGCCATCCACGCGCAGGCAAGCGCCTGTGGTGATGCGGCGGAGCAACTCCTCGTCAAATTGAGCTACATCCACAACCACTTGAATGTTACTTACGCACGAGCCGTCGTTCAGGGCGATGAACGCCACGTTTTTGTTACCACGTTTGGTGCGTACCCAACCTTTTACGGTAACATCGCAGTTGCGCTCCTCGGAGCGGAGTATCTCTGCGATTCTTCTTTTGTCTGCATTGAGCATAGTATCTGTAATTTTTAGAATTTTCTTGCCACTAAGGGGTAATACAAAACGCAAATATCCGAATTTTTTTTGAGAAAAATCACCTTTCTCCCATTTTTTATCGGTATATTTGCCCAAAATACGAGCAAGATGTCGCATACAAGACTTATTTTGATACTTTCGACGGCCTTTTTGTTTATGGCCGCGACCCATAACGGAGCTTCTGCGCAGCAGGTGGCCAACCCTTCGGTTCAACCTCCGCGCACAGAGTTTTTTAGCTATGAGCTCCGCGAGGACGCTGCCGCTGGCGCAATCATCAATTCGCAATACTTCAATAGCATTCCTGCCGACGCCAATCAAAACGGCGTGTGTGCGGTGCGATTTTACGCTCCTTATGCCTATGGTGACCGCAATGTATTCTTCCGTAGCGAGGGTGGTGCGGGTGCTTATCAACTTTTTGTAAATGACCGCCTTGCGGGTAGTTCGTCCGATGCCTATACCCCTTCGGAGGTGTGCATCTCGCCCTTCCTTATCGACGGCCAAAACAGTATCCGAATTGAGGCTTGCGAGGCGGGTGCTGTGCAACCCATTGAGGCTATGTACAAGGGTGGTCTGCTTGCTATGGGCGGCAACTGCCACATTATGTCGCAACCCAAGGTTTATATCGAGGATTTCGACCTCAAAACCTCGCCCGATTCGACCGCCAATCACGGCCTTTTGGATTTGCATATCGTGGTGCGTAACTCGTCGCGTGCCGACCAACATCTCTCGGTTGGTTTCGACATCTACGACCCCAAGGGTAAACTCAAAACCTACGACCTGCGCGAGCTGGATATGGCTCCCGGCAAGCGCGACACCGTACGTTTCCACAACATCATCTATTCGACTGCCAAATACCTTTGGAGCGCCGAGAACCCCAACCTCTACGCGCTGACAATGTATATCAAACAATATGGCAGCATTACGGAGTATGTGCCTTGGTCAGTAGGCTGGGGTACAACTACTTACACTGCTCGTACAGCCAATGCGTCGGGCGTGCTTATGCGTAACGACGAGCCCGTTGAGATGCGTGCTGTGGAGTTTGCTCCCAACTACAATATTCCGATGGAGGAGCAGGTGCGCCAACTCAAACGCAAGGGTTACAACACCATTGTTCTTTCGATGCCTGCGCAGATTGCGTTCTATCGTGCGTGTGACAAAGTGGGCATGTATGTCATCGACTGCCCCGCGATTAATGCCGACGCCAAGGGTGGCAGCCGCGCTCGTCACAACGGCACTGTGCTCAACAACCCCGACTATCTCGACGAGGTGCTCTATCGCACCCTCGCAATGCAACGTCGCACCCGCAACCATTCGTGTGTTGTGGCGTGGAGTCTTGCAGCGGGCGGTGGCAATGGCTACAACCTCTACAAATCGTATCAACTGCTCCACGAATTGGATACCCTTCGTCCCGCGGTCTATCGCTTTGCCGAGGGCGAGTGGAACAACGACCTTGTGTTGCCTAATCCCGAAGTATTGGAATAGATTATGAGCATCGATTTTCTTGTCGTAGGCAAAACTGACTCTGCGCAGGTGGCCGAGTTGACGCGAATGTACGCAGGTCGTATTTCGCGCTACATCAAGTTTACCCTGACCGAGCTGCCCGACATTCGTAACTCCAAGAATATGAGCGAGGATGCGCAGAAACGTGCCGAGGGCGAGATGATTTTGCGTCAGCTTTCGGGCGACGACTATGTTGTGTTGCTTGACGACAAGGGTGCGCAACCCACATCGTTGGAGTTTGCCTCGTGGATGCAGAAGCGTATGAACAGCGGTGTCAAGCGCGTGGTGTTCATCGTGGGTGGCCCCTATGGCTTTTCGAAGGAGGTTTACGCCCGCGCCGCCGAGAAACTCTCGCTCAGCCGAATGACCTTCTCGCACCAAATCATCCGTCCCATCTTTACAGAGCAACTTTATCGCGCGTTTACCATTCTCCGCGGCGAACCATACCACCACGAGTAAAACACGCCTAACAAGGCAACTTCGGCGTTGCGCTCGCCTTCAAAATCCTCACATACGCCCAAGTATGCTGCGGTTTCTCACGCTCGCGCGCCTTGAATTTCCTCTTGTTATGCGCGTTTTATATTTTTAGTTCTATTGTGCTGTTGGGTGTCGCAGAACAGAATGAGAATGGTAAATATTCATAAAAAAGTCATCCCTACCTCACAAGCGAGGTAGGGATGACTTTTTATCTGGCGGTTTGCGCCCGCTTTTTGGGCGTCCAAAAGTACAGTAGAATTAATCCATTTTAAGCACGGCAAGGAACGCTTGTTGAGGCACCTCTACGTTACCGATTTGGCGCATACGTTTCTTACCTTTCTTCTGTTTCTCCAGCAGTTTGCGTTTACGGCTGATGTCACCACCATAACACTTGGCGGTTACGTCCTTACGCACAGCCTTCACGGTCTCGCGAGCGATAATCTTCGAGCCGATGGCAGCCTGAATTGCTACGTCAAACTGTTGGCGCGGGATGAGCTCTTTGAGCTTCTCGCACATACGGCGACCGAAGTCGTAGGCGTGGTCGTAGTAGATAAGCGAACTGAGCGCATCCACGGGCTCGCCATTGAGCAGAATATCGAGTTTCGCGAGTTTGCTATCCTTGTAACCTGTTGTGTGGTAGTCGAATGACGCATAGCCACGCGAGAGGCTTTTGAGCTTATCGTAGAAGTCAAACACAATCTCGCTCAACGGCATCTCGAAGTTCACCTCCACACGATCTTGGGTGAGGAATGTCTGGTTCAGAAGAGTGCCACGACGGTCGATACACAGCTTGATTACGCTACCCAGATAGTCCGACTTGGTGATGATTTGAGCCATAATGTAGGGCTCTTCAATCTTCTGAATGAGCGTGGGCTCGGGCAGTCCCGAGGGGTTGTGTACCTCGCTGACCTCGCCTTTGGTTGTGGTCACGCGATACGAAACGTTGGGTACGGTGGTGATAACGTCCATATCGAACTCGCGGTACAGACGCTCCTGAATAATGTCCAGGTGAAGCAGACCCAAGAAACCGCAACGGAAACCGAATCCCAGCGCCAGCGAGCTCTCGGGCTCAAAGGTGAGCGATGCGTCGTTGAGTTGCAGCTTTTCGATAGATGCACGCAGGTCCTCATACTCGCTTGTGTCAACGGGATAGACACCTGCAAAGAGCATAGGCTTCACGTTCTCGAAACCGTCGATACCCTCGTCGCAGGGGCGTGCAACGTGTGTGATGGTGTCACCCACCTTCACATCGGCCGAGTTCTTGATACCCGAAATGATGTATCCTACGTCACCAGCTTTCACCTCGTCGCGGGGGCTGAGTTTGAGTTTCAGCACACCGATTTCGTCGGCTGTGTATTCGTTTCCGAGGTTGACAAACTTCACCTTGTCGCCTTTGCGCAGGGTGCCGTTCATCACACGGAAGTAGGCGATGATACCGCGGAAAGAGTTGAACACCGAGTCGAAAATCAGCGCTTGCAGGGGTGCCTCCTCGTCGCCTTTGGGGGCGGGGATGCGCTCCACGATAGCGTCCAACACCTCCATAACGCCTTGACCTGTCTTACCACTTGCCAGCAGAATGTCGTCGGGGTTGCAGCCAATCAGATCGACGATTTGGTCCTTCACCTCATCCACCATTGCCGAGTCAACGTCGATTTTGTTGAGCACGGGGATGATTTCGAGGTCATTTTCCAGCGCCAAGTAGAGGTTCGAGATGGTTTGTGCCTGAATACCTTGTGTGGCGTCCACAACCAGCAACGCACCCTCGCACGAAGCGATGGCACGCGACACCTCATACGAAAAGTCAACGTGTCCAGGAGTGTCAATCAGGTTGAGGACATATTTTTGTCCGTCCTTGATGTACTCCATCTGGATGGCGTGGCTCTTGATGGTGATACCTTTCTCACGTTCGAGGTCCATATCATCCAATACTTGGCTTTGCAACTCTCTTTCCGACAGAGTGTTAGTCTTTTCAATCATACGGTCGGCGAGTGTACTCTTGCCGTGGTCGATATGGGCGATGATGCAGAAATTGCGTATATTTTTCATAAATTTTCTCTAAAACAGCACAAAGTTAATTATTTTTGTCGGAAATTAAAATCATTATGACCTCTACAATAAGTAAATACCTGTCGATGGTGAAATTCTCGCACACCATCTTTGCTATGCCTTTTGCTCTGGTGGGCTACACTTGGGCACTGACTTCTACCTCGGCTGTGTTCGATTGGGTGCTGTTGGTGCAGGTTGTGGCCTGTATGGTGCTGGCGCGTAACACCGCAATGGGATTCAACCGCTGGGCAGACCGACACATCGACGCCGAGAATCCCCGCACCGCTTCGCGTGAGATTCCGTCGGGACAGATTTCGCCTCGCGCAGCCCTCACCTTTGTGATTGTTAATGCCTTGCTGTTCGTTGCCGTGACCGCAACCATCAACCCTCTGACCTTGTGCCTGTCGCCCGTGGCGCTGCTCGTGGTTATGGGATACAGCTACTGCAAACGCTTTACTGCACTCGCCCACATCGTGTTGGGCCTTGCGCTCGGAATCGCTCCTGTGGGTGCCTACATTGCCGTTACGGGTCAGTTTGCTGCAGAGCCTTTGGTGTTATCGGCGCTGGTACTCACTTGGGTTGGCGGATTTGACATCATTTATGCGATGCAGGATGCAGAGTTTGACCGCGCTCGCGGCCTGCACTCTATCCCCGCACGTTTCTCGGGTTGGGGCGCACTCTCCATCAGCATTGCCCTGCACGTTATAAGCCTTGGCGCAGTAGCCCTTTTCGGACTGTTGTGCGGATTTGGTCTTTGGTATTGGATTGGCGCAGGTTTGTTTGGCGCAGTTCTGGTGCTCGAACACCTGCTCGTAACCCCCACCCAACAAAAAAATATCGGTATCGCATTTGGAACTTTGAACGGTATCGCAAGTTTGGTATTCGCCACCTTCGCCATTCTTGCAATGGTGCTGTAATATATTCTTTTTGAGTCATCAAAAAGAACCAGCCGCAAGCCGGCGGATTTGGCTGCCGCCCTTATCCCAAAAGTTCAGGGGTTAGAACGGCAGTAGCAAAAGTGGCTATGCCACCGCAGACCGGCGGAAAAACAATCAGCCATATCCCATAAAGGGGTATGGCTGATTGTTTAATAGACAGTTGCGTCCTATGTTTGGTTTCTATTAAATGACAAAATGAGAATATACAATACCATCGTAGGATGGCAAAAGGTTAGAATACCCTGCGGTCGATGGCGAGTATTCGGTACGAATAATAGAGGAAACGCCGCCCTCTAATGACTTATTATAAAGCTGTACCCCTTTATTGGCGTATGGCTTTTTTCTTTGGTCATAAAACGACTTATGCCAAACAATTTGGCCTTTTTCATTCTGCATATATTAAAAACATTCGGGTCTGTCGGTGATTCCCGACAGACCCGAATGTTAAATCTTTGTGCACGCTTGATTAGTTCTCTTTGCAGCACCTTACGGGGCAGGCGTTCGAGCGATATGCAGTACCCATACCAAGGCTTGTGGGAGTGAACTCCACAGCGGTAGCTTTGCCTTCGTTGGTGTCGGCAGTCCAGATGAAACCAACGGGCAGATAGCCTGTCACATCCACATTGGTGAGCTGTCCGTCGGCAAAACTGCGACGACCTGCTGCTACAAGGTAGTTTTCGCCCTCTGCGGTCGAAACCTCCCAGCCACGCAGGTAGTCACCCACAGCGGCATCCATCTTTGCACCATCAAAAGCGCTGGCCGAAGCTACTCTCCAACCGGCAGGGCAGGGGTCATACATACTTTTGGTTGCGCCACCCCACAACTTGTTGTTGCGCTCGGCAAACATCCAGTCGTAGCCGGTGCTCTCGGCGCCATACAGATAGGTGAGGGGATTGGCGATTGTGTAGGCGATGGTTCCGCGCGATTTTGCGGTTTGCAGATAGGTGATACCAACCCAGTTGCCCTCGGCGTCGTACATATTTTGGTCAACGGTCGACATATAGTATTTGCCACCCACGAACGGGTCTTTGCGTCCCCATTGGTAGTAGAGGCCGCTTGCCATCCAAGCCTCCTCGTCGGTGTCGGCAAGGTCGGCACTTGCGCCAATGTTGCGCGACATCATACCCTCGATGGCGCTCTCTGTGGGGTTGTAGTCGGCAACCCAGATGTGCCAGCTCCACAGAATGTTATCTTTGCTGTCGCGTACTGCAATCACAGCGTTGCCATCGGTGCCAGAAGTCGAGAACGAGATGTTGTCGTCGAGTGTTTGTACCGAATGAACAGCTTTCTTGGGTGCGCACCACAACAGTTCGGCCTTGGCGAACTCAATCTTTTTGTCGCTACCTGCAATAGTTGTTCCGTCAAACGAGAAACGACCCTCGGTGGGCGCAATGTAGCAGTTGGCGGCACCTGCCTCCGAAATGCTCTCGGCAATGAGTACCTGAACGGTAATCTTGTCGGAGTTGGATGTGCCCTCGGGCGAAGTACCCTTAACCTCGATAACCTCGGCCTCGGTGCGGAGGACGTTGGGCGCGGTTACCTCCAAGTAGGAGTTGTTGCGATTGACAACAGTCCAATCTGCGGGCGCCTCGGTGATTTCGATTTTCGAGATACGTTGCTTTTTGTACGAGATTTTGATGGTCTGTCCGGGCTCGAAATAGACATTCTGCGAGCCTTCGAGCGAGAAGCTTGTGATAACCAAATCGTCGTCGGCACAACCAATCATCGCAATCGCAACCGCGAGCAGTGTTATTGTAGCTTTGAGTATATTTTTCAGCATAATACTTTGTGGTTTTGCGTTGTACATTCGGCAAAAATACAAAAAAAGATAAGATTTTCTACCGCGCGCGCTTTTTTTTTACTCTACAAACGTGGCCTAGGTGGCTAATATTGTGCCATTGTGGGCGTTGATTGCGGCGTGTTGACGGCGGAAAGATTCGATAATGTTTGCACTTTCAAAATTTGATAGTATCTTTGCACACGTTTTCAAACAGGCTCGGATGGTGGAATAGGTAGACACGCCGGACTTAAAATCCTGTGGGCAGAAATGCCCGTGCGGGTTCGATTCCCGCTCCGAGTACAACAAAGGTCGCAAACCAAACGGGTTGCGACCTTTGTTGTTTTATTTTACGAACTATCTTTTAGCGGATTATATAAATGTCCTCGTCTTTGGCGTGCATAAAATACTTCTCGCGGGCATAGCGCTCCAAGTATTCGGGCGACTCCAAACGCTGTATCAGCAGGCTGTCTTGTTGCAGACGCTCCTGATAGTATTCGATGCGGTCGCGCAGCTCGGCAATCTCGAAACGCAAGCGAATCATCGTTATGAATTCGTTGCCGATGACGATTATACCCACCAACAATATCAGCGCACCCAAAATCTTGGCACGCAGCGACAACTCATTTATTTTCTCTCGTAAAAGACTCATCGTTGGTTAGGGAATGTTCATATACTTGTGGGTTTGCACCGAAACCTTCCATTTGGGATTGTTCATTGCATACTCCACGATGGGTTGGATAATCTCGGCAAAGCGGCTCCACTCGGGTTGCAGGTACAGACGGCACTTTTCGCCCACACGCGCAGCGCAACTCTCGGCCCACTCCAAATCTTCGGGCTTCTCGATGATAACTTTCAGCTCGTCGGCACGCTCAAAGGCTTCGTCCAGCGGCGGCATTTGGCGCTTGGGCGACAGACACACCCAATCGAAGTTGCCACTCCAAGGGTGCGAGCCCGATGTCTCCAAGAAAATCTCCAAACCGCGCTCGTGTAGACCACCGGTCAGGTAGTCCAGCGGATAGAGCAGTGGCTCTCCGCCCGTAATCACAATCGAACGTGCGGGGTAGGAGGCAGCGCGCTCAATAATCTGATCGGCCTCGGTCAGCGGATGCGCTGCAGCATTCCAAGTGTATTTGGCATCACACCAGCGACAACCCACATCGCAACCGCCCAAGCGGATGAAATATGCGGCCACACCTGTGTGGTAGCCCTCGCCTTGCAGCGTATAGAATTCCTCGACAAGCGGCAGCAGTCGCCCGTCTTTGTAGTCAGGTTTACTCATTTACAATAACATAAATATCTTTAAGGTTGCGGCCGAGTTGGTCGTAATCCAAACCATAGCCCACGATAAAGTCGTTGCCAATAACCATTGCGGGGTATTTAATCTCGAACTCCTTGTTGTAGAGCTCGGGCTTGAAGAACATTGTTGCCACAGCCACGCTTGCCACGCCTTGCGCTTGGAGTAGGGCGAATATGTGTGCAATGCTGTTGCCCGTTTCGACAATATCCTCGACCACAATCACATCGCGACCCTCCAATGAGCCGTTCAGACCAATCAGTTCGCGTACTTTGCCTGTGCTTTGGCCTCCGTCGTACGACGCTACCTTGATGAACTGTACCTCGCAGTTGAACTCGATTTTCTTCATCAAATCGCCCATAAACATAAATGAGCCGTTCAGCACAGCCAGCACAACGGGGGGCTGGGGGGTGTTGCTGTAATCGCGGTTTATGCGTTCGGCAATCTTCTCGATGTGTTGATCCAACTCTTCGAAGGGAATCATCACTTCGAATGTTTTGTCGTAGAGGGTAACTCGTTTCTTTGTCGCGGTTGTCATAATAATAGTTCTTCTATATGGCATTTCGCCAAAAAAGAATTAACTTTGCGAAGTTAATAATTATAACTCGAATAGAAAAATTTTAACCAAAAATAGTACGAAATTATGAAAGCACGTGTAACAGTTATTATGGGAAGTACCTCGGATTTGAAGGTTATGCAGGGCGCTTGCGAGCTGCTCGACTCGATGGAGGTTCCCTACGAAGTATTGGCTCTGTCGGCTCACCGCACTCCCGGTCGCGTGGCGGAGTTTGCCGAGACCGCTGCCGAGCGCGGTATCGAGGTTATCATCGCAGGTGCAGGTGGCGCAGCTCACTTGCCCGGTGTAATTGCTGCCTCGACCCCTCTGCCCGTAATCGGTGTACCCATCCGTTCGTCGAACTCGATTGAGGGATTGGACAGCATTCTGTCGATTCTCCAAATGCCCGCAGGTATTCCCGTGGCAACCGTAGCTCTGGACGGCGCACGCAACGCTGCTATCCTCGCTTGCCAAATTATGGCTAACGGTGATGCAACCCTGCGCGAGAAAATCGTTAAGTTCAAAGCGGAGCTGGCTGCCAAAATTGACAAGGCAAACGACGATCTGTGTAAGGTCGAGATGCCTATGAAGGTCAACTAATCACACGCATTTAGTCGCTTTCCCAACCCCACACTATGACCTCGGCTGTTGTATATGCTTTGGTGCTGTCGCTCTTTGCCGGAATGGCTACGGGCGTGGGCAGTCTGATTGCCATATTGACTCGTTCGACCAACCGACGCTTCATTTCGTTTGCGTTGGGTCTGTCGGCGGGCGTTATGCTCTATGTGTCGTTTTGCGAACTCTTTGCCGACTCGCAATCGGCGCTCGAAGAGCAGTTCGGCCAGCAGACGGGCACAACCTATGCTGTGCTTGCAATGTTCGGAGGACTGCTGCTTGCGATGATTATCGACCGCCTTGTGCCCGAGGTGCAAAACCCTCACGAACTGCACTCGGTCGAGGAACTTAACGACGCTAATAACCACCATAAACTGCAACGTATGGGCTTGGTTACGGCTCTCGCCATCGCAATCCACAACTTCCCCGAGGGTATCGCCACCTTTATGTCGGCCTATGAGTCGGCTACTACGGGCCTGGCTGTTGCCGTTGCGGTTGCAATCCACAACATCCCCGAGGGCGTAGCGGTGTCGGTGCCTATCCTTGCGGCTACGGGCAACCGTCGCAAAGCCTTCTGGTACTCGTTTGCATCGGGTCTGGCCGAGCCTGTGGGCGCGCTGGTCGGATTTGTAGTGCTTATGCCCTTGCTGTCGGCGCTGACGATGAATATTGTGTTGGCTGCGGTGTCGGGTATTATGATTTACATCTCGCTCGACGAGCTGCTTCCCGCCGCCCGCGAGTATGGCGAAAACCATATCGAGATGTATGGCTTGATTGCGGGTATGGCGATTATGGCGGTGAGTGTGATTTTGATGATGTAGGTAGAAATCGTATAAAAAGGTATTTTCTACGTTATGCTCGCCCTCAAAATGCTCATTTACGCCAAGTAAACTGCGCATTTTCGGGCTTCGCAAGCCTTGAAAATCCTCTTCTTATACAATTTCTAAATAAGAAATAAACGAAAAAGGCTGTCCCGAGGGGCAGCCTTTTGTTATTGAATTTTGTATCCTACACGCGGCGGAGGATGTCGTCCAAACTATCGAAGTGACACTTGTAGTCTTCGAGCGAGCGGTTGATGATTTCACAAGCCTCGTCGCGGCCGTAGGTGTCGATGATTTCAACCTTCTTCTTTTGGTTTTCGCCTGCGTCGGGCATATCCTTGTAGGTCAGGAAGTAGTGTTTCAGACGGTTTACCACGCCTCGGGGCAGTTCCGAGATGTCGGTGTAGCCGCTGTAAGTTACGTCGTGGCTCAACACTGCGATGATTTTGTCGTCGGCCTCGTTGCCGTCCAACATACGGAAACCTCCGATGGGGCGGGCGTTGACGATGATGTCGCCGTGCGAAACGTCCCTTTCGGTCAGCACGCAGATATCCAGCGGGTCGCTGTCACCAACGATGTCCTCGCGTCCGCTCTGCTGCATACAGTAGCTTGCCACGCTCTCGCCGCAGAAACTTTGCGGAACGAAACCATATAGTGCGGGGATAACGTTCGAGTACTTTTGCGGTCGGTCGATTTTGATGTAACCGCTCACCTTGTCGAGTTCGTATTTTACGGTGTCGGTAGGCACCATTTCGATGAAAGCGGTGATGACATTAGGTGCGTCGTCGCCCACTTCGATTCCGTGCCAGGGGTGCGATTTGTATCGCAGTCCCATCAGTCGCGCGATAGGGTCGTTGATTTTGTTTCCCATGATGGATTTTGTTTAGTTCCTACAAAATTAGGGAATTACCCGCGAAAAACCAAATTTTCGGGGCTCTTTTATTCGGCGTCGGTTTGCTCGACAATCGGGTCCACGCGGTTGAATGTGCCGTAGAGTTGCTCCGATGCGGCGCGACAACCCCCTCGACATACCTCCCACAGCTTGCAACTTTTGCAATAGTCGGGAGTGCCGCCATAGAAGTTGCCGATGTGTGTGGCGTCCAAAATCTCTGCCAAGGGCTTTTGGTGGATGTTGCCCAATACGCGTGGCGAGTGGTTGCAGAAACGCACGTCACCGCGATAGTTGATGGTTAGCGGGCGATTTTTGATGTCGGTGTTGCAGTGCGAGAAGATGATGTGCGGATATTTGCTCGGGTCGAGTACGCACATTGGCGAGCATACACCGTTGTGGAGCAGCATATTTAGTTCGGTTGCGGTGCGACTTGCCACAGCGAAAGCATCCTGCAACTCCGCATTGCTCAATGTCAGCTCCCCAGCGTGGTGAATACCCAAGCCGCCGATGTTAAAGCGGTTGAACATCGCAATCCTGCACCCCAAACTGCTGTACAATCGGAGCGTGGGCGCAATGTTGTCGCGGTTGAGCCTTGATAGGATGAATACGGGCGTCAGCCAATCCTTGCGCATCTCGGCCACTTGGCGCGCCGTGTCGGTACACCTCTGCCACGACCCTTCAAGTCCCGTAATGGAGTCGTGCAGGGCGGCATTGTCGGCCAAGATGGGTATCTGAATGTGTTGTACCCCCAAGTCGTGCAAAATGGCAAGGGTGTCGGGCTTCATTCGAGTGCCGTTGGTAAGCACGTTTACCGCCGAACCGGCCCACCGCGCACTCCATATCAGGTCGTGCAGTCGGGGCACAAGCAAGGGCTCGCCACCCGACATCGAGATTTGCGTCACCTCGGCCTGCGACAAGAGGGTGCGCAGTGTGCGACGCGCAAGGCGAAAATCGGGTGCGTCGGCCGACACATCGCCGTCGGCCTTCCAGTGGTTGTAACAGAATTTGCAACGCTGGTTGCACGCGTCGGTAGTCTCAAATACGACCAGCCCGAGCGATAGTTTACTCGACATTGTCGGTGTTCTCTTCGGTTTCGGTTGTGTCCTCGGGGAGTGTTGCCACAGCCTCGATTGTGATGTCGAAACTCTTGATATGATTTTCTTGTGCGACTGCGTTCTCGTCGCCACCTCCATATACATTTACTTTGGCCTCACCCACATAGTTACCCACGGCAACAATCACGGGGTTCTCTCTCAATGGATAGGGACGTGATAATTTCTCCTCTTGTAGTACGTTGTTCTCTTTGTCAACGATATTGAAGGAGTAGTATTTGTAGTCGTAGGATGAGGCATAAATCCGTAGTGTGTCGCCATTGGCGAATTTCATATCCTCGTCAAAAAGGTCGCAATATGGTGTTGATGCAGGGGCGTAGCAAGTAGCATTGTTAATATCAAAGCACGATTGTGTGGCCACAGCGGTGGTAAGGGTGAGGAGCATACCGCCGATTTTGAATTTTGTGCGTACTGCGCGTGCATTTTTGCCACCACTGAGCCATACCCACGCCGACACGGCCGCAAATGCCACTGCCAAGCCTGCGATTATAAACGGAGTTGTGATTTTGCGTTCCATAGTAAAGTGTGTTAGGTTGATTATTTTCCCCCAAAATAGTAATAAGGAGTAGTAATTCCAAATATTTCAGCGGCTTTTTGTATTATTATTATTGGGCTGAAAATCAACATACTAAAAAAGCCTACCCAAAACTTGGATAGGCCTTTCTTTTGTGTCGGGGTACCGCGATTCGAACGCGGGACCCCCTGCTCCCAAAGCAGGTGCGCTAACCGGGCTGCGCTACACCCCGAACTTGAAAGCTGTCTTACAAGGTGCTTTTTGAATTTTGCTCGCCCTCATAATACAACTTTTGCAATTTCAGCCCCTTGTGAGGCGATTTTGCGACCGCAAAGTTAATCCTTTTTTCGGACTTTGCAAACTCTATTTTTCCAACTCCTCAAATACGTGGCGGAAATCCTCTTGCACATCAACCAGATAGGTTTGGAAGCCGAGCTCTGCTGCTGCGTCAAGGTTTACCTGACTATCATCGAAGAACAGAGTCTCCTCGGCGCGGATGCCTGCGTCCTCCAAAATGTGCTCAAACACCTTGGGGTCGGGCTTGGCCAAATGCAACTCATACGACAAGTAGATGCCGTCGAAGTAATCCTCCACCGTTGCGCCCAGTTTGGTAAACTCCTGGCGCGCGATGCGGGGATATACAAACGAGCTGGTGTTGCTCAGCATATAGATATTATAGTGTTTTTTGAGCTCGGCCAGCATTTGGAGCTTGTACTCGGGAATCTCGCCGATGAACTCATAGTAGGCGTCGTCAATTTGCTTGTCGGTGATACTCGGGTTTCCCGCCTGCTCGCGCACATAGTTGCGCAGTTCATCCTCCGACACCAGACCCAGCTCGCTGTTGCCAAACATTCCGTCGGTGTGGTAGGGGTTGAGCAGCTCGTTGTCAATACCCTCGAAGCCGAGGTCGTGAAATGCCTTCAAGCACTTCTCCAACCACAAATCGACCAGCACTCCGCCGAGGTCGAACAGCAGGTTCTTAACTTTTGCCATATATCCGATTTATCTTTGTAACGATTTGGTGCACTGACGCATAACCCACACAATGCTGCGGGGAAGAATCGTCAGCAGCGGAATTACCACCACATTCAGCAGGCCGGGTACATAGCTGCGGATTGCCATTACAAGGCCCTTGCGACGGCCAAAGAAGAGCGCGTTGAGCGTCACCTTGGCAATCAGGCTCGGAGTCCACAGTACACCGCAGTACAGACCCACCTTTTGCAGATTCTCGGGCAGGCCATAAAGGTCGGTTGTAACACCCGCAGGCGACACAGCCATAACCTTCACACCGCTCTCGCGCATCTCGGCAGCAAACGCCTTCGAGAAGCTCTCTACATAGTTTTTGCTTGCGCTATACACGCTCAAACCGGGCCAGCACATCCACTTGGAGTATGACGCCAGATTGAGAATCCATCCGCAACCTCTCTCTGCCATATCCTTGCCAAACAGACGGCACATCAGCGTGAGGGTCACAACGTGCAGGTTCAGAATGTCCTCAATGCGCTTGGTGTCGCATTTGAGCACGTCGTTGTAGATGAACATACCCGCGTCGTTTATCAGCAGGTCGATGGTGAGGCCCTGTTCCTTGCAGTAGTCGTAGAGTCGGTAGGCCGAGTCCTGTACAGCCAAGTCGAGGCTGTAAGTTGCGGTCTCGACACCAAATTCCGCTTTGATTTCGTCGGCAGCGGCTTGCAGGCGCTCGCTATTGCGGCTCACCAACAGAAGGTTGAAGCCACGGCGTGCCAACTGACGCGCCAGCTGCTTGCCGATACCGCTACCGCCACCCGTTACGAGTGCCGTGCGGCTTCCCTTTTCGATACGTCCCAGCATAGCCTACAACAGTCCAATCTCTTTGCGTACGCGCTTGGGCAGCTCCTCGGTGCAGTTGTGGCAGCACATCATATCTTTGGAGTACATACGCGCAATGCAGAAGTCTTTGTGGTCGCAACGCGAACGGGTTGACATATCGCCCGCTTTGAGGTTGTTCACAAAGTTGGGGTCGTTGATGAGCGCGCGCGCAATTTGTACCATCTCGAAACCACTGTCGAGTACCTTCTCGATACCCTCGCGGCTCACGATACCACCCACATACACCAGCGGGCCTTTGAGCGCGGCGCGGAACTTCTTGGCGTTCTCCAAGAAGAAACACTCCTCGAAGTCGTATTGTTTGATGAGCCATTGGCCGAACAGGTCAACCACAATCTTTTGCAGCCACTCGTTCCAACCCATAAAGTAGCTCATAGTCTTGGTCGGGATACGTCCGCGCATAACGGCCATAGGCGCACGGCTTACAAAGCCGCTCGACAGTACGATGCCGTTTACACCGAATTTCTCAATCTCCTTGGCGATTTCGATGCTCTCGGGGATTTGGATACCGCCACGGAAGCCATCCTCCATATTGTGTTTCACCAGCACCGACATTCCCTCTTTGGCAGCAGCCTCCATAACCTCGGTAAGGCACATCTTCATAAAACGCATGCGGTTTTCGAGCGAGCCACCGAACTCGTCACGACGGCGGTTGGTCCACGGCGACAGGAATTGCGAAATCAGGTAGCCGTGACCTGCGTGTACCTCCACACAGTCGAAACCTGCCTCGTGGGCGGTGTGCACTGCGGTGCCGAAGTCCTTGGCAGTCTGACGAATCTCGTCGTACGACATACGGCGGTGGAAGGTGGGCGAGTAGAGGTTGAAACCATTGGATGCCGACACGGGGAAGCTGCCTGCGGTTGACCAGTGGGTCATATTTCCGCAGTGGCCGATTTGGATGCTTGTAGCAGCACCCTCGGCGTGGATTGCGTCGGTAATATCGCGGAGCGCGGGAACAACTTCGTCGCGCAGCCAGAGTTGCGAGTTGAACGAAATACCGCTACGGTTAATCGAGGCATAGGCCAGAGTGGTCATACCTACACCGCCGCGTGCAACGCTGACGTGATAGTCTTTGAGTTTTTGAGTGGGATTGAAATCTTTGCCCATTCCTTCGAACGCAGCCGAACGGATGGTGCGGTTGCGCAGGGTAGTGTTACCCAGTTGATAGGGGGTAAACAGCAGAGAATCTTTGGTGTTACTCATTTTATTGTGTGATTTTGTTTTTGCTTAGTAAATGAAAGGAATCATTCTTTTCAGTTTGAGTTTGGAAAACTCCTCGCCGAACTCTTTTTCGTATTTATGATAGATGGAGTTGGCACGAGGACCGAGGTTTGCAAATGTCCAAATTGCGAACACTGCACCCGCGGGGCTCCAAGTCAGAAGGGCAAATCCGCACCACTCCATAAACTCGCCAAAATAGTTGGCGCTCGACACATAGCGGAACATACCTCCGCGGGGGATGTAGTGACGGGTGTCGCCGGGTTTGCGTAGGTGGCGGATGATGTAGTCGCTTTGCAGGTTCACAAAGAAGCCCGCAGCCCACATCAAAGTACCTACGATAAACTGCCACGACCACAACCAGCTAATCTCATACATCGCGGGGTTTACCATCGCTCCGAAGTGGAAGATCCAACCACCCTGCATCAGCGCGTTGAGGGTGTTGAAAGTTGCGCCCATCAACATGATACTGATAGGAATACGACCGTTGCCGCGAATCAGCATCGGGAAGATAAACGAGCGTTGGAAGTAGTGTGTTTGGAAAATCGCAAAGAATACCAGCGGCATAACCTCCCAGGTGCGCTCCGAGAGCAACCATACGATGGTCATTGCAATGAATACGGGGCACTCCATCAGTACCCATCCGATGCGGTTAGGAATGGTGGGGCCGAATTTGGGGTTGAGGAATTTTCCGTAGCCTGCATCCACAAAGAAGAGTACCACGAAAACAACTGCGGCAATGGCTGCCATTACCGTCAGGAAAGTATAAAATCCGTCAAGTGTCATCATAGTTTGATAAAATGTTTGCATTATCCACTACGTGGATGTTTCGGTTTCTGAAAAGTTGCAAATCAACCTGCAAATATAGTAAAAAAGGCGGGGATTGTCCGCTTTTGCCCATATAATTTTGAGTTTCGGGGCTCTGCGGGGCTGTGTGGCATATTTTGTGAATGGAGTAGGGGAGTCTTCTGACTTTTCTTTCCGCCATATTAATCTTTTGAATTTCTTTCGAAGGACGACTTATCCGTGATGGAATGGTCGTCTTTTTTTTGTTTAAATGCAATTGTGAGAGTGGGCGTTGGTAAGTTTTTCGTATCTTTGTAAGACTATGTTTTTGTTTGATTGAAGATGAACAACCCGAAATCATATTTCCAGCGGGCCGTTGACCTCTTTCGGGCCGACAAGATGCACGATAGTGAGGCTGTTGCCTTGCTGTATCGGTCACTATATGAATCAATTTACAGATTTCAGATGCGACCTGTTGTGGCTGCTTGGTTGGGTTGGGCGCACAATAACGGACGTGGGGTCGTTCAAGACTCCTATACTGCCCTGAAGTGGTATCGTTTAGCGGTGCTTGGGTTGCGCTATAAAGACCCAAACGGCGAATGGATTAAGACACTCGCTGACAACTTGGAGGCCGAAAAACCGCAACCGCAACCCACGCCCGACGAGATGCGTGTGTGGGGCATAGGGCGTGTGAAAATCAAGAGGGGTGGAGTGTATAGTTGCCGCATCCAAGAGGATTATGCCGAGGTGACCATCGACAAAGAGCGACCCTATGATATGGCTGTTGCGTGGCTGTGGAATGATTTACAAGTGCGTGAGCAGAAACGCGCAGAGTGTCAAAGCCATCTGCCTGAGGTACTCGACGAAACACTCAGCCGTGACTATCCTCTCTTTCAACTCCGTTTAGAGCGAGGAGGCGATAATACGTTTAGTTACCGACGCGAGGGTATGCGCTACACAATTATTGCTCCGAGCACGATTCGTTTTGAGGAGCGCATTTCGCGCGAGGCGATTATCCGATATGGCCTAAAACTAATGAAATTAGCCGCCGAGGAGTATCTTCCCCAACGACTTAAAACTATCTCGGAGCGCATCGGCCTTGGCTACTCATATTGCCATATCTCGCGCGGCACCTCAACGCTTGGTTGCTTTTACCCCGAAGACAAGCATATTGACCTCTCGATGCACCTGATGAAATGCACACCTCTGCAAGTTGACGCAGTAATCGTGCACGAACTCTGTCACGGTGTGGAGTCAAACCACTATAATGAATTCTACTACGCGGTGGAGCGATACGGTGGAGCGAAGATTCTTCATACAGACCAACATCTCTACGACGATCCCGTGCCAATTGATATTTAGAATCTGTTTTTGTTTTTGATGTTTGAAATCTCAATAATACAGAAAGTTAGAAGATAAACTATGCTACTGAAATGTTTGGGGTATTTGGGAGTTTTGTTACCTTTTTTATATTATAATCAAAAAAAATGCTATCTTTGTGGCAATATTGAAACCAATAAACGAAAAATAATAACTATGAAAAAACTTCTAATCGCAGTCGTATGTGCATTGGGCGTGTTCTCGCTCTCGGCACAAGACAACGAAGGCTACAAATTCACCGACACCAAAGTGATGAAGGCTACTTCGGTTAAAAACCAAGCAAGCAGCGGTACCTGCTGGTCGTTCTCCGGTATCTCGTTCGTTGAGTCGGAAATTATGCGTGCCGGCGGCCCCGAGCTCGACTTGGCCGATATGTATGTGGTTCGCCACGCTTATGAGAAACGTGCCGAGCGCTATGTTCGTATGCACGGCAATGCCAACTGCTCGGCAGGTGGCGCATTCTGCGACGTTTTCAACACCATCAAAGAGAAAGGTATCGTTACCGAGGAGGCTTACAAAGGTCTGAACTACGGCACCGACCTGCACAAACACGCTGAGCTCGACGCGCTGGTTAAAGCTTACGTTGGTGTAATTGTTAAAGCTCCTATGAAGACCCTGACTCCCGTTTGGAAACAAGGTCTGGCTGGTATCTTCGATGCTTACCTTGGCGAGAGCCCCGAGACCTTCACCTACGAGGGCAAGGAGTACACTCCCGCAGCTTTTGCCGAGAGCCTGGGTGTTAACTTCGACGATTTCATCTCGATTACTTCGTACACTCACCACCCCTTCTACACAGCTTTTGCTATTGAGGTTCCCGACAACACCCAATGGGGTCTGTCGTACAACCTGCCCATCGACGAGTTTATGGCAGTTATGGACCACGCTCTGAACAATGGCTACACCATCGCTTGGGGTGCAGACGTTAGCGACCCCGGTTTCGCTTGGCGTAAAGGCTTTGCCGTTGTGCCCGATGCAGACACCGAGAGCATGGAGGGTACCGAGTTGAGCCGTTGGGTAGCTCTGACCGCTGCCGAGAAACAACGCGAGCTCTACAAACTCGACAAACCCGGCAAAGAGAAAACCATTACCCAAGAGATGCGTCAAGAGAGCTTCGACAACTACGACACTACCGATGACCACGGTATGCACATCGTAGGTCTGGCTACCGACCAAAACGGCACCGAGTACTACAAGGTTAAAAACTCGTGGGGTACCGACGGCCACATCTATGGCGGTTACTTCTACGCTTCGAAACCCTATGTGGCTCTGCGTACTCTGAACTACGTAGTTAACAAAAACGCACTGCCCAAAGATATCAAAAAGAAACTTGGCATCAAGTAAGAAACAATTCAACTAATTCATAAACCTATTATCAAAAGATTATGACACAAGCTAAACAAAAAAGCTTTGGCCTGGCTATTGCGTTCATCGGTCTGATGTTCTTTGCTATTGGCTTCGCGTTCGGTATCAACGGCTTCTTGGCTGGTCCTCTGAATGCACTCTACGGTATCAACAAATCGCTCGGTTACCTGGTACTGGGTCTGTCGTTCCTGCCGTTCTTGCTGTTCGCTATGCCTGCGACTGCAACCATCAAAAAAATCGGCTACCAAAAAACAATGGCTCTGTCGTTTGTTTTCTTTGCCGTATCGTTCGCTCTGTACGCTTGGGCTGCTAAACTCGGTCAATCGGGTCTGATTCTGTTCTATGTGTCGGCATTTGTTGGTGGTATCGGTAACGCGTTCCTGAACGCAACCGCTAACCCCTACATCTCGGTTATCGGCCCCATCGACACTGCTGCAAAACGTATCTGCGTTATGGGTATCTGCAACAAGCTGGCTTACCCCGTAGCAATCGTATTCTTCTCGTTCCTGATGCAAGTTCTGGGCATTGGCGAGAAAATCACCGCTCCCTCGCAAATGGTTACCCCCTTCTTTATTATTATGGGTATCTTCATCCTGCTGGGTGTTCTGACTCTGATTGCACCCCTTCCCGAGGTTAAAGCTGAGGGTGAGGGCGAGGAGTCGTCGGTTGCTGAGAGTGGCTACGCTGCTGGCAAAACCAAGATTACTCAATTCCCCCACGCTATTATGGGTGCTTTGGCTCTGTTTATCTACACCGGCGTTGAGACTATGTCGCTGAACACCGCTTCGGAGTTCGTAGGTATGAACGAGACTTTGGATAACATCAAGATTCTGGGCAACTCGCTGCTTATCTGGTTCCCCAGCTTCGGTATGATGCTCGGTTACATCCTGGGTGTAATCTGCATCCCCAAAGTTATGAGCCAAGAGACAGCTCTGAAACTCTGCTCGTCGATTGGTGCTCTGGGTTCGCTGGGTATTATCCTGTTCCCCGAGATGGCTCCCTGGTTGCTGCTGGTTGTAGCATTCGGTTGCTCGATGGGTGCTCCCGCTATCTGGCCCTTGTCGCTCAAAGACCTCGGTAAATTTACCAAAAACGGTTCGGCTCTGCTGACTATGGGTATCGCAGGTGGTGCAGTATTCCCTCCCCTGTTCGGTCTGTTGGCATCGGCTTTCAGCGCACAAGTAGGTTACTGGCTGTGCTTGCCTTGCTTCTTGTTCATCCTCTACTTCGCAGTAGCTGGTCACAAGATCCGCACAAAATAATTTAGCCCACGGCTAAAATAAGAGAGCGCTAGTTGCATCGCAACTAGCGCTCTTCTTATTATATACATTAAAATAAAAGGACTGTCCTTGTGTGGATAGTCCTTTTGTTTAGCTGTTATTTAATAATGTGTATAATAAGAGGGATTTCAAGGCTTGCGATGTTCGACAAACCGCACCATACTTGGGCGTATGTGAGGATTTGAAGAACGAGCTTAACGCAGAAATCACCTTATTAGGCACATTATTCCTCGTAGCCGAAGTCTTCAAGCAGATTCCCACCCTCGGCGGCGGCAACTGCAAGGCGGTCGCAACGCTCATTCTCGACATTGTCGGCGTGACCCTTAATCCACACGAAACGTACCTTGTGTCGGCGGAACACGCGTAGGAAACGAGCCCACAAGTCGGGATTCTTCTTGCCGGCAAAGCCTTTGCGCTCCCAGCCATAGACCCAACCCTTACTCACAGCATCGACCACATATTTCGAGTCGCTGTAAATGGTTACGTCCGAACCTTCGAACTTCAACGCCTCCAAGCCTACAATCACACCCAGCAGCTCCATACGGTTGTTGGTTGTGCGACGATAGCCCGCGCTGAGCTCCTTGCGGTATGGCGGACAAATCAACACAACACCATAGCCACCCGGTCCGGGGTTACCCCTCGATGAGCCGTCGGTGTAGATTGTGATGGGAGCGGGCATAGTCTAAAACTCGTGGTTAATGCGTTTGCCGGTGGGGATTTTGGGGGTCTCGTCCTTGGTGTTGAAGGGCTCGACGTTCACACGTTTCACCTTTTCGTAGGGAGGAACGAGCATATCGAACTGAACGGCATAGTTAACCGCAGTCTCAATGATGCGCTCCAGCACCTCGGGAGTTACCTCTTGGCCGTTGAAACGCAGGTCGGGCAGAAGTTCGCCTACGGGGCCGTCCAAGTGAACACTCTTGTCGTGGTTGATGAAGATACGTCCGATAAGGTAACCCTCGTCGTCGGGACGATTGTAGTTGAACGAGTCTGCCAGGAAGTTATAGATATTAATGATTCCGCAATATCCTCTGCGGCGGTTTTCGGCCATATAGGGGAGTTGCCATACGGGGTCGCCCGCAGGGAAGCAGAAAACGTTGGAGTGCATATTGAACTGCACCACGTCCTCACCTACATAGAGTCGTGCCGCAAAACGTCCTCGGTCACGGTAGTCGATTTGAACACCATCTTCGAGTTTCTCTTCCAGCTCGTCGTCGAGGTCTGCCGAGAGTTCGTGAAGGATGGATTTGATTTTGCCCATTACGGCATAGGTGTTATCAAACACTTGTTGGTCGTAATTCGAGCGATCGGCAATTACTTCCGTGATTTTTGCCCTCAGGGGCGTGCGACTGTCGTCCATATATAATATTAAAGTATTGGTTGTCTAATGTTAGATTATCGTAATTTGAGTTGTTGGCCTGCAAAGATTTGGCCATCGCCTGTCAGGTGGTTCATTGCTGCGAGTTTCTTTACGCGGATGCCATAGGTTTGCGATACGGAGTGCAGAGTCTCGCCCTCGCGTACGGTGTGGAGCAGGTGTCCGTTCTCGCTGCGTTTTGCTTTGGGTTTGATATATACAACGTTGCCACCTGCGAAGTCGCCATCCTCGGCAATCTCGTTCATCTTGCGCAGACGTTTGATGCTGAGGTCAAGCGATTGCGAAAGGCTGTTGATGTCGTCACCCTCGGCTGCAATCACAAATTCGCATCCGTTGTTTAGGTAGATGTCATATCCGCCACGATTGTGCAAAGCCAATACATAGTTGTCCACATCCACTTGTGCGGTTGTGACTACGGGTTCGGGAGCAGAGATGGGCTCCTCGGTGATGGTTTGTACGGGCTCGGGTGCGGGAGTGGCAACTACTGCGGTCTCGCCCTTGTCGAGTAGATAGAGCTTGTAATCCTCGATGAGTTTGATAAGCAACTCGGGATATTTGGGATTGGTGGCATAACCTGCGGCTTTGAGTCCGTAGGCCCACGCTTTGTAGTCCAGCGGATCGAGCTCAAAGAGTCCTTGATAGCGCGGCGAGCGGTCGAGGAACTCCGAGTGGTCGTGGAATGACTCTTGTGCCGAGGGGTATTTGCGGAAACACTCCTGCGGTGCGTCGTCATCGTGGTGAATGGTCTCACCAGTCCAATCCTTCTTGCATTTGATGCCGAAGTGGTTGTTGCCTTGACGCGCCAGGCGGCTGTTGCCGGCGTCACTTTCAAGCAATGCTTGTGCCATCTTGATACTTGCGGGAATGCCGTATTTCTCCATATCGTCGATGGCGAGTTGTTTGTACTGCTCGATGTATTGTTCTTTGGTTGTGCGGTCTTGTGCCACTGCATTGATTGTCAATACCAGTGTCAGAGCCGTCAGGGTTGCGTATTTCAGAAAATTCATATCCAACTGATTAAATAAAAATCCCGACAAAGTTAGTGCATTTTGTCGGGATTTGCAAGTGTGCGTTTGTATTGTAACTCTATATAAAGAATTTCAGCAGGAAGAACAGTGCCAAAATGCACATTCCAGGGGTTACGAAACGGAAATTACCGCTGAGCAGGTTGATGACAACATAGCACAGGTGTGCCAACACCAGACCGTCCGAAATGCTGTATGTCAAGGGCATAAACAGAATACATACGAATGCGGGGATGGCGTCGCGATAGTCGCTGAAATCGATTTTGGTTATCGAGGTAGCCATCATCAAACCCACCATCACAAGCACGGGCGCGGTTGCTGACGCAGGGATTGCAAGGAAGAAGGGAGCCAAGAAGAGCGACAGCGCAAAGCAGATACCAGTGGTGAATGCAGTCAGACCGGTGCGACCACCCTCGTTCACACCTGCGGCGCTCTCTACGAAGGTTGTCACGGTGCTACTTCCCATCAGCGCACCTGCGGTTGTAGCAATCGAATCCACCATAAAGGCTTGTTTAAGGCGAGGAATTGTGCCGTCTTTATTGATCATTTCGGCGCGGGTGGTTACACCTATGAGCGTGCCGATTGTGTCGAATAAATCCACAAACAGGAAGGTGAAGACAATGGTAAACATTTCCTTGGAGAAGATTTGGCTCCACTCAAATTTGCAGAAAATGGGGGCAATGCTGGGTGGGGTGCTGAACACGCCGTTGAATGTGGTGACTCCCATTGGAATACCGATAAGAGTAGTAACGATAATACCAATCAGCAATCCGCCTTTGACTTTGCAAATCAGCATAATAGCACTGAATACTATACCGATGATGCCGAGCAAAGCAGGGCCTGAAGTGATGTCGCCAAGGCTTACCAGTGTGGCCTCGTTATTGACAATGATGTCGGCGTTTTTGAGTCCGATGAATGCGATGTAGAGTCCGATACCTGCGCTAATCGAGTTTTTGAGGGCGTCGGGCAATAGGTACACAATCTTTTCGCGTATGTTGGTTACGGTGAGCAACATAAAAATGATACCCTCGATAAAGACTGCGGTCAGCGCAAATTGCCACGAGTAACCCATAATCTGACACACAGTGTAGGCGAAAAATGCGTTCAGACCCATACCAGGAGCCAGCGCAAAGGGCAGTTTTGCGTAGAATGCCATCAGCAGAGTAGCCAAAGCGCCGATAAGTGCGGTGGTGGTGAATAGTGCACCTTTGTCCATGCCCGTTTCGCCCATGATGTTGGGGTTTACGGCCAGAATGTAGGCCATTGTAAGGAAGGTTGTGATACCTGCCGTAATCTCGGTGCGCACGGAGTGTTGGAGGTGAGAGAATCCGAAAAGTTTGTTCAACATAGTGGGTTGGGTTTTGTTTTGTTAGTTTTAGGTTGTGGCAACAGCTTGTTCGACCTCACCTAATGCGCCCCAATATATATAAATATAAAGGTGTGTCACTCGGTGAGTTGGGGCGTTTTGCCGTTTGCTTGCAATGCAAAGTTAATACACATTCCGTAATATGCAATTTGTAGTGTGCTTTTGTGTGCTGTTTGGGCTGGGGGAGTGGTGCAAAACGAAAACGGAGCCGCCGCAACCCGAAGGTTACGAGCGACTCCGCTGAGATGTGTAGCATACGGTATAAGCCGAGTTCTGTGCCGCATCGAAATGCGGTGTTTGTCATTTATCTACGATTGCAGTTGCCTGCAACCTCCAGCAACCTACCCCTCGACATCGGACGAGCAGCCCTACATACGTCGATATACTTGGTCTTGCACCTCGTGGGATGTACAGCCAGAGAGTGTCGCCACCTCCGCGGTGGGCTCTTACCCCACCTTTTCACCCTTACCGTCCCTTGCGGGAAGGCGGTTATTTTCTGTTACACTCTGCCACGCCCTCTCGAACATCTTTCCGTTAGAAAGCACGATGCTCTGCGGTGCTCGGACTTTCCTCCTGTCGGCCGAGCCGACCGGCGACAAACCCCGTTTGCTACAATGTGGCGGCAAAGGTAACACATTCTTTGCGATTTACCAAAAAACACCCCTATATCACTCTGTGGCAAGGTTGTGAAACAAAAAAAAATGAAAGAAAAGTGTGTATTTTTGCGAAAAAGTCGTATCTTGCACAGGTGAAATAGTGTGTAAATACGCATAAGAATTTGAAATTCATTTAATTAACCATATTCATTAACTTTATTAAAACTCTATCTATGAGAACAAACTTCATTAAAGCTTGGCTGATGCCCTGCCTGACAATGGCTTTGTTGTCGATGGCGTTTGTAGGTTGTGAGCAACCCACTGAGGACACTACTCCCTACATCACTATCGCTGAGGAGCAAATCGTTTTGAAGGCTGACGCTAAAGAGGCTCAAGGTACTGTAACCGTTGACGCTAACTGCGCTTGGGTTGCTACTTCTGATTCGCCTACTTGGTTGACCATTGCTAACCGTCAAGGTAATGGCAAAGGTACTATCACCGTAAAAGCAAAAAGCAACACTGAGACTGCTGCTCGTGAGGCTGTCCTGACCGTAACCGCTGGTGACGGTACTGTTAAAGCTGAGGTAACTGTACGCCAATTGGGTACCGCTGCTTCGGTTGAGCTGCAAGGTGACATCAAAGACGGCAAACTCGCTGTTTCGAACGAGGTAGGATCGCAAAATGGTGTAACCGTTGTTTCGAACGTTGAGTGGACTGGTGTTAAAGCTGAGGCTGATACTTGGTATTCGGTTGAGGTTGGTGACGCTGTTAACGGTCGTCAAGCTGTAACCTTCACTATCGTTGAGGCTAACGAGACTCTCGAGGAGCGCACCGCAGTTTACACTATGAACTATGTTGACGGTGACGAGCAAAAGAGCACTACCATCACTCTGGTACAAGCAGCTTGTGTTCCCGCTCTGACTGCAAGTGTTGAGGCTGTGAACTTCGCTACTACCGAGGCTGATGATATGACTTTCACTCTGGTTGCTGCTGGTCCTTGGACTCTGACCGCTCCCGAGTGGGCTACCGTTACTCCTACCGAGGGTAAAACCGGTACCTACACTATCGCTGTATCGGTTGCTGCTAACAACGCTCCCGCTAAGAAAGAGGGCGCTATCGTTATCACTTCGACCCTGAGCGACAAAGTTGTTGCTACTCTGCCCGCTACCCAAGCTGGTAACGAGCCCGAGGTAACCGCTCCTGCTGAGGTTGAGGCTAGCTGCGCTGCTGGTGTAGTTGAGATCGCAATCAGCGCTAACTACGCTTGGACTGCTATTTCGAACAACACTTGGGCTACTCTCGAGACTACCGAGGGTAACGCTGGTGACGCTGTTCTGAAAGTTGCTCTTACCGCTAACGCTCCTACCGAGGATAGCAAAGGTGCTGAGCGTACCGCTACTATCGTTGTAACTAGCGTTCACCCCGAGGATAACACTCTGCGTGACTCGAAAGAGATCGTTATCAAACAAGCTGAGTTCGATGGTTACAATTTGAGCGAGGTTGAGACTGCAAACTGCTACATCACCACTCAAAAGAACTGCACTTACAAATTCGACGCTACCGTTCGTGGTAACGGTCAAAGCGACCAAGAGCTGAACATCGAGGTTGTTCCCGTTCAAATCGTTGACGGCGTTGAGGCTATCGAGTACTGGCGTGACAACGAGATCGAGATTATCTCGGACATCCAACTGAACGCTGAGACTGGTTACATCTCGTTCAAAGTTAACGAGAACGCTCCCAACGGTAACGTTGTTATCGCTCTGGCTGAGATGGACGAGTTCGAGCCCACTATCGTAAACAAAGTTTACTGGAGCTGGCACATCTGGGTTAACAGCGAGGATATCGAGGCTAAGGCTATGCCTATCACCTACCCCGACTTCACTGTTGCTCCTACCGTTGAGGTAACTATGATGGACCGTAACCTCGGTGCTTTGATCGATGGTAAAGGTGCTTCGCTCAACGAGGCTGAGTACGGTAATGGTGGTGTTCAAGACTCGTATGGTCTGCACTACGAGTGGGGCCGTAAAGACCCGTTCCCCGGTTGCGAGGAGTCGTTCTCGCCCTACCGTGACAGCGAGTACACTTCGTACTTGTCGTCGACTCGTATCAAACTGTATCGTACCGTTGATGGTCAACCCTTCGAGGTTACTTCGATGTTCCAAGGCAATTCGCTCGAGGGCGTTTACAACGAGGCTCTGAACAATGGCGAGACTCCCGATGAGATCACTACCATCAACTACACTATCGCTAATCCTACCGTATTCGTTAACGGTGGTGGCCGTGGTAACGTTTACGCTGACGTAACCGGTGTTGACGCGGAGGGTAACCCCGTAACCGGTGGTCAAAACCTGCCCGCTAGCTGGTTGTACGTTCCTGAGACTCTGCGTAACGGTTCGGCTTACTACAACGAGTGGAGCTGGCCTACTTACCTGTGGGGTAACTCGGCTAACGGCTTCACCAACTACGGTGTGAAAACTTGCTACGACCCCTGTCCTCCCGGATGGCGTGTACCCGATGCAAACTGCTTCAACTTCGTTATCCCCAGTGGTTGGGCTGAGCCTTTGTATGCTGACAAAGAGACCGGTGCTGTTAGGAAAGCAATCAACTGCGCAGGTGACGTATTCTGGTCGAAAGCTGGTGATCTGGGTGCTTCGTATGTTTACACTCCCGCTTACACTGCTAGAGACAACCAAGCTTACATCACTGGTTACAGCGGCGGTTACGAGATCTACACTGGTGGCTACCAATCGGGTGAGACTATGTTCTTCCCCATGTCGGGTCAAATTTCGTACGACTCGGGTAACCCCTGTTCGGACTACTCGGGTTGGGGTTCGTCGGCTTCGTACGCTCTGAACAGCGTAAACAGCTATCCTCAATACGTATCGCGTATGGAGATCTACGGTCCTTCGGGTAACTTCACCGAGAGCTGGGGCTGGGAGAACGAGACTAAAGTTCACAACTTCCCCGGTGCTAAAGGTGCTAACAACTCGTCGTTCCACCAAGCTTGTGGTTACTCGGTACGTTGTATCAAAGACGTTGCTCCTGAGATCGACGCTGAGTAATTCTAAAGAAGAGTTTTCTTAAAACAAACTCATATCCCGAGAACGGCCGCTTTTGCGGCCGTTCTCTTTTTTGTTCCTTATTGAATTTATTTGCTGTGCTCCGAAATGTGGGGCGGGGATGGGCTTTGATTTAACTATTGGTGTGCGGTGTGGGCGAAAATAGCTGCCGAAGAGTGAAATAATTATGGATGCGAAAGTGGTGGTTTGTGAAAAAAAATAGTAACTTTGCAAGGATTATGACCATCGAGAGTAAAATCATAAAAGAAAACTAATATATCACAAACCTATGTCTTTTGATAAATTCTACACCCGCCACTTGGGCAATGTTCCCCAAAGTGACGACTTGAAGGCAATGCTCGACGTGATTGGCGTTGGCTCGGTTGAGGAACTGATTTCGCAGGTTGTGCCTGCAAACATCCGTTTGCGTCAGCCGCTGGCTCTGCCCACCGAGGGTATGACCGAGTATCAATTCTCGGAGCACATCCGCTCGTTGGCTGCCAAAAACAAACTCTATCGCTCGTTCATCGGTATGGGTTACTATCCCACCGCCGTGCCCGCAGCTATCCAACGCAACGTGTTTGAGAACCCCGCGTGGTACACCTCTTACACTCCCTACCAAGCCGAGATTTCGCAAGGTCGCTTGGAGGCTCTGCTCAACTACCAAACCGCAGTCATCTCGATGACCGGTATGGAGATTGGCAACTGCTCGCTGCTCGACGACGCAACCGCAGCTGCCGAGGCTATGCTGATGATGTTTGCCCTGCGTTCGCGCGAGGCTGTCAAAGAGGGACGCAACCAACTTGTTGTTGACGAGAATATCTTCCCCCAAGTGCTCGACTTGCTGATGACCCGCAGCGAGCCCTATGGCATCGAAATCATTTCGGACAACTATGCCGACTATGAGTTCTCGGGCAAAGAGTTCGGTGTGTTCGTACAATATCCTGCCGCAAATGGCGACATCCGCAACTACGAGGAGTTTGCAGCTAAGGCTCACGCCGCAGGCTGTCTGGTTACCGCTTACAGCGACTTGTTGTCGCTGGCAGTGCTGAAAGCTCCCGGCGAGTGGGGTGCAGACATTGCTGTAGGTAGCACTCAACGTATGGGTCTGCCTATGGGCTTCGGTGGTCCTCAAGCCGGCTTTATGGCTACCAAAGAGGCTTACAAACGTAATATGCCCGGCCGTATCATCGGTGTGTCGGTTGACCGTATGGGCAAAAAGGCTCTGCGTATGTCGTTGCAAATGCGTGAGCAACACATCAAACGCGAGCGTGCAACTTCGAACATCTGTACCGCATCGGCTCTGGTGGCTTCGATGGTTGGTTTCTATGCCGTTTATCACGGTGCCGAGGGTCTGCGTCGCATCGCAAACCACGCACACGCACACGCTGTGGCTGTGGGCAACGCCCTCAAAGCTATGGGTTACACCCTCCGCTCGGAGAACTACTTCGACACTATCGAGGTGGATGCTGAGGTGGCAGTTGTTGAGCAACTCGCACTGGAGAAGGGTATCAACTTCTTCTACCCCTCGCGCGAGAGCGTTCGTATGAGCTTCGACGAGGTTACCACCGCCGAGGAGGTAGCTGCTGTTGTTGAGGTTTTTGCTGTTGCTTGCGGCAAGAAGGCTCCCAAAGCTGTCAAGATTGCTGACGTTGAGCCCATCGCAGAGGCACGTACCAGCGACTTCCTGACTCAACCCGTATTCAACCTCTACCGCTCGGAGAGCGACCTGATGCGTTACATCAAAAAACTCGAACTGCGCGACATCTCGCTGGCTAACAGTATGATTTCGCTGGGTTCGTGTACTATGAAACTCAACTCGGCAGTGTCGATGCTGCCTATGAGTATGGCCGAGTTTGCAGGTATGCACCCCTTTGCTCCTGCCGACCAAGCCGAGGGTTATATGGAGATGATTCACAACTTGGAGGCCGACCTGGCTACCATCACAGGCTTTGCTGCTTGTTCGCTGCAACCCAACTCGGGTGCTGCGGGTGAGTACTCGGGTCTGATGGTTATCCGCGCTTACCACGAGAGCCGCGGCCAAGGCTACCGTAACATTATGCTGATTCCCGCATCGGCTCACGGTACCAACCCCGCAAGTGCAGCTATGGCTGGTATGAAGATTGTGACCGTAGCTTGCGACGGCAACGGTAACATCGATGTCGAGGATTTGAAAGCAAAAGCCGAGCAATACAGCAGCGAGCTGTGTGGTCTGATGGTAACCTATCCTTCGACCCACGGTGTGTTCGAGAGCCGCATCCGCGAGATTGTAGATGCAATTCACGACGCTGGCGGTCAAGTTTATATGGACGGTGCAAATATGAACGCACAAGTAGGTCTGACCAACCCCGGTTATATCGGTGCTGACGTCTGCCACTTGAACCTGCACAAGACCTTCGCTATGCCTCACGGCGGTGGCGGTCCCGGTGTAGGTCCCATCTGCGTTGCCGAGCACTTGGCTAAATTCCTGCCCGGTCACCCCATCGTTGAAACTGGTGGCGAGGAGGGTATCACCGCAACCGCTTCGGCTCCCTTCGGAAACGCGCTGTTGCTGCCCATCTCGTATGCCTACATCAAGATGTTGGGCGAGGAGGGTCTGCGTATGTCGAGCGAGATGGCTATCGTTAACGCCAACTATATGTCGAAGGCTATCGCTAGCGAGTATCGCACCTACTACTCGGGCGAGACCGGCCGCGTAGGTCACGAGATGATTCTCGACTTGACCAACTTCAAGAAAGATTATGGTGTGGAGGTTGCCGACGTGGCTCGTCGTTTGATGGACTATGGTTTCCACGCACCCACCTTGTCGTTCCCCGTTCACGACACCTTTATGGTTGAGCCTACCGAGAGCGAACCCAAAGCCGAAATGGACCGCTTTATCGAGGCTATGGTTGCAATCAAACGCGAGTGCGAGCAAATCGCTGCCGAGGGCAAGAACCCCGACAACGTTGTGGCCAATGCTCCTCACACCGCTGTGGAGGTTGCTTCGGACAATTGGGCACACCCCTATTCGCGCACCTTGGCTGCATTCCCCTTGGAGTGGGTTAAAAACAGCAAAGTGTGGGCTTATGTAACCAAGATTGACGGTGGTTATGGCGACCGCAACCTTGTATGTACTTGTGAAGAACTTTATTAATAATCAAAACTGATAGAAATGAAAGCAGGAAACAAAACAGTAGTTTCGCTCCAATACCAACTCGAAGTTGAGGGCGAGATTGTAGACCAATCGACCCCCGAGCGTCCCTTGACCTTCCCCTTTGGCGTAGGTTACTTGTTGCCCAAATTCGAGGCTAATGTCGAGGGTTTGGAGGCAGGCGATAAATTTGCATTCACCCTTACTCCCGAGGAGGGTTATGGCCCCTACCGCGAGGATATGGTAGTTCAACTCCCCAAAGAGACCTTTATGATTAACGGCGTTATCGAGGAGGGCCTGTTGGAGATTGGTAACCAAATTCCTTTGCAATCGCAAGATGGCGCTCGCTTCCTTGGCGTTGTTAAGGCTGTTGATGCCGAGACCGTTACCATCGACCTGAACGCTCCTATGGCAGGCAAAACCCTGAACTTCTCGGGCGAGATTATCTCGGTTCGTGAGCTCACCGCCGAGGAGGAGGCACAACTCAATGGCCAAGGTGGTTGCGGCTGTGGCTGCGGCTGCGAGGGTGGCGATTGCAGTTGTGATGATGACTGTGATTGCAGCTGCCACGATTAGAGCACAAATAACAAGGTAATTTCTGCGTTACGCGCCCCCATAAAAATCCTCACATACGCTATGTATGCTGCGGTTTTTATGGGGGCGCAAGCCTTGAAATTCCTCTTGTTCTTTGCACTCTAATTCGTCTTCTACCGCCTTATTCTCGAAAGTTTTGGGTTTAGAGCGGTAGCAGTAAAAGGGTCTGCGACTCTTTGTTTTGCAACTTCTACCAAAGTGCTTAAAGCATAATAAGAAGAGGCTGGCCCAAGCGGGTCAGCCTCTAATCTTTTTATATAAAACCAATTTAGGCTTTGCGCACGACATAGATTATTTCGCGGCGGAGGCCGTAGCGTGTGCGCTCCTCGGGACTGAATTCGGCCGAGTAGTCAACCTCCTCAACAGCGAAACCTGCCTCGCGAAGGCGGTCTGCATAGTCGAGGCCATAGTTGCGGCGGTGGTCATACTGACCGAAGATGCGGGTGCGCTCCTCGGGGTCGGTGATGGAGTCATCCTCGAAGGTGTGCTCCAAACTCAAATCAACGGGCGACAGCAACACTCCCCAACCTCCGTGGCGCATCACACGCCACATCTCGCGCATAGCAAGGCGGTCGTCCTCGACGTGTTCGAGGATATGGTTGCAGAAGATGACATCTACACTCTTGTCGGCCAGCGGAATGGCCTGAATATCCATTTTGAGGTCAGCCAAGGGGCTCTCCAAGTCGGCGGTGATGTAGCGCGCGGGGCACTCCTTGTAGGCCTTGCGGAACTTGCGCATCAGACACACCTCGGGTGCAACGTGCAACACAGTGGGGAGGGTGGTCATCATATCGGTGTGCGTGGTAAGCCACATCCACAGCAGGCGGTGACGTTCGAGCGAAAGGCAGCTCGGACACAGCGCATTGTCGCGCGAGCCGGCATTGGTGTAGCCATAGGGCAGGAACTTGCGATAGTGACTGCCGCACACAGGACACTCGCGACCCTTACCCTTGTACATCAGACCCATAACGGGCACTGCCCAACCTGCAATTCGTTGAACTACGGGGCGGGGTATGTGGTTGAGTGCGAATTTTATAAGTCGTTTCATCGGCTACTCGGTTTTGAGAATTTTGGCAACATCCTTCTCGGCTTTCGAGAGTCGTTTCTTGCACACGGCAATCAGTTCGGTGGCGCGTTTAACGTTGTCCGCCAGCGAATCGACATCCATCTGTCCCGAGGCAAATTTTGCCACGATTTGTTCTACCTCGGCAATCGCCTCGGCATAGGTCATCTCTTTTTCCATATATCTGTAATCGTTACGTTCATAGTTCCGTCGGCAAGGGTCACTTCGGCCCTCTCGCCACACGTTGCGTTGCTGATGCTTGTCAGCGCCTTGCCGCCAACCCTCACAATCGAGAATCCGTGGGCAAGGATGCGCTTGGGGTCGTTGGCCGCGGCAACTCCCGCCAACATTTCGAGTCTTGCGGAGTGCTGTTGAAGCGTTGCTGCCGACAGCTCACGCAGCGACTGCTCGTGACGCTCCAATGCCTCGCCTTTGCGCGAGAGCATATCTTCGGCGTGCATCGCAAGTCGTTCGCCCAGAGCTTGCAGGCGCACCTCTACGTCGCGTGCCACGCGGGTGCAACCCTCGCTTGTGGTGTGGCCGAGCAACAACAGACGGTTGCGCTCTGTGTTAAACATATTATCAACTCCTGCGCGGAGGTGAAGATTCAGTTCGTCCAATGTGGAGTCCACCTCGGCGGCTTGCGATGCGAAGAAATCCGCCACAGCCGTAGGGGTTTTGAGTGCGGTGTGTGCCACCATATCGGCTACGCTCTGATCCTTGTCGTGGCCGATACCCGTCACTACGGGCAGGGGAAATTGTGCGATGTAGCTGCACACAACATAGGAGTTGAAGCAGGCAAGGTCGGTGGTCGAGCCTCCGCCGCGAATGATTACCGCCGCGTCAAACTCGTCGGCTCGCTCCGCAACGGCACTCAATGCCTCGGTGAGCGACTCTTCGGCTCCGTGTCCCTGCACCACAGCCTCAAACAGCGTCACCTCGAAACGATAGGGGCACGCTCCGAGTTCGTTGCAGAAATCTCGGTAGCCCGCAGCCGTAGCCGACGAAATAACAGCCAATCGCTGACACACCATCGGCATTATGCACTCGCGGTTCATATCCCATACTCCGTCGGCACGCAGTGCGTCGATGGTCTGTTGGCGTCGCGCCTGCAAATCGCCCATTGTGTAGGTGGGGTCGATGTCGTTTACGACCAGCGAAAAACCATACAGCTCGTGGTACGACGCCGTAACCCTCACAAGAACTTTCATTCCAACTCCGAGCGGTTGGCCTGCGGTGTCGGCAAAATATACCGACAGCGCCTCCCATCGGTTGCGCCATACTGCGGCATTGACCTTGGCGCGCGGAATGGAGTCGCCCTCGCCCTTTTCGATGAGCTCCAAGTAGCAGTGGCCCGAGCGATTGACCTTGATGTCGGACACCTCGGCACTCACCCATACGGGTAGAGGTAAAGCCGTTTCGATGCTTTGGCGCACCAGCTGTTGCAGCTGGCAGAGTGTTATGTGGGTGTTGGTATTCATTTTCGCGTGCTACAAATATACAAAGAATTTGCAAACAAGCTTAAACAACTTCTAATATTTGGTGGTTGCCCAAACTTTCATTAAATTTGCGGTCAAAATTATACTTACACCTATATGGCAGATAACAACATTATTCTTAGCAAGCTCGACGGTCTGAAAGCCCGCTTTGAGGAGATTTCGCAAAAAATTACCGACCCCGCCGTGCTGGCTGATATGAAACAGTTTGTGCAACTCAACAAGGAGTACAAAGAGATACAACCCATCATCGCTGCGTGCGAGAACTACAAAACAGTCTATTGCAACATCGCCGAGGCCAAGGATGTGTTGGCTAACGAGAAGGACGAGGAGTTCCGCGAGATGGCACGACTTGAACTTGCCGAGCTGGAGCCCAAACTCCCCATCTTGGAGGAGGAGATCAAACTGCTGTTTATCCCCAAAGACCCCCAAGACGACAAGAATGCAATCCTCGAGATTCGTGGTGGTACCGGTGGTGACGAGGCTGCTATCTTTGCCGGTGACCTGTTGCGTATGTACACCCACTACATCGAGACCAAAGGCTGGAAGTACGAAATCAACTCGCAAAGCGAGGGTACTTCGGGTGGCTACAAGGAGGTTGTGCTGAAAGTTATCGGTCAAGGTGTGTACGGTACACTCAAATATGAGTCGGGCGTTCACCGCGTACAACGTGTGCCCCAAACCGAGACTCAAGGTCGTGTGCACACTTCGGCTGCGTCGGTGGCTGTGTTGCCCGAGGCCGAGGAGTTCGATATCGAGCTTAATATGAACGACATTCGTAAAGATACCTTCTGTGCATCGGGCCCCGGTGGCCAGTCGGTGAACACCACCTACTCGGCTATCCGTCTGACCCACATCCCCACAGGTATCGTAGTACAATGTCAAGACCAAAAGTCGCAGCTCAAAAACTTTGACAAAGCGTTGGAGGAGTTGCGTACCCGTATCTTCAACTTGGAGTACCAAAAATACCTCGACGAGATAGCATCGAAACGTAAAACAATGGTATCGACCGGTGACCGTAGTGCCAAGATTCGTACCTACAACTACCCCCAAGGCCGTATCACCGACCACCGTATCAACTACACAATCTACAACCTCGGTGCCTTTATGGATGGTGACATCCAAGACTGCATCGACCACCTGATTGTGGCCGAGAACGCCGAGCGTCTCAAAGAGAGCAATATGTAATCAACCTCAAAACAAGATAAAGACGATGAATGCTGAACAACTTTTCGAGCAAATCAAAGCCAAACGCAGTTTCTTGTGTGTGGGACTCGATACCGACCTTACCAAAATCCCCGAGTGCCTGAAGGGACAACCCGACGCCGCACTCACCTTCAACAAGGCGATTATCGATGCAACGGCTCCCTATACCGTATGCTACAAACCCAACCTCGCATTCTATGAGGTGCAAGGCGCCGAGGGTATGCGTTGCTTTGAGCAAACTTGCGAGTACATCCGCGAGAAGTACCCCGAAATTCTGATTATCGCCGACGCAAAACGTGGCGACATCGGTAATACCTCGGAGCAATATGCCAAAGCATTCTTCGATACCAATCTGGCTGACGCTGTGACTCTGTCGCCTTATATGGGTTTGGATACCGTAGCTCCCTTCCTCAAATACGAGGGCAAGTGGAGTGTGATTCTGGCTCTGACCTCGAACCCCAGCGCCGATGACTTCGAGATGCAGCCTATGGCCGACGGCCGCCGTCTGTATGAGGTGGTGCTCGAAACCTCGAAAAAGTGGGGCGACGAGAACAATACAATGTATGTTGTGGGTGCCACTAAAGCCTTTATGTTGGAGTCGATTCGTAAGATTGTTCCCGACCATTTCCTGCTTGTTCCGGGTGTGGGTGCACAAGGTGGCAGCCTCAAAGATGTTGCCGCTTATGGTATGAACTCGAAATGCGGTCTTCTGGTTAACTCGTCGCGCGGTATCATCTACGCCGATAAGACCGAACGCTATGCCGAGGTCGCAGGTGAGAAAGCGCGCGAGATGCAAGAGGAGATGGCAGAGTTGTTGCAAACCTACCTTTAATAGAGTGGGATATTAAGGGGTGAGGCCAACGGGGCAGGGGGAGTAAACCATCCCGACGGCCGAACTTCAAACGATATTACTTATGCGAGGAGTGATTTGTGGGTTTTGCCGCGAATCACTCCTTGTTGTTTGAAAATTTAATCAAAAGTCGTATATTTGTGCGATTTTTAACAAGAGAAGATAAATTAGTGAAGAATATGACAAATTCGACTCGTCAAACCAAAGGTTTTTGGGCATCTGTTGCAGATAAGTGGCGCGGATTCCGTTTTGTTACAAAGGAGGATTTGCACTCGCGCGAATGGTGGATGTCGTGGCTGTGGATTGCACTTGGTACTCTCGTGCTGTCGATAGGCTTTGTGCTGTTTATGTACCCCTATAAACTCACTCCGGGAGGTATTTGGGGCATGGGCCTTGTGCTGCACGAATTGTTCCCTGCTATCGAAATCGGTTGGTTTGGATATATGCTCGATGTACCGTTGCTGCTGAGCGCGTTCCTGGTGTTCGGCCCTGTCTTCGGTATCCGTACAATTTATGCTTGTATGCTGACGCCTGTGTGGATGCTGGTGTTGCCTAAACTGGTCTATCCTGACCCTGCGATGCAAACGGCCGAAACTCTGATGGGCGGTATGCTCGATTTGAGCGACCACCTGCTGCTGGCAAGCTTGTTTGGTGCGCTGTTTATTGGTTTGGGCGTGGGTATTGTAGTCCGCTCGGGCGCAACTACGGGAGGTACCGACATCGTGTCGATGTTTATGAAAAAATACCTGCACACTTCGTTCGGTACGGGCGTGTTGTTGGCTGATGTTTTTGTGGTTGTGTGTAGTATCGTTGTGCTGTGTGGATTCCACGGCGACGATGTGACTCTGCCTCTCTATTCGATTGTTACTATCTATGTGTCGGTCAAGATTTTGGACTATGTGATTGAGGGTGCCAACGACTCGAAGATTATGTTCATCATCAGCGAGCAGCACAAACCCGAAATCGAACACTTTATCTTGGAAGAGATGGAGCGCGGTGCTACCTATATCAAGTGTACGGGTATGTACACCAAAACCTCGAAGGATATGATTTTCCTTGTGGTTGCCAAACGCGAGCTTACCAAGGTTAAACGCCGTCTGTACCAAATCGATCCTACGCTGTTTATGGTTGTTGCCGACGCTCACGAAACTTTGGGCGAAGGCTTCCAAACTTTGGGCGAGGAGTAACCCGAGGGGGCAAAGTGTAATAAAGGAGCTGTGAAGGCTCCTTTTTTTGTGAATATCTCGAAGAAAATCCCTATCTTTGTCGAGATTAACAGTTTACTATGAATCTTACTAATTTACGACCCGCCGTGGGCGCGGGATGCAAGGTGCATATCGAAACATACGGCTGCCAAATGAACTTCGCCGATAGCGAGGTGGTGCTGTCGATTTTGCAAAAGGATGGTTACATCTACACCGAAGATATTGCCGAGGCTGAGGTTATCTTGGTCAACACCTGCTCGATTCGCGATAATGCCGAGCAACGTATCTGGGGACGACTCAGCGAGTTTCGTCGCTACAAACGTGCGCGCAAGAGCTTGATTATCGGTATCATCGGCTGTATGGCCGAGCGACTCAAAGAGCGCCTTTTGGAGGAGCCTATGGTGAACGTTGTGGCTGGCCCCGACGCCTATCGCGACCTTCCCCACCTGATTCGCATGGCTCGCGAGGGTCAGAAGGGTATCAACACCAAACTGAGCCGCGAGGAGACCTATGCCGAGATTTCGCCCGTGCGTTTGGACAAGAATGGCGTGACCTCATTCGTGTCGATTATGCGTGGTTGCAACAATATGTGCGCCTACTGCGTGGTGCCCTATACTCGTGGTGCCGAGCGTAGCCGCGATTGGCAAACCATCGTTCACGAGGTAGAGGAACTGTTCGAGGCAGGCTACCGCGAGGTTACTCTGCTTGGTCAGAACGTAAACTCCTATAAGTGTGGCGAGGTTGGATTCCCCGAACTGATGGCCAAGGTGGCTGCTGTGAGCCCGCTGTTGCGTGTGCGTTTCTCGACTTCGCACCCCAAGGATATGAGCGACGAGTTGTTGCAAGTTATTGCTGCCAACCCCAATATCTGCCGTGCCATCCACCTGCCCGCCCAATCGGGTAGCAGCCGAATGCTGGCACTGATGAACCGAAAATACACCCGCGAGTGGTACCTGGGTCGTATCGAGGCTATCCGCAAGTACATCCCCGACTGCGCCATCACCACCGACCTTATTGCGGGTTTCTGCACCGAGACCGAGGAGGACCACCAAATGACCCTGTCGCTGATGCGCGAGGTGGGTTATGCGTCGGCCTTTATGTTCCACTACTCGGAGCGTCCCAACACCTACTCGGCACGCCACTTGGCAGACGATGTGCCCGCCGAGGAGAAAATCCGCCGCTTGAACGAAATCATCGCCCTGCAAAACGAGTTGTCGTTGGAGTCGAACCGACGCGACGTGGGTGGCGAGTTTGAGATTTTGTTGGAGGGCACTAGCAAACGTAGCGCCGACAAGATGTTTGGCCGTACCTCGCAAAACAAGGTTGTCATCATCGACAAACGCGACCACCGCGTGGGTGACTATGTGCGTGTACGCGTAACCGAGTGCTCGTCGGCAACCCTCATTGGCGAAGAAATTGAATAATAACAAAAACGAAATATAAACTATGGCACTTCAATGTGGTATTGTGGGCCTGCCCAACGTGGGCAAATCCACACTTTTCAACTCGCTGTCGAACGCCAAGGCGCAGGCGGCGAACTTCCCCTTCTGTACTATCGAGCCTAATGTGGGCGTTATCACCGTTCCTGACGAGCGTCTGACTGCTCTGGCAAAGATTGATAACCCCCGCAAACTCGTTCCCACCACCATCGAGATTGTTGATATCGCAGGTCTGGTGAAGGGTGCTTCGAAGGGCGAGGGTCTGGGTAACAAGTTCCTCGACAACATCCGCAACACTAACGCGATTATCCACGTTTTGCGTTGCTTCGACAATGGTAACATTACCCACGTCGATGGCTCGATTAACCCCGTGCGCGACAAGGAGATTATCGACACCGAGTTGCAACTCAAAGACCTCGAAACCGTCGAGAACCGTTTGTCGAAAATCCAAAAACAAGCGCAAACAGGTGGCGACAAGGCTGCAAAACGTCTGTGCGACATTCTGGTGCAATATAAAGCTGCGTTGGAGCAAGGCAAGAGCGCTCGTACTGTCAAAATCGACAACAAGGAGGATGAGAAGATGGCTGCCGAGCTCAACCTGCTGACCGCAAAACCCGTAATGTATGTGTGCAACGTCGATGAGGCGAGCGCTGTTTCGGGTAATGCTTATGTTGAGCAAGTGCGCGAGGCTATCAAGGAGGAGGGTGCCGAGTTGCTGATTGTGGCAGCTGCTACCGAGGCCGACATTGCCGAACTCGAAACCTACGAGGAGCGTCAAATGTTCTTGGAGGAGGTAGGTCTTGCCGAGTCGGGCGTGGCTCGTCTTATCAAGTCGGCTTACCGCCTGCTCAACCTCGAAACCTACTTCACCACTGGTCCCGACGAGACTCGCGCGTGGACCTATCGCAAGGGTATCAAAGCGCCCCAAGCAGCAGGTATCATCCACACCGACTTTGAGCGTGGTTTCATCCGTGCCGAGGTTATCAAGTACGACGACTATGTGTCACTGGGTTCAGAGAAGGCTTGCCGCGAGCAGGGCAAAATCGGCATCGAGGGCAAGGAGTATGTTGTGCAGGATGGTGATATTATGCACTTCTTGTTTAATGTTTAATCTTGCGGGTAAATTTTGCACCGATAAGAACCGTGTCAGATTGCTCACATACTAATAGTATGCTGCGCATCCAACAGAACCTTACGGCACAAAATTTCCCTCACAATATTAAACATTCAGCGAGTGGGTGCGGGCAAATTTTGCACCGATAGTCGCGGATAGCGAAATTCTCACAATATTAAACGTTGGGGTAGGGGATAACCCTTTCCTTTCATAATAAAGAAAATTTTAGGCGGCCTTGGGTCGCCTAACTTATAAAATAAGAGAATATGACGGACAATCTTCGAATAGCAGTCATTGGTGGCGGCAATATGGGTGCGGCAATCGCTTCGGGCGTTGTCAGTGGCGGTATTGTGGCGGCCGACCGAGTTGTAGTGTCGCATCTCAAATCGGGGCAACATCTTCCCGAGGGAGTGCGCACAACGCGCGACAATGTTGAGGCCGTAGAGGGTGCCGACCTTGTGGTGGTTGCGGTCAAGCCGTGGCTGTTGCAAGAGGTGCTGGCCGAGCTGGCTCCTCACATCGACTCCGGCAGGCAGGCAGTGGTGTCGGTAGTTGCAGGTGTGGACTTTACAACTTTGGCCGAGTGGCTGTCGGGTGCCAAGAGTGTGCCTGCGCTGTTCCGCGTGATTCCCAATACTGCGGTGTCGGTAGGGCAGAGCGTGACCTTTGTGGCCGAGAGTGGCGCAAGTGACGCGCAGCGCGAGATTGTCGGCGGAGTGTTCGGTGCTTTGGGCAGGGTCTATAACATCCGCGAGGAGCAGATGCAGGCTGCAACAGCCCTCGCCTCGTGTGGTATCGCTTATGCGCTGCGTTATATCGACGCATCGTGCAAGGCGGGTGTAGAGTCGGGTATCGAGCCCCAAATGGCGCTGGATGTGGTGATGGAGACGGTGCAGGGTGCAGTCAGCGTGTTACGCCATAGCGGTGCATCGCCACAAAGCGAAATAGACCGCGTAACAACCCCGGGTGGCATCACACTTCGTGGTTTGGAGGCTATGGAGCGTGCCGGATTCTCTGCTGCTGTGGCCGAAGGTATTAAAGCAAGCAAATAGTGTATGAACAGATATAAACGAATAGTGGTCAAGGTGGGTAGCAATGTGCTGACCCGCGCCGACGGAATGCCCGACACAACGCGTATGTCGTCGCTGGTTGACCAGATTGCACGCCTTCACGTCGAGGGTGTGCAGGTTATTTTGGTGTCGTCGGGTGCTGTGGCCTCGGGGCGTGGTGTGATGCGCTCGGTGGGTCATCTCGACAGCGTGTCGGCACGCCAACTCTTCTCGGCCGTAGGTCAAGTGCGACTTATCAACCGCTACTGCGACCTGTTTGGCGAGTGGGGCATTGTGTGCGGACAGGTGCTGACAACCAAGGAGAGCCTCTCGACTCGCCGCCACTACCTCAATCAACGCAACTGTATGGAGACGATGTTGGCAACGGGCGTGATTCCCATTGTCAATGAGAACGATACAATCTCGGTGTCGGAGCTGATGTTCACCGATAACGACGAACTGTCGGGATTGCTCTGCACGATGATGGGTGCCGATGCACTGATTATCCTGAGCAATATAGACGGAATCTACGACGGCTCGCCCGCCGACTCGCAGTCGAGTGTCATCCGACGTGTGGCTGTGGGCCAAACCCTCGAACAATATATCCAGACCTCGCGCTCGGCTCGTGGCCGCGGAGGTATGGGCACCAAGAGCCGCATCTCGCAGAAGGTTGCGGGCGAGGGTATCGAGGTTATAATCGCCAACGGCACGCGCGACGGAATTCTTACCGACCTTGTGCTCGGCGATGGGGATGTTGTGTGTACCCGTTTTGAGCCTGCTGCCAAATCGGCGTCGGGTGTCAAGATGTGGATTGCCCACAGCGAGGGCTTTGCTAAAGGTGAGTTGCATCTGAATGAGGGCGCAACTCGTGCCATTGCCGAGAGTCGTGCGGCAAGTATCCTGCCTGTGGGTGTGGTGCGCATCGAGGGCGATTTCGAGCGTGACGACATTGTACGCATCATCTCGCACGACGGCCGACGCATAGGTGTTGGTCGCGTTACGGCCGACAGCGCCAAGGTACGCCAGCTGCTGGGTGTCAAGGGCGAAAAGCCGCTTGTGCACTACGATTATATGTATTTGGAACTATAAGAAACGAACTCTATATGACCGTTTTTGAATCTGCGCGCAGGGCTGCATCCGAGATTGCGACCCTGAGCTGTGATCAGATTAACCGCGTGCTGCTTCACACAGCCGACAATATTGTGGCTGCGACCTCGGAGTTGCTCCGAGCCAACGAGGTGGATGTGGCTGCAATGTCGCCCGATAACCCTATGATTGACCGTCTGCGCCTGACGCCTGAACGTATCAGCGCCATTGCCGACGATATGCGCTCGGTGGCAGGACTGCCGTCACCCGTAGGCGAGGTTATGGAGCAGTGGACACGCCCCAACGGAATGACTATTGCCAAGTGTCGTGTGCCGCTGGGTGTGGTGGGTGTAATCTACGAGGCGCGCCCTAATGTTACGTTCGACGTCTTCTCGCTGTGTTTGAAAACTGCCAACGCCTGCATCCTCAAAGGGGGTAGTGATGCATTTCACACCAACACCGCGGCCATCGACATTATTCGTCGCTCGCTTTCGGAGTGTGGCATTACGGCCGACGCTGCGTCATTGCTGGGTAGCGACCGTGCCTACACCGAACAGTTGCTCAAAGCTGTGGGTATGGTCGATGTTGTTATTCCGCGTGGTAGTGCGTCGCTTATTCGCTATGTGCGCGAAAATGCCCAAGTGCCCGTAATTGAGACGGGTGCGGGTGTGGTGCATACCTATTTCGACAGCGAGGGCGATTTGGCTGTGGGCGAGGCTATCGTGACCAATGCCAAGACACGACGTGTGAGCGTCTGCAATGCGTTGGATTGCCTTGTCGTTCACCGCGACCGCCTCGGTGACCTACCCACATTATGTGCCCGTTTGGCCGCGAGCAAAGTCACTATCTATGCCGACACTGAGGCTTATGCTGCGCTCGCAGGGCATTATCCTGCCGAGTTGTTGCTACCCGCCGCCGAGGACAGTTTTGGCACCGAGTTCTTGGATTACAAGATGTCGATTCGTACGGTAGGCTCATTTGCCGAGGCGTTGAAGCACATCGCTCGCTACTCGTCGGGTCACAGCGAAGCCATTGTGACCGCCAACGAGCAGACTGCCCGCGAGTTTACAGTGCGAGTGGATGCGGCTTGTGTCTATGTCAATGTTTCGACCGCTTTCACCGATGGCGGACAATTTGGTTTCGGTGCCGAGGTTGGTATCAGCACCCAAAAACTCCATGCACGCGGACCTATGGCGCTCCGCGAGCTGACAACCTACAAATATATCATCACAGGCAACGGCCAAGTCCGAGGATAGGTGTTGTTGTCTTTGATTTGTCAAATGCTCCAAAATATGCCGCAATTGTGGTCTGTATAAATGCAAAAGGAGTCCTGCAAAGTGGGACTCCTTTTGTGTTTGTACCTTCGGGATAAGGGCGGTAGCCAATCCTGTCGGTATGCGACCTTTTTGATGGCTCAAAAAGTACAACACTATTTTTGTTGTTTCTTGGTCTGTTGTTGTTTGCGAATCAGACGGTAGTAACGTGCGATTTCGTTACGCAGTTGGTCGGGCGCGATGTTGCGGTTGAGTTGTCCGTCGTGGGCAATCGAGATAGCACCCGTCTCCTCCGACACCACAATCACGATAACGTCCGAGATGTCGCTGATACCAAGCGCTGCGCGGTGGCGCATACCCGTCGATTTGGGTACCTTCTGCTGTGTCGAGGGGAGTACGCAACGTGCCGCAACAATGCGGTCGCCATTGACAATCACAGCTCCGTCGTGCAGGGGCGAGTTCTTGAAGAAGAGGTTTTCGATAAGAGGAGCCGAGAGTTGGGCGTCAACCATAATACCTGTGTCGATAATCAGCGACAGGTCGCTCTCCTGTGTCAGTACAATCAGTGCACCCGTCTTTGTCTCGGCCATATTTACCACGGCGTTGAGCAGTTGTGTGTTGTCGAATGAGGCGGTCTTGCCGGCATTGCCAAACAGTCGGCGTAGCAGGGCATTGCGCTTCTGGCTCATACCCACGTTCTGCAAGAACTGACGCAGCTCGGGTTGGAACAGAATGAACAGCGCGATGATACCCGTATTGATAACACCTCCCAGTATGCCCGACACCAGCTCCATATTCAGAGCCTTGGTTGTAACCCACACGATGTAGATAAATACCACACCCATAATGATGTTCATGGCTACCGAGCCGCGCGTCATTTTGTAGATGTAGTACATTCCGAGCGCCACAGCCACGATGTCGATGACGTCGATGATTCCGAAATTGATGAAGTCGAGCATTACTGCGAAAATTTATTTCACAAATCTACACAAAAAAAAGAACATCCGCAAAGAGTATTTTGCGGATGTTCCTTTTTTTATTGTAACTAAACGCTGTTATTATGCCTCTTGGCTGTTTTTAGCGTTTTGTTTTTTCATCATCTCGTAAGCAACGGGAGTTGCAACGAATACCGACGAGTAGGTACCTACGATGATACCCCACAACAGAGCTACAACGAAACCACGGATTACAGTACCACCGAAGATGATGATTGCCAACAGGGTAACAATGGTTGTACCCGAGGTGTTGATGGTACGCGACAGAGTCGAGTTAATCGCGTTGTTGATGTTGTCTTTCAGGCTGCGTTTGGGATAGAGAGTTTGGTACTCACGGATACGGTCGAAGATAACCACGGTGTCGTTGATCGAGTAACCGATGATGGTCAGGATAGCTGCGATGAACGATTGGTCAACCTCCAAAGTGAAGGGGAACAGACCGTAGCAGATCGAGTACAGACCCATTACTAACAGAGCGTTGTGAGTCAGCGAAACCACTGCACCCATACCCCATTGCCATTTTTTGAATCGGATGATGATGTACAGACCGATTGCCAACAGCGAGAACAGAACCGAGATAATCGAGTTAACTTTGATGTCGCGTGCAACGCTGGGACCTACTTTGTCCGATTGGATTACACCATATTCAACATCTTGAGTGCTGTTGAATTGATCCAAAGTGAGCTCGGTTGCGAACAGAGGATTGAGCGCTTGGTAGAGCATCTCGTTAACCTTTGCAGTAGCGTCGTCGCTTTGGTCATCATAGAGGTATTGGGTTACGATACGTTTTTGGTTGCCTGCACCATATTGTTTAACCTCGAAGCTCTCGTCGTCACCGGTGAATACGGTCGAGAGTTGCTCACGAACTTGGTCGTCGGTAACCTCTTGGTCGAACGATACTACATAAGCACGACCACCCGAGAAATCTACACCATAGTTGAAACCGCGAACTGCGAAGCTAATCAGAGTAGCAGCAATCAGCACGCCCGAAATGATGTACGATTTTTTGCGCAAGTTGATGAAGTCAACTTTGGTGTTGGTCAGGAAGTTTGCACTCCACTTGTTGCTGAAGCTGAGCGATTTGCCTTTCTCTACGCGAGCCGAAATCAGCAGGCGAGTGATGATAATCGAGCAGAACAACGAAGTGATGATACCGATAATCAGAGTGGTTGCGAAACCTTGAACAGGACCTGTACCGAACAAGAACAGAACGATACCGGTGATGATGGTGGTGATGTTACCGTCCAAGATTGCCGACAGAGCGTTCGAGAAACCGTCAGCCACAGCAGCCGACAGACCTTTGCCTGCGCGCAACTCCTCTTTGATACGCTCGTAGATAATTACGTTTGCGTCAACGGCCATACCCATAGTCAGAACGATACCGGCGATACCGGGCAGAGTCAGAACTGCGCCGAACGATACCAATACACCCATCAGGAAGAATACGTTGCACAACAGAGCGACGTTAGCCATCCAACCAGCTTGGCTGTAGAACAGACCCATATAGAGCAGTACCAAGCAGAATGCGATAACGAACGACATCATACCTTTGCTAATCGACTCAGCACCCAGCGAAGGACCTACTACGGTGTCTTGGATGATACGTGCGGGAGCGGGCAGTTTACCCGATTTCAGTACGTTAGCCAAGTCGGTAGCCTCTTGGATGGTGAAGTCACCGGTGATTTGCGAGCGACCGCCCGAAATCTCGCCGTGAACCATAGGAGCCGAATATACATAGCCGTCCAGTACGATAGCGATGCAGTTGTTGATGTTGTCAGCGGTCAGACGAGCCCAGGTGCGAGCGCCTTCGCTGTTCATGGTCATATCAACCTCTGCCGAAGTACCGGTTTGCGAGTAAGTAGCAAGAGCCTCAGTGATTACACCACCATCGAGGGGTGCTTTGCCATCACGAGTGTTTGCTTTGATAGCGTAGAGTTGGAATGCGGTGTTGTCCTCGTCGATACCCTTAACACCCCACATAAGTTTGAGGTCGCGGGGCAGCATAGCTTTGATTTGGGGAGCGCTCAACATTTTGTTAACCGCAGCGGTGTCGTAGCTCATAGCGATACCAACAACGGGACCGGGAGCGATTTGGCCATTGTAAGCCGAGGGGTTGAGTTTCGAGAACAAGGGGAATTGTTTCTCCCAAGCAGCACGAGCAGCAGCCTCGTTTACGGTGCTGTCACCAAGTTGTGCCAACAGATCGTCGCCCTCTGCGGTAGCAGCAGCCTCCTCGGTAGTAGCCTCAGCAGCTTTCTCGCTTGCTTTAGCTTTTGCCAGCTCGGCGTTAGCTTGCTCCAGGATGGGGTAGATCTCGCTATTATTATAGGTCGACCAGAACTCCAACGAAGCGGTACCTTGGAGAAGTTTACGAACACGCTCGGGCTCTTTAACACCAGGGAGCTCTACGAGGATACGACCCGAGTTCTCCAGACGTTGGATGTTGGGTTGAGCCACACCAAAGCGGTCGATACGGCTACGCAATACGTTGAACGAGTTTGCGATAGCGCTCTCCGACTCGGTACGCAATACGCTGATTACATCCGAGTTGCTGGTTTGGGGAGTGATTTGCTCTTTGAGCTCGGGGGTGTTGAACAGGTAAGCGAGAGGAGCGCCGCCCGAGATTTTGTCATAGGCCGAAGCGAACGCGCTGATGAAGTCGCCACTGTTTTGTTGAGCTTTGCGAGCCTCTACGATAGCTTGGTTGAACATAGGATCTTGGTTGTTGTTCGACAGAGCGCGAACTACATCCTCAACCGAGATCTCAAGCATTACGTTCATACCACCACGCAGGTCAAGACCAAGGTTGATCTCTTTCTCCTTAACCTCACGATAGTTGAATTTCACTACACCCAAGTTGTAAACCGTTTTGGATTTGATCGAATCCAAATAAGCTTGCTCTTTTTGGAGCTGCAACTCGGGGGCGAATTGTGCGGCATACTCTGCCGCTTTGCGCTCTACGCTTTTGCCCACGAAAGTGAACGAAAGTTGGTAAGCACAGGCGATAGCGAAAAGCACCGCCAACAGTTTAAGTGCACCTTTGTTTTGCATTGTTTGAATAGTGTTTTATTAGTTTTTGATTGTTTTGCCTTTTACGGTATGTTCACAATAAAGCGCAAAATTACTAAAAAACTTTATAAAAGCAACTTTTTTGTGTCTAAATTAGTTGCATTCCTATATAAAAAAGAACATCCGAGGCTTGATAAAACCGCTGTCGGAAGGTGTTGGGGTGCTGTTTGGCCTACAAAAAAGAGGGCTGTCGCAACCTTGCGGTCGGACAGCCCTCCTGGGTGGTTGGAGATTGGGTTATGCGCTTTTGGTCGCCGCCCAATCTCCCTATTTGTGGGAATTACTTAACTTCCTCAAAATCAACGTCGGTCACGTCGTTGGCTTGTGCGCTGCCTTGTGCACCTGCGCCGGGGTTACCTTGTGCGCCTGCGCCTTGAGCACCTTGTGCTTGACTTGCAGCGTAGATGTCTTGGCTTGCAGCTTGCCAAGCGTTGTTCAGTTCAGCGGTGTAGGTGTCGATGTCGGCAATGTTTTGAGCTTTGTGAGCCTCTTTGAGTTTGCCCAGAGCGCCCTCGATAGCCGATTTCTTGTCGGCGGGAATCTTGTCGCCGTACTCTTTGAGTTGTTTCTCGGTCGAGAAAATCATCGAGTCTGCGGTGTTGATTTTGTCGATACGCTCTTTCTCCTCTTTATCTTTTGCCTCGTTGGCTTTTGCCTCGTCGCGCATACGTTGAATCTCTTGCTCGGTCAGACCGCTCGAAGCCTCGATACGGATTTTTTGCTCCTTACCGGTGCCTTTGTCTTTGGCCGATACGTTCAGGATACCGTTTGCGTCGATGTCGAAGGTAACCTCAATTTGGGGAACGCCACGGGGAGCTGCGGGGATACCATCCAAGTGGAAGCGACCGATGCTCTTGTTGTCGCGTGCCATAGGACGCTCACCTTGGCATACGTTAATCTCAACGCTGGGTTGGTTGTCTTGTGCGGTCGAGAATACCTCGCTCTTGCGGGTGGGGATGGTGGTGTTTGCCTCGATAAGTTTGGTGAACACACCGCCCAAAGTCTCGATACCGAGCGACAGGGGAGTAACGTCCAACAGAAGTACGTCTTTAACCTCGCCGGTCAACACACCGCCTTGAATAGCAGCACCTACGGCTACAACCTCGTCGGGGTTAACGCCACGACTGGGGGCTTTGCCGAAGAACTCCTCTACAACCTTTTGAACTGCGGGGATACGGGTCGAACCACCCACCAGAATAACCTCGTCGATTTGCGAAGCGTTCAGGCCTGCGTCGCGCAGAGCGATGCGGCAGGGCTCGATGGTTGCGCGGATAAGGTTGTCTGCCAGTTGCTCGAATTTAGCACGAGTCAGAGTCACGTTCAAGTGTTGGGGAACACCGTTCACAGGAGCGATGTAGGGGAGGTTGATTTCGGTCGAAACCGAGCTCGACAACTCGATTTTAGCCTTCTCGGCAGCCTCTTTCAGACGTTGCAGAGCCATAGGATCTTGGCGCAAGTCAACGCCGTGCTCGTTTTGGAATTGAGCAGCCAAGAAGTCGATGATTACGTGGTCGAAGTCGTCACCACCAAGGTGAGTGTCACCGTTGGTCGATTTAACCTCGAATACGCCGTCACCCAGCTCCAGAATCGAGATATCGAAGGTACCACCACCGAGGTCATAAACTGCGATTTTCATATCGCTGTTCTTTTTGTCCAGACCATAAGCCAGGGCAGCTGCGGTAGGCTCGTTGATGATACGTTTAACTTTCAGACCTGCAATCTCGCCAGCCTCTTTGGTAGCTTGACGTTGCGAGTCCGAGAAGTATGCGGGAACGGTGATAACCGCCTCGGTAACCTCTTGACCCAGGTAGTCCTCGGCAGTTTTTTTCATCTTTTGGAGAACGATAGCCGAAATCTCTTGGGGTGTGTATTGACGGTCGTCAATCTCAACGCGGGGAGTGTTACCTGCACCACGTACTACATTATAAGGTACGCGGGTTACGTCGTTTTGAACTGCGTCGAAGGTCTCGCCCATAAAGCGTTTGATCGAGAAGATAGTCTTCTTGGGGTTAGTGATGGCTTGACGTTTTGCGGGGTCACCCACTTTGCGCTCGCCGCCATCAGTGAAAGCTACAATCGAGGGGGTTGTGCGGTGTCCCTCGCTGTTGGGGATAACAACGGGTTCGTTACCCTCCATTACTGCCACGCACGAGTTGGTGGTTCCCAAGTCAATACCGATAATCTTTGCCATAATTTTAATAAGTGTTATAAGTTTTTAATTGTTTTTTTTGCTTTGTCTGCGCTGCGTTTGGTTGTACTGCGCAGTTCTTTTTGTTGTTGTACGCAATGGTTGTCTTGCGCTTCGTGAATGAAATTCTTCAAACCGTGTGCCAACCCTGTTTTGGTGGTTTTGTTGGTGTGTTTTCTGCCAATTCGCCCTGTTTTTGGCAGTAATCTCTGCCATTTGACTGCCAAAAGTACTGCCATCGTCATAAAATGCGTCATTCGAGGCTCGGTGTTGCGGATTGCCACGGCGGGGTGTCGGATTTTTTTTTGAAAAAATATTGCAGGAAGTTTGGTGGAGTCAAAAATTATGCTTAATTTAGCATACAGAAATTGTTAAGTACAACTTTAAAAACTACACAAATATGATTATTACTTTTAACGAGTTGCGTCGTATCAAAGACAAATTGCCCAGTGGCAGTTCGCAACGTATCGCAGATGAATTAGGTATTGATGTTGAAACTGTTAGAAACTACTTCGGTGGTCGTCACTTTGAGGCTCAAAACAACGTGGGCGTTCACTTCGAGAAAGGTCCCGATGGTGGTGTTGTAACTCTGGATGATACTGCAATCCTCGACGCTGCGATGCGTATTTTGAACGAGCAAAAATAGTTTCTGAGTCACTTGTACTCGATGATTCAGGGGCGGACCAATGTGGTCTGTCCCCTTTTTTTTGAGGTAGGGTAGGGTGACGTGTTCTGCGTGCCAATGGATGGGGGAGTTGATACAATATATAATATATGTGTGTCGTTGCGAAGCCGAAACTCAAGTCAGGCAATGACAAACTTATAATGACGGCCGAATAAAAATGCTTGTCAATGCAATGTAAGGTAGGCGAATTTTGCCTCTGCGTTTCGTGTTGTGATATTTTGGAGTCGTGGCACTTTTTTTCGTGGCGTGTGTGCCTTGCGAATTTTCTTGGAAATTTGTATTTTATTTCGAAATGTTTTATTTTTGTATGGTTTAAGATTGAAGACGCCCAAAATAAAATCAAACAAAATATATAAACACACATTATGAAAAAACTTTTACTTTCGCTTGCGTCGGTCGCATTGATGATGTCGGCTTGTACGCAAGATGTTGCCGAATCCGAAGGCAACTTTGCACCCGCAGATGGAAAAGTCTCGGTTGTTGCAACATTCTCTTCGGAGACTCGTACCGCTATGACCGAGAACTTTGCAAATGGTTTGGATATCACTTGGGTGGCTGGTGATGCTATTGGTCTGTTCGGCCAAGACGCAACGGCAACCGTAGGTGACAACGTGGAGTACACCGCAGTTGCGGCTGGCAAATACTCGGACTTCGCTTACGCAGGCTCTTCGAATGCTATTGCGTGGGGTGAGGGTGACCACACTTTCTATGCTTACTATCCCTATACCGCCGAGGGTAGTGACTTCGCCGCAGTTCCCGCGTCGATTCCTGCAGTTCAAACTCAATCGGTTGCCGGCAACCTCGACCACCTGCAACCCTACTCGTTCCTGTATGCAGTGTGCGAGTCAACCCAAAGTGCAGATGGTGGCAAAATTAACTTCCAATTCCAAAACGTATTCTCGGTTCTGGAACTTGATGTTTGCGCCGAGAGTGGCAGTGTTGATTGCGAGGCTCTGATTTTCCGCGCAGTAGATGAGGATGAGATTGTATCGGCCGAGGGTATCAAAGTAAACCTCGCAGATGGCTCGCTCGACTATTCGGCTGCAACAACTAGCAACGAGATTAAAGTTGTTCTGGGCGAGGGCGCAACCCTGACCAGCGACGCAGCTCAAAAATTCTATCTGATGATTACTCCCGGTCACGCAGGCGAGCAATTCCAAGCTATCGCTGTTGTAGGTGGCGAGGAGGTTGTTTTGGGCGCTATGGGTGTTCCCGAGAGTGGTATTCCCGTAGGTAGCAAAGCGGTTTTGTCGCTGAATGTTCCCGCACCCGAGCAAGGGGAGAGTGTTATTGACCTGAGTGCTAATGGTAGCGCAAACTGCTATGTTGTTAATACCGCTGGCGCAAAATACAAATTCAAAGCAAATGTTAAGGGTAATGGTTATGATCCTCTTGCAGGTACTACTGCCGAGGCAATCGATCTGAACGGTGCTAATGCTTACATCCTCTGGGGTTACAAAAAGACCACTTCGGACGGCGCCGACAACACCAAACTCAATGCAAGCATTCTGCGCGAGAGTGTGAAAATTGAGGGCGACTACATTACCTTTGAGACTCCCGCCGATATGTTGGATGGTAACGTAGGTATTGCAATCGCTGACGCTGAAGGCAAAATTATGTGGAGCTGGCACATGTGGTGTATCCAAGGCTACGACTACCAAGCAAGCGCTGTTGATGTAGCAGTTCACGGTATGAACTTCAAGATTATGGATCGTAACATGGGTGCATTCAGTAACCCCGCAGCTATCGAGAACCCCACCGAGGAGGACTTCGCATATGCTATCGGTCTGTTGTACCAATGGGGCCGTAAAGATCCATTCTTGTGCGGTGGTACCCAATACTCGACCAAAGGTGGTACTTGGTTTGACTTTATAAAAAATGGCGAGTTGGTTAAGAGTCCTACTTTCAGTATCAAAGGTGACGCTGCTTACAACTACAACGACTTTATTGCAGCTCACGGTTTGAGTGATTTTGCAGAGATTCTGCCCCTCTCGATTCAAAGCCCCTTGCAATTCTTCGTTTCGAGCAACCACTGGGTAAGTGCTTCGGACAACGACAACAGCAACGGTCAAACTACCGACTGGGGTAAAATCTGGGGTAACCAAAAAGCTGAGTTCGGCGGTACCAAAACCATGTACGACCCCTGCCCCGTAGGTTACACCGTAGCTTCGCCCGACCATATGAAATTCATCACTTCGACTGCTGCGGACATCTCGACATCGTGGCCCACTTGGCAACTCAACGCAACTGTAGACCTTGTTAAGGATGCCGACACTCCCATCAAGAACGCTCCTTGGGGCCTGTTCTTCTACACCAAAGGTGTTCGCACCGAGAGTGCTCACCCCGAAGACAAAACCGTGGTGTTCCTTCCCAAACACCGTTGGGTAGATAACTTTGGTCAAGTACAAGACGATAACAGTATCTGTTTCTACTCGAATGCTCCGTCGCCCAATGCTACTCGTGGTGGTAAACCCTACAAAACAAGAGTCGATTACAAAGGTAAAGTTACCTTCAAAACCGAAAGCTGGACCAGTGCATCGCAAGCTGCCAGTGCACTTGCAGTTCGTTGCGTAAGCGAGAAATAAGCAAACACAGTTTTGAATATTAATAATTAGAGTCGTAGGCGTCTTCCTTTCTGAGGGAGGTGCCTACGATGTTTTTAACAAGTTGTGGGTAGTGGTGATAAAAAAATAACTACATTTTGGGATTGGTGGTTAAAGTTTAACATTGTACCTTTGCGGCGGAAAAAATAACAAAAGAATAAGTATATATGAACACTATCAGACTTTTTGCGATTGCCTTGGCGATGATATTGATGCCTATGGCTGCATTTGCACAGCACGCACACCAGCACGACCATTCGCACTCGCATCAACACTCTCACTCCAAGGATGCGCACATTACGGGTCACGTAGTTGACGCCACAACGGGCCAACACCTTCCCTACATCACCATCAGCATTGACGGCACACAAAAGGCGTCGCTGACCGATGCGTCGGGCCACTTCTCGCTCTACAACATCGAGCCGGGCGAATACTCGATGACCGCATCGTCGGTGGGTTATAAAAGCCAGAGTTTGAAGGTGAAGGTTGTGGCCGACCGTACCATCGAAATCAAGTTTGCGCTTGAGCCCTCGGTGTTGCAAATCAACGAGGTTGTGGTGTCGGGCTCGCGCAACGAGACCAGCCGCAAGGAGTCGAGTAGCATTGTGGGTGTTCTCTCGACCAAACTCTTTGAGCGCACAGCAGCCGTAAATACAGCCGAGGTGCTTAACTATCAGCCCGGTCTGCGTGTGGAGTACAACTGCTCGAACTGCGGTGTGCCCCAACTTCGTATCAACGGCCTCGAAGGTCAATACTCTCAAATTCTGATGGACAGCCGTCCCATCTTTTCGTCGCTGGCGGCGGTCTATGGACTCGAACAACTGCCCGCGGGTATGATTGAGCGCGTGGAGGTTATTCGCGGCGGAGGCTCGGCTCTGTTTGGGTCGAGTGCAATCGGTGGCGTGGTAAATATCATTACCAAGGAGCCGCTGCGTAGCAGTGCGATGTTGTCAAACCAGACTCTGTTCAATGAGAAGGGTGGCGCCGATGTGAACTCGACGTTCAACGCCTCGGTGGTGTCGAACGACTTCCGTAGTGGTGCATATATATATGGTACGGTCAAGAACCGTGATTGGTACGACCGCAACGATGACGGATTTAGCGAGGTGCCCCAGCTCAAAGGTACAACCATCGGTATGAGGGCTTATCACCGCTTTGGCGAGCGCTCGAAAATCACCGCCGACTACCACCACATTGGCGAATATCGCCGAGGCGGTAACAAATTCGACCGCCAACCCCACGAGGCTGATGTTACCGAGCAGTTGCGCCACGAGATTCACGGCGGAGGCCTGACCTACGACTTTATGAGCCTCGACAAACAGCACCGCGCGAGTGTCTATGCCTCGGCACAACACATCGGCCGCGACAGCTACTTCGGTGCGGGTCAAGACCCCAACGCCTTTGGACGCACCAAGGGACTCACTGCAACTGCGGGTGGTCAATACACTTGGGACTACCTGCGCGAGTGGGTGCTGCCATCGCAACTGACGGGTGGTGTGGAGTACACCTATGACTACCTGAACGATGCGATGCTTGGCTACGACCGCATCATCGACCAAACTAGCACCTGTGTGGGTGGTTACCTCCAAAACGAGATGAAAAACGACAAGCTCGGAATCCTTGTGGGCGTGCGTGTCGATAAACATAACAAAATCAAGCGTGTGATAGCAAGCCCCCGAGCTAATATCCGCTATGCCCCCATCGAGGAACTGGCCTTCCGCGTGAGCTATTCGAGCGGCTATCGTGCGCCCCAAGCCTACGACGAGGATTTGCACGTTACGGCTGTGGGTGGCGAGGTGACTCTTATTTCGCTCGACCCCAACCTGCGTCCCGAATACTCGCACAGCGTGAGCGGCTCGGCCGACCTCTACCAAAAGTTCGGCCCTGTAGAGATGAACCTGCTTATTGAGGGATTCTACACCGAGCTGACCGATGTGTTTGCTCTGCGCGAGATGGGTCACGATGCTGCGGGTAATATTCTGATGCAACGTGTCAATGCCTCGGGCGCGACCATTGCGGGTGTGAATGTTGAACTGAAAGCGGGTCTGCAAAACAAACTTGTGTTGGATGCGGGATTCACCTTCCAAAAGAGCCGCTACAAGGAGGATTTCGTGTGGTCGGAGGATCCTACCATAACTCCCCACCGCCGTATGTTCCGCTCGCCCGACACCTATGGCTATGCCATCCTGACCTACAATCCGCTGAAACGTCTGTCGGTGTCGGCAGATATGAAATACACAGGTCGTATGCTTGTGCAACACGTCGAGCCCGATTGGGAGCGCGAAACCCAAGCCTTCTGGGAGCTGGGTGCCAAGGTTGGCTACAACTTCCGCCTGACCGAAAGTGTGGGTATGGAACTTAATGTGGGTGTTAAGAATATCCTCGACCAATTCCAAGACGACCTCGATGTGGGTATGAACCGCGACGCAGGCTACATCTACGGCCCCGTCTTCCCTCGCACCTACTTCTTCGGAGTAAAGTTTACGCTGTAACATAAGAGGCGCAGGGGTGTTTTGTTTGGCCGTATTGGTCGAAAAAATGCGGAATCTTGTCCGAAAATGGTGTTTTATTTCGAGAAGATTGTAATTTTGTAGAATATTAAATCTGCAAAGTATGAAAATTCTGATTGTAAACGGCCCGAATCTCAACCTGCTTGGCGTTCGCGAGCCTTCGATATATGGCGACAGTAGTTTCGAAACTTATCTCGAAAAGAGCCTGCGCCCCCACTTCGACGGCAAGTGCACGCTCGACTACTACCAATCCAATGTCGAGGGCGAAATCATCAATGCCCTGCACGGCGCAATCGAAGCCTACGACGGAGTGGTGATTAATGCCGGTGCCTACACTCACACCTCGGTGGCTATTGCCGATGCCATCAAGGCCATTGCGCTGCCCGTTGTCGAGGTGCATATCTCCAACGTGTGCAAACGCGAGCCCTTCCGCCACACATCGTTTCTGACTCCCGTGTGCGTGGGTGCGATTATGGGTTTCGGAATGGACTCCTATCGCCTGGGCGTGGAGTCGCTACTTGCCGCTAAATAGAACTCTGCCCGATGGAACTGCGCACCAAAGTGATACGAGGATTCGGATGGACGGTTGCCGAGAAGATAGGTTCGGCGCTGTTCCAGATTGTTGTGTCCATCGTGGTGATAAACCGCATTGTTCCCGATGACACAATGATGGTGGCCATCATTGCTGCCCTCATTGCTGTGCTGAATACCTTTGTCGATAGCGGTTTCTCGCAGACCCTTATCCGACGATTGGACTCCACCGAACGCGACTTCTCGTCGGTGTTCTTCTTTAATATGGGCGTTGCGTTGGCGCTGTATGTTGTGCTGCTTGCGCTGTCGCCTTATATCGCAAGGCTCTATGATGTGCCTATGCTGGCTTGCATCGGCCCTGTGATGTTTCTGCTTATTCCGCTCAATGCGCTGTGTATAATCCAACAGACCATCCTATTCAAGAAGTTTGACTTCCGCCGCACGTCGAGTGTCAACCTGGGTGCAAACATCGCGGGAGGTGTTGTGGCTATGGGTTTGGCTGTTGCTGGTGCTGGCGTGTGGGCACTGGTGGGTCAACGACTTATTACCTTGTGTGTAAAGGCTGTTGTGCTGTGGTTCTCGACGGGCTGGCGTCCGAGAGTACGCGAATTTTCGGGTGACTCCATCCGCGGAATGTATCGTTTCAGCTGTAAACTCTTTGCTACCGACCTGATTAACAATACCTACAACAACCTGCCCACGTTGTTTATGGGCAAGCTGTTTCAGGGTGACTTGGGTTTCTACAATCAGGCGCAAAAACTCAAAGATACCCCCGTTGTGGCGCTGACCAATACCGTCAATAGTGTGGGATTGCCTGCGCTCTCCAACCTTGCGGACGAGAAATACACCGAGGGTGTGCGCAAACTGACACAGATGCTGGCCTTTGTGATATTCCCCGTAATGACGGGCTTGGTTGCAACCGCTGCCGATATTTTTGGCCTGCTGATTAAACCGATTTGGTATCCTGCCGTTCCTCTGTTCGAGATTCTGTGTCTGATGGGACTCTTCTCGCCGCTTGCGGTGCTGTTCAACAACTCGATGAAGGCACGCAGCAATGGCAGTGTGATTGTCCGTGTCGAGATTATCAAAAAGATTTTTGTTACCGTGATTCTTGCCGTCACCATTCCGCTGGGTGCAACCATCATCGCGTGGGGTCAGGTGGCTGTCGCGCTGTTTGATATGTGTATCAACTTCGGCGCAAACCAACGCTACTCGGGTTATCGCTGGCGTGCCCTCGTGGTGGATGTGCTACCCGTAGTGTTGCTGTGCGGAGTGATGTATGCCTCGGTGTGGGGTGTGGGCGTGGCAATGGCAGACGCGGGCGTGGGTGTGCGCCTCGGAGCCGAAATCCTTACGGGTGTTGTGGTCTATGTCGTGGGTGCGTGGGCGTTTCGCTTGCCGCAGTGGAAAGAGGTGATGAAGACGCTGCGACATAAATAAAAATAACAAGGGGCTGTCCATTCGGACAGCCCCTTATGTTTTGCACCCTTCGGCGCGCGAATTAAATCGAAATATTCAGAATCTCGAATTTGATTTCGCCTGCGGGAACTTGTGCGATAGCGATGTCGCCCTTCTTCTTGCCGAGCAGCGCTTTGGCGATAGGGGTGCCAAGAGCGATTTTGCCCTCTTTGAAGTTGGCCTCTTTCTCCGAAACCAGAGTGTAGGTGTACTCCTTGTTGTTATTGTGGTTGAGTACGGTCACCTTGGTCAGGATTTGCACAGTCTTGGTGTTGATTTGGCTTGTGTCGATGATTCGCGAGTTAGCCAGCGCGAGTTCGAGTTGAGCGATTTTAGCTTCGAGCATACCTTGTGCCTCGCGAGCAGCATCGTACTCGGCATTTTCCGACAAGTCGCCTTTGTCGCGTGCGATGGCGATAGCCTCGGACGCTGCGGGACGCTCCACGGTGCGGAGGTATTCGATTTCGGCTTTCAGTTTTTCGTAGCCTTCTTTAGTCAGATAAGTTACTTCTGCCATAGTTATAGTTTTTTTTAGTTGTTTCGGTTTGACAAAAAAAATTAAGAATCCCGAACGGCATACGCTCGGAACTCCCTTACAAATACATTACAAAGATAAGGCAATTTTTTATAAAAACAAACTTTCCTTGCTTTTTTGACATATATCTGCTTGGCGGGTGTTTGCCGATACGTTCAAAATATGTACCTTTGCCGCAAATAAATACTTGAAAAGTTATGGCATCCTCCAATTTTGTGGACTATGTAAAGATTTTCTGCCGTTCGGGTAAGGGCGGTGCAGGCTCGGCTCACTTCCGCCGCGAGAAATTTGTGGCTATGGGTGGACCCGATGGCGGTGACGGCGGACGCGGCGCAAACATCATCTTGCGCGGCAACAGCCAATATTGGACTCTGATTCACCTTAAATATAAACGTCACATCTTTGCCGAGGACGGACAAAACGGCTCGGGCGCGCGTAGTACAGGTCGCGATGGTAAGGATATTATCATCGATGTGCCTCTGGGTACCGTAGCCACCGACTTTGAAACAGGCGAGAAGGTGTGCGAGGTGACCGAGGATGGACAAATGGCTATGCTGTTGTCGGGTGGTCGTGGAGGTCTGGGTAACTGGCACTTCCGCACAGCGACCAACCAGGCACCCCGCTATGCCCAGCCCGGTGAGCCCGAAAAGGAGGGTACCTTCATCTTGGAGCTCAAAATCCTTGCCGACGTAGGTTTGGTAGGTTTCCCCAATGCGGGTAAATCGACCTTGCTGAGCGTTGTGTCGGCTGCTAAACCCAAGATCGCCGACTATGCATTTACCACTCTCGAACCCAACCTGGGTATCGTTGAGGTGCGCGACGGTCACTCTTTCGTTATGGCTGACATCCCCGGTATTATCGAGGGTGCGCACGAGGGTCGCGGTCTGGGTACTCGTTTCCTGCGCCATATCGAACGTAACTCGATGTTGCTGTTTATGGTGCCTGCCGATACCGACGACATCGCTGCTGCCTACGAGGTGTTGCTCAAAGAGCTGACTCTGTATAACCCCGAATTGCTTGATAAAGAACGACTGCTGGCCATCACCAAGTGTGATATGCTCGACGAGGAGATGATGTCGCAGATGCGTTCGACCCTGCCTGCGGGTGTGCCCAATGTGTTTATCTCGTCGGTGAGTGGTATGGGTATTGCTCAGCTCAAAGATATGCTTTGGGAGTCGCTGAACCGATAACCGCAAGGGTAGGGGCGTAAACTTTGCTCAAAAAAACGTTTTGCCAATGATACAAAAGGCAAAAATACTTGTAATCTATACGGGTGGTACCATCGGAATGCGTACCGACCCCGCTACGGGTGCGCTCAAAGCATTCGACTTTACGGATGTCTATAACGAGTTTCCTGCTCTGCGCAGTCTGCCCGTCGAGTTGCAGTTCTACGATGGACTTACCCCCATCGACTCGTCGAATGTGACGCCCGAATTGTGGGTGCGTTTGGCCGAGATTGTGCGCGACCACTACGACCGCGTTGATGGCTTTGTGGTGCTGCATGGTACCGACACGATGAGCTACACAGCCTCGGCGTTGAGCTTTATGCTCGAAAATCTTGCCAAGCCCGTAATCTTTACGGGTAGCCAGATTCCTATGGGTGTGTTGCGTACCGATGGCCGCGAAAACCTTATTACCGCCATCGAAATTGCCTCGGCCAAAGATGCCGACGGAGGGCCGCTTATCCCCGAAGTAGCTATCTATTTCCAAAGCAATCTGTTCCGCGCCAATCGCACAACCAAACGTAGCGCCGAACAGCTTAATGCATTCACTTCCAATAACTATCCCCCTCTGGCAGAGGTGGGTGTGACCATCAACTACCAAACTGCATTGGTGCGCAAGTGTTGTGCTGTCGAGCCGTTGAGAATCTCCTGCTCGCTGAGTCGCGACATTGTGGTTATCCGTCTGTTTCCCGGTATCACCGAACGAACACTCCGCGCAATGCTGGGTGTCGAGGGCGTGCGTGGCGTAGTGCTCGAAACCTATGGCGCGGGCAATGCTCCTACAGCCGAGTGGTTTGTCAATGCTCTGCGCGAGGTTATCGACCGCGGCGTGTGTGTGGTCAATGTTACCCAGTGCCACGGAGGTGCAGTTGCTGCAATCTACGAGACGGGTGTTTCGCTGCTTAATGCGGGTGTTGTCAGTGGTGGCGATATGACCACCGAGGCGGCCGTAACCAAGCTGATGTATGTGCTTGGCAATACATTTGACCCTGCCGAGGTGCGCCGACAAATGCTCGCCTCGCTGCGTGGCGAACGTAGCTAATTTTCCCTGTCTCTAAGGTGTTTGTAAAGACGTGCAAATCACGAAAAAAGAGTGATGCATGCGTTATTTTCCCGCTTAAACATTGCACAGAATAAAATATTTTCTTATATTCGCAAACCGAATGTATGTTTACGACCGACCCACACGCAGTGTTAAGCCGTTGATATACAATGCGTAACACTGTTTGTGTTCGATTTTGTAACGTCGGATAGAGGCGTTTTGTGCCCAAATTCCGCGCGTTCGCAGGACGTTCACCAACAAAAAGGAGGGATGTCCGAGTGGTTTAAGGAGCGCGCCTGGAAAGTGCGTATACCTCAAAAGGGTATCGCGGGTTCGAATCCCGCTCTCTCCGCCACAAACACGACAACTTAAAACTAAACGAAATAAACAACTAAACACAAAACAATAATCTAAATTAAACCAAAACAATCATGAAAAAACTTTTCGTAATTTTGGCTGCAATTGGTGTACTTGGTACTACCACCGTTAATGCTCAAGAGCAAGCAGCTGAGAATCAAACCGAAACCGTAGCTGCTGACAGCACCGCTACCGAAGAGGCTGCTCCCGCTGCCGATTTCAACGCTGAGACCGATGTTGAGGGTGAGCCTATGCACCAAATCCTCAAACAAAAAGTTATCGAGGGTGATGCAATGTGGATGGCACCTGTGATCCTCTGCTTGATTTTCGGTCTTGCTATCGCAATCGAGCGTATCATCTACCTGAACCTCTGCACCACTAACACCAAAAAACTTCTCGAGAAAGTTGAGGCTGCTCTGAATGAGGGTGGCATTGAGGCTGCTAAGAAAGTTTGCGCTGAGACTCGTGGTCCCGTTGCTTCGATCTTCTGGCAAGGTCTGGACCGTTACAACCAAGGTCTGGATTCGGTTGAGAAAGCAATCGTATCGTACGGCTCGGTTCAAATGGGTCAAATGGAGAATGGTCTGACTTGGATCGGTCTGTTCATCTCGATCGCTTCGATGTTGGGATTTATGGGTACCGTAGTAGGTATGATCGGTGCATTCGACTCGATTCAAGCTGCTGGTGATATCAGCCCTACCCTGGTAGCAGGTGGTATTAAAGTGGCTCTGTTGACTACTCTTGCCGGTCTTATCGTAGCGGTTATTTTGCAGTTGTTCTATAGCTATATCGTAGCAAAAATCGACGGCCTCGTTAACACTATGGAGGACGCATCGATCAGCTTTACCGATATCCTGACTAAATACAGCGCGAAGTAATAACTATAATTGGTATATCCAAACATGAAAAATCAAAAAATATATACAGCAATTAAAGCCGCGCTGTTGGTTCTCGGTTTGGCATCGCTTCTGCCGATGTTCCTTACCGACATCAACAATGTCGACCTGATGCTTTACTGCGCATACGCCTTCATCGGCCTTGCGTTGGTAATTATGGTCGTGCTGACTGTGGCTAATATGGGTAAAAACCCCGGTGGTTCGAAAGTGGGTACTTATGTGTTTGCAGCAATTGCTGTTGCCGCAGTGGCTATTCACTTCCTCGTTTCGAAAGACGCGCCTGTTGCTCTTGCCGACGGTTCGATCGTCGATGACAAGATGATTTTGACTCTCACCGACACTATGCTCTTCACCGCTTATGCAACTTTTGTAGGTGTTGTTGTTGCTATGGTTTTTGGTGTTATTCGTAACGCATTGAAATAATTAAGAGCAACCTATGGCAAGTAAAAAGAAAATACCAGAGATTAACGCGAGCTCGCAGGCCGATATTTCGTTCATCTTGCTGATATTCTTCTTGACTGCCACTACGATGAACACTGATACCGGTATCCCCCGTGTGCTCCCCGCAATGCCTGATGAAAATCAGAAAACCGAGGACTTGGATATCCGCGAGCGTAACTTGTTGCTCGTGTTCATCAATACCTATGACCAAATTATGGTCGGTGGCAAACCGATGGATATCACCGAGGTGAAAGATAAAGCCAAAGAGTTTATCTTGAACCCCGCCAACGACGCCAACCTCCCCGAGAGCGAGGATACCGATTTCGAATTGCCCGATGGCTCGAAATGGACCTATCCCGTCAGCAAGGGTGTGATTTCGTTGCAGAACGACCGTGGTACAAGCTACACAGCTTATATCCAAGTTCAAAACGAATTGGTGCGTGCATTTAACGAGGTTCGTAACGAGGTTTCGCAAGCCAAGTTCAACAAAGATTTTGCCGAACTTGACGAGGATCTTCGTAGTGTAGTACAAAAGGCTGTGCCTCAGAAGATTTCTGAGTCGGAGCCCCGTAACGTAGGAGGAAAGAAGTAATGGCAGTATTGAAAAAAGAGGGTAAAAAGGAAATCCCTGCAATTTCGACCGCGTCGCTCCCTGACGTCGTATTTATGTTGTTGTTCTTCTTTATGACCATCACCACCATGCGTGACCAAGAGGTTCTGGTGCAAACCAAACTTCCTTCGGCTACCGAGGTGCAAAAGTTGGAGAAGAAGTCACTCGTAAGTTACATCTACATTGGACAACCTACCAAAGCAATGCAAGCTAAGTTTGGTACTTCGCCCCGTATCCAGCTTAATGACAGCTACCGTACAACCCGCGACATCTTGGAGTTTGTTGCTGCGGAGCGTGATAAATTGAGCGAGAATGAGCGTGCGCAAATGACCATCTGCTTGAAGGCTGACGAGAATACCCGTATGGGTATCATCAGCGACGTTAAACAAGAGTTGCGTCGTGCAAATGCCTTGAAGATTAGCTACGCTGCTTCGAAGACTTTGGGTTACTAATCCTGACCCGAAGGTAAATATTGAGGGACTCCCGTCTGCAGGTCAGGCGGGAGTCTTTTTTTAGGAACGCATCTAACAATGTAAATTCTGCGGCCGCAGACCGGCGGGTTTGGTTGCCGCTCTTTTTGTCGAAAGTTTTGAGTATAGGGCGAAGCTGTAAGGGGTGCTATGCCCTCGCTCGAAATGCTCTTTTACGCCAAGTAAACTGCGCTTTCTCGCGTTTCGCAAGCCTTGAACTCATTATCCTTTGGCGCGTTCTTGTTTGGGGTTGTGACCGGATGTGAGAGTGGGCGTTGTTTGGATTGCAAGTGACGGAAAATAAAATAATTTGAGCATTGCGAATTATGAATTGTGCATTTTCGTTTTGTGGTTTGCTTTTTGAGAAATAATGTGTATATTTGTAATATGTTTAACAAAAAACTACTTATTGATTAATTATGTTTACCAAAAACGCTAACGCAATATTCGAAAAGGTTATCGCGGATTATCACAAGTATGATAATGTTGACCAACCCAGTGAAAACCCCTTCGAACCCGGTACAATCGACCACCTGCTCTACGCAAAAAACTGGATTGACACCGTGCAATGGCACCTTGAAGATATTATTCGTGACCCCCAAATCGACCCCGTAGAGGCGCTCAAAATCAAACGTCGTATCGACGCATCGAACCAAGAGCGTACCGATATGGTGGAGTATGTGGACAGCTATATGCTCGACAAATACAAAGATATCAAACCCCAAGCTGATGCTCGTCTGAACACCGAGACTCCTGCGTGGGCGATTGACCGTCTGTCGATTTTGGCACTCAAAATCTACCATATGGCGCAAGAGGTAGCCCGTACCGATGTGGACGAGGCGCACAAGGCCGCTTGCCAAAAGAAACTCGACGTGCTGCTCACCCAACAAGTGGACTTGTCGCAAGCAATCGAGGAACTTATCGAGGATATCGAGGCTGGTCGTAAGTATATGAAGACTTACAAACAAATGAAGATGTACAACGACCCGTCGTTAAACCCCGTACTTTACGCGAAAAAGTAGTACCATACAACACTTGGCAGTTGTGCGAATGAGCGCAATGGGCGACGTTGCAATGACCGTTCCGGTTGTTGCAGCGGTTCGTCGTGCCTACCCCGAAATGCGAATCACAATGGTTACGCGCCCGTTCTTCCGTCCGTTCTTTGCGGATGTGCCGAACGTGGAGTTTGCTGATGTTGACCTCAAAGGACGTCACAAGGGTGTGGCAGGTATTGCGCGCTTGGCCGACGAACTTGCTGCCGAGGGCGTGGATGCCGTGGCTGACCTTCACGGAGTGTTGCGTAGCCATCTGCTGCGTGGCTTCTTGGCAGTCAAGGGTTGCAAGACCGCCCGCATCTGCAAGGGTAGGGTGGCCAAACGCCGACTCACCAAGGTGGGCTATACCAAATCGGCGCAGCTCAAAACCTCCATCGAACGCTATGCCGAGGTTATGGGTCGCTTGGGCTTGACACTTGATAATGTGACATCGTGGACTCCGAGCACACGCGCTGTTCCCGCTCCGATTGCTACTCACGCCCCCAAGGGTGGTGCGTGGATTGGTGTTTCGCCCTTTGCAATGCATCGCGGCAAGGCCTATCCCATCGAGCTTATGGAGCGCGTGGTGGAGATTCTTGCTCCGCAGGTCGAGCGCATCTTTGTGTTTGGCGGCGGTGCCGAGGAGAAACGTTTGGCCCTGCGTATGGAGAGCATCGCGGGCAATGTCCACTCGGTTGTGGGTGTGATGTCGCTGGCCGAGGAGATTGACCTGATGGCCAACCTTGATGTTATGGTGGCTATGGACTCGTCGGCAATGCATATGTCGTCGCTTGTGGCAACCAAAGTAGTGTCTGTCTGGGGCGCAACTCACCCCTATGCCGGCTTCTATGGTTTTGGTCAGGATCCCGATGGCGCAGTGCAGGCCGAAATGGAGTGCCGCCCGTGTTCTGTGTTCGGCAACAAACCCTGCAAATGGGGCGACTACCGCTGTCTGACAGCCATCTCGCCCGAGAGTATAGCGCTCAAAACCATCGAAACTGCAAAACGAGCTGCAGAGTGCGAAAAAAAAGAGGTCTAAACATCGATAACTTCGCAAATTAAGTGTATCTTTGTCAAACGATTCAATCGAAAAACGAAAATATATTAACAAACCAAAAAATAGACAATTATTATGAACGTTCCATCGAACTTGAAGTATTCGAGCGACCACGAGTGGGTTAGCGTAGAAGGTAACATCGCAACCATCGGTATCACCGATTTTGCACAAAGCCAACTTGGCGATATCGTGTTTGTTGACATCCCCACCTTGGATGAGGAGTTGGCAGCTGGTGATGTATTCGGTAGCATCGAGGCGGTTAAAACCGTATCGGACGCTTTCACTCCCGTAAGTGGTAAAGTGATTGAAATGAATGAGGCTCTCGACGGCGACCCCGCATTGGTTAACAAAGACGCTTATGGCGAGGGTTGGATGATCAAAATCGAGATGAGCAACCCCGCAGAACTCGACGCACTGTTGTCGGCTGAGGACTACGAGAAACTTATTGGCTAATAATCATCACACACATAATCTATCACAAGACTATGAGCAAAGTAACTGTCATCGGCGCCGGTAACGTAGGCGCAACCTGCGCAAATGTGCTGGCTACCAATGGTATCGCTTCGGAAGTGGTACTCATCGACATCAAAGAGGGTGTTTCGGAGGGTAAAGCTCTGGATATGCTGCAAGCATCGGCTCTGTACGGTGGTTCGCGTATCGTAGGCGTAACCAACGACTACGCTAAAACCGCAAAGAGCGACGTTGTTATCATCACTTCGGGTATGCCTCGTAAACCGGGTATGACCCGCGAGGAGTTGCTGGGTGTGAATGCCGGCATCGTTAAATCGGTTATGGCTAACGCTATGAAATACTCGCCCAAAGCAGTTTTCATCGTTGTAGCTAACCCCATGGATCCCATGACTTATCTGGCTCTCAAAACCAGCGGTCTTCCCAAAAACCGTGTAATCGGTATGGGTGGTGCGCTTGACTCGTCGCGTTTCCGTTGCTACCTGAGCAAAGCTCTGAAAGGTAACATCGCTGACGTTGACGGTATGGTAATCGGTGGCCACGGTGATACCACTATGATTCCTTTGGCAAGCAAAGCTGCTTACCGCGGTGTTCCCGTAACCAAACTGTTGAGCAAAAAAGTTCTGGACAAAGTTGTAGCTGACACTATGGTTGGTGGTGCAACTTTGACCGGTCTGCTCGGTACTTCGGCTTGGTATGCTCCCGGTGCTGCTGCAGCATTCGTAGCTGACGCTGTTATCAACGACACCAAGAAGGTTATTCCTTCGTGCGTGCTGTTGGAGGGCGAGTACGGCCAAGAGGACATCTGCATCGGTGTTCCCGCTGTTATCGGTAAAAACGGTTGCGAGAAAATCGTTAAAATCGAGCTCACCGCTGACGAGAAAGCTAAATTCGAGGCTTCGGCTGCTGCTGTTCGCTCGAACATCGAGGTGCTTAAAGAGATTAACGCTCTCTAATCACTTGGGGCTATGGCCTATGAAATGCCTGCCTGACCGCATGGTCGGGCAGGTTTTTTTTTGTGCGCGTTCAGTAGTAACTAATATTAATGAACAAGGGGCTATCCAAACTTGGATAACCCCTTGTTGTATAAAGGAAGGCCAACGGACAAAAGCCAATGGTTATTTAGTCGAAAGTACGCTCCAATCGTCCAGATGGCGGAGGGTTTCGAGGCGGAAGGCGCCGGGCCAAGCGACAAGCCAATCGTTGTTGCGAGGTTTGCCCGCGGTGTGTTCCCACTTGCAGTTAAGGAATGCCTCGTTTTGACTGCCGACGGGACGACGCATATTGTTGACCGTCAGAGTGCCGTCCGAGATTAGTTGGCAACCGTAACTCCATATTGCAAGGGCTTTTTCGCGCCAAATGTCGTTGCCTGTGATTTCGGCAAGACGTAACCACTCGCCAACCCACAAAAGGGCATAGACATCCAAATGGTGGTGTTGTACCGATACGGAGGTCGCACCGAAGGTGGAGAAACCGTGACGGTTAATCTCGGCGTCATCCTCGAACGAGGCTGCGTAGTGCCACAACCAAGTTGACAGATATTGTGATGTGCGTTCGGCGTTTTGGATGTAAACGCTCTCGCCAGTGATGTCGTAAAGTTGCAGTGCTGCGCGTAGAAGCGTGATAGATGACTCTTTGTCGATGCACCAAGTGTCGAGCGCACCAGCCGTGGTGTATCCAGTCTGTGCGAACTCCCCGAAGTAGTAGTCGTAGGCCTTTGTTGCGGAGGTGAGATACTCCTCGCTATTCGAAAGTTGGTAGGCCGACAGCATCGCGGGGATTAGGAATGCACCGACAGTTCCCTCGCGGTAAAGACACTCGCCCGACTCGGTCCAACCTTTGCCATAGACGCCCGAGGGTTGTTGGTCGCATCGTGCGAAGTCGCAGATGTTGAAGGCTATTTGGGCTACGGTGTCGCTAAGTTCGGGCACGCCACACTCGTTGAGCAGTTGAGCGGTTTCGAAGAAATTGCACGCTGCAGTTCCGAGGTTACACGCATCGGAGACTATGTTGCTACTGCTGTTGAGAATCTTGTCATAGTTAGCCACGTAGAATCCGTTCTCGCGTTGCAGTGCGGGTGAGGTCCACGTTTTGAGTGCTTTGAGTGCTTTGAGTTTGGAGTCCTCGTTGCCGTATTTCAGATAATCGACCAGCTGACTGTTGATGAACGAGGCGTTCTGTCCACACCATCCAATCTCGTACTTCATAAAGGGGCGTTGCTTCCAACCACCCTTGCCGTCGGGGACAAGTCCAATGCAGAAACCTCGGTAGTCGCCCTCCTCGGCCCATAACTCCTCTTTGGCAAAGCGAATACCATACTCCCATACTTTCTCGGCACTTGGAACTTCTGCCATTTGTTTGTCGGCGAGCTCCCACGCCTTGTCCAAAAAGGCCGCGGCGTTGTAGTGTTCGTTATCCTTTGGTGTGATGTGTAGGTATGCCACCAAGGTTTGGGTCTGGCCCTTGCGGAGTGATAGTTTTTGGGTGTAGGGTGCGTTGTAGATGTTCTTACCTACATAGGTGAACGGACGCTCCTCTTCGGGGAAAATCAGCGAATGGGTCACACTTGAATCTTCGGGCATAATGGCGCACGAAAAAGCCTCGGTCTCGCACTTTGGTAGCTCGCTCCACATTGCAACGGCTACACTCTCGCCCTCGGAGAAGGTAGCTCCGGGGATGGGTGTGCGACGATAGGAGTAGGTGTGCCAAATGCCGTCGGTTTGGAAGCCTTTGGGCTCTCGGCCGTGTCCCCAATGGTTGCCATTGTAGCACACCGAGGGAATCATTGCGTAGGTGCACGGCGACAGGTGGCGGAAGTTCAGAGTCAGACGTGCCGAGTCCACATCTGCGGTGGCCGTAAATGTTCGTGTGATTTTTATTGTAGCATCGTCTATCGATTTCGCCTTGTCGGAGTACTCCACACCATAGCAAGCCTCCGAGGTTAGCTCTCCGACCGCGGCATTTTCGTAATAGACTACTCCGTTTCTAACCTCTATCTTTGAGTTGCAGGCGCAGCAAATGATTGCGGTCAGGATAAGCAATGCGATTTTTTTCATACGCAAAACCGCTTTCTAGAATGAGGTTCTGAAACCGAGGCGGATGTTTGTGCCCAGCGAACGATAGTGGTTGTGGGTGTACAGACGGCTGTTTGCGAGGTTGCCCCCCTGAACGTACATCCACCAGCTGTTGAGAATACGCAGATTCAAACGCACGTTCAAATCCACGCACGCAGGTACGCGATTGACATAGATGTCGCTTACCACATCCTCGGCACGCATAATGGTCGAGGTGGCGCCTGCCATCTCGTAGAACTCGCGCGCGCCAAGCACCTTGGCACCCAATTCTGCGATGAATTTATCCTTGTGTCGATAACTGAATGACAGACCTGCATCCCACGAAGGAGCGCTTCCTCCTCCGGGCAGAGTCTTCAAAACGTTGCCATAGTAGTGAGCATCCAATCCTGCGGTCAGAACACCTGCGTACATATACTCGATGTTTGCACCGATGGTATAGATGCTGGCGTTGTCGGTCACAACACCAAACGAGTCGGCAAACTCACTACCTGCGGGCTTGTAGAGCGACACGAAGTAGTGCATATTATCGAGGTGTGTGTAGTTGAAGTAAGCCTTGTACGACAGACACTGCATAGCGCTTCCCGACACACCTGCTTCGGCGCTTATGCGTGCGCCTGTGGGTGCGGTCACACCCGCTGCGATGTAGGGATTCTCGCGGCTCAAAGCCTCGAAACTGCCATCAATGAAATCACCCGACGCTTGTGCATAGGGGATGATATAACCCTTGAATGCATCCACCACGATGTCCAGATGGGGGAATACATAGTTGTTCGAGATGTCGAAACCTTTGCTGTTGCGGTAGCCGTAGTCCACACCCGCAGCCACGCGAACAATACCTGCGCGGAACATATATCGGGGACGGATAACCACACTTTGGTTGCCACGATCGGCGAGGTTGGCTACGCCGTAGTAGCTGTTGTAGTCCACGCCCAGGTCGAATCCGTGTTTGTCGAACATCTGTGCGATGCGGGCATTCGCGCCAAGGTCAACCATCTCGGAGCCGTGCAGGTCGTAGGAGTATGCGGTGTTGAGCGACACTCCGAAGTTGAACTCCGATAGGTCGGCAAAGTCGTCGCCGAAGCTAACCGTTCCGAAAGCTTTTCCATAATTCACCAATGCTTGTTTAGGCTTGGGAGTGAGGCCTGAATTAAACTCTTCGCGGTTGTTGTAATAGAGCGAGTCGGTCAAAAACTCCTCGCGTACGAAGGCTCCATAGCGGTGCAGTACACGGTTGTCGTAACCCACCTCGCCACGCAGAGTCAGGTTATCCCAGCTTTGCGAACCGAAGAATCCTGCAGCATTGTATTGCGACAGCGCGCTCGGCAGCTCCTCTTTGGTAATGTCTAAGTCGCTTGCGATTTTGCTGTACGAGCCGCGGTGGTTGACATATCCGCCAATGGTGCGGGTGGTCTGGTCGCGGTTGTTGATGTACAAATCGAAGTTGGTCAAAAACGGATAACCGATGCCGAACGACACATAACCGCGGTTGCCCGATGTCACTGCCGACGAGTTCATTTTTGCGGGGTTGATTTGTCGCGACGAGAATGTAGTGTAGCACGCTACGGGTTTGATTGCATAGTCGATATCGGGCTGCAATCGCACGGTGTCATCGATTCGGGGTTGGAATGCGAGTTTGGTTGCACCGTGTACCGTCGGAACGTAGGCCTTGGTGACCTCGATGCTCTTGTTCAGGCTCTCTTGTGCGCCTGCCGACAAAATGCCTGCAAACAGGGCTGCAAAGGCCGCTATTTTATATCTCATATATTTCATAGTCATCGGTTGTTACTGCAGTTTTTGAATTCTTTGGAGTGCGTCTTCAATCACGCCGTCATTTGCGGGCGAGTAGCCGTCCACGATACTTTGATAGGTTGCTCTCGCTTGGAACGAGTCGCCGCCAATAGCGTAGATGTCGCCCAGCAGCAGGAATGCGCGTCCCATCCAGTACATATGCGGAGTGTTCACCTCCGAGAAAGCAAAGATTTTGTTTTGTGCATCCTCATACATTCCGCGGTTGAACTGAGCCTCGATGATTCGGTAGGTTGCCTCGGCACCCTCCTCGCTCAGAGGATCCTCGCTCAACTCGGCATACAACTCCTCGGCTTGCGACATCTGGCCGCGCGAACGCAGAATCGAAGCGCTCGTGTAGAGAATCTTGCGACGTGCAGGCAGCGACACCTCGGCCACGCCCTCCAACTCTTCGCCCAGCGACAAGATACGTACGGTGTCGGCCGAAGCCACAACCGAAGCCACATAACCATCCAGAGCAGCCGAAATTTTAGCAGGAGTGCTCTCGGCGAGACTCAACTGACGATAGGCGTCGGCAGCCTCCGAGTGGCGTCCCGTAGCGGTTGCCAAGGTCGAGAGTTGTTGCAGACCACGCAGCGTGAAGTCATTCTTTTTGAGCGACACAAGGCGTTTGAACTCCTCCACAGCGCCATTCATATCGCCAATCTTGGATTTCGAGTCGGCCAGATAGTAGATTGCATCGGGCAGACGAACACCATCGGGGAAACTTGCCAAGTAGCCCTCCATTGCGGGGACGGCCTTTTGTGCATCACCCGACAGATAGACCTTCTCGGCGGCGGTGAATTTCAGTGAGTCGCGTTGCAGCACACCCATATCGGTCTCCATACCTGCGCTTTGGGCGTAGGCGAAGTAGCTATCTACGTCGTTGGTATCTACATAAATCGAGCGGATTGCCGCCAGTGCACTTTGAGCATCAGCCGATTTGGGCGACACCTCGATAACCTTCTTGTAGTAGCCCAGCGATTTCTCGTTCTCGCCCATATTCAGGTAGGCCAAACCGATAGACGACAGAGCCTCGGTGTAGTTGTCGCTGTTGGGATAAGCCGCAACGAATCTTTCGAGTGTGCGTGCTCCGTTGGCGAATTGGTCTTGGCTGATGTAGGTGCGTCCGAGCTCATAGGTTGCTTTCTCTTGGTATGCACCCTTGCCGTGAGCAAGAATTGCTTCGAGGCTCTCGATTTTGCGAGGCATACGATCCAGCAGACCCAGCATCAGCGCGCGTTGATATTCGGCATAGTATTTTTGAGGTTGGTTGGTCGCGATTGCGCCGTCGTAGCTTTCGATGGCTCTCCAATAGCTGCGTTGCAGGTGGAAGATGTCACCCTGACGGTTGAACGCGTCGGCACGATATGAGTCGCTCTTCTTGTAGCGCGCAAGGAATGCCGCAAAACCTTTGGAGGCCTCGTCCCAGTTCTTTAAGTTGAAGTAGCAGTAGGCCACGCTGTAACTTGCCATCGGGTTCTCGGGCTCGGTCAGGGGCGACACTTTCAGATAGGCCTTGTACTTGGGAATAGCCGCTGTGAAGTTCGATTTTGAGTAGAGAATCTCACCCTGCCAGAACGAGCTGAGTGCGGTGTATTTGGCGTTGTAGCGATATTGTTCCGAGATTTTGAACAGCTTTTCGGCCTCGTCCACATTACCCTCGTTGTAGTACTCCAAAGCGTGGAAATAGGTGATTTTCTGCAAAGCCGCCTTGATGTTGTTGTCGGGGTTGGGCATCTGCATAATCGCGTCGTAGGCCGCCTTGTAGTTGTGCGAGTTGTAGTAGGCTGCCACCAGATACTCGCGCACTTGCGGTACGCGCGGCGAGTTGGGGTATTTTTTGATGTATTTGTCCAGCACGTTGATTGCCTCGTTGAAACGGCCGCCGCCCGACTCATACTGCAACTTACCGTAGTTGTAGAGCGCATCCTCGGCGATGGTGGGGTTGTAGTCCTTGGCCGCGGCAATCGAGAACGACTGCATAGCCAGACGTTTTTGTTTCATTTGCAGGTAGCAGTCGGCCAAGTGGTAGCTGGCGTTTTGCGAGAGTTCGTCATCGGGACCGCATACCTTGGCGAGCTGTGTTGCTGCGGTGCGGAAGTTGCCGTGCTTGTAGTTCGAGAAACCGAGTACATAGTTCTCGCTGCGACCGGTCTGACCGCCCAACTTTTGGTATTGGCCCATATAGTCGAGCGCCTTCTTGTAGTTGGCAAGGTGGAAGTAGCTCTCACCCATAATGCGGTTCAGGTCGCACTTGCGAGTGTTGTCCGACGACGATGCAATCAGTGCGTCGCCATTATCCACAACATATTTGTAGTTGCCGTCGAGGAACTCGATTTGAATCAGATAGAAGGGGATGATTTTGGCATAGGCCGAAACTTTGGTCAGCGAGGCAAAACGTGTGCCTGCCGATTTGTAGTTACCCTCCGAGTAGTCGATATATCCCAAGTAGTAGTTGGCGTGGGGGAAATAGACACTCTCCTCTTGTACCTGTGTGAGCCAAGCGCGGGCGGTTGCGTAGTCTTCCATCTCGAAACTTGCGTGACCCGTTTTGAAGTTGTACTCTTCGGTGTTCTCGTCCGACAACTCAAAGGGGTTTACTGCCAGCAGGTGTTCCAGTGCGGTTGTGTAGTTGCCGTTGTTGTACTCCAACACACCGATGTAGAAACGGATGTTGTTGTTGTAAATCGAGTTGGGATAGCGCTCCAACAATAGATGCAGCGCGTCGATGGCATCTTTGCTGCCGGTCTTGACTTCGCACACAGCCTCCATATAGAGCAGACGTTGTGTAAGGCCCTCTTCGGTTTTGGGTGCAAGCTGACGAGTTTTTTCGATTTCGACGATTGCGGCTGCCCAGTTCTCGCTTTCGAACAGCGATTGTGCAACTTGGCAGTGGCGTTTCCAATCGGGTTGTATAGGCGCCGCTGTGGCATTGACTCCTGCCAAAAAGAGTACTGCGAGACACGTCGCAGCTCGTTTGAGTAGTGTTATGTGATTGATTATTTTCATAGTCATAAATATTTAGCGTCCGCACACGCGCGCGTACAAGACGCAAAGATACGAATTTTTCCTTATTTCGGAATGGTTTTCAGTTCACTTTTCAAATTATCGTACTCGGTGAGGTAGGCTGCCACCGAGCCGACCCTGATGGGGGAGTCAATTATCAGCGGAATACGATTGTTGTCGGCACTCAGCCACACAAAGAAATGAGTGCCGTCGGTGAACGTTTCGCCATTGGAGGTGGCAATCGAGCAGGTGAACTTGTAGGCTGGAACCTCGCCTATGCCTTTGAGTTTTACGACATCCTCACCCAAGTAAGAGTAGGTGATAATGCGAATGGTATCCTCCAAAACCATATGCAGATCCACTGGCTCGTTCAGATGATAATCCTCGGGTTCGATGAAACGCAGATTGTAAAACAGCGCTACGGGGTCGTAGTGTTTGTCTCCCAGCGCCATGGTCTTATTGTGGACTCTGCTCCACGAACCTTTTTTGTAGGCCGTGTGTACTTGATTTGCATCCCAATCATAGTGGTATGTTGCGTCGAAACGATATTTCTCCTCGCGCAACTCGACTTGCAGTCTTGTCGGACGCATTGTTGAGGCTTCGATGTGCGAGGTGTAGGTGTCGTCCAAGTCGTAGAACCATCGGAAGAAGGGTAGGGTGCGTCCGTTGGCGGTGATGCGATAGTGGGGCGAGCCTTCGAAGGTTAGCTCCTTGCATTTGAGTGTGGCGCGCCCTACGGGTGTCTTGGGTACCATCTTGGCGCGATAACAGACGGCATAGACCAAACTTTCGCCATCGACAAAGGGTGCGTCACTTTGTGCTGTGGCTGATGATAGCGTCGCCACAAGCGCGCATACCAATATCGCTAAACGTTTAATCATTCTCATTTGGTGATTTAGGAAATCATACTGAAATCGGCCTCGGCCTTCGGGGCATACCTCTTGGCCAGAGCCGCAAGCAGGCGGTTTTTGGGGTCACTCAGATATGGGTCACGCTCCAAAATCTCGCGAGCAATGCGTTGGGTGTGTTCGATGATTTGTCCGTCGCGGCCGATGTCGGCAATCTTCAAATCAAAGGCCGTTCCACTTTGCTGTGTTCCCGACAAGTCGCCCGAACCGCGCAGCTTCATATCCAACTCCGCAAGCTCAAATCCATCGCACGTCTCGACCATAGCGCCCAGGCGTTTGCGAGCGTCGGCCGACAGCTTGTCGCCACTCATCAACACGCAATACGACTGCTCGCCGCCACGACCCACACGACCGCGCAACTGGTGCAACTGCGATAGACCAAATCGCTCGGCGCTCTCGATAACCATCACAGTGGCATTGGGAACGTCCACACCCACCTCAATTACAGAGGTGGCAACCAAAATCTGCGCCGTGCCGTTTTTGAACAGCGCCATACTTGCCTCCTTCTCGTCGTTGCTCATCTTGCCGTGCACAACGGCGGTGCAATAGTGCGGGGGCTTGAACTCGTCGGTGATGGCCTCGTAGCCTTCGTATAGGTTGCGGTAGTCCATAGTCTCGCTCTCGCGGATAAGCGGATAGACCACATAGACTTGACGACCCTTGGCAATCTCGCGGTGGATAAAGCCAAACAGTGCCAGACGATGCGACTCGCTCATGTGTACCGTCTTTATGGGCTTGCGTCCGGGAGGTAACTCATCAATTACCGACACTTCGAGGTCGCCATACAGCGTCATCGCAAGTGTTCGCGGAATGGGTGTTGCACTCATCACCAGAATATGGGGCGGACGGGTGTTCTTGGTCCACATTCGACTGCGCTGTTCCACTCCAAAGCGGTGTTGCTCGTCGATAACCACAACTCCCAGATTATCAAATACTACCTTGTCTTCCAATAGCGCGTGTGTACCCACCAAAATTCGGATGCGGCCGCTTGTGAGTCCCTCCAAAACGTCGCGTCGTTCGGCGGCTTTGGAAGCGCCTGTCAGCACTCCGATTTCAACTCCGAGTCCCTCGGTCATACGCACAAGTGTGGCGTAGTGTTGGCGTGCCAAAATCTCGGTCGGTGCCATCAGACACGACTGATAGCCGTTGTCGGCGGCAATAAGCATTGCGGTCAGCGCAACCATAGTCTTGCCACTTCCCACGTCGCCTTGCAGCAGGCGGTTCATCTGTTGACCACCCACCATATCGCCACGAATCTCCTTGATTACGCGCTTTTGTGCTCCTGTAAGTTCGAATGGAAGTTTTTCGCGATAGAAGCGGTTGAAAAACTCTCCCACGCGGGGCATCGGGAAACCATCGGCACGTGCCGTACGTTGTGCTCCGCGTGCCACGATGTCGAGTTGAATACCAAACAACTCGTCGAATTTGAGTCGGTACTCTGCCTTTGCAAGCAGGGCTGCCGACTGCGGGAAATGTATATTGCGTAGTGCCTCGCGCAGAGGCATAAGGCCATTGGCGTCGATGATGTGTTGGGGAAGACTCTCGGTAATATGCTCCTCGGCCGAACGCCACAGCGTAGCCACAAGCTTGTAGATACCCTTGGAGCCGAGTTGCGAACTCGACAGCTTTTCGGTGGTGCCATACACACCCTGCATACCTACGGCAGGGGTGTTGGGTGCACCTATGTTGTCCAACTCGGGGTGTACCATACTTATCTCGCCGCGGAAGAAACTCGGTTTGCCGAACACAATGTATTCGCGTCCCACCTCCACGCGACTCTCAATCCACTTTATTCCCTTAAACCACAATAGCTCGATGCGTCCTGTGCCGTCGGATGCCAATACCGAAAGTCGCGCCTTGGCGCCTTGGCCAATCCTCTGGAAGTTCATCACGCGCACTTTGAGCTGGACGTAGGTGGTGTTTTGAGTGTTGTTTAGCTCACCGATGGTGTGCAGCTTGGTGCGGTCGATATAGCGGAACGGAAAGTAATAGAGCAGGTTGCCCAGCGTGTGTATGCCGAGCTCGCGCGCAAGCAACGCCGCACGTTGCTCACCCACGCCTTTCAGAAACTTTATGTCGCTATCGAACCAACTATTCATAATGCCAAAAGTACGGATTTTTTTCGGGACTGCGGCAAAATACCACTATAAAAACGCGTGCAGAGTGCGTAAAATTGTATTTTTTGCCTACCTTTGTGAAAAACATAAACATCAAATGTCAGATACCACACTCTTTTGCGGCTCGCTAGACCGCTACTCCCGTCGCCCGTCGTGTGCCGTGCGCATAGGCTCTGTCGAAATCGGTGGACAAAACCCCGTCGCAGTGCAATCGATGACCGCCGTCAATACCCTCGATACCGAGGCTGTGGTGGCCGAAACGGGACGTATCCGTGCGGCTGGCGGACGCATTGTGCGTGTGACTGCTCCGGGTAGGCGCGAGGCCGAAAACCTGCAAAATATCGCAACTCGCACCGCCGAACTCTATCCCGACACGTCGCTGGTTGCCGACATTCACTTTGTGGCAGAGGTGGCCTCTGTGGCTGCTGACTATGTCGATAAGGTGAGGGTCAATCCCGGCAACTATAACGACCCCGAGGGCACAACCTTCCGCGCGCTTATCGACAAGTGCCGCCGTCGTGGCGTGGCTATTCGTGTGGGTGTTAACCACGGCTCGCTGTCGCAACGTATGGTTGACCGCTATGGCGATACCGTCGAGGGTATGGTGGCTTCGGCAATGGAGTTTCTGGCAATCTGCCGCGAGGAGCAGTTCGATCAAGTTGTGGTGTCGATGAAATCGAGTAACACCCGCGTTATGGTGCACGCCTATCGCTCGCTTGTAGCGGCTATGAATGCCGAGGGGATGAACTATCCCATCCACTTGGGTGTAACCGAGGCTGGTAACGACATCGAGGGCCGTATCAAGTCGGCTGTGGGTATCGGTGCGCTGATGGCTGATGGTATTGGTGATACAATCCGCGTGTCGCTCACCGAGCCGCCCGAAAATGAAATTCCCGTAGCTCTGCAAATCGTTGATTACTTCGAGGGTCGTGACACGCACGCTTCGTTTGAGACTGTGCGCAAGCCCGAACTATACTCTCCTTATGAGTACTGCCGCCGCGCATCTTCGGCTGTTGGTCGAATTGGTGGCGAGAGTGTTCCTGTGATTTATGGCGAGCTGACCGATGGCGAGAAGGCTCTGCTGGGAGGCGACGTTGTGGTCGTTGAGGCTACTACCGAGAACGCCCCTGCCGAGTTGCGCGCCAAGATTCTCAACCTTATGGCCGATGGCGATAGTCGCCCCGTAGTGGTGCGCCGCCGTTATGTCGAAAGCGAGGTCGAGCAGTTGGCTCTGCACGCTGCGCTGGACTTTGGCGGATTGTTTATTGATGGTCTGGCCGACGGCCTTTGGATTGATGCTCCGAATGTTGCACCCGAGGTTGTGGATGACATAGCACTGCGTATCCTGCAAGCGGCGCGCGCCCGAATGAGCCGCACCGAATATATAGCCTGCCCTGGTTGTGGCCGTACGCTCTACGACCTGCGCGGAACTTTGGCACGCATCAAAGAGGCTACCTCGCACCTGACGGGTGTCAAGATTGGCGTTATGGGCTGCATAGTGAATGGTCCCGGCGAGATGGCCGATGCGGACTACGGATATGTAGGTTCGGGTCCCGGACGCATCACTCTCTATCGCGGCCGCGAGGTTGTGCGCCGCAATATTCCCGATGCAGAGGCTATCGAGGCTCTGCTCGAACTCATTAACAGCGATCGCGAAAAGTAATGACAATACTTCCTATTACATATCTTGGTAATACCGCGTGGTGGAGTCACCTGCTCAGCGATGAGTGTGTGATTGACATTGGCGAGAATTGGATTAAACAGAGTGCGCGTAACCGTTGCGAAATCGTAACCCCCAATGGCGTGGCTACGCTTTCGGTTAATGTGTGCGGACGTGGCGAGAGAATTGCCACGCGCGACGTGCGTGTCGACTACTCTAAACGCTGGCAACACCAACACTACCAAGCGCTTATGTCGGCCTACAGGAACTCGCCCTACTACGACTACTATGCCGAGGCGTTCGAACCTTTCTACTCCAAACGCTGGGAGTGGCTGGTTGAATATAATCTCGAAATTGCGCGCACGCTACTGCGCCTGATGGGTGAAACCAAGGAACTGAACATCTCCGAAAAGTATGTTGATGCAACCCCCGAAGATTTGGATTTGAGGGGTAAAAAGGAGTTTTTGACAGCCACCTATGCCGAGAATCTGCCCATCTACACCCAGGTCTTTGAAGATCGTATGGATTTCGTTGCGGGTGCTTCCGTTATAGATTTATTCTTCTGCGAGGGCCCATACGCTGCGAGCCTGCTCCGCCGCTAACCTCTCCTTCGATAAATATTGACACCTTGTCGGTCGCCCATCCCGAACGCGCCTCAATGCGGTTGATGCCGGGTTGGAGCTCCAAGTCCTGCCAGATGAAAATACCGTTGCCGCCGGTCTTTGAACTTACGGGGAAGTCGTTCAGTACAAGGTCCACCTCGGCCTGATTCGAATAGACTTTGATGGTCTGACGCAGGGCTGTGCGTGTGTCTTGTCGTCGGCCCACGATGTGTACAAACGGGTCGGTGGTATTCCACAATGCTTTATAAAGGAAATAAGCGTCTTTCTTGTCTTTGCGGTCGTAGGTAATCACACCGCAGTTGTCGGTGCCGTTGCTCTCGCCATCGGTACGTCCCGCCGCGCCATAATCAAACAGATTCGATACGAAGATTGCGAAGAATCCCTTGCCATCGCCCAGAATATTCATATACTGCTCGTGGAAGTGGGTCTGCCAACCTTCGGGGTGCCATTGGCTCTCGGGGTTGGGGCGTTCGAGTTTGCTGTCCTGATGATAAATCGAGCCTCCTGCCGCATAGGTTACACCTGCACACAGCTTCGAAGACCACTGTCCGAGGAATTGGTCGCGCCACAAACGTACATCTTCAGGAGTACCCGAAGTCCAGCCAAACGAGTGCTCGAACACCACAGCATCGGTTATGAAGTTGAGGTTGCCGTCCTGATTGCTCACTGCGGCGGTGATGCGTGTGGGGTCAAGGCTTTTTGCCAACGAGTTTAACGAACGCACATAGTCGGTGGGGTCGTCGCCTCGGTAGTTAAGTTTCGAGAAGATGCCCCAGAATGCTACCGACGGGTGGTTGTAGAGTTGGTGTATGGTTTCGCGCAGTTGAGTACAGCCGTTTTGCGAGAACTCGTCGGTGCGCACATATTGGCAGTCGGTGGCGTAGGCTTGTCCCTCGAAGGGTACCTCGCTCCACACGATGATACCGTGCTCGTCACACAGCGAGTAGAAGTAGTCGGAGTGTTGTCCGCCCGCAATCCTCACAGCGTTGGCTCCCATATCGCGCAACATTTCGAAATCCTCTTCAATCTGCAACATAGTCAGTGCATTACCAGCCATCATACGGTCGCGATGCATCACCGCACCACGCAAGGGGTAGGGGCGTCCGTTGAGCAGGAATCCCTGCTTGGGATCAACCGCAAAGGTGCGGAAACCGGTGGTTACACTCAGCGAATCCACCACACGTTCGCCCGAGTTAAGGCACACGTCAATATGGTAGAGATAGGGATTTTCGACACCCTGCCAAAGAGTGGGATTTTCGATTGTGTAGGGTAATTCCACCTCGGTGTTGCCCGAATGAATGTTTACTACCTTGTCGGTAATGCGATTGCCATCGGCGTCGGAAATTACCATCGACACATTACTCTCTTTGGGAAGGCTTTTTACGCCATTCAGCGCTACGCGCACCACACCCTCGGCACGTTGCTCGCTCACGCTGTGTTGCTCAACCCACACACCCTCCGAACCATCCACCAAAGGCGAGATGATAAACGAGTCGGTCACATAGAGTTCCACACCGCGATACAATCCACCGTAGCAGTTGGCCATACCGGCAGTGGGCAACACATCCATACGCGGCGAGTTATTTACCACGATGCGCAGCGAGTTGCTCTGACCATATTTGATGTATTCGGTAACCTCGAAAGTGAAAGCCGAACTGCCGCCGCGATGTTCGCCAACGTGACGACCATTGACAAACATATTGGTCACTGTGTTGGCACCAAGGATTCGCACAAAGAGTCGTTGACCGTTCCACTCGGCGGGAATATTGACCATACGGTCGTAGTAGCCCTCGCCGCGGAAGTAGTCCGACTTGCCTGTCATTGCGTCGTTGTTCCAGGTGTGAGGAAGGTTTACAGCCACGCTTTGGTGGTTGCGTCCTGTCGAGAAGGTCCAGCCTCGGTTGAGCGAATAGACATCGCGTGCCGACACCTCAAAGGCCGTCGCCAGCAGTACTATGCAGAGGAGATATTTTAAGATACGATTCATCTTCGAGTGTGTATTAATTGGCTGTCCACAGGTGGCGGACAAAAAAAACTTACCCCAAAGTTACTGATTTTTGCGAAAAAACTCGTATATTTCGTAAATTTTTTGACACTGATACCGACTCTATGAATTGGTTTGATTTTGTAATAGCCGTGCCGTTGGTGTGGGCCATTTGGCGCGGATTTAATCACGGCCTTGTACAGCAACTTCTTGCAATTGTTGCACTTATAGGTGGCGTGTGGGCTGCTTGGACGTGGGGCGGCGCCGTGGGCGAGGCTCTGGGTTTGGACTCGGCGTGGGCTGCTACGGGAGGCTTTGTGGCGCTGTTTGCCGCAGTGCTTTTGGCGCTTGCCATCATCGGACGATTTACCAAAGGCCTGTTTCGCATCGTGGGCTTGGGTGCACTTGACACTGCGCTCGGAGTCTTTTTTTCGATGGCCAAGGTGTGGCTTATTGCAAGTGTCGTGGTGCACTGGATGGGCGGATGGTCGCTGACTCGCGGTATGGACGAAAAGCTTGCTGCCGAGTCGATGCTCTATACTCCGCTTGTGACCACTGCCGACATTGTTTTTCCCTATATTCAGCAATTGGATGCTGACGAACCTACAACCGAAACCGACGAAACCCCGCAGCAAAATTAATGATGGAACAATTCAACGGACTTGTGGTGCGCAGTACCGGCTCGTGGTACGAGGTGCGCACCGATGATGGAACTATTCGCGAATGTCGTATTCGTGGCAAACTGCGCCTCAAAGGCGTGCGCTCGACCAATCCTGTTGTGGTGGGCGATATAGTCACCTGCGAGATTGATGCTACGGGCGATTGCGTAATCGTGGATATTACTCCGCGACGTAACTATATCATCCGCCGCGCATCCAACCTGTCGAAGGAGAGTCATATCATAGCTGCTAATATCGACCAGGCGGCTCTGGTTGTGTCGTTGTTTGCTCCGCGCACAGCCTACGAGTTTGTCGATCGCTTTCTGGTTACGTGCGAGGCCTACGGAATCCCTGCAACTATCGTGCTGAATAAGGTTGACCTTGCGCGCCAAACTCCCGAAGCTCTCGAAGAGTTTGTTGCAACCTACTTGGCTTCGGGCTACAAGGTGTTGGAGGTGTCGGCCACCGAGGGTATCGGCATCGACCGACTCAAAAAACTGCTTGCGGGCAAGACTACACTTTTGAGTGGCAACTCGGGTGTGGGCAAATCGTCGCTTATCAACGCCATCGACCCGAGTATCAATACCCGTACGGGTGAGGTGTCGTCGTTTCACCACAAGGGTATGCACACCACCACCTTCTCGCAGATGTATCCGTTGGAGGGTGGGGGGTATATCATCGACTCGCCGGGTATCAAGGGCTTTGGACTGATTGACATCGAGCCCGAGGAGTTGGCTCGTTACTTCCCCGACTTTATGCGCTTTGCTCCCGAGTGCGGTTTCTACAACTGCACCCACACCCACGAGCCCAAGTGTGCTATCTTGCAGGCGGTCGAGGAGTGGAAGATTATGCCCAGCCGCTACGAGAGCTACCTGAAAATCCTTGAAGAAGATAATAAATACCGCAAATAACATATGAAAAACAGCACCGAACAGCACTGGATAGCCGCCAACCTTGACCACCCCACAGAGTGGTACACCGAGCGCATCGAGTTCCTCCGCAGGTTTATGGGCGAGGAGCGTATGGCAACACTCCAACGCGCACTCGATGGACGTACCGACTATGCCGCTGTGTGCCTCGAAAATACTTTCCATCCCCAAAATGCAAGTGCCATTATGCGTACCTGCGAGGCGTTTGGAATTCAAAATATCCACACCATTCAAGAGCACTGCCGCTTCAATCCCAATGTCAATATCGTGCGCGGTACCGACAAGTGGATTGATATGCACTCCTATGGTACTACCACCGAGGCGTTGACCGCCTTGAAGGCTGCGGGCTATCGCATTGTTGCCACCTCGCCCCACGCCGAAGACTGCACACCCGACACTTTTGACGTCACTTCGGGCCCCTTTGTGTTGGTGTTTGGCACCGAGCAGGAGGGTATCTCGGACGAGGTGCGTGCGGCGGCCGATGAGTTTATCAAGATTCCGATGCAGGGTATGGTCGAGAGCCTGAATGTGTCGGTGTCGGCTGCGGTGTTGCTCTATACGCTGTCGTGTCGCATCCGCAAGGAGGTAGCCGATTGGCAGTTGTCGCCCCATCGCTCGGCGGTGACCCAGTGGAAATGGTATATGGAGAGCGTACGCGACTCCATCGCAATTCTTGAAAAATACTTCGAACAACGATGAACACTATACTTCGCAAACAATTCTTGGCCCACGTCGGACAGACCTCTCCCTCGCCAATGCTGGTTGAGGTGGAGCGCGCCGAGGGTGTGTTCTTCTACACCCCCGAGGGCAAACGCTACTACGACCTTATTTCGGGTGTGTCGGTGAGCAATGTAGGCCACGCCAACCCCAAAGTCGTTGAGGCTGTGTGTGCCCAAGTACGTGACTATATGCATGTTATGGTCTATGGCGAGCTGGTCGAGCGCCCGCAGGTGCAGTATGCCACACGATTGTGTAGTCTGCTTCCCGAGAGCCTTGATGCGCTCTACTTTGTGAACTCGGGTGCCGAGGCGGTGGAGGTTGCGTTGAAACTTGCCAAACGATATACGGGCCGAGGTGAAATTGTGTCGATGCGTCGTGCCTACCACGGCTCAACCCACGGACCGCTCAGTATTATGGGTGCTCCCGAGGGTGAGTTCTTTAAGGGTGCTTTCCGTCCGCTACTGCCGGGGGTGACAAGCATTGAGTATAACCACCCCGAACAACTCGACGCCATAACCTCTCGCACTGCGTGTGTGATTATGGAACCCGTGCAGGGTGAGGCTGGTGTGCGACTTCCCGACGAGGGATGGTTGCAGGCTGTACGCCGCCGCTGTGATGAGGTGGGTGCACTGCTCATCTTCGACGAAATCCAGACGGGACTCGGACGTACGGGCGAGATGTTTGCCCTCCAAAAGTATGGCGTTGTGCCCGATGTGGTGTGCGTTGCCAAGGCCTTTGGCGGAGGTATGCCGCTGGGTGGTGTAATCTCGTCGAAAAGAGTTTTGGATTCGTTTACCACCGACCCCGTGTTGGGTCATATCTCGACCTTCGGAGGTCACCCCGTATGCTGTGCTGCGGGACTTGCCGCACTCGACTATCTGCTCGAAAATAATATCGTTGAGCAGGTCGAGGGCAAAGGCGTGCTGTATGAGTCGCTGCTTGCGGGTCATCCGCAGGTGTTGGAGATTCGCCGTTCGGGACTGCTCCTTGCGGTGGAACTTGGCACAAGCGACAAGATGTACCGAATGATGGAACTATTCAAAGAGGCGGGAATCCTTAGCGATTGGTTCCTGTTCTGCGATACGGCTTTCCGCATCTCGCCGCCGCTGACAATCTCCGAGGCCGAAATCCGCGACTCGGTCGAAATAATTATCTCGTGTCTGAATCAACTCTAAACATCCGATGACTCGATTGACATTTCTTGGTACGGGAACTTCGCAGGGTGTGCCTATGGTGGCGTGTCCGTGCGAGGTGTGTCACTCTGCCGACCCGCGCGATAGAAGGTTGCGTAGCTCGGTGCTGGTGTCGGACGGCGAAACAAACGTTGTGATTGACGCGGGTCCCGACTTCCGCTATCAGATGTTGCGCGAGGGCGTAACTCATATCGAGGCCATTCTGCTTACGCACGAACACAAGGACCATACGGGTGGAATCGACGATGTGCGCGCATTCAACTACTTCCAGCAGAGGGCAACCGACATCTATGCCACCGAACGTGTACAGGCGGCTGTCCGCAAGGATTTTGACTATGCCTTTGCCGAGAAACGCTACCCCGGAGTGCCCGAAATTCATCTGCACGATATTGCCGACGCCGACATCCAAATCGGCTCGCTTACTTTTACTCCTATCTATGGCCTGCACTACCGCCTTCCTATCGTTGGTTTTAGAGTCGGACGTGCGGCCTACCTTACCGATTTCAACTACATCGACGACACCGAAATCGAAAAACTTTGCGGCGTGGAAACTTTGGTGGTTAATGCTCTGCGCTGGGAAAAACACATCTCGCACTTTACGGTTGATGAGGCTGTGGCGCTGAGCCGACGTGTTGCTCCGCGTCGCACACTACTTACTCACTGCTCGCACCAAATTGGACTCTATGCCGAAGTTGCACCGAAACTGCCCTGTGGCGTGGAGATTGCATACGACGGGTTGAGTATCGAGATTTAGGTCTGCAAAATGAATCTTCAAAATAGAACGGTTGTCATAACGGGCGCATCGTCCGGTATCGGCCGCGCACTTGCCTACGAATTTGCCTCTGTGGGTGCTAATGTTGTGCTCGGTGCGCGTCACGAGGATGAACTTGCGGCGGTGTGTGCCGACATTATTTCGAGGGGCGGTCGCGCAGCGTTTGTGCGCTGTGATGTGACGCAAATGGATGATTGCAAGGCGCTGATAGAAAGGGCTGTTGCGACATTTGGTGGTGTGGATGTGCTAATTTGCAATGCTGGCGTTTCGATGCGCGCTCTCTTTGACGATGTCGAACTCGATGTGTTACACCGACTGATGGATGTCAACTTTTGGGGCGCGGTCAACTGCGTGAAATATGCACTGCCCCACATTCAAGCCGCAAAGGGTAGTATTGTGGGCGTGTCGAGTGTGGCGGGACTGCACGGACTTCCCGCGCGTACGGGCTACTCTGCATCGAAATATGCATTGACGGGTTTTCTTGATACCCTCCGCATCGAGAATTTCAAAAAGGGTGTACACGTTATGATCGCTTGCCCGGGATTTACCGCCTCCAATGTGCGTTTCGCGGCGCTTACTGCCGATGGCTCGCCACAAGGTGTAACACCCCGCAATGAGGGTCGTATGATGACTGCCGAGGAGGTTGCCCGACGCATCCGCAGGGGTGTCGAACGTCGCCAGCGACTGCTGCTGATGGAGAGTGAAGGCCGCCTGACGCATCTTCTCAAAAAGTTTTCGCCCGCGCTGGTCGATAAATTGTTTTATTGGGTAATGTCGCGCGAACCCAACTCCCCAATTAGGTAGAATTCACAATTAGAAAGTGGCCGAAATAGCCACTTTTTTTTATGTATTTTCGTATAATGTGAATAAAATTCACATATATTGCCCTTTTTGTGGTGAATTGTGAATTAAAATCCCTATCTTTGTAATATGAGGTATTTTATGGAGTTGGCATATTCGGGTGAGGCCTACAATGGCTGGCAGCGTCAGCCTAATGCACCTTCGGTGCAGGCCGCACTGGAAGAGCGCTTGTCGAAGTTGCTCGGCACACCAACAGAGATTGTTGGCGCAGGTCGAACCGACACAGGTGTACACGCGTCGCGCTATGTGGCGCACTTCGACTCGCCGCGCGAAATCACCAATCCTGCCGACTTCTGCTACCATCTGAACGCAATGCTGCCCGCCGATATTGCCGTTAGCACCGTCTATCGTGTCAACCCCTCGGCGCACGCACGTTTCGATGCGCTAGCTCGCGAATACCACTATCACATCATTCTTGGTAAAGACCCCTTTCGCCGCCGCAACAGCTGGCAGTATCACGGCACGCTCAACGTCGAAGAGATGAACCGCGCCGCCGAGTGCCTTCTTGTGGAGAGAGATTTTACTTCGTTTGCCAAACTCAACTCCAATAACCATACCAACATTTGTCGCGTGATGACCGCGCAGTGGGAGAGGGTGGGCGAGCGCGAACTTATGTTCCGCATCCGTGCCGATCGCTTCCTGCGTAATATGGTGCGAGCTATTGTGGGCACGCTGGTGGATGTGGGTCGAGGCAAGATTACGGCCGAGAGGTTTGGCGAGATTGTGCGTGCGCGCAATTTGAGCCTTTCGAGCAGTTCGGCTCCTGCTGCGGGTCTGCACCTTGCCGATGTCGAATATCCCGAAACTATTAAAAAACTAAAAGATACAACAATGTTACAAAAGATTAAAACCGAATTCGAGAGTCGCTTTGGTGGCGACTATCGCGTTTATGCTTCGTCGGGTCGCGTAAACCTGATTGGCGAACACACCGACTATAACCTTGGCTTTGTGTTGCCTGGTGCTATCGACAAAGCAATCTATGTTGCTATCCGCCCCATCGAAGGCGAGGTGTCGAAACTCTACTCGGTGGACTATGACGTGCAACTAGACTGGGCTCTGTCGGGCGAGGCTAAACCTGCCGAGCAATGGGCTTGCTACCCTTATGGTATCGTTCAGGAGATGGCGAAACGTGGCGGCAAGGTAGGTGCTTTCGAGGTGGTGTTTGGCGGTGATGTGCCTCTGGGTGCTGGTCTGTCGTCGAGCGCAGCTTTGGAGAGCGCTTTTGGTTTTGCGCTTAACGAGGAGTATGGCCTTGGTTTCTCGCGCGAGGATCTTGCCAAAATCGGCCAAATGACCGAGCACAACTACATTGGCGTGCGTTGCGGTATTATGGACCAATTCGCCAGCCTTATGGGTCGCGAGGGCAAACTGATTCGTCTGGACTGCCGCTCGCTCGAGTACACTCTGGTGCCCTTCAATCCCGTAGGTTGCCGCGTGGTGTTGGTTGATTCGATGGTTAAACACTCGCTGGCTTCGAGTGAATACAACGTTCGCCGCGAGCAATGCGAGAAGGGTGTTGCTATTGTGGCTGCACACGAAGAGGGTATCGAGAGCCTGCGCGACGTAACCAAAGAGATGCTCGACAAGTACAAAGCCGAGATGGATGAGATGACCTACCGCCGTTGTGCCTATGTTATCGACGAGAACCAACGTCTGATGGACGCTTGCGACGCGTTGGAGAAGGGCGACTACGAGGAGTTTGGCCGCAAGATTTTCGGTAGCCACGACGGACTCAGCAAGGAGTATGGCGTAAGTTGCAAGGAACTTGACTTTATTGCCGACATTGCTCGTTCGACCGAGGGTGTGCTTGGCGCTCGTATGATGGGTGGTGGCTTTGGTGGCTGTGTAATCCACCTGCTCAAAGCCGAGGCTTATGATGGCTACATCGCAACCGTTAAGGAGAAATTCGCCGCTGAGTTTGGTGTTGAGCCTCGCGTGATTGACGTAGTAATTGGTGACGGCGCCCGCCGCATCGAGTAATTCCCGAAATAAGATTAACTAAAATATCAGAAAACGTATGAAAAAATTAGCTCTTATCGCAAGTTGCGTTGTGGCTGCGGCTGCAATGACTTCGTGCGAACCCAAAACTTCGGGTAACCCCATCGCTGAGGGTTGGTATGCCGATCCCCACGCAATGATTTATGGCGACACCTACTGGGTGTATCCCACCAACTCGCTGGCTTTCCACGAGCAAAAATCGATGGACTGCTTCTCGTCGAAAGACCTTATCACCTGGACCAAACACGAGCGCATCATCAGCACCGAGACCATCTCGTGGGCAAAAGAGGCTCTGTGGGCTCCCGCAGCATTTGAGAAGGATGGCAAATACTATCTGATTTTCGGCGCCAACAACATTCCCTATGGTGACCCCTATGGCGGTATCGGTATCGCTGTTGCCGACAACCCCGCAGGTCCCTTCACCGACCACATTGGCGCACCCATCATCTCGACCATCGCAAACAATGCTCAACCCATCGACCAATGTTTGTTCGAGGATGTGGATGGTAGCATCTATATGTATTACGGTGGTTGGGGTCACTGCAATGTTGTTAAACTCACCGAAGATTTGAAAGGCATCCAAGAGTTTGAGTACAATGGCGTGGTTTACAACGAGGGTGGTAGCACCGACCCCGAGAAGGTGAAATTCTTGGAGGTTACTCCTCGTGGCTACACCGAGGGTTCGTTTATGTTTATGCGTGACGGCAAATACTACTTTATGTGGAGCGAGGGTGCTTTCACCAATTCGAGCTACAATGTGGCTTATGCAATTTCGGACTCGCCTTTTGGTCCCTTCAATCGCATTGGTGCAGCTATCTTGCGCAACGAGTCGATTGGTAACGGCGCTGGCCACCACTCGGTAGTAAACGTTCCTGGTACCGACGAGTGGTACTTCTTCTACCATCGTCGTCCCTCGATGAATGCAGGTCCCAACGACCGCGTGATGTGTGTTGAGAAGATGACCTTCGCTGAGGATGGCAAAATCAATCCCGTAGCCGTTACTGCCGAAGGTGTTGAGGCTCGTCCTATTAAATAATAAGTGTAAACCAAATTAAGATAACGACTATGAAAAAACTTTCAATGTTGCTTCTGGCAGCGTCGGCATTTGCAATGTCGGGTTGCTGCTCGCAATGTGGACAGGAGGAGTGTGGCGCAGAGCCCGTGGTTTATGCCATCAACAACCTGTCGCACTACTATGACTTCCACGCTGACTGGGGTTTCAAACGCCAATACCTCAACGGCGGCGAGGATAAATACACCACTGGTTGGAGTTGTATCTACAACACCGACCTGTCGAACGCCAATATGCTGATGTTGTTCAACTGCGACGACCGTCTGCCCTACGTTGAGCAAGATATCAAGAAAATCAAATCGTTCCTCAAAGAGGGTGGTAGCCTGATGATTCTGAGCAATGGCACCAGCACCTCGCAAAACGACTTGGCACAAGTGTTTGGCGCATCGTTCGCCGAGGGTGTAGCTGCTCCTCTGACCGCTGCCGAGAAATATGCAACCGCACCCGAGGTGGCTATGAAGGGCTCGACCCGTCACCACTTGGTACTCGACAAACCTGCTAAATGGACCGTTGCCGTTACCGACGCCGAGGGTAACCCTATGTTGGCATACACCCAAAAAGGCAAAGGTAAAGTGCTGGTAGGTGTACGTGGCCTGTTGGGTGACAACACCGACGATATTTACGACACCATCAACCGCGAGATGTGGCACCGCGTATGGCGCGACGTTGTTCGTGGTGGCAAAACCGTTGACCCCGAGCAAGGCCTCAAACACCAATACATCGAGTGCGTTGAGAACAAAATCCAACAAGATGGTCTTGACATTACTTACAACGACTACCTGGCTCCTTGCGCCGAGGCTATGTTCCAAATCGCAAAGAAAACTATGCCCGTAGTTGAGGGTATTATGGGTGTGCCTTTGTCGGCAAATATGGGTTCGAAAATCGTTCTTATCCCCACAGGTGGCGGTGGCTACTCGGCTGGCGAGGTTATCGCACTTGCAGTGTGGTGGGGCGACTTCCCCAACCGCGAGGATTCGATGATTGAGTTCATCACTCACGAGTCGGTACACTCTTGGGTATTGCCTTGGGCCGAGATTTGGAATGAGCCTATCGCAACCTATGTTGGTTATCTGGCTATGATGGAGCTGGGTCACAAAGAGGAGGCCGAGCGTCGTATTGCCAACACTATCCGCCAAGCAACCAAACTCGACCCCGAGTTCAACCTCTATGACGTGGATGGCAAGAGCTGGAAACGTGGCGTTGAGGATGTTTCGCGCGACCAACTCTATGGTGTACACTGGGGTAAATCGATGTGGATTTTCGAGCAACTTCGTGCCGAGAACCCCGACTGGGTAGCCGACTACTACAAAGCAAAACGTGCTATGGCAAATCCCGACCAAATCAGTAAACTCGACGCCAACAACACCGTTGCTCTGGTGAGCGTTGCTATGGGTCGCGATATGTTCCCCTGGTTCCGTTCGATTGGCTTTGATGTAAAACGCGCTAACGCCGAGATTAAGTTCTAATCGTAACGCGATATACGGGAGTGGTCGTCCGACTGCTCCAAACGAAATTCACCCCCGATGGAAAGTTCCGTCGGGGGTGAATCTTTTTTTTGGATGGAGGTCTTATTAGAACTCTACGTCAACCAGCAAAGGTCGGTGGTCGGCGGCGTTCAGCTCCATAATGACGCTCGCAGCGTTGACTTTAACCTTGTCGGTGCCACTGCAAACAATGTAGTCGATGCAGGTGGTGGGAGTCTCGGCATTCCAAGTGGGAGTGTCGGTGGGCGAGAGGATGGTGGTAAACTCCTTCAACTCTTGAATCTCGGGCGAGTCAGGCTCGGCATTGAGGTCGCCCGCAAAGAAGAAGGGTTTGTCAAGGGTCGCTGCAATCTCGCGAATTCTCTTGATGGCCGTCATACGCTCCTCGGCAACCATCGAAAGGTGAGTGCTGCCAAAGTAGTAATCCTCGAACTCGATGATAAGAATCGTACGCGGCTCGCTGGGGCAATCCAAGGCGTGTTGTTGAACCGACAGCGTGGGCTTGGTCGAAAGGATACCGACACCATACTTGCCGCCTGCGTAGTCAAAAGCGGGGCCGTAGTAGCTGTACATACCTGTGCGCTCGGCAAGCTCACCCAATACATAGTCGGAGTAGCGCGCGGTTATGCTGTCCATCTCTTGCAGTGCTACAACGTCGGGTTTGTGTTGGTTGATGATGTCTGCGGGACGGTCATAGCTGTGGATTTTGTCGTAGCCGAGACCGTTGTGAACGTCGTAGCTCATAATTCGGAGCGAGCGGCTTTGCTCCGATGTGCCACAGGAGATTGTTAGAATGGCAGTGAGCGCAAGTGTTGCAACAGCCGTAAATGTGTTTTTGAGTTTCATTTTAGGAAGCTTTTAAGTTTGATTTAATACAAAGGTAATTTTTAATTTTGAAAGACCAATCATTTGGTCCTAATTTCGATAGACACAAAACAAAACAGACGACCCGTTTGGATCGCCTGCTCTGTATTAAGGGTGGATGATGGGGCTCGAACCCACGACACTCGGAACCACAATCCGATGCTCTGCCAACTGAGCTACAACCACCATGTTGTGTTTCTCTCAGGCGGAAACACTTTACCTTACCTTAATGGATTAGAGAGCGTTAACGTAAAGGCTCAAGCTGCTCTTCAGGTTGCCGGCTTTGTTTTTGTGGATAATGTTCTTTTTAGCGAGTTTATCCAACATCGAAGCCACTTTGGGCAACATTTTCTCTGCGGCTGCTTTGTCGCTGGTGTTACGCAGTGCTTTCACAGCAGTACGAGCGCTTTTGTGCGAGTAGCGGTTGCGCAGTTTTTTGGTAACAGTTTGACGAATTCTCTTCTCCGACGATTTATGGTTTGCCATATCTTTCTGAGTTATTTTTTTATTTTTTTACTTATTAAATCTTGTAGCCCATAGGAGAGTCGAACTCCTCTTTCAAGAATGAAAATCTTGCGTCCTAACCGATAGACGAATGGGCCATCCCTTTCATTTTGTGGGTGCAAATATAGACAATGTTTTTGATATGGCAAAATTTATTTGATTTTTTTTCTCACAATCGATGCAGAACCCCCGTAGAGTAATCCATCCGGAACCCCGAAGATTCAAAAAAACTGCTCAATGCGGGATTTTGTGCCATCTCGGAGGCGGTGCCGTGGTGTAGTTTTCCTTCAAAAATCAGTGCCATCGAGCAGCCTGAATGCCATACCGTTGCAAGGTCGTGCGACGAGAAGAGAATGGTCTTGCCCTCGGCACACAACTCGCCAAGCATTTCGCACAGTTCGTACTTGCCTGCGATGTCGAGGAAGGCGGTCGGCTCGTCGAGCAGAATGACGGGTGTCTGCTGTGCCAATGCGCGTGCAATCATCACGCGTGCATTCTCGCCGTCGCTGAGCGTGCTGACGCGTTTGTCGGCAAAGTGAGCCACGCCCACGCGCTGCATAGCTTGCTCGATAATAGCGTTGTCGGCCTCGGTCAGCGAGCCAAACCAGTTGGTGTAGGGTGTGCGTCCAAGTGCCACTACATCGCGCACACGCAGGTTTGTAACGGAGATTCGCTCGGTCGAAACAAACGATACAAGTTTGGCAAGTTCGCGCGGCGAAGCGTCAGCCAAGTCCACTCCACCCACGAATACCTCGCCACGCGACGGAGGGGTAATTCCGGCAAGGATCCGCAGCAGGGTGCTTTTGCCCGTTCCGTTGCGGCCCACAAGCGCACACAGTTCGCCCTCGCGGATGGTAGCCGTTGCGCGGAACAGTTCTCCTGTGTCGTAGGCCACGCGTGTGTTGGCAAGTTGTATTACGATGCGTTGCTCACTCATAGCTTAAAACAGATTACGTCCCTTGATGATGACAACTATTATTATAGGTATGCCCAGCAGAGCTGTCACCGTATTGATAGGCAGGGTCAGCTCGCTCGCAGGCATTTTCGACAAGATGTCGCACAGCAACATCACCGCCGCTCCCACAAGGATGGTTCCCGGCATCAGCACTCGGTGGTCGGCGCATCCCGTAGCCATACGAACAACGTGGGGCACCGCAAGTCCGACAAAACCAATAGGTCCGCAGAAGGCCGTAACAGTACCCGCAAGCAGAGTGGTCGAGATGAGAATTGCCAAGCGGCTACGGCGTACATTCACGCCCATAGTTGCGGCATATTGTTCGCCGAGCATCATTGCGTTGAGCGGTTTGATTGTCGCCACCGACATCACAAGTCCCGCCACTACGACGGGGGCCATTATGGCAAGTTGAGCAGAAGTTACATTGCCTAAACTACCCATTGTCCACACCACATAGCTCTTGACCGAGCTCTCGGTGCTGAAATATTGCATAATCTCGACAGCGGCACTCGCCACACTGCCGAACATAACACCCAGAATCAATACCACCATAATATCTCGGACTCTACGGCTCACGCTCACAATCAGCAGGAATATCAGTGCCGCACCTATCCACGCAGCGCCTGCCATTCCGAGGTTGAAGGCCATAGTACCGAAACCCAACAGTGGTGCACCCATCAAGAACAGCGCCACACCCAAACTTGCGCCCGAACTGATACCGAGCACATATGGGCCTGCCAACGGATTTCGGAACAGAGTCTGCATTTGCAGTCCGCTTGCACCAAGCGCCGTGCCACACAGTACCGCCACCACAGCTTTGGGCAGACGGAACTTGCGCACGATAACGGCCACCTCACCCTCGCCACCATCGAAGAGCGCGTGCCACACGTCACTCACCGCAAGCGATGTCGAGCCGAGCAAGAGGTCGCACACAAAGAGCACAACCACCGCTACGGCCGTCAGGCCAAAGAACAAAGTATTTCGTCTTGTTGTCATTGCAAACGGATGTAGTAATAAAGTTCGTGTTCGAGCACCTCGGGGTGCAGAATCTCAATCATATCGCGCAGCACAACGTCGGCACATACCACGCCCGACTCCCAGAAGTCGCTGCCACCAGCTGCGTTTGTGCGCGCAATGTTATTATAAACCTTCGCCTGGCGCACCACACGTGTGTCGGCAAATCGCGGGTAGGTAGCTCGGAGCTCCGCCAACGATGCAGTCTGATTGGTATTAAACCAAAAATCTGCCTCCGAAACCTTGGCATAGGCCGTTTCGATGTCGATGGGGCGGCTCATATGTGACGAATCGCCTGCGCACACATAACATCCACCCGCATCTGCCACCAGTGACACCATATAACTATCGTCGCTCGGCACATACCACACATCTCGGTATGGCGTGTTGAACATAACACTCGGACGCGTCGCACACTCCGCAGTCATTGCGCGAAGGCTCTCGTAGCGCTCGGCAATGGCCTCAAACTCGCGGATAGCCCTCTCTTCAAGTCCGCACAGATAGCCAAAGGCCACCAGCCACTCGCTCTTGGCAAGCGGTGTAACCTCGGTATGCTCGCCCAAGTAGGCGTAGGGGATGCGCAGTTCGTCGAACTTGGCACTTATGGTGGCATTCTCACCCGTGATACCATACAATAATACAATGTCGGGTCGCAGCGATGCAATCACCTCGTAGTTCAGGTTGGAGTCGTAGCCCACGTCGCGCACCTTTGCGGGGTCGATGTTGGGCGACGTGACAAATCTCAGTCCCGACACACCCACCACTCTGTCGGCTGCATCCAATCTGTCGAGGAATGCAACGTGACTCGACGACATACACACAATGCGACGGGCAGTTTGGCTCAATGCAATTTCGGCCACACTTGCACCGCGACCCTGAAACGGATTGAAAATTCTGAGGAAAATCTCCGTTCCATCGGTTGCAATGTCGAATCCATGGGCATATTTGGGCGAATACACCTGCTCAAACTCCCGTTTTTGGGTGCTCGCTCCGCCGCAAGAGGCCAAAAATAGCGCACAAAAAATGATGATTATTTCTTTTGAAAAAGTCATTTTTCATCCATTGATTGATACAAAGTTAGAGAAATGTGAAAAAAAATGCAAAAAAAACGACGAAAATGTATGTAGTTAAAAAAAAAGCTCTATATTTGCATCCCGAATTGAGAGAGTAACTCGAAATTCAATACACCGTTCGGGGTGTAGCTCAGCCCGGTTAGAGTACGCGTCTGGGGGGCGTGTGGTCGCAAGTTCGAATCTTGTCACCCCGACAAAAGCCTTGATACTTCCAAAGTGTCGAGGCTTTTTTCTTTTTGCTATATATCGATTAAGCGCCGAGGTGCTTGGTTGAGCAGATGGTGTAATAAAAACACCCCCGACATTTTGAGTCGGGGGTGTTTTTATTGTGTTAGGGCCGTTGTGGCTTATTTCAGGTATTTGTCAAGCCAACCAAAGAACTCGCGGTTCCATACCACCGAGTTTTGGGGTTTGAACACTTGGTGTGCCTCGTTCTCGAACGATACCAGACGCGAGGGTACGCCCATAAGTTGTGCGGCGGTGAAGGCCTCCAAACTTTGAGTGTAGGGGATACGGTAGTCCTTCTCGCCGGTGAAGATCAGGATGGGGGTGTCCCATTTGCTGACAAACTTGTGGGGCGAGTTGGCGTACGAACGTTGTGCGGTGGCGTTGCTCTTATCCCAGTATGCGCCTTTGTAGTCGTTGTTTACAAACCACAACTCCTCGGTGTGGCCGTACATACTCTCGAAGTTGAAGATACCGCAGTGAGCAATCAGCGCTTTGAAACGTTTTTGGTGGTTGCCTGCCATAAAGAAGGTCGAGTAGCCGCCATAGCTTGCACCTACACAACCCAGACGAGTCTCATCCGACCAGGGCTTAGCCGACACGTAGTCGATAGCAGCCAACAGGTCGCGGATGTTTTGTCCCGAGTAGTCGCCCGAGATTTGGTCGAGCCACTCTTGGCCGAACGAAGGCAGACCGCGGCGGTTGGGAGCAACCACGATGTAGCCTTGTGCTGCCATCAGCTGGAAGTTCCAGCGGTAGCTCCAGAATTGGCTGACAACGCTTTGAGGACCACCTTGGCAGTAGAGCAGGGTGGGGTATTTCTTTGTGGGGTCGAAATCGGGCGGCAGGATAACCCAGGTGAGCATCTCTTTGCCGTCGGTGGTGCGTACCCAGTGTTTTTCGGTGCTACCCATACGGATGTTGTCGTAGATGGCGGCATTGATGTTGGTTACTTGGTTAACCGCGCCATCGGCAAGCGACACGAGGCACAGCTCCGAGGCTTGTTGGTGGGTTTGTTTCGACACAGCTGCGCGACCGCCGGCCACAGTCAGTCCGTGCAGGTCGTGGTCTCCTTGGGTCAGAATGGTAACGTTGCCCGCAAGGTCGGTGTGGCACACTTGGTGAGTTGCGTGGATGGGAGCGATGAACAGAATGTCATTGTTGCCGTCCCACACCAAATCCTCGGCATTGTAGTCGAAGGCGTAGGTGATTTCGCGTACGTTGCCGCTCTCCATATAATATACCATCAGACGCTCCTTGTCCGACTCGTTGCCTGCGCGACGCATACTGCGGAACGCGATGCGCGAATCATCGGGCGAGAATACGGGGTATTTGTCGTAGCCCACAAGGTTTTTGCCCTCGCAGATGTTGGTGGTAGTGCCGTCTGCAGGGTTGTAGAGGAAAATGTCCGAGTCGGTCGAAACGGCATACTCCTTACCTGTTTGTTTCTTGCAGGTGTAGGCCAAAATGGTACCGGCGTTGTTCCAAGCGATTTCGGCAGAGTCGAAGTAGGGTGCAAGGGGTGCATCCCAAGGCTCACCCTCCATAATGTCTTTGCCCTCGCCTGCTTTGCCGTTCTTGATTTCGGCTACGAAGATGTGCGAGTAGTCACCCTCATCCCAATAGTCCCAGTGGCGTACCATCAGGTCGTCGTAGATTTTGGCCTTCGATTTTGCCATATCGGGGTGTTGACGCTCCGAGCGGATGTCCACAACGTGAACTTTGGCGGTGTAGAACATAGCCTCGCCTGTGGGCGAAACACCAAAACTCTCGATGCCACCCTCGACGTCGGTCATTTGCACCTTGTTGCGACCATCGGCATCCATACTCCAAAGTTGGTTGCTACCCGAGGCGTTCGATGCGTAGTAGATGCGGCTGCCATCGGTGCTCCACACGGGCGACGACGAGTTGCAGGTGTTGGCGGTTAGGCGCACACGCTCACCACCCTCGGCAGGTTGGGTGTAGATTGCGGTGATACCCTTGTTCTCCTCCATATTGTAATAGGTGATGGTGTAGAGTAGGGTCGAGCCGTCGGGCGACAGCGAGTGCGAGCCTACGCGTCCCATTTTCCACATTACTTCGGGGGTCAGTACTCCCGCTTCAATCTCGGCGGGGGTGAGTGCAGGCGCAACTTCGGCGTCGGTTACAACGGGTGCGTCGGTCGAGCCTGCGCACGAGCCAAGTGTAAGAGCCGAAAGAGCCATAATTGTAAAAAGTTTTAGTTTCATATTTATAAATTTAGATAGTTGTCAATAACTGTGCGAATGGTGCCGAAACTGTCTGCAAAGTGTTGTGCGGCCTTGCTGCGGTCAATCCACTCAACCTCGGTGATACCCTCCTCGGTTTGGGGTGCGGTGTCGGCCGCTCCGTCGTAGTCCATCGCATACCAATGGGTTGTTTTGAGTTCCCAGCGCTGGGTCTTGGGGAAGTAGTAGAAGTGCAGGGTGTCGGCAATGTGAGCCGTAACGTGCAGGTTCTCCAACTCCAAGCCACACTCCTCGGCCACCTCGCGTGCAGCACACTGCTCGATGCTTTCGCCCTCCTCCAAGTGTCCTTTGGGCAGGTCCCAACGGCCGTTGCGGCGCATAGTCAGCAGGTTGCCACCCATTGCAACAACACCTCCTGCGGCCTCGATCTCGGTAAACTGCGAGGCAAAATGGCGGTAGGCTTGCTCGGGGTCGCTACTTATAATATATAGCCCCTCGCACTCTTTCAGGCGCTCCACAACCTCGTCTCTTTGGGGTGTGTCGGTGACGTATTTCGAAAAAAACGCCTCCAACGTTTGGTCGTTCCGAACGAAATATATACCTTTATACTCCGAAAATAATGTAATAATCATTTTAGTATTATGAATACAATAGCACAAAAAGTGGCTCAAAGCCTTTTGCAAATTAAAGCAATAAAACTGTCACCTGCAAATCTTTTTACTTGGGCGTCGGGTTGGCACTCGCCGATTTACTGCGATAACCGCAAGATTTTGTCGTTCCCCGAGACTCGTCGCTTGGTGTACGAGAGCTTTGCAGAGGTTATTGCCGCCAAATATCCCGATGCAGACATCATCGCAGGTGTGGCTACCGGCGCGATTGCTCACGGAGTGTTGGTTGCCGAGAAGATGGGCAAACCCTTTATCTATGTTCGTTCGGCTCCCAAGGGTCACGGCTTGGGTAACCAAATCGAAGGTTCGCTGCCCGAGGGTGCAAAAGTTGTTGTTGTCGAGGACTTGGTTTCGACCGGTGTTAGCTCGCTCAGCGCAGTTGAGGCTCTTCGTGCCGCAGGTGCCGAGGTTATGGGTATGGTTGCCATCTTCACCTATGGCTTCCCCATCGCAACTGAGGCTTTTGCCAAGGCCGGTGTTACTCTCGACACTTTGAGCAACTACGAGACTATGATTCCTCTGGCTGCTGCCGAAGGTTATGTTTCGGAGGATGATATGGCGTTCTTGCAAGAGTGGCGCAAAGCTCCCGACAAGTTCTAAACACCGTCGCGCAAGAATACGTTTTTAGCAAAGCCGCCCAGCCTTTCGGTTCGGGTGGCTTTCTTTATGTATATTATATATGTATGCCGCCCCCCATCTCCTCCTCACCCAAATAAAACAAGACCACCCTTCGGTGCGAAGGATGGTCTTATGTTGTTTGAGCAATTATCAGGATTACTCGTCGTCGCGGTGCAGTTGCTCAACGTAGATGGCGTGCATCATAGCGTCACGTTTTGCAATCGACGGTTTGGTAAAGTACTGACGACGGCGCAACTCTTTCAGAACGCCGGTACGCTCGTATTTACGTTTGAATTTTTTGAGAGCGCGCTCGATGTTCTCGCCCTCTTTGATAGGCATAATAATCATAGTGGTAAAAAAATTATAAAGTTTAATTAAAATTCGATTGGTTTTTTGGTTTCTCGCTCCTGAAAATGAGGTATGGGGCGAGTTTCGCCTGTTCTTGCGTAGTTAAGATTTTATCGTTGTAAAAATCTTCTGGTGAGCACCAACCTCCTTTCAATTGCCTTTCTTTCAATATCTTTCTTACAAGCTTTGGAGCCAAGTATGGATGACCCAATAGCTCCTTTGCGGGCGCAAAGTTAATATCTATTTTTGAAATATTGCAACTATCTACCCAAATTTGTGGTAAAATTCTTTCAAAATTTTGCTCTGTGACCGCCCAAACCTCCGATAATTGCTCGGCGGAGTGGAATCCGCCGAGCCTTTGGCGGTATTCGATGATGGCGGCTGCGCTTTTGGGGCCAATGCCCACCACGCGGCAAAGCAGTGCCGAGTCGGCGGAATTCAGTTCGATGGGAAATATCTCCTCTTTGGCGGTCGGTGTGTCGGTCGGCTCTGTGGGCTTGGGCGCATAGACGGCATAGGGGCGCAACTGCTCGGCAACCTCGGTACTCACAGCATAGCACCTCTCAAACTGCTCGGCCGAATAAAAACCTCCGCACGAAGTTCGGTACTTGATGATGGTTTGGGCTTGGCGTTCGGAGAATCCGAGGCGCACAAAGGTCGCAACGCCAGCCGTGTCGGGCATAAACTCAAAGCGCTCGGCCGAGGGAGCGGTGCGAGGTTTCGGGGTAGGCTCGGTGGTCTTCGGAAAAGTTTTGAGGGCGTACTCCTTGCCGATGCGGATGTAGGGTCGCAGGGCGTTGAATGTGCTCTCGCTGACGGCATAGCACGAGGCGAAGTCTTCGGGGATTTCGAACACCTTGCCGCGCTCACGATATTTGATGATACTCAACGCCTGATTGCGCGTGAAACCCATACGACACAGGTCGAAGAACTCAACCGTGTTAGGGTCGAATTCAAACAGTTCGGCACTCTCGGCGGACAGACTATCGACCACCTCTTCGAGTTGGGCAATCTGCTCGTTGCTTACGGGAGGATACGACGCACGCCACGCGAGGATGCCGCCAGCAATCAACATTGGCAGCAACCACAACACGGCTTTCAGTTCGCGCTCTGTGAGAAGTCTCATCGTACGGTGGCTTTGTCGGAGTAAACCAATCCTGCGAGTCGCTCCGAGGGCGAGGGTAGAGGCTCGCCAATGCCGTACTCCTCCCAACGCTCGTCCACCTTGCGGCGTGTAGCCTCGTCGGAGGTCACGATGTTGGGGAAGCGCATGGGCGCACCCGCAGTGTCAACCTTGGTGCGGCAATCCACAATGAGGGTTGAGTCTATGATGCTTGCGTCGCGTGCGGGCTCTGTGTCGCCACATCCGAGCCACAGCAGGTCGTAGGGTGTGAGCCCTTCGGTCGCGGGGTCAAACACCGCCACGAAATTAATCTCCACACCATTGGTCTTGATAAACTCCTCTATATTTACTTCGGTACCCATCTCGGCGCGCACAATAAGCAGACTCCACTCATTTGCAAGCGAGGTATCTACACTTTGCACTCCTCCGCACAAAGCCCACTCTTTGGGCAGACGTATGGGGCGCTCGGGGCCACTTGCCGTAAGGTCAAACACCAGTTTGCCACCAGTTCCGGGAGTTGCCGTTGCGTGGTCGAGGGCGTCATAAACTCCTGCGGCACGCTGAACATCGCGCTCTACATTAAGTCCTCTTGCCAAACGCGCAAGGGCGGCAGTATCGCGCACACCGATGCTCTCGGGCGCAATGGCAATGTATTTTGTAAACATCATCTGTCCCGCACCCAGCAGCGACAGACCCACCTTGCGAGCCTGGCCCGCATAGCTCTCGGCAATCGACACGACGGCCAAGTTGTGAGCCACACCGGCCTCGGGCATCCACATATCGCGGATTTCGGGCTGCATCACAAGTCGAATGGGAGCAAGGAAAATGCGTTCGCTGGCCTTGGCGATGTAGGCGTCCTCCATAGGGGGCACACCCACAATGGTTGCGGGATAGACCGCGTCGCGACGATGGGTGATGGCTGTAACGTGGAATAGAGGGTACTCATCTTCGAGCGAGTAGAATCCAGTGTGGTCGCCAAACGGACCTTCGACCATCTTCGGCTCGGTGGTATCGACCCAACCTTCAATCACAAAGTCGCAGTCGGCAGGAACGTAAATATCGTTGGTCAGACACTTCACCAGTCGAACGGGCTTGCCGCGCAGGAAACCTGCCAGCAGGTACTCGTCCATTCCGTCGGGCATAGGCGCAGTTGCAGCAAAGGTGTAGGCAGGGTCGCCACCCAAACACACCGATACGGGCATGCGTCGGATACCCGCTTGTTGATAGGCGCGATAGTGTCGCTCGCCCGTCTTGTGAATCTGCCAGTGCATTGCAGTGGTGTTGCGGTCGACAACCTGCATACGATACATACCCACGTTGCGAACGCCCGTTGTGGGGTCCACGGTATTGACCATCGGCAGGGTTACAAAACGACCTCCGTCGCACGGCGCCGACAGCAATATGGGAAGGCGTCCGAGGTCGATGTCGTCACCCGTCCACACCACTTGCTGACACTCTCCGCGACGACGACTCTTGCGCGGAAGCCAACGTGTGGCCTGCAATGCTGTGCGTGCCTTCTGCATCAGTCCCGAGCGTGGCGATAATACGGTACGCACCACCGAATCAATGCGTTCGGGAATCTGTTCGAGCGACTCTGTGCCGAGAGCCATAGCCATACGGCGCTCCGAGCCGAACATATTTATCAGCAGCGGAAACTCTGTGCCTGTGTTTTTGAACAGCAGAGCTTTGCCTCCGTCGGGCGCTTTGCTCATGCGGTCGGCAATTTCGCGGATTTCGAAAACGGGATCGACCTTTGCATCGACCTCGACCAGCTCGCCAGCAGCGGCAAGATGGTCAATAAATTGTTGAAGTGAAGTGTACATATAGGTGCAAATTTACAAAAACGCACCGAAAATTGCACTCTTTGCATAAAAAATCGTATATTTGTAGGACTATTGTTTGGCTATGATGCGTCGTTTGCGCCACATATTGTTGCTCGCAGGAGCGTTGGTCGTGTTTTTGTCGATTGTTTGCGACAACGACTCTGCGAGTGCGTCCGCCCCGAAAGTTGCTGACACCATTGATTTGGTGCAGAGTTACGACAATCATGCGGAAATCCAAACTGCGCGCAGGGCAAACTCCCTTTTCCGTACCCCTCGCACCATTGCAGTGGTGTGGAATGCCGGAGTTTCGTTTGCCCGAGACACAGCACCGATGGCTCACGCCTCGACCAAGATTGATGCCCGAGTGTGGTGCGCATCACTCGAATCGATTGGTCGGCGTGTCGAGAGTCGTCGTAGTCTCGACCGCATCATTATTCTACACAACCTGCGAGTGTAGGCCGTAAGGATTTTTTACCCCTGAAATATACAATTCACTCGGCCTCGGCACAGCACATTATTTCCGTGTCCGAGTGTTTTGTTGTGCATACCCCGAGGGGTGATGCTCCTTTGAAAGAATATCTTAATAACCAAATAAATATAGTGATGAAATATATTGATGACGAAATCTATAATATGCTTGACGGAGCGATTGTCCGCCGTCGCAAATCTATTGTTATACCGATGATTATGCTCGTTGTTGGTCTTGCCGCTTTTGTGGGTGGTTTTCTGACTGCCGACGGGGATTTGAGTTTCGGGCTTATGCTCTGTGGCGTTATTGTCGCAGTGTGGGGTGGAGCGATGGCGCTTATGCGCACCACAGGTCAACAATTTGCACCTTATTATACTCCCACAAGCGAGCCCCTGCGTCGCCGAGAGGTTTATTACCCCTATGCTAAATTGGAGTTGGTGCGCGAGGCTCTGAATGCAAAGCGTCACCCCGAGGCTTGGGGCATCGAGAGCGTTAATAGTTCGAACTTGAAGATGGTTTGCTATGAGGCCCCCAAGGGTGGAGTGTACATCTGCCAACTTATGGTGTATGTTCCGCACGAGTACAGCCCCATAGGCGAAATCATTCAAGTCAAACGCAGTTAGCGTTGTGTGTAATACCGATTGGCAACAAAAGAGCACATTCCGAAAGCAGGATGTGCTCTTTTTTATTTAAATTTGTTACGGAATTCGTAAAAGTTTTTTAACTTTGTGGGGTATTGTGAATATACTTTATCTAAAACTATAAACAAAGCTATGGCTGATAACACTAAACAACAGCTGTTTGGCGAATTTCCCGCGGTAAGCACCGAGCAATGGGAGAGCGTCATCACAGCAGACCTTAAAGGTGCCGACTATGAGCGTAAACTTGTGTGGCGTACCGACGAAGGTTTCAACGTTCGTCCTTACTATCGCGCCGAAAACCTCGAAGGCATCAAATTCTTGGGAACCGCAAGCGGTCAATTCCCCTATGTGCGTGGTGTGTGCAAAAACAACAAATGGCGCATTCACCAAACTGTGGGCGTAAAATGCCCCGCCGAGGCTAATGCTACGGCTCTTAAACTGCTCGCTTCGGGCGTTAACTCTATCGGATTCTGCGTATGCAAACCTCTGACCGAGGCTGATGTTGCAACCCTGCTGGCAGGTGTTGACTTCGAGGCTGCAGAGGTTACCATCTGCGGTTCGGAGGCTTGCGAGATTGCCGAGGGCGTAATCGCTCTGGTTAAAGCAAGCGGCGCTGACCCTGCAAAGGTACGTCTGAATTTCTCGATTGACCCCATCATCAAAGAGTTCTCGAAAACCGGTGAGTGGTGCTGCGAGGACGGCACCGAGTGCTTTGAGTACTGCGCCGAGTTGGTGAAAATGACCGAGGATTTCAAACGCGTTCGCACTGTGACCGTAAACGGCGCAGAGTTCCACAACAGTGGCTCGACCATCGTTCAAGAGCTGGCTTTCTCGCTGGCCGTAGGTCACGAGTACCTTGTAAAGCTTATGCAAGCAGGTCTGACCATCGACCAAGCTGCTCGTACCATCCGTTTCTCGCTGGCAGTTAGCTCGAACTACTTTATGGAGATTGCAAAGTTCCGCGCAGGTCGTCTGCTGTGGTCGAACATCGTGAAGGCTTACAACCCCGCTAAGGAGTGCAGCTGCAAGATGTACACCCACGCCGTTACCTCGAAGTGGAACCAAACCGTGTACGACCCCTATGTGAATATGTTGCGTGGTACCACCGAGTCGATGAGTGCTGCTATCGCAGGCGTAAACTCGTTGGAGACTACTCCGTTCAACGCATCGTTCCAAGAGCCTACCGATTTCAGCCGCCGTATCGCACGCAATGTGCAACTGCTGCTCAAACACGAGTCGCACTTCGACCAAGTGAGCGACCCCGCAGGTGGTTCGTACTATATCGAGAATCTGACTCAAAGCATCGCCGAGCAAGCGTGGAAACTCTTTACCGAGGTTGAGGACAAGGGCGGTTACATCGAGGCATTCAAAGCTGGTTTCATCACCGATACCGTTGATGCAAGCGCTGCTGCCAAAGACAAAGCCGTTATGACTCGTCGCCAAGTGTTGTTGGGTGCAAACCAATACCCCAACTTTACCGAGGTTGCTGATGCAACTATCACCGAGGAGTGCGTAACTCGCCAAGTGTCGGACAAAAAAGTCCTGAAACCCTACCGTGGTGCTATGGCATTTGAGGCTATGCGTCTGAGTGTTGACCGTAGCGGCAAAGAGCCCAAAGCATTTATGCTTACTTGCGGTTCGCTGTCGATGGCTCGTGCTCGCGCTCAATTCTCGTGCAACTTCTTTGCGTGCGCAGGTATCCGCGTTCAAGACAATACCTTCTTCCAAAGCGTTGAGGAGGGTGTGAAAGCCGCTCTGGATTCGAAAGCCGAAATCGTTGTTATTTGTGCTTCGGATGACGACTACGCAACCGTAGCTCCCGAAATCAACAAGATGATTGACGGCAAAGCTATCGTTGTGGTTGCTGGTGCGCCCGCTTGCCAAGCCGAATTGGAGGCACAAGGTATCACCAACTTCATCTCGGTTAAGAGCAACGTACTCGAAACACTTAAATCGTATTTGAAACAACTCGGTATCTAATATAAGGTAAGACATTATGAGAGCAAAATTTTCTGAAATTTCATACGAGGCAGGCGCACAAAAGAGCTGCTGCGCCTCGAAAGCATCCGGCGAAGAGAACGTTTGGATGACTGCCGAGAGGATACCGGTAAAAGGCGCTTATTCGGCTTCTGACCTCGAAGGTATGGAGCACCTGAACTACGCCGCAGGTATTGCGCCCTTCTTGCGTGGCCCCTACTCGACAATGTATGTGATGCGTCCTTGGACCATTCGTCAATATGCAGGTTTCTCGACCGCCGAAGAGTCGAACGCATTCTACCGTCGTAACCTGGCTTCGGGCCAAAAAGGTCTGTCGGTGGCATTCGACTTGGCAACCCACCGTGGCTACGACGCCGACCACGAACGTGTAGTTGGTGACGTAGGTAAAGCAGGTGTATCTATCTGCTCGGTTGAGGATATGAAGGTGCTGTTTGACGGTATTCCTTTGGACAAAATGTCGGTGTCGATGACTATGAACGGTGCTGTACTGCCCGTCTTGGCATTCTACATCGTGACCGGTTTGGAGCAAGGCTGTACTCTCGACCAACTGAGCGGTACCATCCAAAACGACATCCTCAAAGAGTTTATGGTGCGTAACACCTATATCTATCCGCCCGAGTTCTCGATGCGAATCATCGCAGATATCTTTGAGTACACCTCGAAGAATATGCCCAAATTCAACTCGATTTCGATTTCGGGTTACCACATGCAAGAGGCGGGTGCAACCGCTGATTTGGAGCTGGCTTACACTCTGGCCGACGGTTTGGAGTACCTGCGTGCAGGTATCAACGCCGGTATGAGCATCGACGCTTTCGCACCCCGTCTGTCGTTCTTCTGGGCGATTGGTATGAACCACTTTATGGAGATTGCCAAGATGCGTGCGGCTCGTATGCTGTGGGCTAAGATTGTTAAACAATTCGACCCCAAGAATCCCAAATCGCTGGCACTGCGTACCCACAGCCAAACTTCGGGTTGGTCGCTCACCGAGCAAGACCCCTTCAACAACGTGGGACGTACCGCTATCGAGGCGATGGGTGCTGCTCTGGGTCACACCCAATCGTTGCACACCAATGCTCTGGACGAGGCTATCGCACTGCCTACCGACTTCTCGGCTCGTATTGCGCGTAATACTCAAATCTACATCCAAGAGGAGACCAACGTTTGCCGCGAGGTTGACCCCTGGGCAGGTTCGTACTATGTTGAGAGCCTGACTAACGAGATTGCTCACAAAGCTTGGGAGCACATCGAGGAGATCGAGAAACTTGGTGGTATGGCCAAAGCTATCGAGACAGGTATTCCCAAAATGCGTATCGAGGAGGCTTCGGCTCGCAAACAAGCTCGTATCGACTCGGGTAACGAGAAGATTATCGGTCTGAACGAGTACCGCTTGGAGAAAGAGGATCCCATCGATATTCTGGCTGTGGACAACACCGCTGTTCGTGAGGCTCAAGTTAAACGCCTCAAAGAACTGCGTGCAGGTCGCGACGAGGCAGCTGTTAAAGCCGCTCTGGATGCTATCACCGAGTGCGTACGCACCAAACAAGGCAACTTGTTGGAGCTGGCTGTTGAGGCAGCAAAAGTTCGCGCATCGCTGGGTGAGATTTCGGACGCTTGCGAGGTTGTCGTAGGTCGTTACGAAGCAGTTATTCGTTCAATTTCAGGAGTTTATTCGTCGGAAGTGAAAGCAGATAAGAAATTCGAAGAGGCTAAACAAATGGCCGAAGATTTCGCAAAACGCGAAGGCCGTCAGCCTCGTATTATGATTGCCAAATTGGGTCAAGACGGTCACGACCGTGGTGCAAAAGTTGTGGCTACGGGCTACGCCGACATCGGTTTCGATGTGGATATGGGTCCGTTGTTCCAAACTCCCGCCGAGGCAGCAAAACAAGCCGTAGAGAACGACGTTCACGTTGTTGGTGTATCGTCGCTGGCTGCGGGTCACTTGACACTCGTTCCTCAAATCATCGCCGAGCTGGCTAAACTTGGTCGTGAGGATATTGTTGTGGTAGTTGGTGGTGTAATCCCCGCTCAAGACTACGAGCAACTCTACAAGGACGGTGCTGCTGCCATCTTTGGTCCCGGTACTCCGATTGCAGATGCCGCTATCAAGATGTTGGAGATTCTGAATCAATAACGAGCCATCTGCTCAATGATCATCCGAGGTGCTTGCGTGTCAGGTACCTCGGATTTTTTTGTCGGTGCGCTGTGTGGTAGAACTGCGGCAGAGGGCATTGGGAGGGCGAATTGGCTGTGAAGTGGATAGGTGTGCTTGATAAAAAGCGAAAAAACATTGCGTAAAATTTGGAGTTAATTAAAAAATACGTATCTTTGCACTCCGAAAGATGAGAACTCAATGTTCTGTGCTTTTGTAAATATGGTCTGATGGCCGAGGGGTTAGGCACTGGTCTGCAAAACCATTTACAGCGGTTCGAATCCGCTTCAGACCTCCAAAATCCCTTCTACACAGCAGTGTGGAGGGGATTTACTTTTTTTACGCCTAAATTTACGCCTAATGTGGCACGCATTTCAGACCTCAAAAATAGGCAAAAACCATCAATATAGCAAGTCTATGCCTTGTATCGTCGCATAAATTTGTCCACCTCTTTTTTCTCGAACCAAATCTTTCGACCTCGTTGCGAGTAGGGAATTTCTTTGTTGTTTTTAATCTCCTGGGCGACTGTTTCCCCAATATCTAAGTAACGAGCAAGACCATCTATCCCGCAGATGTATGGAGAACTCTGCTCCTCAGCTAATCTTTCCATCTTCTTTTCCACGGCTTCAATCACTTTTGCCGTAATCGTGTTAATCACTGCATCATCGCAAATTCTGTTGTAGTCATAAAATTCCATAAAGTTTAATTTCTTTATAGGAATATACCAGTATGTAAGGTTAATGTAAATAGATTTCACACCTTGTGTAAATATTTTTTTAACTGACATACGATTTTATAGTCGTTTTACTAAACTTACCATATTTATTGGTGTCGGGAATAAAACAACCCGCCTAATTATTATGACAAAGAAAAAGTATTACACTACAAACAACTGGAAGATAGCTATATCTTCAATGGTGCTCGCATCCTATGGAAATAATGAAGTCGAACCTTTAACTGTTTATGAAATGTAAGCCAGGGACGACTATTATTGACGCACTCGCTCTCTGCTATGTTGCAGGTGATGAACTACTAAATTCATTGAGAGCTGTTGATTATAAGATTGACTTTGATAAATTCAATCTGTATCGAACTATGGGACGGAGCCATAGCGAGCACTTCGATATTTGGCTCGATGGAGTGAAGGTGGCAACAACTTACTTTGATAGATATGGTGCAGGTAAAAAAGAAAGCTATTTATGGTTAAGAATAGAGAATGCCGTACTTTACAACAAACCACTATTGGTTGAGGTTTTATCATTGGTTGAACTCCTTGATTTACAATTTAATAATGTCACATATCTTGAATTAGCCAAAGACTTCAAGTATAATATAAGCA
>JAZLBP010000009.1:0-173097 GCA_045613745.1 Rikenellaceae bacterium | reverse complement strand
GTAACAAGTACGATAATATGAACCCCAAAACTTAGAGTGAACCCCAAAATGAACCCTAAAGTGAACCCCAAAATGAACCCTAAAGTGAACCCCAAAACAATGAAAAGATACGCTAAATTATGAAGATGGTGGACATTATAGCAAAAATGCAGACAGAAAAGGTGGACAGAAGCTCAATAAAGTAGACAGAAACAAAAAGGTGGACAGAAAATTCAGAATGACACCAAGAATTAAAGAATGAAACTCTCTGTTATTGAAGCAAACTTCTGAAATGATTGTATGCGATTCAATAAACAAAAGTTTTGGAAAAGAAAAATTAGATGGTATACCATACCTATGAAAGTCCAATCTCTCTCTTCTTTTGAGAAGCAAAAAGAGTATGATTTAACACTTCTCAGAAATTCCTGCTAAAAGGTAGACGGATATAAAGAAACACATAACATCTGCAAATGAGAGGAACAAAGCCCATTTGAAAGGAGTGTAAAGCCACTGCTATAAAAGACCTCTTAAATTTAGCGATAAAGGCAGTTTAGTTTACTCCTATTCTATATATACATTGGACTAAACTAAACCACTAAAATTAATAGCTATCGCAGGTGCAATTTCAGCTCCAATTAAAGGCCATTTTACCATGCAACGAAATGCAAATATGCTAAAAAATCTAAAAAAAGTACGTTTTCGCAGATTTTATTAGTTTCTTTGCAGAAATGCAGTCCCCTGTTTGTCCCCCCGAACGAACTTTTGTCCTTCGGTAAAACTTTGTAATATATTATGAGACAAATATTTACAAAGTTTTAAATGGGCATTAAAAAAAACTCTGCATCGGCAAGTAGATTTTTGTGGTGGCAAGTGGTAGGCGTTTGGTGGGTTACGCTAAATGCTGAAGAAATATACCGAATCAAAATAACCCGCTATTTTTTAGCGGGTTTCTTTTATTTAGGCCGGTGTTAAGGGCGTTTGCAGTAAAATATGCCGATATGCGCAATTTTAAGGCCTATTTGTATGTGTTTTTGTGCGAAAATTATTATTTTTGTATGGCCAATTCAAAAATGACAAAACTCATGAGCAACCAAAGGTATATGCAACGTGGCGTTTCGGCATCAAAAGAAGATGTACACAACGCTATCAAGAATATCGATAAGGGTATTTTCCCGCAAGCTTTCTGTAAAATTATTCCTGATATTTTGGGTGGTGATCCTGAATATTGCAATATTATGCATGCCGATGGTGCAGGAACTAAATCTTCTCTCGCTTATCTTTATTGGAAAGAGACTGGCGACTTGAGCGTCTGGAAAGGTATCGCTCAGGATGCGCTCATTATGAATATTGACGACCTCCTGTGTGTGGGTGCGGTAGATAATATCCTTGTTTCATCGACCATCGGCCGTAACAAACTACTTGTTCCGGGAGAGGTAATTTCGGCTATCATCAGCGGTACGGACGAACTGCTTGCGGAGCTCCGTGAGATGGGCGTTGGCGTATATGCAACAGGTGGCGAGACTGCCGATGTGGGCGATTTGGTGCGCACCATAATCGTTGACTCTACGGTTACGTGTCGTATGAAACGCAGCGATGTGATTAATAATGCGAATATCCGTCCGGGTGATGTAATCGTAGGTTTGGCCTCTTATGGTCAGGCAACATACGAGAAGGAGTACAATGGCGGTATGGGTAGCAATGGCTTGACTAGCGCCCGTCACGATGTTTTTGCAAAGTATCTCGCCGAGAAGTATCCGGAGAGTTACGATAAGAGTGTGCCCGAAGAGCTCGTTTATAGCGGTGGCTTGAAATTGACCGATGCAGTGGAGGGTTCTCCTCTCGATGCCGGTAAGTTGGTTCTTTCGCCAACCCGTACTTATGCTCCCGTTGTGAAGAAACTGCTCGATGCGCTCCGCCCGAAGATTCACGGTATGGTACACTGCTCGGGTGGCGCACAAACCAAAGTGCTTCATTTTGTCGGCGACAACTGCCGCGTTGTTAAAGATAACTTATTCCCCGTTCCTCCGTTGTTCAAGACTATCCAAGAGCAAAGTCAGACGGATTGGAGCGAGATGTATAAAGTGTTCAATATGGGCCATCGTTTAGAGGTGTATCTTGCGCCTGAATACGCAGACGAGGTCATTGCTATTTCGAGAAGCTTCGGCATCGAGGCCCAGGTCGTTGGACGCATCGAGGAGAGTGGTGGACAAAAAGAGCTGATTATACGCTCGGAATATGGTGAGTTTACCTATGAATAGGTAGGCGTGAAAAGTGTGCTGCAAGCAAATGTAGTGCACTTTTTCGCAAACAGGTTTGAATATTAATATGTCAATTAAATACAATAAATTACAATAACTTATGTCAGGATTTTTTGGATGTGTATCACGTCAAGAATGTGTAAATGATGTGTTCTATGGAACTGACTATCATTCGCATTTGGGCACCAAGCGTGCAGGTATGGCATTCTATAATGGTTCGAAGTTTGTCCGTTCGATTCATTCGTTGGAGAATGGATATTTCAGAAATAAATTCGAGGATGAGCTGCCTAAATTTGGCGACTCGCAAATGGGTATAGGTGTTATTTCGGACTGTGAGTCTCAACCTATCACCATCACTTCGCACTTGGGAAGATATGCGGTTGTAACGGTTGCTCGCATTGAGAATATCGAAGAACTTACCGAAAAGATGTTGAGCCAACGTATGCACTTCGCAGAACTTTCGAGTTCGGACATCAATGCCACAGAGTTGGTTGCTATGCTTATTGGTATGGGTAATTCGATTAAGGAGGGTATTGAGTACGTGCAAAACAATGTCAAAGGTTCGTGCTCTATGCTTGTTCTCACCGACCACGCTATCTATGCTGCTCGCGACAAGTTCGGTCGAACTCCCATCTCGATAGGTAAAAACGACAAGGGCTATGTTTGTGCAAGCGAGAGCTCCAGTTACACCAACTTGGGTTATAGCTTTGTGAGAGATCTTGGTCCTGGCGAGATTGTACAGATGAGCGCGGATGGCGTTCGTGAGGTTACCCCTCCGGGATGCCGCAAACAGGTGTGCTCGTTCCTTTGGGTCTATTATGGCTATCCTTCGGCTTGGTACGAGGGTATCAATGTTGAGGATGCACGATACGATAGTGGTGCCGCTATGGCTAAACACGATACCGACCTCGAAATCGACTATGCCGCAGGTATCCCTGATTCGGGTATCGGACATGCCATCGGTTATGCCAACCAGAAGGCCGTACCTTATAAACGCCCCTTTGTGAAATATACTCCTACTTGGCCGAGAAGCTTTATGCCCCAAAACCAAAAGATGAGGGATTTGGTGGCCAAAATGAAGCTCCTCCCGAACGAGAAACTGACAAACGGCCAACGAGTGGTGTTTATGGACGACTCTATCGTGCGAGGCACCCAACTGAAAGACAATATTGTCAAACTTTATGATGCAGGCATCAAGGAGATTCATATGCGTATTGCTTGTCCGCCGTTGATTTTCCCTTGCCGATTCCTGAACTTCTCGACTTCGCGCAGTACTTATGACCTCTACGCTCGTAGAATTATCCGAGATATGGAGGGCACCGACAACCTTACCGACGAGACATGTATGAAATACATCGATCCTGATGGTGAGAAGCATAAGGAGATGGTCGAAATTATGCGTAAGCACTTGCAGCTCACCTCGCTCAAATTCCAACGCCTTGATGACCTTGTGAAATCGATTGGCTTGCCGAAATGTGAGTTGTGTACCCATTGCTGGGACAATAGCAGTTATACCGAATAATCTTAATTAATTTACGAACATATGAGAGCACTTATTAGCGTAAGCGACAAGACGGGAGTTGTGGAATTTGCACAACAACTCCGTTCTTTAGGCTGGGAAATTATTGCAACCGGCGGTACGATGAAACTTCTTCGCGACAGCGGATTGGAGGTAATTAACATTAGTGATGTGACTGGCTTCCCCGAAATCTGCGATGGTCGTGTGAAGACCCTGCACCCCAAGGTTCACGGCGGTTTGTTGGCTCGCCGTGATGACGAGAGCCATTTGGCTGCCTTGAAGGAGAACCAAATCGAATTTATCGATATGGTTTGTGTTAACCTCTATCCGTTCCGTCAAACTATTGCCAAACCCGATGTAACTATGGAGGATGCTATTGAGAATATCGATATTGGCGGTCCTTCTATGTTGCGTTCTGCTGCAAAGAACTATAAGGATGTTACTGTTGTGTGCGATCCTGCCGACTATGCACAAATCATTGACGAGATCAAGGCTTCGGGCAATACCACCGTACAAACTCGTCTGCAACTTTCGGCCAAGGCTTATACCCACACTGCTGAGTACGATTCGATGATTGCAACCTATATGCGTAAGGCTGCAGGTTTGAACGAGAAACTGTTCTTGGAGTTCGACCTGGTTCAAAGCCTGCGTTATGGCGAGAACCCCCACCAAGAGGCTAAATTCTATAGCAAAGCAGAGGTGGGTGCATACTCGTTGGCTAATGCAAAACAGCTCAACGGCAAAGAGCTTTCGTACAACAATATTCAAGACGCAAATGCCGCATTGTGCATCGCGCGTGAGTTTGACGAGCCTTTCTGCGTTGGCCTGAAACATATGAACCCCTGTGGTGCAGCTATCGGCGCCGATGTAGTTGAGGCTTGGACCAAAGCATATGAGGCCGACAAGGTCAGCATCTTCGGCGGTATCGTAGCCGTAAACCGTGAGGTGACTCGCGAAGTTGCCGAGTTGATGAAACCCATCTTCTTGGAAATCATTATGGCTCCCTCGTTCTCGGAAGGCGCTTTGGAGGTGCTTTGCACTAAAAAGAACCTCCGTCTGCTGCAAGTGGATATGTCGAAGGACGACACCGTAGTTGACCAATATGTAAGCGTTAACGGCGGTCTGCTGGTTCAAGACCTTGATAAGAAGACTATCGAAGTAACTGCAGAGATGTGTGCTACCGAAACCAAACCTACTGCCGAGCAAATCGTTGACCTTAACTTCGGTTGGAGAATTGTGAAACACGTTAAATCGAATGCAATCGTTGTTGTTAAGGATGGCAAGACTATCGGTGTTGGTGCAGGCCAGATGAACCGTGTAGGTTCTGCCGAAATCGCATTGAAACAGGCACAAGCCGCAGGTTTCACCGAAGGTTTGGTCTTGGCTTCGGATGGCTTCTTCCCCTTCGACGACACTGTGACCCTGGCATCGCAATATGGCGTGACCGCCATTGTGCAACCTGGTGGTAGTGTCCGCGACGAGGACTCTGTCAACAAAGCAAACGAATACGGAATTACTATGTTGTGTACCGGCATGCGCCACTTTAAACATTAATTATGATTCTATTTTTTCGAACTCCATTAAATAATGTAATAGCAACAGCGGTCAAAAACGAGTTATCTGCTGCTGATATTCAAAAATTGTGTTGGCTTTATGGTGAAGCCACAGTGGAAAACCAAGAGAATTTGCAAGGCTACTTCGTTGGCCCGCGTCGCGAGATGATTACTCCGTGGAGCACCAACGCCGTAGAAATTACCCAAAATATGGGCTTGGAGGGTATTCTTCGTGTCGAGGAGTACTTCCCCGTGAAGGATGAGAACGCGGAATACGACCCTATGTTGCAACGTCTGTACAAGGGTCTTGACCAAGACATCTTCACTATTGACATCAAACCCCAGCCTATCATCTATATCGAGAATCTGGAAGAGTACAACGAGAAGGAAGGTCTGGCCCTCTCGAAAGAGGAGATGGACTACTTGAAGAAAGTAGAGACCGACCTGGGACGTAAACTTACCGACTCGGAGGTGTTTGGTTTCGCGCAAATCAACTCGGAGCACTGCCGTCACAAAATCTTCGGTGGTACATTCGTGATTGATGGCGTTGAGATGGAGTCTTCGTTGTTCCAAATGATCAAGAAGACCACTCGTGAAAACCCCAACAAGATTATCTCGGCATACAAAGATAATGTGGCTTTTGCCGAAGGTCCCGAAATCGAGCAGTTTGCTCCGCGCGACCACTCGACAGCCGATTACTTCGTTATCAAGAACGTGAAATCGGTTATCTCGTTGAAGGCCGAAACCCACAACTTCCCCACCACCGTAGAGCCGTTTAATGGTGCATCAACTGGTACTGGTGGCGAAATCCGTGACCGTATGGGTGGTGGTAAGGGCTCTTGGCCTATCGCAGGTACTGCTGTGTATATGACCTCGTATCCTCGTATCCAAGAGAGTCGTGATTGGGAAGAGGCTCTTCCTGCTCGCAAATGGTTGTACCAAACTCCCGAGCAAATCCTGATTAAGGCATCGAACGGTGCATCGGACTTCGGTAACAAGTTCGGTCAACCGCTGATTAGTGGTTCGGTCCTCACTTTCGAGCATCAAGAAAATAACGAGAAGTATGCTTTCGACAAGGTTATTATGCTTGCCGGTGGTGTAGGTTATGGTACTCAACGTGATTGCTTGAAGGGTACACCCGAAGCCGGCAATAAAGTAGTTGTTGTCGGTGGTGATAACTATCGTATCGGTCTTGGTGGTGGCTCGGTTTCTTCGGTAGAGACTGGCCGCTACTCGTCGGGTATCGAGCTCAACGCTGTGCAACGTGCCAATGCAGAGATGCAAAAACGTGCATACAACGTTGTTCGCGCACTTTGCGAGGAGGATGAGAACCCCATCGTTTCGATTCACGACCACGGCTCGGCAGGTCACGTAAACTGCTTGTCGGAGCTGGTTGAGGATTGCGGAGGTTTGATTCATATGGACAAACTGCCTATTGGCGACGAAACTTTGTCGGCCAAAGAGATTATCGCCAACGAGAGCCAAGAGCGTATGGGCCTGCTCATCGACGAGAAGGCTATCGAACGTGTACGCAAAATCGCGGAACGCGAACGCGCTCCGATGTACACTGTCGGCGAGACCACAGGCGACCATCGCTTTGCTTTTGAACAAGCCGATGGTGTTCGTCCGTTTGACTTGGCCGTAGATCAAATGTTTGGCTCTTCGCCTAAGACCTATATGGTTGATAAGACCGTAGAGCGTAAATACGATGTTGCAACTTACGATGCAGCACAACTGAATGAATATGTAGAACGCGTGCTCCAATTGGAGGCTGTGGCTTGTAAAGACTGGTTGACCAACAAGGTTGACCGCTGTGTGACAGGCCGTGTGGCTCGCCAACAATGTCAAGGCGAGTTGCAATTGCCTCTCAGCGACTGCGGTGCTGTGACTTTGGATTACCGCGGCAACAAGGGTATTGCTACTGCTATCGGCCACGCGCCTCAAGCAGCTTTGGCTAACCCCGAGGCAGGTTCGGTATTGGCTGTTAGCGAGTCGTTGACCAACTTGGTTTGGGCTCCTTTGGCTGATGGTTTGGCCAGCGTATCGTTGTCGGCAAACTGGATGTGGCCTTGCCGTGCACAAGAGGGCGAGGACGCACGCTTGTTCAAAGCTGTGAAGGCGTTGTCGGATTTCTGTTGCGCATTGCAAATCAACGTGCCGACAGGAAAAGACTCGTTGTCGATGACTCAAAAATATCCTGATGGCGAGAAGATTGTCAGCCCCGGTACCGTTATCGTATCTGCCGGTGGCGAGGTCTCGGACATCAAGAAGATTGTTTCGCCTGTGATGAAGAACAACGCGAAGAGCGGCATCTATTACATCGACTTCTCGTCTGACGCACTCCAGTTGGGTGGCTCGGCATTTGCCCAATCGTTGAATAAGGTAGGTAGCGATGTTCCGACTGTCAAGAATCCTGAGTATTTCCGCAAAGCATTCTTGGCTATCCAGCAGCTGGTGAACGAAGGTCTTGTTATGGCAGGTCACGACGTGTCGGCCGGTGGTTTGATTACCACTCTGCTTGAAATGTGCTTTGCTAACACCAAAGGCGGTATGGAAATCAACCTCGATAAGTTCCAAGGTGCAGATGTGGTTAAAGCCCTATTTGCCGAGAACCCGAGCGTGGTTATCCAAGTATCCGACGAAAACGCTGCTGCTGCAATCCAAATTCTGGACAACGCAGGTGTGGGTTACCTGAAAATTGGTACTCCGACCGAGGACCGTCGCATTGTCGTAGCTAAAGAGGGTGCAACCTATGAGTTCGCTATCGACCACTTGCGCGATGTGTGGTACACTACCTCTTATCTGCTTGATCGCAAGCAAAGTTTCCACGGCTGTGCCGAAAAACGTTTCGAGAACTACAAGCAACAACCGCTTGAACTGGTATTCGGTTCCGAGTTCAGTGGCAAGTTGGCTCAATACGGATTGAATCCCGACCGTCGCGAGGCAAGCGGCATTAAGGCTGCCGTTATCCGTGAGAAGGGTACCAACTCTGAGCGCGAGATGGCTTACGCATTCTGGTTGGCAGGCTTCGATGTGAAGGACGTAACTATGACCGACCTGATTAGCGGACGCGAAACTTTGGAGGATGTGAATGTTATCGCATTCTGCGGTGGCTTCTCGAACTCCGACGTTCTCGGCTCGGCAAAGGGATGGGCTGGCGCCTTCCTTTACAACCCGAAAGCAAAGGCTGCTCTCGATAACTTCTATGCTCGTGAGGACACCTTGTCGCTCGGCGTATGTAATGGTTGCCAGTTGATGATTGAGCTTGGCTTGATCAACCCCGAGCACCCTGCCGACAAGAAGGCGAAGATGTTGCACAATGACTCTCACAAGTTCGAAAGCAGCTTCGTGTCATTGACCATCCCGACCAACCAAAGTGTGATGTTTGGCTCGCTCAGCGGATTCAAGATTGGTACTTGGGTCGCTCACGGCGAGGGTAAGTTCCACTTGCCGTTGTCGGAGGATGAGTACAATGTAGTGGCTAAATTCTCTTATGGAGAGTATCCCGGCAACCCCAACGGCTCGTCGTATAACGTAGCTGCAGTTGCAAGCAAAGATGGTCGTCACTTGGCTATTATGCCTCACCCCGAGCGTACTATCTTCCCGTGGCAATGTGGTTATTATCCGACCGAACGTTGGAGCGACGAAATCACTCCGTGGATTGAGGCGTTTGTCAATGCTCGCAAGTGGGTGGAGCAGAATAAGAAGTAGTCTGACACGTAAGAACAGCTTGTTATTCGGGATTTTGGTAGCTGCGAAAAAGCGCGGTCGCCAAATCCATCCGTGCGAAGTTATCGCATTGAATAAAATGTAAATAATAGGATTAAACTTTAATAGGTCACAACAAAGGAGAAGGGTGATTCATTTGTCCTTCTCCTTAAATTTAACTTTGTGTTATATGGGAAAAAAGATACTCCTTTTGGGCTCTGGCGAGTTGGGTAAAGAGTTTGTCATTGCGGCTCAACGAAAAGGACAATATGTAATTGCTTGTGATTCATACGAAGGTGCGCCTGCTATGCAGGTTGCCGATGAGTGCGAAGTGTTCAGTATGTTGGATGGCGAGGCTCTCGAAGCCGCGGTTAAAAAACACCAACCTGATATCATCGTGCCTGAAATCGAAGCAATCCGTACCGAAAAATTATATGAATTTGAGGCGCAGGGCGTTCAGGTAGTACCTAGTGCAAAAGCCGTAAACTACACTATGAACCGCAAGGCCATCCGAGATCTCGCTGCCAAGGAGTTGGGATTGAAGACTGCCAAATATTTCTATGCCAAATCGTTGGATGAGTTGAAGGAGGCTGCAAACGAAATCGGTTTCCCGTGTGTAGTTAAACCTTTGATGTCGTCGTCAGGCAAGGGACAATCTTTGGTTAAAAGTGCCGACGAATTGGAGCAAGCCTGGATTTACGGATGCGAAGGCAGCCGTGGTGATATCAAGGAGCTTATCATCGAGGAGTTTATCAAATTCGATAGCGAAATTACTTTGCTTACCGTCACTCAACAAAATGGCCCGACTTTGTTCTGTGCGCCTATTGGTCACGTTCAAAAGAGTGGTGACTACCGCGAGAGTTTCCAACCCGCACCTATTTCTCCCAGCCACTTGAAACAGGCACAGGAGATGGCTGCAAAGGTGACCGAGGCCTTGACCGGTGCAGGTATCTGGGGTGTTGAGTTCTTCCTAAGCAACGAGAATGGCGTTTACTTCTCGGAGTTGTCACCTCGTCCGCACGACACAGGTATGGTGACATTGGCCGGTACACAGAACCTGAATGAGTTCGAGCTGCACTGCCGTGCCGTACTCGGTTTGCCTATTCCCGAGATTACACAGGAGCGTATGGGCGCAAGTGCCGTTATTCTTTCGTCTATTGCAAGCAAGGAGGCTCCCCGCTATCGCGGCCAAGAGGAGGTGTGCAAATTTACCAACACATATCTCCGTATTTTCGGCAAGCCTTACACCAAGGTAAACCGTCGTATGGGTATTGTCGTAAGTTATGCTCCCAATGGTAGTGACCTTGACGCATTGCGCGACAAGTGTAAGGATGCAGCAAGCAAGGTTGAAGTCTATTAACGAGAATAAGAAAGCAAAAGATATGAAGTTATTGTTGTTAGGTTCGGGTGGCCGTGAGCACGCTCTGGCGTGGAAGATTGCCCAAAGTCCGAAAATTGAGAAACTGTATATTGCTCCCGGTAACGCAGGTACTCGCAACGTAGGCGAGAATGTTGCCATCAAAGCCGATGATTTCGATGCTATCAAATCGTTCGTTTTGGAGAATGATATTAATATGGTAGTGGTAGGTCCCGAGGATCCTTTGGTGAAGGGTGTGTATAACTTCTTTAAGGAGGATGCCGAACTGAAAGATATTCCCGTTATTGGCCCGTCGCGCGCAGGTGCCGTATTGGAGGGTAGCAAGGATTTCGCAAAGGAGTTTATGATGCGCCACAATATCCCCACTGCCGGCTACAAGAGCATTACTGCCGAGAACTTGGAGGAGGGTTTGGCATTCCTCGAAACACTCGAAGCGCCTTATGTGTTGAAGGCTGATGGCCTTTGCGCAGGTAAAGGTGTGCTGATTCTCCCCACATTGGACGAGGCCAAAAAAGAGTTGAAGGAGATGCTCGGTGGTATGTTCGGAAACGCATCGGCTACTGTGGTAATTGAAGAGTTCCTGAGCGGTATCGAGTGCTCGGTTTTCGTTCTGACAGATGGCAAGAGCTATAAGATTCTCCCCGAAGCCAAAGACTACAAGCGTATCGGCGAGGGCGACAAGGGCCTGAACACAGGCGGTATGGGTAGTATCTCTCCCGTTCCTTTTGCAACCAAGGAGTGGATGCAAAAGGTCGAAGAGCGCATTATCCGTCCTACGGTTGAGGGTTTGGCCGAGGAAGGCATCGAGTATAAGGGCTTCATCTTCTTTGGTTTGATTAATGTGAAGGGCGAGCCAATGGTTATTGAGTACAATGTCCGTATGGGCGACCCCGAAACCGAGAGCGTGATGCTCCGCATCAAGAGCGACTTGGTTGAGTTGTTCGAAGGAGTGGCTACCGGCACCTTGAACGAAAAGACTTTGGAAATCGACGAACGTGCAGCTGTTTGTGTGATGCTCGTTTCGGGTGGTTACCCCGAAGCCTACGACAAAGGATTTGTCATCAGCGGTTTGGACGAAGTGAAGGATAGTATTGTATTCCACGCAGGTACAGCCGTTAAGGATGGCGAGGTGGTTACCTCCGGAGGTCGTGTTATCGCAGTCAGCTCGTATGGCGCCGACAAACAGGAGGCTTTGGCTCAATCGTTTGCCGCTGCTCAAACCATTGACTTCGAGAAGAAGTACTTCCGCTCGGATATCGGTTTTGACCTCTAATCCCTGGTGCGAGAGAATCATCGGGACTACTCACAGGGTGGGTGCTGCCTGATGTTGTGAATGAATAATTATAGAAATGTAGAGATATGGAAGAGATTACAAAGTGCCCCAAGTGTGGGGGTGAGTATGTATATTTTGATGGTTCGCTGTATGTGTGCCCCGATTGCGCCTACGAGTTTGGCGAGGAGAGCGCAACAGCAACTGCCACTGTGGCTGTGCCCAAGGACAGCAATGGAGCAGAGTTGCTGGATGGCGATTCGGTGACCGTTATCAAAGACCTCAAAGTGCGTGGCTCGTCGATGGTCATCAAGCGCGGAACCAAGGTTAAGAGCATCCGCCTGACCGACGACCCTGAGGAGGTTGATTGCAAAATTGACGGCAGCAGTATCGTATTGAAGACCTGCTTCCTGAAAAAATAATCGTAGGGTGGGAGTGTGTATTAAACAACCGTGCGTTGTGTCAATGGCTGCTGCGGAACACTCCGAGGAGATTGCGCGTTTTCAGGTGGAGATGGCGATGGAGTCCGAGGGACTTGCGCTTGACAGCGAACGTGTGCTCCGAGGTGTGGATGCTGTGATGGCCGACCAGGCAAAGGGGCGATATGTTGTTGCCCAAAGCGACGGACGAGTTGTGGGTTGCCTGATGATTACCCGCGAGTGGAGCGATTGGAACTGCTCGTGGTATTGGTGGATACAGAGCGTGTATGTGGCTCCGAGCTATCGCGGCCGAGGCATCTATCGTGCGATGTATCACTATGTGTTGTCGCAGGCGCAGAGCGAAGGAATCTCGCAAGTCCGCCTTTATGTGGATCGGGAGAACCTCGCCGCCCAAGCCGTCTATCAGAAGTTGGGTATGGCCGAGTGCCACTACCTGTTGTACGAGAAGATGGTTGACTAATCACCCATTCAAGAGTTTAAGGGGTTGTCTTTATGGACAGCCCCTTTGCTTTTGGGGTCGCGTGGCAGCAAACGATAGCCATTAAAAAAGTACGAGGGGCAGGACCTTGGGTCTTGACTCTCGGACTTTTAGGTAAAGAGGTGTGTTTTGTTGGTTTGTTGGAAAAGGATATACACCTTTACAAGCGGTCGAACTCCTCGTCAATCGACAGGGTTTCGGTTGTGGTGGGCTCTTCGTCTTGAACGAAGTATTCGGGGCGGTTGCGTTTTACAAACTCCACAACGTCGTTCAATCCGTCGGCATATTTATCGAAATCTTCTTTGTAGAGGTAAATCTTGTTCTTCTCGAAACGAGCGTTACCATCGGCACCCACACGTTTACGCGACTCCGTAATGGTCAAAAACAGGTCGCCGCCGCGTGTGGATTTCACATCGAAGAAATAGGTACGTTTACCGGCTCTTACAACTTTAGAATACACATCCTCGCTACCATCGGCGTCTTCTTTGCGGAATTTTTCGTCGATCATAGTACAGAAAGGTATATTAATAATGTGAATAATGCGTACGAATTGCACGCATCGCTACAAAAGTAGTCAATTTTTTACAGCCCGCAAACATTAGTATCGTTTTTTTTGTCCATAATATCCATTGCGCTGCTAAAATCTTCATCCAGTAGAGCGTTGTAAACTCGGTAATAGGCTGTTGTTCCCCATAGTTTCTGCGCAAGCAGCGCTTTGAGCTGTGCTTCGATGATGGGGTTTGTTTTATCTGATTTTTCAACTTTAATATTGCGTTGTTCGGCTTCTACACTCAGTTCCTCGGCCATTTTGTCGGCTTTGAACTCGGCCATATACTTCTCGAAAGTGGGGTAGGTGCGTAGCAAACGTGCACGATTGTCCGTAGAGTAGCGCGCCACAAAGTCGGTCAGTGTCCATGTGCGCACCAACTCGCCCCAATAATCCGATGAGTCGGTAGTGTCGCGCGCAACATACACATCGGGACGTATTCCGCCACCGCCATAGACAGTGCGTCCCTCAATAAGGGTTTTGTACTCGGGTGCATCGGCAGGCAGCGAGTCGTAGCGACCCACTCGTTCGTAGTGGTCGCGGTAGTAACCCTTTTTGTCGCCGGGGGTGAAGGGACGTTGGATAACCCTGCCCGAGGGGGTGTGGTAGCGCGATACGGTGATGCGCACAGCCGAGCCGTCGTCAAGCACAAATTGACGTTGCACCAAACCCTTGCCAAAGCTCGGACGTCCCACAATCGTAGCGCGGTCCCAGTCTTGCAGTGCTCCCGCCACAATCTCGCTTGCCGAAGCGCTCGACTCATCAAGTAGCACCACAACCTCACCGTGGCAGAAGGCGCCATCCACCGAACTTTCGATTCTCTGCGAGGGGGTCTTGTCGCCCTCGGTCGAAACAATCAGCCGACCCGCAGGCAGAAAGAAGTTGCTCAAACGAATAGCCTCGGTCATAAGTCCGCCGCCATTGCCCCTCAAATCCAGAATCAGCGCCGAGGGATTGGCGAGCGACTCAAAAGCCGACATAAACTCCGTAAATGTGGTACGCGCAAAGCGGTTGATGCGAATATAACCCACCGAGTCGTCGGCCATATAGGCGGCATCCACGGTGTTAAGCGGAATGTCGTCGCGGATAAGGGTGTACTTTTGAGGCTCTGTACCACGACGCACAACGGTCAGCTCCACGCGACTGCCCTTTGGCCCTCGCAGCAATTTGGGGACATCGGCGCGCTTGGTTCCGACGGCGCTTTGTCCGTCAACCTCAACGATACGGTCGCCCGACATCATACCCGCACGCGACGCGGGTGCATCGCCAATCACATTGACCACGATGATGGTGTCGGCATAGACGTTAAACTCCACACCAATGCCGCTGAACGAGCCCTCCATACGTTCGTTCTCGGCGGTCATCTCCTCGGCTGTAAGGTAGCTGGAGTGGGGATCCAACGATTCGAGGGTATTGACTATTGCGCGGTCGATGAGCCTCTCGTAGTCGATTGTGTCCACATAGCTCGACGTGAGCAACCCATAGAACGAGTTGAACTTGCGCAGCTGTTCGATGCGCTCGTCACCCAACCTTCGCTGTGCCGTTGCAATCAGTGGCAGCACCGCCGCCAACACGACTATCCATCGTTTCATTCCCATTTGGTTTGTCTTTTTAAGAAATAGGGGAGCCGTTTTGTTGCGCCTCCCCCTTTGGTTGTTTTATATCAAGAGGCGTGTCTTGTGATTCGCCCCGTCCGACAATCTTTATGCCAGATACTCGGCCAAGCGAGCAAACTCTACCGACTCTTGCGAGCCCTCGATCATATTCTTGACGGTTGCGCGTCCCTCGGCCAGCTCGTTGCCACCCACGATAACCACATAGGGAATCGAACGGCGGTTGGCGTACTCCATCTGTTTGCCCATCTTCTTATTCTCGGGATAGATCTCGGCAGCCACACCTGCGGCACGCACCTCGGCAAGCAGTCGCAGCGAAGCCAACTCCTCGTCGCCGCCAAAGTTGGTGAACAACACTTTGGTAGTGAGGCTTGCATCGCTGGGGAAGAGTTCCAGACCTGTCATCACATCGTAGATGCGGTCAGCACCGAACGAGATACCCACGCCCGACACTCCGGGCAGACCGAAGATACCGGTCAGGTTGTCGTAACGACCGCCACCGCTGATGCTGCCGATTTGGTAATCTTTGGCTTTCACCTCGAAGATTGCGCCGGTGTAGTAGTTCAGACCGCGAGCAAGCGAAAGGTCAAGCTCTACGTCCAACTCAACGCCCAGTTTCTCAACATACGAGAAGATGGTACGCATCTCCTCGATACCGAGGCGGCCGGTCTCCGAGCCACCGATGATGCTCTCCATCTTGTCGAGTTTCTCGGCAGTGGTACCCTCCAAGTTGAGGATGGGTTGCAGTTTTGCCACAGCCTCGGCGTCGATACCGCGTTCCACGAGTTCGGCATTCACGTTATCGATACCAATCTTGTCGAGTTTGTCGATAGCTACGGTGATGTCAACCATCTTGTCGGCGTGACCAATGGTCTCGGCAATACCATAGAGCAGTTTGCGGTTGTTGAGTTTGAGTGTCACACCAATGCCCAGCGCCTTGAATACGTCGGCAACGATTTGCACCAACTCCACTTCGCACAGCAGGCTGGTAGTACCCACCACGTCCACGTCGCATTGGTAGAACTCGCGGTAACGTCCCTTTTGGGGGCGGTCGGCGCGCCATACGGGTTGCATTTGATAGCGTTTGAAGGGCAGCGAGATTTCGCTTTGGTGTTGCACAACGTAGCGTGCAAAAGGCACGGTCAGGTCATAACGAAGTCCCTTCTCGCAAATCTTTGCAGCCAGCGAGTTGGGGTTTGCACCCTCCATCTCGACACCGCGTGTAAAGTCACCCGAGTTGAGAATCTTGAACAACAGTTTGTCGCCCTCCTCGCCATACTTACCCATCAGTGTCGAGAGGTTCTCCATTGCGGGAGTTTCGAGCGGCGAGTAGCCATAGCGGCGGAACACACTCTTAATGGTGTCGAAAATATATGTTCGGCGATTCATCTCGACGGGCGAGAAATCGCGTGTACCCTTTGGAATCGAAGGTTTTTGAGCCATAGTTGGTATAATGGTTGGGGTGTTATTATTCAACAAGTTTTTTGTATTTCACGCGGTGGGGACCTACGCTCTCGCCTTTGGCGCGTTTGTGTTCCTCGTACTCCGAGTAGCTACCCTCGAAGAACACAACCTTACCCTCGTCCTCGAACGACAGAATGTGAGTTGCCACGCGATCCAAGAACCAACGGTCGTGCGAGATTACCACAGCACAGCCTGCAAAGTTGTCAAGACCCTCCTCCAACGCACGCAGAGTGTTTACGTCGATGTCGTTGGTTGGCTCGTCAAGCAGCAGTACGTTACCTTCCTCTTTGAGTGCCAGCGCAAGTTGCAGACGGTTACGCTCACCACCCGACAGCACGCCGCACTTCTTCTCTTGGTCCGAGCCGCTGAAGTTGAACTTCGACACATAGGCACGAGCATTCACCTGACGGTTGCCGAGCATAATAAGGTCGAGACCGTTCGAGATGGTTTCGTACACAGTCTTCTCGGGGTCAATCGAGGTGTGTTGTTGGTCAACGTAGGCAAGTTTTACGGTCTCGCCCACTTTGAAGCTACCGGTTGTGGGTTGCTCATATCCCATAATCATACGGAACAGAGTGGTCTTACCCGTACCATTAGCACCAATCACACCCACGATACCTGCGGGGGGGAGTTTGAAGTTGAGGTTCTCGTACAGAACGCGGTCGCCAAACACCTTGCTGACGCCCTCGGCCTCGATAACCACATTACCCAAGCGGGGACCGTTGGGAATGAAGATTTCGAGTTTCTCCTCCTTCTGTTTAACGTCCTCGTTAAGCAGTTTGTCGTAGGCCGACAGACGGGCCTTGCTCTTGGCACGACGTGCCGAGGGGCTCATACGTACCCACTCCAACTCGCGTTCCAGAGTTTTGCGACGTTTGCTCTCTTGTTTCTCCTCCATTTCGAGTCGTTTTGACTTTTGGTCGAGCCAGCCCGAGTAGTTGCCCTTCCAGGGAATACCCTCGCCGCGGTCGAGCTCCAAAATCCAACCTGCTACGTTGTCGAGGAAGTGACGGTCGTGGGTTACGGCGATAACCGTACCCTTGTATTGTTGCAAGTGTTGCTCCAACCAGTCGATACTCTCGGCATCCAAGTGGTTGGTCGGCTCGTCGAGCAGCAGTACGTCGGGTTGTTGCAACAGCAGTCGGCACAGAGCCACACGACGACGCTCACCACCACTCAATACATTGACGGGGGTGTCGCCATCGGGACAGCGCAGAGCGTCCATTGCGCGCTCCAATACGGTGTCCAGCTCCCATCCACCTACTTGTTCGATTTTCTCGGTCAGCTCGCCTTGGCGCATAATGAGGTTGTTCATCTCGTCGTCGCTCATAGGCTCACAAAAGCGGAGGTTAATCTCCTCGTACTCTTTGAGCAGAGCCACAGTCTCGGCGCAACCCTCCTCAACGCACTCGCGAACGGTCTTCTCGGGATCGAGGTGCGGGTCTTGCTCGAGGTAGCCAACGGTGTAGCCGGGTGAGAATACAACTTCTCCTTGGAAACTCTTGTCGATACCTGCGATAATCTTCATCAGGGTCGATTTACCCGAGCCGTTCAGACCGATGATACCAATCTTGGCACCATAGAAGAACGACAGGTAGATGTTATTGAGGATTTTCTTTTGGTTGTTGAGCACTTTGCTCACGCCCACCATCGAGAAAATAATCTTTTCGTCCATAGTCTTTTTTATATTTTTTAATTCGTTATTTCCTAATCAAAGTAACACCGGAACGACCCCTTTTCTTAGGCGCGTTCTCAATCGTGCAAATTTACGTTTTTTAATTCAAACGCACAAACCCGCGCCCAACAATCACTGTGTCGGCGGTGCGGAATCTTCGGCAACTGCGCTCAAAACGGCTCGCGCGCCACGCGGTGGTGTCTTTAACGGCGGTTTGCGCCTCGCTCAATGGCAATACGCGGTATGTTCGGCGGCCATTAGACCAACCTCGGTGCGTCCACACAAAATCCCAGTCGGCCGATATTTTGAGCAGGTCGCCCTCCTCGTGGCGGAAATGGAGCGTTGCCACCATTCCTCCGTCGGTGCCCTGCATAGTCTGGTTCGATACGTAGTTGCCCAGCGAGTAGAACGTCACGCCGCGAGTTCGTCCCTTGCGGTCGGCCAACACCTCGACGGGTTGCACAACGTGCGGGTGACCTCCAATCACTACCGTTGCGCCGTGGCGATAGAGCCAGTCGGCCATTTCGCGTTGCGCCTTCGAGGGTCGTGGGTGATACTCCTCGCCCCAGTGCACGCACACCACTCGGATGTCGGCAGTTCGTGCACGCTCCATATCGGCAGCAATGCGTACTGTGTCGAGCAGGTTTACATAAGTGCCACGGCCGATGGGCAGTCCGTTCGTGCCGTAGGTGTAGTTCATAATTGCGATGCGGAAATCACCTGCCGTCACCATAAGCGGATTGTTGCGGGCGTAGTCGGGCAGGTCGGCATAGGCTCCCGTATGGGCAATACCCACCGAGTCGAGCACAGCAACCGTACGTCGCACGCCATCGCCTCCTCGGTCACAAATGTGGTTGTTGGCAAGCAGAGCTACATCCACACCGGCGTCGGCCAAAGCTGTGGCCAGTGCGGCAGGAGCAGCAAAACGCGGATAGCCACTATAAGGGCCTTCGGTACGAAGCGTGGTTTCGAGATTGGCAATGGTAAGGTCGGCTGCCGCCAGCCACTCCTTTACACCTTCAAAGCAGGGCGCATAATCGTAACCCGTGGTGGTGAGTGCGGCCTCGATTTGGGGCGCGTGTTGCATCACATCACCCACGATGCGGATGGTTGCAGTGCGCACTTGTGGAGCCGAGGTTGGGGCAGGGGTGGGGCGCTGCGCTTGTGGGGCGCGGTCACACGACACACACCACATCAATGCACACATCATTGCCACAACACAGACTCTCATACTTCCTTGCCCGTTACTTGGATTAAAGCACTCCGTCGAATGTTTTGCTTGCAAGGCTCTCGTTGCCTGCTTGCGAGTGGTCGGCACCTACCTCATATTTGTTGATGACGGCAAGTCGCACCACCTCCACCTCGATGCTGAAAGCCTTGCCGCTCGGAACGCCTTTCAGGGGGATTGCCACCTCGGTGTCGCCTTGGGGCAAAACTCGTACGGGGACAGCGCCCGACGATATGGTCTTGCGACCGACCTTTACGGTGTAGTGCAACTGACCGAGAAGCGGTGTGTAGTGACGGGTGTTGGCAATTTTAATCTTGCCCTTCGCTGCATCCTCGCACATTAGCGCAACCCAACTATCGAGGTTGGTGCGGCGCAGCGAGGCCATACGATTCATATTCAGGCTGTCGTTGTTCCACTCGTTGCTGCCGTGCAACACCACGGGGCGGTCTTTCTCCAACGATTTCAGCATGCGATAACTCTCGTAGAGGTTGTAGCCGTTGGCGGGGTTGGCTGCCAGTGAGTACATAATCACACAGGGATAGTTCTTGGTTGAGTGATACAGCGCCAATGTGCGCTCGCGATAATGGGGCCACATTGTCGGGTCGTTGGCGGGGTTGCCTCCAAGTGCTCGGCTGTCGCTGCTGGTGTGGGTGTCGATGTCCACCGAGGCACACACATACATTCCGAGGCTGTCACACACGTCATAGAAACTGCGGCTTTGGGGCGCGCCAATTACGTTGAGCATTGTAATGCCCTCGTTGCGCATTGTGGCAATCTCGGCTGCCACTTGGTTGATGTCGCTGCTCGGAGCGTAATCCTTGCTGACAATTCGCAGTGGAGCGCCGTTGAGTGTCACAACGTGGTCGGCATCCACAGCAATGGTGCGGAAACCGATATTGAACGACACATACTCCTTGAAACGACCTTCGTGCTGGGTCTTTACGACCAGTGTATAAAGACAGGGTTGCTCGTGGCTCCAAGTCATAATCTCGGGCATACGGCGGAAGAAGGTTACGGTATCCTCGCCCCTCATTCCGAGGGTTGCAGTGCGGTAGTCGGATGCCACAACCTCGCCACGCGGCGAGATGAGTTCATACCACACCTTGTACTCCTTGTCGTTGAGCAGGTGGCTTTTGAGAATCACTCCCAGCGACAGCAGACCATCGGTGCCGCTCATTGCGGTAGCTACCGACACGTCGCGTACACGCACTTTGGGTTGCGCTAGTAGATAGACATCGCCCTGCAAAACAGCCTCGCGTGTGGTGCGACTGCTCTCCAATGCTTGGGCCGAGTAGCTATCCACCACGCGGATTTCAAGTGTGTTGTCGTCCTCTGCCGAGTAGCGGCTCAAATCCCACTCCGCAGGTGTGCTTGCGGTCTGGGTGTATCCTACGCGACGACCATTGACCCACACCTCATAGGCTGCTGATACCTTGCCGACGTGCAGAAAGAGCTGGCGGTCGAGCCACGCAAAGGGAACTTTGAATGTGGTCTTGTAGCTCATTCCGTAGTCGGTGCGTGTTTGCTCGAACTCCTCCAACGGAACAAGATATTGCGACTTGCCGTAGCTCTTGCGTACGGCGTCATCGGCCGAGGCGTAGCTCACCACATCGCCGCGCGAAGGCTCTGCGCCCAGCGAAGTGCTGTCGGCCGAATTGTTCCATTGTTGTGCCGCTGCCGACAGGGCGCACACAACAAATAGTGCCAAAGTATATAGTTTTCTGGTCATCGTTTCTCTTTTTTGGGGAAATATTTTACTTTTGTGGGGCGAACCCGCCACAAAGATAAACTTTTTTCGCTAAAATCTTATTATGAATCTCACCCCGAAACTCAATCTTCCACCCATCAAGGCGCGTATGCGTCGAATTGAGGGCGTTCCGCACATCTGGGACGACCTGCGCGGGGTGTGGTTGGTACTCACTCCCGAGGAGTGGGTGCGTCGTCACGCGGTGGGACTTTTCGGCCTTATGGGCTACGATGCAGGACACCTTTCGCAAGAGGTGGCGGTGGATATGCATGGTGTCAATCAGCGTGCCGATGTGGTTGCGTATGGCGCTGACGGCAAGGCGGTTGTGGTGTGTGAGTGCAAGGCCCCCGACGTAAAAATAACAGACGGCTCGGTACTTGACCAAGCCGTCCGCTATAACTATATTCTCGGCGCACAGGCACTTCTTCTGACCAACGGTATAGAGCACCTGGCATATGAGTGTTGCGATGGACATTATCGCGAAATCACCCCCGCCGAACTTTTCGACCGCTACAAGGTGTCGAATCTGTAAACAATCTTCTGCACATATCGTTCGCCCGCCTTCAACTCCACCGAGGGGAATTGCGGCTTGTTGGGCGAGTCGGGCCACGCCTGACACTCGATTGCCACGCCATCGTGGTCGCGGTAGCGACCGCCACTCTTGGTTGTGGGTGTACCTTGCAGCCAATTACCCGTATAGACCTGTACTCCGGGTTGCGACGACAGTACCTCGACCTTGCGGCCGCTTGCCTCGCAGCTCAAACAACCCACGCGGCCAAGAATATTCTTCTTCCAGCCGTCAACTACCCAGCAGTGGTCGTAACCTCGGACTTGTTGCATAAAGTTGAAGTCCGAATTGATACCCTCGGCAAATCTCTTTGCCACTCGGAAATCCATCGGTGTACCCTCAACCTCGTGGGCTTCGCCCGTAGGAATCTGTACTGCGTCGTTGGGCAGGAACTTCGAGCAGTCGAGTTGCAAGTGGTGGTCAAGCACCGATCCGCTTGCCTCGCCCGCCAAGTTGAGATACATATGGTTGGTCAGGTTTACGATAGTATCGGCATTCGACACCGCGCGGTAGGTAATCTCCAACTCGCAGTCGTCGCTCCAATAGTACTCCGCCTGAACGGTCAGCTCGCCGGGGTAGCCCTGGTCGCCATCCTCGCTTGTGAGAGTGAAAACCACAAAGTCGCCCTCGACCGAACTATCCCACACTCTGCGTGCAAAGCCATCGACTCCGCCGTGCAGGTGGTTAGGTCCGTTGTTGCGTGCAAGTAGATACTCCGCGCCGTTCAGCTCGAAACGTCCGCCTGCAATGCGGTTGGCATATCGACCGACGCTTTTGCCCATAGCGGCAGGGTCGTCGATGTAGCTTTGCCACTCTTTGTAGCCCAGCGCAACGTCGGCCATATTGCCGTCGCGGTCGGGTACAACAATCGAGCGCACCGAGGCGCCGATGTTGCAAAGTTCCACCGAGGCACCGCGCGCATTGGTCAGTTTATAGACCAACACTGCCTGTCCCTCGGCGGTCATTCCCCAGATATATTGTTCTATTTCCACAGGTACTCGGGATATTCGCCAGCAGCGATGAGGGCTTGCAGACGCTCAACAACCGCAGGACGGTCAGCTTTGTAGGTCACACCGAACCATTGCGACGAGGTGGTAAGAACTTTCAGTTTGGCAGTGCCGTCACCGATGAGTTTGTTCACCATAGTGGGGATGTAGAACTCCGATTTGAGGTTTGCCATATTCTCCGAAAGGAAGGTCTTGAAGTACTCCTCCGAGTGTGCGAAGTAGTCGGGAGTAAAGCCGAACATATTCATCGACACAGGAGCCTCGGGTGCCATTACGCACACCTTGCCGTTCTCGTCGGTGTATTGGATTTGGCCGTCGATGCGCTCGATTGCGGTACGCTCAACCATCGAGGTGAGGTTACCCTCGGCATCAACACCGCACTCGCCACGCGATACGCTACCATTCTCCGACAGGGTGTTTTGGATTTGGAAGCCTACCATACAGTAGCTGTTGGTTTGGCCCTCCAGCGAACGGAGGTAGTTAGCGAGCTGTTGGTACGAATCCTTGCCGTAGAAGTCGTCAGCGTTGATAACTGCAAAGGGAGTGTCGATAGCATCTTTTGCCATCAGCACAGCGTGGTTGGTACCCCAGGGTTTCTCACGACCTTCGGGAACGGTGAATCCCTCGGGCAGTTTGTCCAGCTCTTGGAATACGAAGTCAACCTCGATTTTGCCACCAAAGCGCTCGGGGGTGAATACCTCGCGGAAATCTTTCTCGAAAGCGTGGCGGATTACAAATACCACTTTGCCGAATCCTGCGCGGATTGCGTCATAAATCGAGTAGTCGATGATCGCCTCGCCACCGGGACCGATACCGTCCATTTGTTTGAGAGAACCATAGCGGCTACCCATACCGGCAGCCAAAACGAGAAGTGTAGGTTTCATAATAATTTGTATTTAATATTCGTTATAAATTCGTCTTCGATAGTGCAAAGATATTACTTTTTTCGAGTTTCCCGCCGTCCCAGACTTAAACTTTTGGTAAATCACAACGAAATTCGTATCTTTGTGGAGATTATGACACAAAATAAAAACATATTTGCAAAATTCTGGGGCTGGTTTGCAGGACGCCACCAGATTAGTATCGACTCTGCCGACAACACCTCCGAAGCTTGGTTTGTGGTTGTGCGCCCGTGGCAGGTGCTGCTGGGTATGGTCGCACTGATTGCCCTGATGATGTTCGCAGCCATCGGCATTGTTGCCTATACCCCCATCCTGGATATGATTCCCGGCACCCCCGGCGAAAAATCACGCAACCTTCTTATTGACAATATCGTGCGACTCGATTCGATGGAGCGCGAGATGAACAACCTGCTGGTGTATAGCGACAATATTTCGCTGATTGTTGACGGCAAAACCCCCATCGTTCGCAATGTCGAGATGGTGGGCGACAGCATCGATATCAAAAGCAAGGAACTTATCCCCACCTCGGCGGCCGACTCGGCTCTTCGTGCACAAATCGAGGGTACGGGCGAGTATAGCATTGCAGCGGCGGCAGCGGCACGCAAAAGCACCCGCGCACAACTCGATATGCTGGCCCCTGTTCAGGGTGTGATAACCCGACGTTTCGACCCCAAGAACGAGGCCTTTGGTGTGCGTCTGCGCGTTGAGGCTTCGGCAACCGTTTCGGCGGTTAAGGACGGCACTATCGTTGCGGGCTATTGGTCGCCCGACGACGGATATGTTGTCACCATCCAACACTCCGACAATCTGCTTTCGACATACAAAGGCAATACCACTCTGCAAAAGGGTGTCGGTGCGCACGTTCGCGCGGGCGAGGTTATTGCCACCGCAGGCGAGGCCGATGCCGACAAATCGTCGGAGGCAACACCCTCGGAGGTTGAGTTGGAGTTGTGGTACAAGGGTGCCCCCATCGACCCCGAAGGATATATAGTTTTTTAAGCATTTCATCATTCCTATGAAACAACGCATCGCACTACTCGGCTCGACAGGTTCGATTGGTTGCCAGACACTCGAAGTGGTGGAGCAACACCCCGACCTGTTTGAGATTATCACACTGACGGCCCACAGCCGTTGGCAGACCTTGGCGGAGCAGGCTCGTAAATTCCTGCCCGACAGCGTTGTGATTGCCGACACTGCGCACTATGCTGCACTCTCCGAGGCGCTTGCCGACACCGACATCAAGGTGTATGCAGGAGCCGATGCTGTGGCGCAGGTTGCCGCAGGTTCCAATGTCGATGTTGTTGTCAATGCGCTGGTGGGCTATGCAGGTCTGCACCCGTCGGTTGCGGCTCTGCGTGCAGGCAAAAAACTCGCTCTGGCCAACAAGGAGAGCCTTGTGGTGGCGGGCGATATTGTGATGGGATTGGTTGGCACCGAGGGCAGTGCACTTGTGCCTATCGACTCCGAGCACTCGGCGATTTTCCAATGCTTGGTTGGCGAACACTCACCCGTTCGCAAGATTATAGTTACTGCTTCGGGCGGCTCGTTCCGCGATACTCCTGCCGAGGAGCTTGCAAACGTAACCGTTGAGCAGGCGCTCAAACACCCCAATTGGAATATGGGTGCCAAGATTACCATCGACTCTTCAACCTTGGTCAACAAGGCTTTCGAGGTGATTGAGGCGCGATGGCTGTTTAACCTGCGTCCCGAGCAGATTGATGTGTTGATTCACCCGCAATCGGTAGTCCACTCGATGGTGGAGTTTGCCGATGGCGCAATCAAGGCCCAGCTCGGAACACCCGATATGCGCATCCCGATTCAATATGCACTGAGCTTCCCTGCGCGCTTGGCGTTGGAGGCTCCGTCGTTTGACTTTTTGGCTAACCCCAACCTTACGTTCCGCGCTGTGGACCGCGTGAAGTATCCCGCGCTGGATATGGCATACCACTGCTTGCGCGAGGGTGGCACTGCGGGTTGTATTTTTAACGCCGCAAACGAGGTGGCTGTGGCGGCTTTCCTGGGCCGCAAAATCGGCTATACCGACATTTACAAAACTATAGCCCACACATTCGACACAATGCCGCTCATTAGCCGACCCTCACTCGACGACTACGCCGAGGTTAATCGTGAGGCGCGCCGCGTGGCCGAAACATTCATTCAGAAATATTAACAACACACTTTTATAAAGAAATGGATATACTTATCAAAATTGCCCAACTCGTGGTGTGCCTTTCACTGCTTGTGATGGTGCACGAGTTAGGACACTTTATGTTTGCAAAACTCTTCAAGGTCAGAGTCGAGAAGTTCTTCTTGTTCTTCGACCCCGGCTTCAAGTTGTTCAGCTTCCGTCGTGGCGAGACCGAGTATGGTATGGGCTGGTTGCCGCTGGGTGGCTATGTGTCGCTGTCGGGAATGATTGACGAAACCAAAGGCAAGGATCAACTCGCCTCGGAGCCCCAACCGTGGGAACTTCGCTCCAAACCCGCGTGGCAACGACTGCTGATTATGGCGGGCGGTGTGATGATGAACGTCATCCTTGCGTGTCTTATTTATATAGGTATGAGCTATGCTTGGGGCGAACGCTATTTCGACAACAAAGATATGCAGTGGGGTTACTCGTTCAATGAGCTGGCTCACGAAATCGGTTTCGAGGATGGCGACCGCATCCTGACTCTTGACGGACAAGAGGTTGATGACTTTGCCAAGATTTATAGCACTATGGTTATCGAGCAGGTTAAGAAGGTGCAAGTGCTGCGTGGTAGCGACACTGTTGATGTGTTCATCCGCGCCGACTATACTCCCAAAATGCTCAATTCGGCCGACTTTATGATGCCTCGTATGCCCTTTGAGATTGCACAAGTTGCCGAGGATGGTGGTGCGGCTCTGGCCGGACTCCAAGCGGGCGACCGCGTGACTGCTGTCAATGGCGAGTCGCTGGTGGCTGCCGACGACATCCGCGCACGTATTGCCGAGGCCAAAGGTGGTGAGGTAAGCCTTGCTGTTGTGCGTGGCGAGGTGTGCGATACCTTGACCGTAGCCGTGTCGGACGAGGGCGCAATCGGTGTCTATTTAAAACCTTTCAGCGAGTTTATCCCCGTACAGGTGCGCGAGTACTCGCTGCTGCAATCTATCCCCGTAGGTTTCCGCCGCACAGGCGAGGAGATTGCTTCGTATTGGAGCCAAATCGAACTTATGTTCAAACCCAAAACCGAGGCCTATAAATCGCTGGGTAGCTTCATCGCTATCGGTAGCATCTTCCCCAACGAGTGGGATTGGTTCTCGTTTTGGCGCATCGCGGCACTGCTGAGTGTGGTGTTTGCTGTGATGAACATCCTGCCCGTTCCGGGTCTTGATGGTGGTCACATTGTGTTCGTACTGTGGGAGATGATTACGGGCCGCAAGCCGAGCGACAAGGTTTTGGAGTATGCCCAAATCGTGGGTATGATTCTGCTTGTTGCGCTGATGATTTTCGCCTTCGGCAACGACATCCGCCGCTTCATTTTGTAAGCCGTTACTGCTGAATATAACAAGAGCCTGTCCGCATCGGACAGGCTCTTGTTGTGTTTGTAGATGTGTGGTCTAATACTTCTCGACGAAATCGGTAACCATCTTGAACAGCGGCTCGTAGCTGTCGAAGATTGCGTTCTGCCAAGTGTCGTAGATTGTGTGGTAGTACTTGAACGCGTCGCCATCCTTGTTTTCGAGGAAGATGCAGGGAACGCCACGTTGTGCAAAGGGGTAGTGGTCGCTGTTGCCTGCGAGTTTGCCGCGGTCGAGTGCTTTGAAGTAACCCTTGGCGCTGTTGATTTTCTCAAACTCGGCATAACCAGCCATACCCTCGTCGCTAACCTCGCAATAGAGTTCGGGGTTGTTGTCGCCAATCATATCGAGGTTGAACAGATATTTGATTTGCGAGAGGGGTACAATCGGATTGCGAACATACCACTCCGAGCCGCGCAGATAGGCGTCCTCGCCCGAGAAGGCGATGAAGTACATGTCGTATTCGGGTTGGTTCTTGGTGTAGTGCTCCGCAAGGGTCACGATGGCGGCAGTTCCCGATGCGTTGTCGTGTGCGCCTGCAAAGAAGGTCTTCTTGCCCAACTTGCCGAGGTGGTCGTAGTGTGCGGTGAAGACATAGCAACTGTCGTGACGACGGCCCTCAACCTTGGCAATCACGTTGAAACACTCGTAATCCTTCAAGAACTCGTTCTCGATGTCCACCTTGATGGTCTTGGCATTGGTGGGGAAATCGGGGGTAACCCACATCATAGGTTTGTCCACCACGCGGTCGGCATAGGCCTTGTAGTATTTCAGGGGAGCCTCCCAGATGTAGATCAAACCGCCGTTGGCACACTCGGCATTGCTTTGCATACGCTTGAAATCGGCCGAATGTTTGTAGGTAAACCAGAAGTCGCACACCACAAATGCTCCCTTGTTCTCGGGCAGCGCGAGGTCTGCAAAAATCTTTGCGGCGTTGTAGTTGGCGGTGTCGATGTAGTAGAGGTTGAACTCGCCTTTGAGTCCTGGTGTGAACTCACGCAGCGTAAAATCTTGGCCGGGAACGAGTTTCTTGCCGTCGATTGCAATCTCCATCTTGCCGGGCAGTGTGTTGATGTCAATCTTGAAGGGCTGACAGGTCACCTCGTCTGCGCCCGCATTGGCGAACTCCTTTGCCAAATATTTGCCCGCTTTGTTGGCTCCGTCACAAGCGTAGCCACGACCTTGATACTTGGCCGAACTCAGTTCCTTGATGATTTTCTTGTAGTGCGCTAAATCCTGCGCATTGAGCTGTACGGCCACTACGGCCAACAGCAGAATAAGTAGCTTTTTCATATTGAGTATTCTCTATTATGCATTAGTGGTTAGCCGACAAATTGTGCTACCCAGTTGGTGAGCTCGACAAACTCGGCTACGCTCAACTGCTCGGCACGGCGGCTGAAGAAGGGGTGCTCTTCGCCTTGCAGCTGGGTGAATACCGAGCGCAACGAGTTGCGAATCATCTTGCGACGTTGGCTGAACGAAGCCTTCACCACCTTGATGAACAGTGCCTCGTCGCAACCCAAATCGGTCACGCCATTGCGACGCAGTCTTATGACCGCACTCTTTACTTTGGGCGGCGGGTTGAATACATTCTCGTGGACAGTGAATAGATACTCGATGTCGTACCACGCCTGCAACAGCACGCTCAGGATGCCATACTCGCGGCTTCCGGGAGGCTCGGCCAGACGCACAGCAACCTCCTTTTGAATCATACCCACGCACTCGGGAACGATGGCGCGGTTCTCCAACACCTTGAAGAAAATCTGCGACGAGATGTTGTAGGGGAAGTTGCCCGCAACGGTCACACCCTCGGGGAACATCTTGGCCAGGTCCATTTGCAGGAAGTCGCTGCCCAGCAGTCGCGGGGTAAAGTCGGGGTAGTGTTCGTGCAGGTATGCCACGCTCTCGGTGTCGATTTCGACACCCCACGTTGTCAAATCCTCGCGTTCGAGCAGGAATTGGGTCAGCATACCCATACCGCAACCTACCTCCAAAACGGTGGCGGGGCCGCTGATGGCGTCAGCAATTTTTCGTGATATGTTTTTGTCGGTCAGGAAGTGCTGGCCGAGTGCTTTTTTTGCTCTTACTTCGCTCATAGTGTTTCGATATATTTGGCAACCTGTTCCATAAGCCACGCGGGAGTTGATGTTGCTCCGCACACGCCTACGCTCTGTGCGCCCTTCAACCACTCGGTGTCGATTTCGCTCTCGTTTTCGACGCAGTAGGATAGGGGATTGGCGCTGCGACACACATCATACAGCACCTTGCCGTTGCTGCTCTTGCGTCCGCACACAAAGATTACAACGTCGAATCGTGTGGCAAACTCGCGGAGTCCCTGCTCGCGGTTGGCTACTTGTCGGCAGATGGTGTCCTGAATAACCACACTCTCGGGATTGGTGCTTCGGCTGCGAATCTCGTCGGCAATCTGTCCGAAGAGTTCCAGACTCTGGGTGGTTTGCGACAGCAACGTTACGGGGCGGTTGAAATCCACGCGCGAGAGATCCTCGATGCGCTCCACCACAATGCAGTCGTCACCCACCTGACCTGTGAGTCCCACCACCTCGGCGTGTCCCTTCTTGCCCAGAATCACAACCTGACCCGCGCACTCTGTCATTCGAGCATAGGCCTCCTTGACTCTTTGTTGCAGTTTGGCCACTACGGGGCAGGTGGCATCGATGTAGGGCACGTGGCACTCCTCGAATTTGCGATATGTCGAGGGGGGCTCTCCGTGGGCGCGTACAAGGATGGTACCTTGCTCCACGCCTGCAATGCCGTTGTGGTCAATGGTACTGAGTCCGAGTTTTTCGAGTCGGTGTTGCTCCTCGGCATTGTGCACAATGTCACCCAGCGAGAAGACCCTTTTGCCCGAGGCTATCGCCTGCTCGGCCTTGCCGATGGCGGTCACCACACCAAAGCAGAAACCCGACCCTGCGTCAATCTCTACTTGCATATCTGTTTGTTGTAAAGGTCCATAAAAAACTCCATCTGCTCCTCGACGGTCATATGGCTGTTGTCGAGAGTGATGGCGTCGTCGGCCTTGCGCAGCGGGCTGATGGGACGGTTTTGGTCGGCCTCGTCGCGCTCCACAACGTTGCGATAGACCTCCTCCAGCGATGCGCCGTCGCCTTTGGCCTGCAACTCCTTGTAACGACGCTCGGCACGAACCATCGGGTCGGCGGTCATAAAGAGTTTGATGTCGGCATCGGGGAACACAACCGTTCCGATGTCGCGTCCGTCAAGTACCACACCGCCACTTTTGCCCATCGCCTGTTGCATCGCCACAAGTTTCTGGCGTACTTCGGCGACCGAACTTACGCGGCTCACAAGGTTGCTTACCTCGATTGTGCGTATGCGTCCCTCGGCAGCATCGCCATTTACGTAGATGTCGGCGGCACCGCGGTTTTTGTTGTATCGGAAGGTGATTTCAATCTCATCGAGTTTGGAAATAAGCCTCTCGGTGTCGAGAATGCCGTTGCTGATGATTCCGCTTTCGATGGCATAGAGCGTCACTGCACGATACATCGCTCCGGTGTCGATAAACACATAACCGAGTTTGGCAGCAATCTGCTTTGCAAAGGTGCTTTTGCCGCACGACGAGAATCCGTCGATGGCAATGGTGAGTTTTTTTGTATCCGGAGTTGTCATTATAGTCTAATCATTTTAATTGCGGTGGAAATTACGGCTGCGGCTCCGAGCAGGGCGATAATCACACCCGTCGTGCGGTTGAGCCACAACAGGTGGCGCGGGCGGAAACGGCGTCGCAGAGTGTTGACACCCAGCGTCAGCAGATACCACCACAGACACGCTCCGCCAAAGAAACCCGAAATCATCAGGATTCCGCCCGCCACGCGTGTGGGATTGTCGGGCGCGGTGGGGTCGTAGTTGAGGTTGAAGGCCGAGAAGATGACCATCAACCACAGGATGAATGCGGGGTTGGTCAGTGTCAGGAAGAATGTCGATATGAAATCCTGCCACAGATTGGTTTTGCCCGCACGGTTGCGGCGTATCTGTACCACGGGGTTGCTCATATAGATTCGGATTCCGACAAAGGTCACGCAGCCGCCACCAATCAGTGTGATGAGGTTCATATGCTCCTCGATAAAGGCGCTGACAAGCGCGATGAAAAAGAATGCCACGGTTGCAAACATCGTGTCGGCGGTTGCGGCTCCAAAACCCGACACCAATCCGGCATTGCGATTCTTGCTCAGCGTTCGTTGGATGCAAAGCACTCCCACAGGGCCGAGTGTTATGGATGCTATGAGGCCGATAATCAAGCCTCGAACAAGGAATTCAAGAGTCATTGTGCCGTTTTGCGTCGAAAATAGTTCGTCGGTAATACTCGCAAAAATAATAAATATTATCTTTGTGAGAAATTTTGAGCAACGAAAAATGAAAAACAACCTTCTGAAAATAGTTTTGTCGGCCGTTTTGCTGGCTGTTGCGTGGCTTGGAGGCTCGGGCCTTACGCTGCTTGTGGCGCTTGTTCCGCTGTTGAGTGTGAGTGCTTCGCTCGATGGGTCAGTCCGTTCGTTCTGGAAAATGGCGGGATGGACCACTCTGCTGTGGACGCTGTGGTATGTGGCCGATGTGTGGGGTGTGTGGATTGCCGCACCCATAGGCGTGTTTGCCTCGCTGTTTTTTGGTCTGTTCTATACAGCCACTCCCTTTATGCTCTATCACTTTGTGTCGAAACGCGCCCCCAAGTCGCTGGCCTATGTGGTGCTGGTGGCTGCGTGGGTTGCGGGCGAACATCTCTACAATATCTCGCAGGCCTCGTTCCCGTGGTTGAACCTCGGTAACGGATTCTCGCACGGCTTTGGCCCCGCGCTTGTACAGTGGTACGAGTGGACGGGCGTTTATGGCGGTACGTTGTGGGTGCTGTTGTGTAACATCCTTGCGTGGGAACTTGTGCAACGTCCCAAAGGTGAGCGCCGCGGCCTTGCTGTGGGTCTTGCCGCAGCGGTTGTTGTGCCTTGTGCTGTGTCGCTTGCGCTCTACCTGTCGTACAAACCCTCGGAGCGCACACTTGCCGTTACTATCGTGCAACCCAATATTGACGCCTATACCGAGAAGTTCTCGATGAGCCAAGAGCAGCAAACTGCCAACCTTGTGAACCTTGCCAAAGAGGCACCCGAGGCTACCCGACTGATTGTTATGCCCGAAACCGCCATTGACGAGGGACTTGTCGAAGGTGGCGAAATCGTGGGCGCATCGATTGATGCACTGCGCGGAGTGCTTGCCGAAGGCTACCCCTCGGCCGAGATTGTGACGGGTGCAACCACCTATCGTTTCTATCCCGGTGAGGAGCGCCCCACACGCACCGCTCGCCGTCGCCGCGGCCCGTGGTACGATGTCTATAACTCTGCATTGAGCATCGATACCACACGCAACGTTGAAATAAGCCACAAGTCCAAACTCGTTATCGGTGTGGAGATGATGCCCGACTGGGCTATCTTCCGCTTGTTGGACAACTTTGTGGATTTGGGCGGTATGACAGGCCAACTTGGCTACGACTCCTTCCGCCGAGTGTGCAGTTTGGGCGATACCAAATACGCAACGGCCATCTGCTATGAATCTATCTATGGCGCCCACTTTGCGGAGTATGTTCGCGGAGGTGCAGAAGTTATGAATGTGATTACCAACGACGGCTGGTGGGGAACTTCGCCTATCCACCGCCAACACTTCGATTTCTCGCGTCTGCGCGCCATCGAAAACCGCCGAAGCATTGCCCGCAGTGCCAATACCGGTATCTCGGGATTCATCTCGCCCCGAGGTGATGTTACCGAGCGTCTGGGATGGGATGAGCGCGGAACTCTCTCGGCCGATGTGCCGCTCGAAAGCCGTCAGACACTCTACACCCTTTATGGCGACTGGATTGTTCGCATCGCACGTTTGCTGTTTGTGTTGGGTATGCTCTACTTTGTGGGTTATACCTACCGCCGCCGCGATCTGCTGGTCGATGCACCTGCGCCTAAATCGAACAAAAAAACAAAACAATCGAAATAATGACCTACGCCGAAACACTCCAATATCTGTACACCTCGCTGCCCTCGTTCCAAAACATTGGCAGCGATGCCTATAAACCCGGTTTGGACAACATATCTTCGTTCTGCCGCACCCTCGGAAATCCCCAACGAAGCTACCACACAATTCACGTTGCGGGTACCAACGGCAAGGGCTCGGTATCGCACACCATTGCGTCGGTGTTGCAGTCGGCAGGCTACCACGTCGGACTGTTTACCTCGCCCCACCTGCTGGACTTCCGCGAGCGTATTCGCGTTGATGGTCAGATGATTGATGAGTCGGAGGTTGTGAGCTTTGTTGAGCGCTATCGCTCCAAGATGGAGAGTCTCGGACTGTCGTTCTTCGAGATGACCGCGGCTATGGCGTTCAAGTATTTCGAGCGTTGCAATGTGGATGTTGCAGTCATCGAGGTGGGTTTGGGCGGAAGGCTCGACGCCACCAATATCATAACCCCCATTATGAGCGTGATTACCAATATCGGTCTTGACCACACAGCGTTGTTGGGCGAATCTATTGGCGAGATTGCACGCGAGAAGGCGGGTATCATCAAACGCGGCGTGCCCGTGATTATCGGCGAGAGCGACCCCGAAAGTGACGAGGTGTTTGAGCAGGTGGCAGTCGAGATGACCGCACCTATCTGCTTTGCCGACCAAGCCTTCGAGTGCATTGATGTTGTACCTGTTGGCGGTGGTCGCAGCCGCTACACTATCGAGGCGCTGGGCAATGGCACAACCCGCGAGTTGGAGTACGACTTGCAGGGCCTATGTCAATGCAAAAATATCGTTACCGCATTCACCGCGCTCAAAATTATGCACGACCATACGCCACTGAGTATCAACAACCGCGCTCTGCGTGAGGGCTTTCGCGATGCTGCTTTCCAAACGGGACTTATGGGTCGCTGGCAAACCATCGGCACCTCGCCGCTGACTATTTGCGATACGGCACACAATGCCCACGGTTTGACCGACGCAATGGCACAGGTGAGTGAGATTGCCACCCGCGAGTTGTGGATGGTGCTGGGTGTGGTGTCCGACAAGGATGTGGATTCTATTCTGCCGCTTATGCCTCGCAAGGCTCACTATGTGTTTACCCGCGCCAAGGTCGAGCGCGCACTTCCTGCCGAGGTGCTGGCTGCCAAATTCAAAGAGGCGGGCATCGAAGGCGAAGTTGTTGAGGATGTTCGCCAGGCGGTTAAGTACGCCCGCAGTCGCGCCGACAAACAAGACGTGATTTATGTCGGAGGCAGCACTTTTGTGGTTGCCGAGGCGTTGTAGATGCGACATATAGCCCCAAAAACCGCCCAAAAAGAGTGAAAATGGCCGAATTGTCAACAAATTGGTGATAACTTGTTGGCTGGAATGGATTTCGCATAGTGAGTTGTTTGTATTTTTGTGGTTGCGTATTGTAGCGATGATTGCTGCAAACCAACCTTACAACCTACAAACTATGTCTGAAATCAAAAAACTTGGAATTGATATCCAGTTAGACGAGGAGCTGGCGCAAGGCGTTTACTCCAACTTTGCGATTATCTCGCATTCGTCATCGGAATTCGTGCTTGATTTTGCGGCTACTATGCCGGGCGTGCCGAAGGCTAAAATCAAAAGCCGCGTAGTGTTGGCTCCCGAACACGCCAAAAGGTTGCTCCTGTCGTTGCAGGAGAATATTACTCGATATGAGAGCGCACTGGGACGCATCAACCTGCCCTCGCCGCCAATGAAAGACGACGATTCCTCGCAAGTAACAATGGGTTTCTCGATGGGCGAGGCATAGTTTTGCAGCGTCTTGACGGTAAATTTTGCACCGTGCTTGCGTCCGAAATCCTCATTTACGCAGAGTAAACTGCGGTTTCGTCCGCGGCCCACGGCACAAAATTTCCTCGTCAATCCGCCACAAAAAAGGTGGTTGATGGGTATATTTGCACCGTATGAGAGTCCGAAATCCTCATTTACGCAGAGTAAATTGCGGTTTTGTCCGCGGCCCACGGCACAAATTTCCTCGTCAATCAGTCACAAAAAAAAAGATAATAATGTAACAAATATGGGGAAACGCCGAAAGGTGTTTCTCCGTTATCTATTTAAAAGTTATGGAACAGAAAGACACCCAATACTACGAAGACTTCGAAAATAACCTTATGACCAAACTGCTCGGTCAGCTCACCTCGCTGCAAGCGCTCGACGGAACTCTGCTCGACTCCGACGACATTACCGCCCGCTGGCACGACCTTGCTCCCGAGTATATGGCCGACGCTGTACCCCAACTCAACAGCTATCCCGCAGCTGCCATTGCGTGGGCTGCCTATGTTGGTATGGCAGTGGCACATCGCTGGGACGAGGATTGGATTTTGTACTCGACCGAGCCTTATACCGACCTGCTTGGTCCTCGTGGTTTTGACGATATGGACGAGCACATCGTGCAAAATATCCTCAAACTTAAATTGGAGTCGCCCGAGGCAACCCGCATCGAGGAGATTATGCGCGGATTAGCACAAACGGCCATCACCACCATCCGCCACGAGCAGGTAGAGGGTCAAACCACACAAGCGTTCTATATCTTTGCACGTACCACTCGTGTGATGTTCCGTCTGGGTGCAGCAATGGAGCTCTACCGCTTGGGTTATCGCTTCGAGAAGGTCAATATGGGTGCTCCTGAGCCTCCCGTTGCATAACCTTCTTTATAGAAGAAAAGAAAACCAACTACCTAAAACAACTCCATAACCTTATGCGTAAATTATTGATGTTAGCGTCGGCATTGATTGCCACGCTGTCGTTGTCGGCGCAAATCAAACTCGCGGCCGACAATATCGACCAAGTTGTCGAGGCGATGACCCTCGAAGAGAAATGCCACCTTGTTGTGGGTACCTCGTTCCTGTCGGATGAGGAGACACGCGGTGTTGTGGGCTATACCCGCAGTATCGTGCCCGGCGCGGCTGGCACAACCTTCCCGTTGGAGAAGTATGGCATCCCCGCTGTGGTGTTTGCCGATGGCCCTGCGGGTCTGCGTATCTCGCCCACGCGTCGAGGTAGCGACCGCACCTACTATTGTACGGGTTTCCCTATCGGTGTGGCTATGGCCTCGTCGTGGAACGAAGAGCTCATCACCGAGGTGGGTGGCGCTATGGGTGCCGAGGTGCTGGAATATAATGTGGATGTGATTCTCGGCCCCGGTGTCAATCTGATGCGTAACCCTCTGTGTGGCCGTAATTTCGAGTACTACTCCGAAGACCCCCTGCTTGCGGGCAAGAGCGCTGCGGCGCTTATCCGCGGTGTGCAGTCGAAGGGCGTGGGTACCTCTATCAAACACTTTGCCGTAAATAATCAAGAGATAAACCGTCTGGCTAATGATTCGCGTGTGGATATTCGCACCCTGCGTGAGTTGTATCTGCGTGTGTTCCAGATTGCAATCGAGGAGGCGCAGCCGTGGACTGTAATGACCTCCTATAATTTTGTGAATGGCCGTTACACCTCCGAGGACGCAGGACTTTTGGATAGCATTATGCGCCGAGAGTGGGGCTTCCGCGGTGCCGTTGTGTCGGATTGGGGCGGCGGATTGGACGTTGTCAAGCAGATGCAGGCGGGCAACGATATGCTCCAACCCGGTTTTACCAAACTCTACACCGCGCTGTTGAAGGGTGTTGAGGATGGCCGCTTGGAGGTAAAACACTTGGACGCTTGCTGCCGCCGTATCTTGCAGTTGGTGGTGATGTTGCCCAAGTTCCGTGGCTACAAGCACTCCGATGCTCCCGACCTCGCGGCTCACGCCGAGGTGGCTCGCAAGGCTGCTGCCGAGGGTATGATTCTGCTCAAAAACGAAGACCGAGCACTGCCTGTCACTACCGACAAGGGCGTGGCGCTGTTTGGTACAACCTCCTATAAGTTTATTGCGGGCGGCACAGGCTCGGGCGAGGTGAACAAGGCTTATGTTGTGGATCTGCGCGATGGTATGCTGAACGCAGGCTACAACCTCAACCCCGAGGTGGACCAACTCTATACCGCGCATATGGCAACTGAGAAGGAGCGCCTTGACCCCATCAACTCCAAACGTCTGTGGTGTGTGCCCAAGTTTATGGAGAATCAACTGCCTAATATTGCCGAGGTGGCACGCACTGCGGCTCAAACCTCCGAGGCGGCTATCATCACCATTGGCCGCAATTCGGGCGAGGGCTATGACCGCCACATCAAGGATGACTACCTGCTCAAAGCCGATGAGCTGGCGCTGATTGACGCAGTGAGCGAGGAGTTCCACCGTGCAGGCAAGAAGGTTAGCGTGGTGCTGAATGTGTGCGGACTGGTTGATGTTACCGCGTGGCGAGATAAGGTGGATGCGATTCTGCTGTGTTGGTTGCCGGGTCAGGAGGGTGGCAATGCTGTGGCTGATGTGCTGTGTGGCAAGACTTCGCCCAGCGGACACCTCACCGCGTCGATGCCTATGAGCTATGCCGATGTAAAGGCACAGACCTTCCCCGAGAATATCTATGTGGACGACCGCAACGCCTCGTTCTATCGCTACTCCGAGACCGAGAAGATGTATGAACAACCCAATATCGACTATACCAACTACTATGAGGGTATCTGGGTGGGCTATCGCGACTACGCAACCCACAACATTCCTGTGGCTTATCCCTTTGGACACGGCCTGACCTATGGCGAATTCGAACTCGACCAAATGACCGCAGTGTTGGAGGGTGATACCGTCAGTGTCACCTGCCGCGTGCGAAATGTTGGCGACCGCCCTGCCAAACAGGTGGTGCAACTCTACTCGTCGCAACGCCGTCCGAGTATGCCTAAACCCGCTGTGGAGTTGCGAGGTTTTGCCAAGAGTCGCGAACTTGCATCGGGCGAGAGTGATGTGATCACTATCCGCGTTCCGTTGCGTTACTTTGCAGCCTACGACGATGCGGGCAACCGCTGGGTTGTGGATGCCGATACCTATACCCTGAGCCTCGGATTTTCGAGCGAGGACTTGCGCGTCAGCCGCAAGATGCGTGTGTCGTCACCCCGCTACGAGCCCACAAGCAATGTTATGCGTCCCGAAATTCCCCTCGGTGGAACTGTCTTTATCGACTCGCCGCTGAATACTCGTTTACCGTTATCTCGTTAATCGAGAACTAAAATAAGTCGGGGTTGTCCAGCAGTGGACAACCCCGATTCTATTAAGTAACCTATGTAAATATACGCTGCTCTTCTTGAATCGTCAATGAATCAAAGATGATTCCCGTCCGTGGTTTATATAAAAATAGTAGGAGGTGTCCCATCGGGATACCTCCTACTATTTTTACACCCCCGGTCTGCGGGTCATTTTTTGGTTCTTTTTGATGACTCAAAAAGAACATCACTATTTATTCAGTTCCTTGATAGGGAATGTTTCGCGGGCGAGGAATGCTTTGGGGTATGTTTGTTTGATTTTGCCCCAGAGTGCGATGGCCTCTTCGGCTGTGGCGCATTGACCTACGGTAACTTTCCAGTAGAGTTTGTCGTACGAAACCTTGGTGGGGATGTCGGGATACATTACCGAGAACTCCTCACTGGTTTTGAATGCTGCGGCGCGTGCGGTCTGGCTGTTGTCGGTAAAAATCTCGATGCGGTAGCCATAAACTTCGCTCTGTTTGGGTTTTGCGGCAAGTGCACCGAACGACGAGGTCACGTCTGTGGCTTCGTAGAGGTTGATGCTGCTGCCCCAAATCGAGTCAGGTTGTTGCAAAGAGCGTTTGTATGTCGGCAGGTTTTGAGCTGTTGCTGCGGTGGCGAACATCAGCATCAGTGCCGTTAAAAGATGTTTCATAGTGATGGTTACTTTTGTGCAAAGTTACTCATAAATTCGGAAAGTGGTTGCGGTTCGACCACTTTTTTCTTTTTGATGCCCGCGCACTTGCCTGTAACTTCACCCTGAACAGTCATTGTTTCGGGCGAGTTGAGCACCTTGCGAACAAGCGACAGAGTTTGCAGAATGCCGCCTTCGAGCTTGACGTCGAGGGGTACTTTAACAATCTCGCGAGTCTTGCGACGCAACATAACGGGCTCGCTCAAAGTGGCTGTGGCATAGATTTTCTTGCCGTCCGAGAGAGTGAATTGCGCCTCGGTAGCTTTGAGGTTAACGCCCATTCTGTTCTCGGCATCCACGTTGAGGATGATGGGCACTGCGGATCCCATTTGCGAGAACACCTTGCTTACGGCCTCTTGCAGGTTGGTGCCGAGGCTCGAAATGGTGGATGCGCTGTTGGGCGATGTGATGTTGGTCACACCGTGCAGGGTTATTTTCGATGAGGGGTTGCAACCGCCCAGCATAAATGCTACGGCAGCTACGCACAAAATTCGCAGAATAGACTTCATATCTCGTTGTTTTTTTATTTTGTTCCGATGTAGATGTATGCTACGCCCCACATAAGTTTCAGACTCTCGACCCCAGCGAATCCCGCAGTGCGCATCATATCCTCGAAGGTCGTGTGTGAGGGGAATTCGTCCACCGAACCGGGTAGGTAGTCGTAGGCCTTGCGGTCGCGCGAAATCCAACCTCCCACAACGGGCAGTATGTGGTGGAAATAGAAACGATACAAACTTGCAAACAAAGGCACGTCGTCGGGACGCGAGAACTCCATAATGTAGCACTTGCCGCCCGCCTTCAATACGCGACACATCTCCGAGAGGCCTTGGGGCAGGTCGCCAAAGTTGCGCACACCGAACGATGCGGTCACAGCGTCGAACTCGCCCTCTTCGAAGGGCAGTTGCTCGGCGTCGCCCACAACAAGCGAAATTCGCTCGGCCAAACTCTTTTGTTCAACCTTACGGGTGGCATAGCGTACCATCTCCTCCGACAGGTCGAGTCCCACCACTTGGCAGTAGGTGCATTTGCGTGCCACGTTGATAGCCACGTCGGCTGTTCCCGTAGCCACATCCAACACTCGTGCAGGGGCGTGTTGCGACAAACGTCGTACCATTCGGCGGCGCCACACGCGGTCGAAATTGAGCGACAGTAGGTGGTTCAGAAAGTCGTAACTTGGCGCAATGCGGTTGAACATTTCGCGTATTTCACTCTTCTTGGAGTCTTGTGTGTTGTAGGGTTTCATCTATTGAAAACGTATTGTTTTTTCGGGTTTGATTCTTGAAATTATAAGTGTCGGCAGCGCAAGGATGGCCATCAACAGGGCGATGACTCCAACATCCAGCAATACCACCGAAAGGGGGTTCAGCGAGATGGGAACTTCGCTCAGGAAGTAACCTTCGCTGTCGAGTTTGATAAGGTGCAGGTGCTTCTGCGCCAGACAGATGCCCACTCCGAGTATGTCGCCAATCACTGCTCCCGCAAGGGTGATGAACAACGAACGCGCAATGAAAATCTGCTGTATTCCGCCGTCGGACATTCCGAGTGCTTTGAGTATGCCGATGGTCTGGGTGCGTTCGAGCAACATAATCAGCAGTGCCGACAGCGCGCTGAGCAGTGCTACGGCAAACATAATGGTGATGATTACCGCCGCATTCACGTCGTGTGCTTTGAGCCAGTCGAAGATTGTGGGGTATTTATTGCGGGTATTAATCACCATCAGGGGTGTCTGCGTATCCTCGATTTCGAGCGTTGACATATAGAGTCTATACTCCAACTCTCCGACCGCCTTCTCGCTGCGGGCCGACAGCTCGTAGCCTGTGATTTCGTCCGACTCCCAGCCACACAATCGTTGTACATTGCGCAGGTCGGTTATGACGTGGGTGCGGTCCATCTCGCCGAAGCCCGTGTTGTAGATTCCGCACACGCGGAAGCGGTCACGACGTGGTGGCGTATTGCTCTCGACCACCATAAACTCCGCCTTGTCGCCCACGCTCACATCGAGCAGCGATGCCAGTGACGCCGAAATCATCACATCCTTGCGGCGTGCCGAGTCCACCTTGGGAGTTGTGCCCTCCACCAGATGCCTCTCGAAGAAACTCATATCGTAGCCCTCGTCCACGCCTTTGAGCACCACACCTGCCACCGCGGCATCCGTTTTGATGACACCTCCGCGCGAGGCAAACACGTTCAGTCGGCTGACATCGGGGTCGGTGGCGAGCTGTGCCTCCAATTCGGGCAGGCGTGTGACGGGTGTTCCGCTGCTGCCCTCCCACGTGAGCGCCACAATTTGCAGTTGGCTCACAAAGCCCTCGACCTTGGACGAAATCTCGCGCTTGAAACCCGCAACCACAGCCAACGACACAATCATCACCGCGATGCAGAGCGCCGTGGTGGCAATCGAGATACGAATCATCGTGCCACGACTCTCGCCATCGGCCGAAGCGGACAGACGGCGGGCTATGAATAGGGGTGTGTGCAGGCGCGACATAAACAAAAGTATTAAAGCATTGTGCAAAGTAACAACTTTTTTGTACCTTTACCAAAAATTAGAAACAGTTTAACAACATTACAAACACAAATAACTATGGCAATGAATGCAATCGTGACGGGTGCAACCTCGGGTATCGGCGAGGCAACCGCAATAGCTTTGGCAGAAAAGGGATACAACCTTATCATCACCGGCCGACGTGTGGATCGTCTGCGCCGACTCAAACGAACTCTCGAAGAGGAGTATGATATTCAGGTTGAGGCTCTGTGCTTTGATGTGCGCGACCAACACCAATGCGCCGCAAACCTCGAACACCTGCCCGATGGATTCGAACGTATCGACCTGCTGGTCAATAATGCAGGCCTCGCTGCGGGTCTTGAACACATCGACCAAGGCGATCTGAACGACTGGGATGCAATGATTGATACCAACGTCAAAGGCGTTCTGTATGTGACACGTATCATCTCGCGCAAGATGATTGCTGCGGGTGGCGGACACATTGTCAATATCGGTTCGATTGCGGGTACCGAAACCTACGAGAACGGTGCAGTGTATTGCGCATCGAAACACGCTATGCACGCACTGAGCCAAGGTATGCACATCGATTTTCTGCGTCACGGCATTCGCGTGACCGAGATTCGTCCGGGTATGGTCGAGACAGAATTTTCACTTGTTCGCTTCCATGGCAATAAAGATAAGGCCGATGGCGTTTATACAGGGTTGGAGCCTCTCACCGGCGAAGATATTGCCGAGACAATCATCTGGGCGGTGAGTCAGCCTGCGCACGTCAACATCAGCGAGATTGTTGTGATGCCCAGCCAACAAGCAAACGCATACTATAACTACAAAAAACTTTAACACAAAATGGTGAATTTGAATTGGTTGCTGATTATTATCATCGGTGTGGTGGGTCTGATTGTTCAGAGCCGTCTGCGCAGCGTTTTTGCCAAATACTCGCGAGTGCCGTTCCCAGGTGGAATGACTGGCCGCGAGGTGGCCGAGAAGATGTTGCGTGACAACGGCATTACCGATGTCAAGGTGGTTTCGACCCCCGGTATGCTCACCGACCACTATAATCCCCAAACCCTGACCGTGAATCTGAGTAGCGACGTCTATAACAGTTGCAGTGTTTCGGCTGCGGCTGTGGCGGCTCACGAGTGCGGACACGCTGTGCAACACGCCCGAGGCTATGCCCCGTTGCGTATGCGCTCGGCTATGGTGCCCGTGATTCAGATTTGTTCAAGCCTTTCGACTTGGGTGATTTTGGCTGGTATGTTGATGATTAACACTATGCCCCAACTCTTTTGGCTGGGTATCGCGATGATTGCCGCTTCGGCATTGTTCTCTATTGTGACCCTGCCTGTGGAGTATAACGCATCGTCGAGAGCTATGACTTGGCTCGAAAGTAGCGGTACCCTGCAAGGACAACAAGTCGAGATGGCACGCACCGCGCTGTCGTGGGCTGCACGCACCTACCTTGTTGCGGCTTTGAGCGCCATAGCCACTCTGCTCTACTATGTGAGCATTGCTCGCGGAAGGGACTAATAAAACGTCACTGCTATGTTACCCCTTTCAGCTATACTTGAACTCGATAAGCAGGCTCTGCTCACCCTCAACTTCGACGGAGGAGTGCTGATGGACAACCTTATGTGGATGGCATCGAGCAAGACTGTGTGGGTGCCTCTGTATCTGCTGCTTATCTATCTGTTGCTTCGTCGCTACGGTTGGAAAAAAACTCTGCTGGCGCTGGTTATTATCGCGCTCACGATTGTGCTTGCCGACCAGATTTGCAACCTCTTCAAGAACAACCTCCCCAAGTTCCGTCCCTCGCACAATCCCGAGTTGGAGGGTCTTGTACACACTGTGCGCGGCTATCGTGGCGGCAAATATGGTACGGTGTCGGCTCACGCGGCTACAATTACCTCGGTTGCAATGCTTAGCTCGCTGTTGTTGCAACGCCGCTGGTGGAGTATTTTGTGCGTTGTGTGGGTTGCTGTTGTGTGCTACTCGCGCATCTATCTGGGAGTCCACTTTCCGCTCGATATTTTGTGCGGAATCTCGCTGGGCGTACTGCTCGGATGGCTCGCAACACTGCTTTGGCGGTGGTCGTCGGACCGCTGGTCTTGGATGAAAAAATAAGAAAAAGTGCCTCAAAAAAAAAGGCACTTTTTTGTGTGTAAATGGTGCTAATTTCGGAATAACTGACCCGAATATTGGACCGTATTGTAGAGTGGTGTGGAGATGCTCAGAGTGGTGCTTCCTGTGGCCGAAATGATGTCCAGTTCGTAGTTGTAAGTGTCGGACGAAAACATCGAACTGCCAAAGGTTATCTTCCATCCCGAGGGTGTGCGAACTGCTTGATAGTTATCGACTTTTGGCAGTGCGTAGTTGATGGTCGTAAAGTAGTAGGGTGGGGTGATTCCCTTGATGTAGGGCAGGTAAATATCCACCCACGAGGGGTAAATGTTCAGCTCGAAACTTGTGTTGGTAATCTGGTGAAGAGAGCCCGCGGGTTGCATCTGAAAAGTGAGCGGAATGAACGAAAAACTGCGTGCTTCGACCAGCGAATCTACATAGCGAATGTAGTCGGCTGTGCGTGCCGCGCGACGTTCGATTCGCTCTTGTCGGCGGTCGCTGTTACTCTCGTCTGGAGAGCCTGCTGTGCGAAGAGAGTTTTGTGCCGCTTGTGCTCCAAAAATAACGAGCGCTGCGGCCAGAAATACTAATGACTTTTTCATAATTCAGAAGTGTTTGTTAGTCTTTGCCGATTGCAAAATCCGAGCCATCGACGCACTCCCCAAAGTGCTATTTTTTCGCCAATTTATATAAAATAAGTATAGCTCTTGGTTAGTCGCGAATAAAAATGTATATTTGTCGAGTGTTGTGCTCGCTGCCTTCGAGTCGAAATAACACGAAAACAGACGGCTCTTGTTGCGTGTGTCGTAACATTCCGAGTGTCGAACAAAACGCAAAATGCCAGCCGAGCGGACTCGTGGTCTGCTGTTGGCGTGGAGTAGGATAGCGGCCTTGTTTTCACGTCGCTGCGCGCGACCATAGAGTTGTGACAAGAGTTGTAAGATGCCTGATTGAGGTGCAATCGGGCCTGAATTTATTATATGCTCACATCGTTTGTGGCTTTGTTTTTGTATCGAAAAAATGTCATTCATTCGGACGTTGCCGGGGTGCAGATTTGTGATTTGCATCTTGCGGCAGTACGTTTCTTGCCCGAGGATGAGTGTTGGAAACTAAATTAAGCATATGAACGACATTTTACAGATTTTTGTGCCCGCGTTGATTGCGTTTTGCTGCACTTGCTGGATACATCCCTATATCCTCAAAGTAGCCAAACTCAAAAATATTGTGGACAACCCCGACGCCCGCAAACTGCAACGTCGCCCTGTCCCTGTGCTGGGTGGTCTGACCGTAGGGTTTGGTGTGCTGGCGGGACTGATGGGATTCAGTCTGTTTGGCGACTTTGCGGAGATGTTCCCTGTGTTGGCCGCCATTGTAATCATTATGATTGTGGGCCTTATGGATGATGTGATTTCGCTGTCTTCGTGGGTGAGGGTAGTGGTCGAGGTAATTCTTGTGCTCTATCTGATGTTTGCTACCGACAGTCGAATCGACAATCTGTATGGCCTATGGGGAGTGCATCACCTTCCCGACTACGTTTCGATGCCGCTTACGGTTGTTGCCTGCGTGGGTATCATCAATGCCATAAACCTTATCGACGGCGTTGATGGCATTTCGGCGGGCTACACCATCGTCAGCAGTATCCTTTTTGGTGTGATGTTCTATGCGCTTGGCAACCTGCGAATGGTGGCACTTGCAGCGGTTGTCGTTGCGTCGCTGCTGCCGTTCCTGCTGCATAATGTGTTTGGCAAACACTCCAAGATGTTTATTGGCGATGCGGGCGCTCTGTCACTGGGCGTTGTCTTCTCGGTGTTTGTCATAACAATGCTGTCGGTCAATCCGAGCGAGGTCGAAATGAACGCCAATCTCGGACTTGTGCCGTTTACCCTTGCGGTGCTGTGTGTGCCCGTCTTCGACACTCTGCGTGTAATGTGTACCCGTATATTGAGCGGCAAATCTCCGTTCCGCCCCGACAAAACCCACCTGCATCACCTCTTTATTGAGGTCGGCTATTCGCACATCGGCACAACGCTGTCGATTATCGGAATCAACCTGTTTGTGGTGCTGTGTTGGTATTTGGCCTATCGCCTCGGGTTGTCGGTGAATGTGCAGCTGTGGGTTGTCGTTACGCTTGGCGTGTGTGTGACCTTTGTGTTCTATCCCGTAGCCAAGCGCCACATCCGCAAACAAACCAGATTTTACCAACTATTTAACAGAATAGCCTCTCGAACCCACCTCGAACGCAAAGGCCTCTGGCTGTTTGCGCAGGAACTGGCCGACAAGTCCACCTCGAAAGAGATGAGCGAGAGTTAATTACTAACGAAAATTCCCTTGACAATGAAAATAGCAGTTGCCGGTACCGGCTATGTGGGATTGAGCATCGCCACATTGCTTGCACAACACAACGAGGTTGTGGCAGTGGATGTAATCCCCGAAAAAGTTGAGAAAATCAACAACCGAATCTCGCCTATTCAGGACGAGTATATCGAAAAATATCTTGCCGACAAGCAGCTCAACCTGCGTGCAACACTCGATGGCCGTCAGGCTTACCGAGATGCCGAACTTGTGGTTATTGCTGCCCCCACCAACTACGACCCTCAACAGAACTTTTTCGATACCCACCACATCGAGGAGGTTATCGACCTTGTGTTGGAAGTCAACCCCGAGGCGGTGATGATTATCAAATCGACCATCCCCGTGGGCTATTGCTCGTCGCTGTATGCAAAGTATGCACGCCGCGGAGTGAAGCGTTTCAACCTGCTGTTCTCGCCCGAGTTTCTGCGCGAGAGCAAGGCTCTGTACGACAACCTCTATCCGAGCCGAATCATCGTGGGTTGTCCCAAGAGCCAGGATGACGCGGTGGAGGGCATTGTCGATGTTGCGATGCTTGAACAGAGTGCTCGCACCTTTGCCACTCTGCTGCAACAGGGTGCGCTCAAAGAGGATATTCCCGTATTGTTTATGGGACTCAAAGAGGCTGAGGCGGTAAAACTCTTTGCCAACACCTACCTCGCCCTGCGCGTGAGCTACTTCAACGAACTCGATACCTATGCCGAGGTGAAGGGCCTCGACACACAAGCCATCATCGAGGGTGTGGGTCTTGATCCCCGTATCGGCACCCACTACAACAACCCCTCGTTCGGTTATGGCGGCTACTGCCTGCCCAAGGACACCAAACAGTTGCTTGCCAACTACGACCACGTTCCGCAGAATATGATGTCGGCAATCGTCGAGAGCAACCGCACCCGCAAGGATTTTATCGCCGATCAGGTGCTTGCCAAGGCGGGCTACTATACGGGTTCGAGTGTGTGGAACACAGACTTCGAGAAGGAGTGCGTTATCGGTGTCTATCGCCTGACTATGAAATCCAACTCCGACAACTTCCGCCAGAGTGCCATTCAGGGTATTATGAAACGCATCAAAGCGAAGGGCGCAACAATCGTAATCTATGAGCCTACGATGCCTGATGGTGAACGTTTCTTCGGTAGCGAGGTTGTGAACGACCTTGAACGATTCAAAAGCCTCAGTCACGCAATCATAGCCAATCGCTATGACTCTTGTCTTGACGATGTGAAGGACAAGGTCTATACCCGTGACCTTTTTGGCCGAGACTAAAAAACTATGCAGGAGAATACCACAAGAGCAATCGTTGTAAACTCGCTTGTGATGTATCTGCGACTGGCCGTTACAGCCGTGGCGGGTCTGCTTACGACCCGTTATGCGTTGCAGGCGCTGGGTGCAAATGACTTTGGTATCTTCTCGGTGGTGGGCGGCGTTGTGTCGTTGATAACCGTTGTCAATGCGATAATGGTGTCAACATCGAGCCGATTCATCTCGGTTGCCGTAGGCAGAGGCGATGACTCCGCCACCAATCGCATCTTCAATGTCTGCCTTATGCTGCACGCCGCCATAGCTCTGCTGCTGGCGCTTGTCGCAATCCCCGCGGGTCGATGGTATATCTCCGAATATGTCAACTTTGATGGCAACATAGCCGAGGTTATTAGGGTGTTCAACATCACCATCCTCTGGTCGCTACTCTCGTTTGTGGGCGTTCCCTACAACGGACTGCTGATGGCCAAGGAGAAGTTTGTGGTGTTCAGCCTTGTTGAAATCCTCTTCTCGGTGGCCAAGGCGCTTGTGACCTACTCGTTGCTTTGGGCTTTCGACGACAAACTTTATGTCTATGCCCTGACGGTGTCGATATGTGCGTGCGCTCCCACACTGGCCTATATGCTCTATTGCCACGTTAAGTGGCCCTCTCTGACTCGCTGGCGTATAGTAAGGGACGGGGCACAATATCGCGAGGTGTTGCTCTTTTCGAGATGGGTGGGCTTTGGCGCTGTGGCCCAAATCGGACAGGCCCAAGGAGCAACCCTGCTGGTCAACTCATTTTTTAGTGCGGTGATGAATGCCGCGCAGGGAGTGGCGGCCTCAATCAAGGCACTTGTGATGATGATGGCCCAAAACCTGACACGTTCCATCTCGCCCCAAATCACCAAAGCCTATGTGGCGGGCAATCACGACCGATGCCGAGTGCTGATGGCAGCCTCGTCCAAATTCTCGTTTTTTGTGATGCTTGTGGTGTCGGCTCCGTTTATGGTCGATGTGAAGTTTATCCTTCGGCTGTGGCTGGGCAGTGTACCTGCCGAGGCGCCGCGATTTGTCTATCTGATGATTGTCGATAGCCTGATATTCACATTCAATATGGGTGTGTCGGAGGTGATTTTTGCCAACGGCAACATCCGCAACTATCAGCTGGTGATAAACAGCCTCATACTGCTGTCGATAGCGGCAGCCTACGTCGTGTTGAGGTTGGGGGCACCTGCCTACTCGCTCTACTATGTCTATATCGCAGTGTCGGTGATAAACACCTTCCTGCGTCAATGGATACTGCACCGCACTGTTGGATACGACTCTCGCTATCTGGTGCGCAATGCCTACCTACCGTCGCTTGCGGTTGTGCTGCTCTTTGTGCCGATACTGTTTGTCGAAGGCTCGCTGCACCCTGTGGCGGTTATGGCTGTTGCCGAGGCGTATCTGTGCTTTTTGATATTCTTTGTGGGTTTGTCCCGAGACGAACGCCGCAGTGTCGTTTCGAAAATGATAAGACTATGTCAGGCAAGATAACACCTCTGTGTTGCATATTCAACTATGCGCCCCACTATCGACTGCCAATCTTTCGGAAGTTGGACTCGGAGTGTTCGGCCCACTTCTATTTCGGCAACCGACTCACCACTGGCGAGAGTATCGAAAAACTTGACTACTCGGCCTTGTCGGGTTTTGTGCGCGAACTCCAAGTGCGTTCTCTCAAACTTGGCCCCACAACTATCGAATGTACGAGCGGATGGATGCGACTTGCATTGAGCTCGCAATACCGCCAATACCTTATCACCCCCAACCCCTTTGCCCTCAACCAATGGCTGTTTTTGCTGTTGTGCCGAATGATGGGCAAACGTGTCTATGCGTGGACGCACGGACTCAAAACCGCGCAGATTCCGCATCGCACCTTGCGTTTGTGGCGACTCTACGATCGCCTGCTGCAAGGCTCATTTCTGTATGGCGACTTTGCCCGACGCAATATGATTGGGCTTGGTTTCGCGCCGCAGAAACTGCACCTTATCTACAACTCGCTCAACTACTCCCTCTCGAAGAGCCTGCGACTCTCGGCACTGCAAAATCCATATGCTGAGCGGTGGAGTGGCGAGAATCCCACGTTGATTTTCATTGGCCGACTGACCGCCGTCAAAAGATTGGATATGCTTGTTGAGGCGGTGCGCCTGCTCGAAAAACGGGGCGTGACACCCAATGTGGTGATGGTGGGCGATGGCCCTCTGCGCCAACACTTGCAACAAAGCCTTCGCGATAGGGAGGCTCTACGATATTGGTTTGTGGGTGCGCTGTATGACGAGAGCGAGATTGCCCGATACCTCTATTGGGCCGACCTGTGTGTGTCGCCCGGAAATGTGGGACTGACGGCAATTCACGCGCTGTCGTATGGACTGCCTGTGATTACCAACGACAACTTTGAAACCCAAATGCCCGAGTTCGAGGCTATCGAGCAGGGACGTACGGGTGACTTCTTTTGTGAGGGCGATGTAGGCAGCCTTGCCGATAGGATTGAGTTGTGGTTGAGCCGCAACCCCAATCGTGAGCAGGTGCGCCAACGATGCTACGAGGTTATCGATACCAAATACAATCCCTCGCATCAGGTTGAGGTGCTTTCGCAGGTTTTAGATTTGTAGTGGCAATGCGAGTTTTGTGGATTACAAATATCGTTTTTCCGATGGTCGCCGAACGGATGAACCTACCCAAAGTTGTGGTAGGCGGCTGGATGTACTCGGCTGCCAAAGCGCTGATGCAGTCGGATGCCTCTATAACCTTTGCGGTGGCAACCGTCTATTCGGGAGCAACCTTCGAGGAGTGCCAGATTGATGGTGTGCACTATTTCCTGTTGCCGCGTGGTCGAGGCTCGGCAAAACATTTGGAGGAGTGCTGGCGACGTGTGAACAAGACGTTCAGCCCCGATGTTGTGCATCTTCACGGTACGGAATCGCCCTATGGATTGGCTTTCCTGAATTGTTGCCCCGAGGTTACGGCCGTAGCCTCCATTCAGGGACTTGTGTCGTGCATTGCGCCCTACTATTTGGCGGGACTCTCCACTTGGGATGTGCTCTCGACAATAACCCCGCGGGATATTGTTCGCGGAACGTTGTGGCGCGAGCAACGACGCTTCGAGCGCAGCGGAGAGTACGAACGCGAGATTATCCGCCGACTGCACCACATCATCGGTCGCACCTCGTGGGACCGAGCGCACGCACTTGCCATCAATCCGAGAGTAACCTACCACCACTGCAACGAAACACTGCGCGATGCATTCTACGACAAAGTGTGGTCCTACGACCACTGCCACCCTCACACCATCTTTGTCAGTCAGGCGGGATATCCAATCAAGGGTGTGCATCAACTGTTGAAGGCAATGCCGCTTATTTTGGCACAATATCCCGACGCCAAAATCTATGTTGCGGGTGGTGACGTCACAAAAACATCCGACCTTAAATCTCGACTTACGATTTCGGGATACGGCAACTATCTCCGCCGATTGATTCGGCGCTATGGCTTGCGCGACAAGGTGGAGTTCGTGGGTGTACTCACCGAGGAGCAGATGTGTAGCCGATACCTGCGCTCCAATGTGTTTGTGTGTCCGTCGGCCATCGAGAATTCGCCCAACTCGCTGGGCGAGGCGCAACTGCTTGGAGTGCCTTGCGTGGCCTCGTATGTGGGTGGCGTGGCAGATATGATGACGGGCGACGAGCAGAGCCTGTATCGCTACGAGGAGGTCGAGATGCTTGCCTCCAAGATTTGCGATGTGTTTGCTCTCAGCCGAACACCCAATCTCGCAGGCCGACAACGAGCCTTGTGCCGTCACGATGCAGTCGCAAATGCACAACGGCTTGCGGCTATCTACAAACTTCTATTGGACTAACACCAATGAAAGAGATTCTCAAAAAAGGTGGTCTTTCGTTTCTGCTGCTGTGTGTGGCGCTTGTAATGAACCACCGATTCGGCTATATCACAATTATCTCGCTGCTGTGCGGCTGGCTCTGTGTGCGTAGCTTCTGGTTCAAGACCCGAATGGACGGCGTCGGATGGCTGCTGCTCTTGTACTGCGTGCTCTATGTTACGCAGTCGGCCATCAACGGCTTCGACTACTCGCCGCCCATATTGGTGCTGTGGATTGTCGCTCCGCCCATATTCTACTACTATGGCAAACATCTTACCGATTTGTGCTCCACGCAACGCGAGTTTATGAGCTTGTGGTTTGTCATCCTGCTGTGCTATATGTTGGATGTGGCGGTTGTTGGTTTGAGCGAGATGCGCCTGACGGGCTCGTTTTTTGCCGAACGACGAATACTCTCCTTCTACGACCAGCAGATAGTGTCGGCCACACAAGTGGCTCTTCCGCTGAATGTAGCAATGGTGGGACTGCCTTTGGCTCTGCTCATTCGCGACAGAGGCCTTAAAGTGCTGTATGGTCTGCTTACCGTGTGCGCTCTGTTGGTTGTGGTCTATCTGCTCAACCGAACGGGCATCGTCATACTGATGTTGTGTCTGGCTGGAGCGATACTGCTCAAAGTTCGCGACAACCGACGCTTTGCATTTGTTGCCGCAGGTGTGATTTTGGCAGGAAGTTTGCTTTTGTTGAGTTGTGACCTCTCGGATTGGGAGGTTGTCAAGCTATATCAGGCACGTAACGAACAGGAGGGCTTGGAGGCTCGCTCCGACCGATGGAGCGAACACATCAACTACTTGCTTACGCATCCGTTTGGCTGGGCCGAGGGTGGCGAGGTGTACTACATCCACAATATGTGGCTCGACATCGCGCGTATCTCGGGCTTGTTGCCATTTGTGATGCTGTGCTGCCTGACCATACGATTTTTTGCAAGGGCTATGCGCAACGCGTGGAGAAGCGCCACCGAAACCAACTACCTTGTGCTGGGACTCAACGTCTGCTTCTTTGCCTCTTGCTTTGTCGAGCCGATATTCGGCGGTACGCACTTTATGCTCTACTGCCTGCTGTGGGGATGCCAGTCATCTCTGGCCGGCTCACCCCAATGGAACAGATTTTAACCACACACTCAAAGTTTATGAAATTACTTGTTGTCACTGGATTGTACTCGCCACAGCTATTAGGGCAGTTTGTGCGCAAAAGCAAAGGCGATGTTCAGAACTCTGCCAACGTGTTTCAGTGGTGTGTGGTCGAGGGCTTAATCAAAAACGGCGTCGAGTGTGAGGTTGTAAGCCTGCCCTTTTTGCCGTCGCCTCCGGCCTATCGCGGAGTTGTTGTCCCGAGTGGCGAGATATGCTTCGAGGGCGCCAAAATTGGCCGTTCGCTCACCTATTGCAATTTGCCCGTAGCCAAGCGCTGGTTTATCCGAAGGGCATTGGAGCGTTACCTTTGGTCGTGGCTCGAACGTAGCAAGGGTGATGAGCCGCTTGTGGTGCTGACTTACTCAACCTATACTCCGTTTTTGAAAGCCATAGAGTGTGTCAAACGTCAGAGCGGCCGAAAGATTACGGTGGTATCCATCGTAACCGACTTTACGGATGTTGCGGCGGTGGATGGCAAGCACATTCATACACGTCTTGTTCAGCATCTGCGAAATATCCAAACCCGTAAGGAGATGCGCGACACCCGCCGCCTGTATGACTCTATCGACGGATATGTCCTGCTGACAAAATATATGACCGAGAGAATACCCTCGGTTGGCGACTCGTATGTGGTGGTCGAGGGTGTGGCCTCGCCTCAACCGTTGACACTGCTTACCAAAGATGATGCGCAGCGCACGTTGCTCTATACGGGTGTGTTGGCCGACTTTGCGTGCATCCGCGAGTTGCTGAGTGCCTTCCGCAAAACCACGAATCCGAATTTCCGTTTGGTGATGTGTGGTATAGGTCCGCTTGCCTCCGAGGTCGAGAGCGCCGCAGCTGCCGACAACCGAATAGTTTTCAAGGGGCTTGTGACGCGCAACGAGGCGGTGCAACTGCAACGCAGCGCAACAGCGCTCATAAATCCCCGTATGCCTCACAGCGAAATAACACGCTACTCATTCCCCTCCAAAACTATGGAGTACCTCGCGTCGGGAACTCCGATGATGGGTTATCGCTTGGAGGGAATCCCCGAGGAGTATTACGACCACTTCTATACCATCGACGCGCTTGATGTTGACACTCTGTCGGCGCGCATCGAACAGGTGTTGTCGCTTCCGCAGTCGGAACTCGATCGGAAGGCAACCGAGGCTTATGCGTTTGTTGCTTCAAACAAGACCTCCGAGGTGCAGGCTCGCAAGATAGCCGATTTTATGAGCTCCCTAATCTGCCGAGTCAATGAGAGTGCCTAAAAGTGTAGATACCATCGTTGTTACCAACCTGCCGTCGTTCTACAAGATAAATCTCTATAATCGGATTGCGGAATACCGACGACTGCTTGTGGTGTTTACGGGTGACGGTGCCGAGGGACGAAACCGAGATTTCTATCGTGGTGACAAATACTTCGATTTTGTGTTTCTGAACAACAATCGCGCGTTGCGCCTTCTGCAACTCCTTGCGATTTTGCGACGGGTGAGCTACTCCGAACTGCAACTCGGTGGCTGGGATTCGCTGCCCTTGTGGCTCGCGGCATACTGCTCGCCCAAGAGTGCGAACTCGCTGGTGGTGGAGTCCTCCTACATTGAGTCCACAATTCGCGGACTCCGCGGATGGCTTAAACGACGCTTTGTTCGGAGGGTGTCGAAGGTGTATGCGAGCGGTAGCTCTCAACGCCGCCTTGTCAAGATGCTGGGGTTCGAGGGAAAGACCATAATAACCCGCGGTGTGGGAGTCTTCAACTATGTGGAGCAACCCGCCTATGTTGCCCGCGACAAGGTGAGTCGCTTTCTGTATGTGGGTCGCCTAACTGCTGTCAAGAATCTGCGCTGGCTTATCGAGGTGTTCAACACTCTGCCTCACCTGAGCCTTACAATCGTGGGCTTTGGCGAGCAGGAGGCCGAACTCAAAAGCCTTGCAGCCGATAATATAGAGTTTGTGGGTGCCGTAGATAACAACCGCCTTTCGGAGGTGTACCAGCGACACGACGTTTTTGTGTTGCCTTCGCTTTCGGAGCCGTGGGGACTTGTTGTCGAGGAGGCTTTGAACAACGGCCTGCCCGTGCTGGTTAGCGACCGAGTTGGTTGTGCCGATGAGATTGTGCGTGACGGCGAGAACGGCCTTGTGTTCCGATGTGGCGATAAAGCCGATTTGTGCCGCAAATTGTCCGAAATCCAAAGCCCGACGCTCTACAACAATCTGAGGCTCAATATTTGCAAAATGCGTTTCGACGAAATTGCTTCCGCACAAGTTAAATGCTATCTTTGATTTATGCCGAAACTTTTGCAGATAAACAGCACCGCCAACTGGGGCTCGACAGGACGTATTGCCGAGCAGATTGGTGCGATGGCGATGGCCGACGGATGGGAGAGCTACATAGCTTATGGACGTAATGCCGCACCCAGCCGTTCGAATCTGATAAGGGTGGGCACACCTTTGGGCCAACTGTGGCACCTTGTGCTTTCGCAGTTGTTTGACCTCCACGGACGAGGTTCGCTGATTGCAACCAAACGTCTGGTGCGACAAATCGAACAACTCCGCCCCGATGTTGTTCATCTACATAACCTGCACGGATACTACCTCAACTATAAAGTCCTGTTTGACTACCTCAACCGAAGGGATATTCCCGTGGTGTGGACACTGCACGACTGCTGGGCAATGACGGGTCACTGCGCCCACTTTTCCGAGGTTGGGTGTGACCGATGGCAGACGGAGTGTGGTTCGTGTCGCGGATTGGCGCAGTATCCCATCTCGCGTGTGGGCGACTCCTCGCAGCGCAACTTCCGACTCAAAGCCTCGTTGTATGCCGCCAACCACAACCTGCACATAGTGGCGGTGTCGGAGTGGCTGAAAAAACTGGTCGAAAAGTCGATTCTGCGTGACGCCGAGTGCAGGGTTATCAATAATGGCGTGAACTTATCGCGCTTTTGTGCCTCGGAGGGGGAGAGTACACCTCCATATCGGGTTATAGGTGTGGCAAACCGCTGGACCGACTCAAAGGGCTTTGCGGATTTTTGTGAACTCCACCGCAGATTGGATGCCTCGCGGTTTGAGATTGTGCTTGTTGGTCTGTCCGACGAGCAACTGCGACAACTTCCCGAGGGTATGGTGGGTATCGGACGCACCGATACTGCCGAGCAGCTTGCCGAACTCTATTCGCAGGCGACGGTGTTTGTCAATGCAACCTATGCCGACACCTTTCCCACCACTAACCTCGAAGCTATGGCATCCGGCACTCCCGTTGTGACCTATCGTACGGGCGGCAGTCCCGAGGCGGTGAGTGCAGATACGGGCATCGTGGTGGAGCAAGGAGATGTGGAGGCTCTGTGCAAGGCGGTCGAGCAGATTGCCCTCAAAGGACGCAGCCATTACTCCAAGGCGTGTCGCAAACGTGCCGAAAAACTGTTCGACAAGCAGAAGAACTTCCGACGCTACATCGAACTATACGACGAAATAATTAATAGAAACTCAAAATAAAAATATGTCAATTTTCAAGGACAAAATCTTATTGATTACGGGTGGCACCGGCAGCTTTGGCAATGCCGTACTTCGACGCTTTTTGGATAGCGACATCAAGGAGATTCGCATCTTCTCGCGCGACGAGAAAAAGCAGGACGATATGCGCCACGCGCTGCAAAATCCCAAGGTGAAATTCTACATCGGCAACGTGCGCGAAAAGGCGTCAATCGATGTGGCTATGCGCGGCGTGGACTATGTCTTCTCGGCGGCGGCACTCAAACAGGTGCCTTCGTGCGAGTTCTTCCCGATGGAGGCCACGATGACCAACGTCATCGGCACCAACAATGTGTTGCTATCGGCCATAGAGCACGGCGTCAAAAACGTGGTTGTGCTCTCGACTGACAAGGCTGCTTATCCCATCAATGCGATGGGTATCAGCAAGGCGCTGATGGAGAAGGTTGCCATAACCAAGGGCCGCGAGCTGGGTCAGGATTCACCGACCACCATCTGCTGCACCCGTTACGGCAATGTGATGGCCAGCCGCGGCTCGGTAATCCCTTTGTGGGTTGAGCAGATGGAGCAGGGTAACCCCATCACCATAACCGACCCCAATATGACTCGCTTTATGATGACGCTGGACGGCGCTGTGGATTTGGTTATCTATGCCTTCACCCACGGCGAGAACGGCGACCTGTTTGTGCAGAAGGCCCCCGCTGCAACTTTGGAGGTGCTGGCCGAGGCACTCAAACAGACCTATGCGAAGGTTGATCCCAAATATGCCCAAACCGAGGTGCGTGTTATCGGTACGCGTCACGGAGAAAAACTCTACGAAACCCTTGTCACCCGCGAGGAGATGGCCAAGGCTATCGATATGGGCGACTACTATCGTATCCCCTGCGACAACCGCGATTTGAACTACGAGAAATTCTTTACCGACGGCAACGAGGCTGTGTCGAAACTCGAAGACTACCACTCGCACAACACCCGTCGTCTGGATGTCGAGGGTATGAAGGAGTTACTGCTCAAATTGCGTTTCATCCGCGAGGATTTGGGTCTGCAACCCCGCACCAAAAGACGAGAGATTCGTTCGGAGTAATCCCCTTTTTGCAGAGTATGAAAATTCTTGTAACGGGCGCCAAAGGTTTTGTTGGTCAAAACCTTGTCGCCCAACTCCAAAATATAAAGGAGAGCAAGGCGCGCTTTTATGGCGGAGTTACCATCAGCCAAATTATGGAGTATGATGTTGACTCCTCGGCCGAGTTGCTCGAAGAGTATTGTTGCAAGGCGGACTTTGTGTTCAACCTTGCTGGAGTCAATCGCCCGCAAAACTCCGAGGAGTTTATGGCGGGCAACTTTGGTTTTGCCTCCACGCTGCTTGCTGCGCTCGAAGGGTGTGGCAACCGCTGTCCCGTAATGTTGGCGAGTTCGATTCAGGCCTCGCTTGTAGGTCGCTATGCCGAGGGTGAGTATGGCCGAAGCAAGAGGGCAGGCGAGGAGCTTTTCTTCGACTACGCGGCGCGTACCGGCGCGCGTGTGTTGGTCTATCGTTTCCCTAATCTGTTTGGCAAGTGGTGTCGCCCCAACTACAACTCGGTGGTGGCAACCTTCTGCAATAATATTGCCAACGAGCTTCCCATTCGCGTGGACAACCCCGAAACCCAACTCGAACTGCTCTACATCGACGACCTTGTGGATGAGATGATTGCTGCGCTTGTGGGCAAGGAACACCACTGCGAGTTTGACGGAGCGCAAGCCGTGCCAACTCCGACGGGCCGCTATTGTGCAGTACCCGTTACGCACTACGTTACTTTGGGCGAGATAGTTGAACTGTTGAACTCCTTCAAGGCGCAACCCTCGACCCTGGTTATGCCCTCAATCCCCGCTGGCTCGTTCGCCTCGAAACTCTACTCGACCTACTTGTCGTACCTTCCCACCGCCAAGGCGGCCTTCCCTTTGAAGATGAACATCGACGAGCGCGGCAGTTTCACCGAACTGATTAAGAGTGTGGACGCAGGTCAGGTGAGCATAAATATCAGCAAGCCCAAAGTTACCAAGGGTGAGCATTGGCACAACTCCAAGTGGGAGCAATTTGTCGTTGTTGCGGGCCACGGCCTTGTTCAACAGCGCAATGTGCTGACGGGCGAGGTGGCAGAGTGGGAGGTAATCGGCTCACGACTTGAGGTTGTTCAGGCGCTGCCGGGTTATACCCACAACCTTGTCAACCTATCGGAAACCGACGACCTTGTGACTGTAATATGGTCGAGCGAGTGTTTTGACCCCGCTCGTCCCGACACCTACTTCGAACCCGTAGTGAAATAGACCTTTGGAGTATGCGCCGGGGCTTGATTCTAATACCGTACGCCTACGTCGAGAGTTTCAACTCGGGCGTAAATATCGGCAAGGCGATACATCAGGTGGAACTCTATCTGAAAAACTGCTGTGTGGCTGCTGTGTCGGCGCGTGCGCATTGTGGCGAGAGTACCGACGTTGCGGTTGTGACAAACATCACCATACCCTCGCCGTACAACCACCTTTTGACCTCGGCGGGTGTGAAGATTCTGAGTTTCCCCTTCGATGAGTTTAACTTTGGCGGCGAGTATGCGTGGTCGTTGGCTTTCTACAAGCTGTGTGCGCTATCCAAGGCCGTTAGCCATCTTGATTACGACTACTATGCTTGGCTGGATGCCGATGTCTATGTTCAGAGTAGTTTTGATGACATTTGGCGCGAGTGCGAGCACCATATATTGCTCTACGACATAAACCACAGCCTTGCAAATGCCGATTATCGCCGCCTGCTTGGCGAGGTGGAATCCCTGTGTGATGATTGCAAGGGTGTGACACACTATGGTGGCGAGTTTTATGCTGCGAGTGCCGCCGACAGCGTGCGATTTGTTGAGGAGTGCGTCAAGATTTACTCCGAGATGATGGCTCGTGGCTTTAAGACCTCGCAGGGTGACGAGTTTATTACGGTTATTGCTGCCCACCGACTTGCAGGTGTAGTTAAGAATGCGGGCGCCTATGTCTGCCGCTATTGGACTGGCACTTTCCGACTTGTGAGTACCAACTACAAGTACAACCCCGTTGTGGTGTTGCATTGCCCTGCCGAGAAGCAGAGCGGAATGATAGCGCTCTACAACCGCTATGTCCGTCGAGGCCGAATCCCTTCGCCTTCGGTGGCCCACCGCCTGCTGCATTTGAGGTGTCCCTCGGTGGTTGTAATCCTCAAAATAATTGTGAAAAAGATATTCAAAACGAGTATATGGAACTGAATTACACGGATGTGAAGTTTGCCGATAACGGTAAACTCAAACTCCTTATTGTTGTGGGCACCCGTCCCGAAATCATCCGCCTTGCTGCGGTAATCAACAAATGTCGCAAGTATTTCGACTGCATCCTTGCACATACGGGCCAAAACTACGACTACAACCTCAACGGCGTGTTCTTCCGCGATTTTAAAATAGCCGCCCCCGAGGTCTATATGGATGCCGTAGGTGATGACCTTGGCGCAACTATGGGCAATATTATCAATGCTTCGTACAAGCTGATGGCTCAAATCAAACCCGACGCTGTGTTGGTGTTGGGCGATACCAATTCGTGTCTTTCGGTTATCGGTGCCAAACGTCTGCACATTCCCATCTTCCATATGGAGGCGGGTAATCGTTGTTTTGACGAGTGTCTGCCCGAGGAGACCAACCGCCGCATTGTGGACATCATCTCGGATGTGAATATGTGCTACTCGGAGCACGCGCGTCGCTACCTGAATGCAAGTGGCGTGGCACCCCAACGCACCTTTGTTACGGGTTCGCCTATGGCCGAGGTGTTGCACGAAAACCTGGCCGAGATTGAGGCCAGCGACATCCACTCGCGACTTGGTTTGCAGAAGGGAGGTTACATCCTGCTGTCGGCCCACCGCGAGGAGAATATCGACACCGCCAAGAACTTTACAAGCCTTTTTTTAGCCATCAATAAGTTGGCCGAAAAGTACGATATGCCTATTCTCTACTCGTGCCACCCCCGCAGCCGCAACCGCTTGGCTGCAAGCGGATTCCAACTTGATCCTCGCGTGATTCAGCACGAACCGCTCGGTTTCCACGACTACAACTGCTTGCAGATGAATGCTTTTGCCGTTGTGTCGGATTCGGGTACGCTGCCCGAGGAGAGTTCGTTCTTTACAAGTGTCGGCCGTTCGTTCCCTGCGGTGTGTATCCGCACCTCGACCGAGCGCCCCGAGGCTTTGGACAAGGGTTGCTTCATTCTGGCAGGTATCGACGAGGAGTCGCTGTTGCAGGCCGTTGACACTGCTGTCGAGATGGTTAAAAATGAGGATAACGGTATCCCCGTACCCGACTATACCGACGAGAATGTATCGACCAAAGTGGTGAAAATCATCCAATCCTATACGGGTGTGGTCAACAAAATGGTTTGGCGCAAATAACACAACTCAGTATGAGTGCCCCCACTGCTCCCACAAGAATTCTGCTCATCTCGCCGCACTTCGCGCCCGAGGATTTCAAATGCAACGACACCGCATTTGAGCTTGCCGCGCGTGGCTACGATGTTACGGCGTTGAGCGACATCCCGAACTATCCGCAGGGAAAGTTCTACAAGGGCTATGGTCTGTTTCGCCGCCGTAGGGAGATTGTTCGTGGCGTCAAGGTGATTCGCACAGCGGTGATTCCGCGCGGAAGCGGTAGTGGTGTGCGCTTGGCTCTTAATTATTTGAGTTTTGCGCTGACGGCCTGCATTAGAGCACTGTTTATGGCGTTGTTTGACCGATACGATGTGGTAATAGTCCATCAGGTGAGCCCCATTACTGTCGGCTTGCCTGCGCTGATAATTAAGGTTCTGCGTCCTCGCACCAAACTCCTTTTTTGGGTGCTCGATCTCTGGCCCGAGAGCTTGGAGGTGGCGGGCGGTATTACCAATAGACACATCCTCGGAGTGTTTGAGCATTTGGCAAAGAGGTGCTACAAGGCTTCGGATAGGATTCTGATAAGTTCCAGGGGTTTTGGCCGCTCCATCTGCGAGAAGGGCGATTTTTCCTCGAAGTTGGTGTATTTTCCCAACTGGGCCGATGATGGCTTGACCAAGAACACCGAATACACTCTGCCCCCTCTGCCCGAGGGCTTCCGAATTATGTTTGCGGGCAATGTGGGCGAGTCGCAAGACTTCGACCACACGTTGGAGGCTTTTCGAATTATCCGTGACAGAGGCTACCGCGATATCCATCTGCTGATTGTGGGCGATGGTCGCAAACGCGAGTGGGTCGAACGCTATATTGCCGAGAATGAACTTGCCGATATGGTCCACTGCTTGGGACGTCACCCGTTGGAGTCTATGGGTCGATTCTTTGCCGCTGCCGATGTGCTCTATTTGGCATTGAAGGATTGCTCAATCTTCAACCTAACCTGTCCTGCCAAGTTGCAGGCCTATATGTCGGCGGGTCGCCCTGTGCTGGCTATGCTCAACGGCGATGGAGCCGAGATTATACGCGAGGCTCGGTGCGGAGAGTCGGTGCCTGCGGGCGCAAGTGAGGCTCTTGCCGATGCGATAATAGGTATGTCGCAACTTCCGAGCGAACAATTACGCACAATGGGCGCCAATGGCCGAAAATATTGTACCGAGAACTTTTCGTTTGCCCAAAATATTAACACCTTAACCCATCTGATTGAATCCTAAAATGCAGCAAGTGCATAGAGCCCTGACCTCGGCTTTGAGGAGTGTTGTTGCCACCGCAGAGTTGGATGCGTCGCTGTCCGAGTCGTTGTCCGAGTCGCAGTGGCAAGCCTTGTTTAGTGCCTCGGCGCGTGAGGGTGTGCTGGCTGTGGTGTACGATGTAGTGATGGGACTTACCTGCGAGCTGCGTCCGTCGCGCAAACTTCTGTTGCAATGGACGCTGAGTGTCGAGGCCATCGAGCGCCGCAGTGAGCAACAGTTCAAAGTGTCGGCCTTTCTTGCCGAACGTTTTGCCGAGCGAATCCTTGCCGACACGCTTTGTAGTCGTGACCAAGAGTTCAATCGCAGCGGCTCGGCGTGGCGTCAACGCCTGCGATTGGTGCAAAATAAATTGTCGTATGGCTGAAAATACCACAAAATTTATCAAAAAAAGTGTTACTCTTGAACTAATTAAGAGTATCTTTGCACTTGTATTTGAAAGAAATCCGAAATTCTAACACGTTATGAAGGGAATTGTACTGGCGGGAGGAAGCGGCACAAGACTCTATCCCATTACCAAGGGAGTGAGCAAACAGTTGCTGCCCGTTTACGACAAACCGATGATTTATTATCCGCTGTCGGTGCTGATGCTGGCGGGCATACGAGATATTCTGGTTATTTCCACTCCGGTGGATCTGCCGATGTTCCGCGCACTGCTGGGCGATGGCAGTAATTATGGTATCCGCTTGGAGTATGCCGAGCAACCCTCACCCGACGGATTGGCCCAAGCCTTTCTGATTGGCGAGGAGTTTATCGCGGGCGACTCGGTGTGTTTGGTGCTGGGTGATAATATCTTCTATGGTCAGGGCTTTACGGGTATGTTGCGCGATGCTGTGCGACGTGTCGAGGAGCAGGGACAAGCAACAATCTTCGGTTATAAGGTTCCCGACCCCGAGCGCTTTGGTGTTGCCGAGGTTGACGCCGAGGGTCGCGTGTTGAGCATCGAGGAGAAACCCGCCGAGCCTAAAAGTAACTATGCCGTTGTGGGCCTCTACTTTTATCCTAACAGCGTTGTGGATATAGCCAAAACCATCCGCCCCTCGGAGCGTGGCGAGTTGGAGATTACCTCGGTGAATGCCGCCTACTTGGAGCAGGGAACACTCGCAATGCAACCCCTCGGTCGTGGCTTTGCTTGGCTCGATACGGGTACCCACGAGTCGCTGTTCGATGCGGCGCGCTTTGTGGAGGTTGTTCAAAGCCGTCAGGGTGTGCAGATAGCCTGCTTGGAGGAGATTGCGTGGCGTCAGGGATGGATTTCGTCCGAGGAGCTGGCGCGCTTGGCCGAGCCTATGCGCAACAGTAGCTATGGCGCCTATATGTTAAACCTTTCTGAACGCGACAAATAAAATGACTTTTCGTAGGAATATACTTGTTACGGGTGGCGCGGGATTTATCGGTAGCCACGTTGTGCGCCGATTGGTGCAACGCTATCCCGACTATCGCATTGTGAATCTCGACTGCCTGACCTATGCGGGCAATCTCGATAATCTTGCCGATGTAGCTTCCGAGGCGAACTATTGCTTCGAGCAAGCCGACATCTGTGACGCAGTGCGCGTGGCCGAGATTCTCCGTAAATATAATATCGACGGCGTGCTCCACCTTGCGGCCGAGAGCCACGTCGACCGCAGTATTGCCGACCCAACAGCCTTTGCTCGTACCAATGTTATGGGCACTCTGACTCTGCTGCACGCGGCGTGCGAGAGTTGGCGTGCGAGTGAGTCTGGTTTCGAGGGTAAACGTTTCCACCACATCTCGACCGACGAGGTGTATGGCGCTCTGCCGCTGGATGGCGGAATGTTCACCGAGCAGACCCCCTATGCTCCCCACAGCCCTTATAGCGCGAGCAAGGCGTCGAGCGACCACTTTGTGCGTGCCTTCCACGACACCTATGGCCTACCTGTGGTTATCACCAACTGCTCGAACAACTATGGCCCTGCGCAATACCCCGAGAAACTGATTCCGTTGTTCATCCAGAATATTGTTGAGGGTCGCCCTCTGCCCGTCTATGGTACGGGTGCCAATGTGCGCGACTGGCTCTATGTCGAGGACCACGCCGAGGCTTTGGACTTGGTGTTCCATAATGGTGCCGACGGCGAGAGTTATAATGTGGGTGGCAACAACGAGTGGCGCAACATCGACCTTGTGCGCACGCTGATTCGCATCACCGACCGCGAACTTGGCCGCGCCGAGGGTGCCTCCGAGAGCCTTATTACCTATGTTACCGACCGCGCGGGTCACGACTTGCGCTATGCCATCGACTCGTCGAAACTCCAACGCGAACTTGGCTGGACTCCCCGCACATCGTTTGCCGAGGGACTCACACGCACCGTACGCTGGTATCTGGCGCGTCTTACAAAGTAGATTCTACAATCGCCATACAAAAAAACTGGGTTGCCCCGCAGTGGAGCAACCCAGTTTTTTTTTGTTAGAAGTAAACCGTAACACTTCCGAGGGCCGAGATTCCGGCTTGGGGGAAGTAGCAGGCCCACGACTTGCGGTCGGCGAGGGTGGGGCCCTCCATCCACGAGCCGCCATAGCCGCTTGATATATACTGCGCGTTGAAGAGGTTGCTTATCTTGACGCCAAACTGCACGCGCTCGATGCTTTTGGTGTGCAGGGTGTAACCAAGATGTAGGTCGGTTACGCAGTAGCGGGGCAGACTCAAATCCTCGTACTCTCCATTGGTCAGATACTGCTTGCTTACGTAGCGGGTCACAAGCCTTGCCGCAAAACCCTTGTGGTGGGCATCAATCCATACTGCAGCCGTAGCCGAAGGAGAGTAGGCGATGGTAGTGCGTCCGCGCTCAAAGGGGGTGCCGTCGATGTAGTCGGTGTATCCGAGGATGTGGTTTTGGCTGAGTGTGGTGTGACCGCCCAGCGAAAGCCACTTTGTGGGATAGAACTCGGCCGAGAGCTCTACGCCACGACGATACGATTCGGGAACATTACGCGAAAGCAATTCGCCCGTGTCGGACAACTCGCCTGTCTGTACAAGCTGGTCGCGATAGAGCATATAATAGAGGTTTGCCGACAAATTCACCCATTCGTTTCGGAATGCGTAGCCCATCTCCAAGTCGAGCAACTGCTCGGCACGGGGATACTCGCCGCCTTGAATATCTGTAAAGTTGTTGCGTGTAGGCTCCTTTTGTCCCACGGCTGCCGAGGCGTAGGCCGAGTGATGTTGTGCAAATGAGTAGTGGATACCAATCTTGGGATTCACAAAGTTGTAGTGACGGTTGATGTTAAGAGCCTGCATTGCGCCTGTGATGTCGTCAAAGTTGTCGTTCACACCCGAAATGACGTGGGTGATGTGGCGATACTGCAAGTCGGCATAGAGGCTCAGGCCGCGCGCCACGCGCCAATCTACCTTGGCATAGCACGAGGCATCCCACTTGCTGGTGTAGTTGCGGTAGTACTCGGCGGTGGCAAAGTCGGGCGCCAGCACAAGGTCGCTAATCTCGCCAAAGTGCACTCCGTCGTAGAGTGAGGCAGCACCGCCAAAGATGACTGAAACTTTGTCGGCTGTGTAGGTTGCCGAGGCCACCACGCCACCAAAGTCGTTGCGCATCGACTTTTTGCGCAGCAGGTTTGTGCGCGCAACTTCCACACCATCCACCTCTATTGGCTCGAAACCATATTTGGCCAACTTTTGGTCGTTCTTGTAGTTGCGGTAGTAGCCGCTTCCGAAGGTGTAGTGGGCGGTGGCATTAATTTTCCACTTGTCGTTGAAGATGTGACTTACCACCAGTTGATTGTTCAGTTGGGTGTAGTTGTCGGTGTGGTCGTCATAGTAGCCCACAACCTTGTCCTCGATGATGATCTCGCCCTCGGGGTTGTAGCGGCGGTTCTCGACCATCTGCTCGGCTGTTACACCCGTATAACTCAAATAGACGCGAGCCTTTCCACCAAACGACAGCAACTTGACAATGGTGTTGTCCTTGTAGTAACCGGCTTGCACCATATACGACCCCAGATTGCTCGATGCTCTATCAACATATCCGTCCGAGGCGATGTGTGAGAGGCGACCTTCAACAATCCAGCGACCACCAAGCAGTCCCGACGACAGTGCCACCTCCTGCTTGGCGGTGTTGAACGAGCCGTAGGTGAGCGACGCGCGTCCCGAAAACTCCGACGACAAAGGTGCCGAAGTCATATTGAGCGATGCACCGAAAGCACCCGTACCGACGGTCGAACTACCCACACCGCGCTGCAACTGCAACGAGCCTATCGACGAGGCAAGGTCGGGTGTGTCGTACCAATAGACCGAGTGGGTCTCGGCGTCGTTCATCGGTACTCCGTTCAGTGTTACGTTAATGCGCGTTGCATCCACTCCGCGCACACGCAGCGAGGTCGAGCCTATGCCCGTACCACTCTCCGACGAGGTTACCACCGACGGCAACTCTGCCACCAACGCAGGAATGTCCTCGCCGTAGTTGCGGCTCTCAATCTGCTTTTGCGTGAGCTCGGAGTGTGCAAAGGGCGAGTTCTCCTTGACGCGCACAGCCGTCACCTCCACCTGTTGAATGGCGTGGAGCGAAACCGAGTCCGCAGTGTTTGAATTTGTGTGATTGTGTGTTGAGGCGTACGTCCCCGAGGTTGTGGCCAATGCGACCACCGTGGTCAAAAGAAAAAACCTTTTCATAACCATCTGATTTTTAAGAGTTAAACAATAGTTAGAAAAGGGGTATGTGTGATTAACACTCCGTCCCGTTCCGGCATTACCCGTTTCGGTTCAATGGGTATAATCTCAGCCGAGCCTTCGCCCAGCACCCCTAATATGTTGGCACAAAGGTATTGCTAATTTCTTAAACTAGCAATACCTTCGGTTGGTTTTATTTTTTTGACTTCTTGAAGGTCTTGTGATATAGACGTTTGAAGAATGCCAACAAGCTATGCCAGTTTGTGTAGATGATAATACACATAATAAAAATGCCCAATATGGTAAGCCCCGTCAGGTGTGCCCACAGCCTGTACTCAATAATAGGATCTTTGAAAAATCCCGCATTACTGATAAAACGGTATGCATTGGTGTCTTTGCTGATGGCAAGCAAACCCAAAATTGCCGAGATGATGGTCAGAGCCAAAATTATGTAGTTGTTTTGCTTTTGGTTAACCAGGTTTTTCTCCTCGGAACGAAGCGCCAAACGCTGCTTGATAGACTCGATTACATCTGCGGTTCCCGACGCATTGGAGATTACGTGGAACATATCGTTGATCTCGTCAAGCGAGGTTGTTGTCTTGTAGATGAACAGCAGAATCTTGTTGCGTTTCTTGTTGATGTTGATGGCCGACGATTGGTCAACCTTCGAGATGTAGTAGTTCTCGAAATAGACAACAATGTTGCGCTCGATGATTCGGAACAGTCCGTGGTCAACGCCCGCAATGCAAGGCGACATCATAAAGTATGCGTTGCGACCTTCGCCATAGTATTGGGCCGACCAGTTGCGTTGGCGTTCCATATAGGTTGCTCCAATGTCGGCACTTGACTTGAAGTTGATCATTACGACATTGAAACTATATGCAAATATGTTTACGAACTTGCGTGTGCCCCAGTGGTGGTCGGTTATACGTTTGAGAGCCAACTCCTTTGGAATAAAATTGTAGCCCTCGTCGCCTACCAACAGACCATACAGCGGCAGGCAGTTTTTTGCCGCCCAGGCAACTGCATCGTCGTTTTCGATGTTGAAGTTGGTCTTTTTGATTTCGAGAGTAGGGTGGATGAACTTGCTGTCGCAGACATACACGCGCTTGAAATCATCGATGATAACTTCGAGGTCGTCATTCTCTTCGGCCATATATTTGCACTCCTCATCCCACGAGAAACCTTTGCAGTGTCGGCTGTTCAGTGCAAGTGTCATATCCTTTATCAGGTTGTTGCACATAAACCAGAACATAGCACCGTCCACTTGTTGCAGATTTGAGGTGTGGTTGGCGGCGAAGTGTCCGGTGAGTTGTTCGCGCCAATCTTTGCATCGACTGCTGTTGCTGGTGTTGCCAAAGAATTGTTTGAGCGCAATGGTCTCGTCAATGGTCAAATCGCGAATGACAACATTCATACAAACGATACCGATGTTGCGAAAGGGGAAGAGCGTAACCGAAACTTTCAGCGGCAGCGTTTTGCCCTTGAAGTTGAAGTAGGTTGTGCCGATGAGGTAGCGGTAGCTGTTATTGATTTTCTGTCCTGTGCTGCAAAATTGGTCGGCCTCCTGTCCGCAAAAACATTCGTGGCTGCCGATGACTTTGTTTTGAGTTTGCAGTGCAAGAGCCTTTACTGAATTGTTGGTACAGAAAGGTGCAATCGAGAATATCTGCTTGTTGCGATTCTGAAAATCTTCCAAATGGGCTGCCAACGACTCTTTGTTGATCCCATATAGTTTGATGTTGAAGGCGCAGAACTCTGCCAGAGCACCCTCCTCGATGGTGTGCAGTTGTTTGCGTTTCTGAAATACAAAGCAGATGTCGCGACCATACTTGTGGGCAAGCTTCGGGTCGTCGTTGATTGTGGCATCGGTGTCGATGGGATACAACTCCTGCGCTGCCTTCTCGACGTGGAAAACTTTCATATCCACAACATCGAAACCAATGGTTTGCATATATTCGCACACTTTGTGGCGATTGAACATATGTACGGGCAGTTGTCCCGTTTGGGCTGTCAGCCTATCGAACTCCTCGCGGGTGATGTCCACCTCGCTAACTGTGTCGTTCTCTATGAAACCTTTGATGAAATACTCCTCCTCGCGATTGGATGTATTGGTGTTGATAATCAGCAATCCTCCGTCCTTTGTCAGGCTGGCGAGTTTCTCCAAGTGTGCATTGACGCTATGCGAGGGGATGTGTTGTATGATGTGGCTCGACAAAACGATGTCGAAGGTCTCCTGAAATTTAGCCTCTTCGAGCAGCGAGTTGTAAATCTTAACCTTGTCCTGAAAGTTGTTCTCGTTGATGCAAATTTGTGCATTGCCAAATCGTTGGGTGTCGGGCTCGATACCCACAATCTCGGCCGCATCCTCGATGAACTCCCCAAACAGACGTCCCTCGCCACAACCTACATCCAGCAGTTTGTAGTTGGAGATACCTTTGTCTGCGATGATTTTGTGGATGTTTTTCAAAATCCACTTTTCGCTGTTGCTCCAATAGTCCGAGATGTGTTGGTAGGTGTCGATAACCTTGAAGGTGATTGCGTCGCCTGGATCGGGGTAGTTGTATTGAGGTTTCATACGGATGAATTGCGTCATTATCCAACAAAGATACAATAAATACGCGTGATTACCAAACCCGTCGGCAGGACACAAAAAAAAACTATCGCAACCATAGTGGCTGCGATAGTCGTTTTTATTAGGGTGGGGAAGTGTGTTACTCCGCCAGATAATCGAGGATGGCTTTGGCTGCCTCGCGGCCTGCGCCCATTGCCAAGATTACGGTTGCGGCACCTGTTACGGCGTCACCTCCTGCGAATACGCCCTTGCGAGTGGTTGCTCCACGCTCGTCGGCCACGATACCGCCACGACGGGTGGTGTCCAGACCTTGGGTGGTCGATGCAATCAGCGGGTTGGGCGAGGTGCCGAGTGCCATAATCACTTGGTCGCACTCAATCTCGAACTCGCTACCCTCAACTGCGATGGGGCGACGACGACCCGACTCATCGGGCTCGCCAAGCTCCATACGGATGCACTTCACGCTGCGTACAACGCCATTTTCGTCACCAATGATTTCGAGCGGGTTGCACAGCATACGGAACTCGATACCCTCCTCTTTGGCGTGGTGTACCTCCTCCTTGCGGGCGGGAAGCTCATCCTCCGAGCGGCGATATACGATAAAGGCATCCGAGCCCAGACGTTTTGCAGTACGCACAGCGTCCATAGCCACGTTACCACCACCAACAACAACGGTGCGACCGCCCTTGAAGATGGGGGTGTCGTACTCGGGGTCGTAGGCGTGCATCAGGTTGGCACGAGTAAGGAACTCGTTGGCCGAAACCACGCCGTTGAGGTTCTCGCCGGGGATACCCATAAACATAGGCAGACCTGCACCCGAACCGATGAACACTGCGTCGTAACCCTCCTCATCCAACAGCGAGTCGATGGTTACGGTGCGACCAACGATAACGTCGGTTTCGATATCTACGCCGAGAGCTTTAACCTTCTCGACCTCTTTTGCCATAATCTTATCCTTGGGCAGACGGAATTCGGGAATACCGTACACCAACACACCACCTGCTTTGTGCAGAGCCTCGAAAATCTTAACCTCGCAACCTGCCTTTGCCAAGTCCGAAGCACAAGCCAGACCTGCGGGGCCCGAGCCGATGATGGCTACACGTTTGCCGTTGCTGGGGGCTACGCTGACCTTTGCGGGGCCGTTTGAGTGGCTCCAGTCGCCTACAAAGCGCTCCAACTTACCGATGGCAACGCTCTCGCCCTTAACGCCCAGAATACAAGCGCCTTCGCACTGATTCTCTTGGGGGCACACGCGACCACACACCGAAGCCAGCAGACTGTCCTCCGAGATAATCTCGGCAGCGCGTGCGATGTCGCCATTATTGATTTGCTCGATGAAAGCGGGGATATTAATCGATACGGGGCATTTGCTCACACAGCGGGGATTCTTACAGTTCAGACAGCGGCTTGCCTCCAACTGTGCCTCCTCCAAGTTGTAGCCGTAGCATACCTCTTCGAAATTTGTTGCGCGCACTTTGGGGTCTTGTTCGCGCACGGGAACTCTTGGTATTTTGTTTGCCATAATTTCTGCTCCTTTCTTCAATTATTTGTCAAGGCCGATTTTGCATTTGTGACCTGCTGCGCGCTCCTCGGCGATTTTGCGAGCACGCTCTTCGAGGTCGCGGTATTGGCGGCTGCGGCGCATAGCCTCGTCGAAGTCCACCTTCGAGCCATCGAACTCGGGGCCCTCGACACACGCAAAGCGGGTCTTGCCGTCAACAGTCACACGACACGCACCGCACATACCTGTGCCATCCACCATCAGTGGGTTCATACTTACGATGATAGGCAGCGAGTATTTGCCTGCGGTCAGAGTCACAAACTTCATCATAATGAGCGGACCGATAGCCACTACTTGGTCATATTGTTTGCCCTCTTTCTCGACGAGCTCACTCATAAGACCTGTAACCAGACCTTTGTAGCCTGCGCTACCGTCGTCGGTTGCAATGTAGAGGTTGCCTGCTACGGCGCGCATCTCCTCGGTCATAATCAGGGTCTCGGCGTTCTTGGCACCGATAATAACATCGGCTTTGATGCCGTGCTCGCTGAGCCACTTAACTTGGGGATATACGGGGGCTGCACCCACGCCACCTGCCACAAACAGGAAGCGTTTGCCTGCCAGCGCGGCGGGATTCTCGGCAACAAACTCCGAGGGGTGTCCCAGCGGGCCTGCGAAGTCGCAAATCGAATCACCCTCGGCATAAGCGCACAGTTTCTTGGTGCTGACACCTATGGCTTGAATCACAATGGTTACAGTTCCTTCGGTAGGGTTGTAGTCGGCAATGGTAAGCGGAATACGCTCGCCCTTCTCGTCCACGCGCACAATCACAAATTGACCGGGTTTGGCAGCGGCTGCCACACGGGGTGCGTCGATACGCATCAGTGTGATGTCGGTGGTAAGTTGCCTTTTTTCTAAAATCTTAAACATTGTCCAAAAAATATAATTAGTCTCTATTTTGGGTTATCTTATCTCTCGTTTTGCCGTGACCCTTATTTGTCGGTAGGGTCGTACGGGGTCGTTTGTCACTATTGCCACAGCATCGTTAATCTCGGCTGTGTTGTAGTGTTCGGGGTCGAGCACCGCCTCAAAGGTTATGCTTTCGCCTCCTCGGATTCGGGTCTCGGGCTGCAAAGTTATATAAAATCCTTCATCTTTTGACTCAACATAGCGAACAATCAGTTCTTCGTCGCCCAAGTTTTTGAGGGTCATCTGTCGGCGCAGGGTTCCGCAGTTGCTCGGAATTACTCCGAAATCGCATCGGCGCTCGCTAATCTCGGCCGCTGGCGCGGTGTCGTAGTTGGCCAACGAGTTGTTGTCCACCGCTATGGCCGCCATATAGACCGCGTGTGAGGACTCGCCTCCGTCAACCTCGATTACAAACTTGTCAACCATCTGTCCGTAGTGGCGACTCTCGGCCGTAAGGTCGTAGCTAAGGGTTATCTGTCCCCTCTGGCCTGCGGCAATGCGTTCGGGAAGAGTGACCTTCAATAGCCCGCTGCGCAACTTGTACTTCACTTTGGGACGAATGGTGCGCTCCGAGGTGTTTGCATAGTTTATGACCGTCGATTGCGCTGTGCCGTGTTGCACCGTGCCCAATCCGAAGGTGGTGTTGTCGAAACGCAGACCCTTAACCATATAATAAGGGTAGTCGTCCTCCACCGTGCGTGGTCGCGGCTCTACATCTCCGCGTATCGTAATTATCTCGCGTCGGCTGCCGTTGAGCACTATCGTGATACGCTTCTCGAACTCGCCCGGTCGCTCCGCAGGGTCGAACGTCACCACCACTCGCGCCTTCTCGCCAGCGCCTATCGGGTGGGTCGAGTACTCCGTCGAGGTGCAACCGCACGATGTATAGATGCGCTCGATGACAACGGGCTTGTCGGTGATGTTGGTCGCGCTGAATGTGTGGCTCACCACGCCACCCACCTCGCGTATATCCCCAAAATTCCACACCGCGTGTTCCCATCGCAGCACCTGTCCCTCGGGCGATTGGGCAAGGAGTAAACCACCCGCCATCAACGCCACTGCCAAGCACGTCAATTGTCGTAGGCTTGCAAGTATGGTTCTGATGTTATGCAAAATTAAACAATTTGTTAAAATTTACCACAAATGTACCTTAAAAATTTTAATAAACCAACTGCGAGGGCAAATTTTTGCTATATATAATATAGGTGTGCTAATATAGCTCCAGCCACTCGTAGCTGTTGCCTACCGATTCGAGGTAGCGCACAAAGTCGTCGAAGCCGATTCGGACGGTCGAGGTGTTGTCATTGGGGTGGAAACTCAGCGCAGGGTACTTTTTGAGGTTCACGTCCAAGAACAGGTGCGTGTGGTTATCGGTGTCGTTAATAAGGCCGAAGGGCGACACCGAGCCGGGGCGCAATCCGAGGTAGCGCTCCATACGCGCCTCCGATGCAAAGGAGAGTTTGCCTTGGCGGAGTCGATGTTCGAGGTCGTGAATGGCAATATTTTGGTCGCAATCGAACACCACAAGATAGTGTCTATTGCCTTTGTGGTTGCGGAAAAAGAGATTCTTGCAGTGCTTCGAGCCGTCGTCGTGCCAATAATTGCGCGCGATGTCGATTGTGGGTGCCTCGGGGTGGTCATAATGGGTGTATTCCACGCCAAGATTGTTTAAGTATTGATATACAGTTTGTTTGCGTTCCATAGGCGGTGAGTGTTAAAATTACCGACAACAAAAATATTCATTTTTTTGAAAAAATATTTAAAAAACATTTGGAGATTAAAATTTTTGCCGTATCTTTGCACCCGTAATCAAGAAACAAACCCGCGAGGGTGATGATTACAAAGGATATATTCCTCAGTAGCTCAGTTGGTTAGAGCACCTGACTGTTAATCAGGGGGTCCCAGGTTCAAGTCCTGGCTGAGGAGCTCCCATAGTTCGGAAGACAATGCGTCTTCCGAATTTTTTTTTTGTTTGGGGCTGTGGGTGTGGGGTGTGTCTTATTACAGCACACTCATTTGTCTTGTGCGTCGTTGCTGCGGCGCACTTTTTTTTGTTTGTCGAGGATTGTAGGGAAGGGGCGGGGAACCTTACCAAACAAAAGGTATCATTCGGTAGCGTACGCGTTGTTTGTACTCTTTGTAGCCTTTGAGCTTCTCTTCGAGTAGTGCCTCCTCGCCGTGGATGCGTTGGGTTATGAGCGGCAGGTAGAGGAGCATAATCGCCAGCGACAGCGGAGAGCCCAACACCAGCGGCATTGCAAGGAACAGCAGTGTGGTGGCGGTGTACATCGGGTGGCGAACAATGCCGTATAGCCCCGTGTCAATGACCTTCTGATTCTGCTGCACCTCGATTGTTCGCGAAAGGTAGGTGTTCTCGCGCAGCACCTCGGCATAGAGCAGGTAGCTGCCCACAAAAACTGCTGACGCAACCCACACCGCCCAATTGGGCATAGTCAGCCATTGGTGTCGGTGGTTGAGTCCCGCCACAACAAATGCCGCCACGAAAAGTAGTCCGCTGAGCTTTACCACCATCTGTTGCTCGCCCGCACTCTCCTTGGCGTCGAGACGCTTTTGGAGCAGTTGGGGATTCTTTGCCATCAACACAACTCCGACAATAAGTATCGGCACAAAGAGAACAGCCATCAGCAGCCAGCCTTGCCAATAGTGAAGTGTGCCTGCGGGCAGAAACAGCAGCGCGCCGACAATCGCGACGCCGAGCAGATATTTTGTTATGGCTTGTTTAAGCAGAGAGTGGTTCATAGCGAGATTCCGATTTGCACTTGTAAAGTTACGACAATATTCGGAATCTTCAACGCTTGGAGTGGGGTAGTATAAAAGAAAAGAGGAAGAGTCCATTGAACTCTTCCTCTTTCTGTGCCCAGGACAGGAGTCGAACCTGCAAGCCTCGCGGCACTCGCACCTGAAACGAGCGCGTCTACCAATTTCGCCACCTGGGCAACAGGTTTCTTACGAATTGGTGACGCAAAGGTAAGCATAAAATTCGCTATCAAACAAATTTTTCGACAACTTTTTTTCAAAAAATTTTAAATATCATTCGTTGGTGAGGTTATCTTGTTGATTATGCGGTGGTTGCAAGATCAAGCGAAAAATGCACTCCGAGCCCTCGCACTTACCACTCAGCCGCAGTTTGTGCCAATTTGCCGCCTCCTATATATAATTGTATAAAAATTTGCGTGATTCAAATTAAAAGAGTATCTTTGCGCCCGCAAACACAAATGGGGAACAGACCTGTGTCCTGCACGGGGCTGCTCTGAGTAGTGTTGAAGGTTTTTTAACAAACACATTTAATTTTTTTTAAGACTATGCAAACTTTGCAACTGACTGCTGTTAAGCGTGACGCTTATGGCAAAAAAAACACCAAAGCTCTCCGTCGTGAGGGTATGGTACCCGCCGTTATCTACGGTGGCGCTGAGGAGGTAACTTTCGCTATTTCGGAGAAAGCACTCAAAGCTCTTATCTACACTCCCAATGCTTACATCGTTGAGATCGACATCGAGGGCAAAAAAGAGGTAGGTGTAATGCGTGAGGTTCAATTCCACCCCGTAAAAGAGCAAATCCTGCACATCGATTTCTATCGCGTACAAGAGGGTAAACCCGTTGCTATCGAGATCCCCGTTCGTCTGACCGGTAACTCGGCAGGTGTTAAATTGGGTGGTAAACTGATGCAAAGCCGTCGTAAACTTCGCGTTAGCGGTCTGGTTGAGAACCTGCCCGACGTACTCGAGGTTGACATCACCGAGCTGGGTATTGGCAAATCGATTTTCGTAAGCGATCTCCAATACGACAACCTGACCATCCTGACTCCCGCAACCACCGCAGTTTGTGCTGTTCGTACAACTCGTGCCGTTGCTGCTGCTCAAGCTGCTGCTCGTAACGCCAAAAAGTAGGGCAAGTTGAAGTATCTGATAGTGGGACTGGGCAACATCGGCGCCGAGTACGCCGAGACCCGTCACAACATAGGATTCAAGGTATTGGACACTCTCGCAGAGGTGTCCAATACTTCTTTCAGTACCTCACGTTACGGCGACACAGCTACTGTTCGTCACCGTGGACGCGAGCTTTTGCTACTCAAACCTTCGACCTATATGAACCTGAGCGGCAAGGCTGTGAGATATTGGATGCAGACGGAGAAGATTCCCGTCGAGAGGGTTTTTGTGGTGGTGGACGACATCGCCATCCCGTTTGGTGCGGTGCGTATCCGTGCCAAGGGTAGCGACGGAGGCCACAACGGACTCAAAAACATTACCGAACTTCTTGGTTCGGCCGACTATGCCCGTCTGCGTATGGGTGTGGGCAATGCCTTCCAGAAGGGTGGTCAAGTCAACTATGTGCTTGGTGAGTGGACCGACGACGAGAAGAAACTCCTACCCGAGAAACTTCGCCACGCTGCCGATGCCTGCCTGTCGTTTGCTTCGCAGGGCATCGAGCTGACAATGACCCGCTATAACTGTAAATAGAACACCAAATGGTATGGGCGTAAGAATCGATAAATGGCTGTGGGCGGTGCGTGTTTTCAAAACCCGCTCGGAGGCTGCCGAAGCGTGCAAGAATGGTCGCGTGACGTGTGGCGGTGGAGGTGTGAAACCTTCGCACGAGGTGCGTCCCGGCGAAACGTTCGTGGTGCGCAAGGGCGCGGTGTACTACCACTACAAGGTGCTGGCCGAGGTGGGCAACCGCCAACCTGCCAAACTTGTGCCGGAGTATGCGCTGAATGTCACTCCGCAGAGCGAACTCGATAAACTCAATGCCCCGCGCGAAACAATCTTTATGGTCAGAGAGCGCGGTACCGGACGACCTACAAAAAAAGAGAGACGACAAATCGACTCTCTTTTGGATGAATTTTATTTTGATGCGGACGACGAATAGTCGTCCGCAAACATTTTCCACCCTCGCATAACCTCGGCGGGCGAGGCGCAAACTCCATTTTCAACACGACTTATTGCCGACACGATTGGCATCATACTCTCGGCGTGCAGCGTGTCGAGGGGCTCGGTTGCGGGGATTCCCGAAATCTGCTCTACGGCGCTGATGTAGGCTTGGGTGTTGTTCTCGACCGAGGGTGCATAACGTGCAATCATCTCGGCTACGGTGGTAAGTCCGTGCTTTATGTGGTAGGTGTGTAGCAGCACGAATATCGCGCGATAGCCGTGTGCCATCGTCTCGAACGACTTGAAGGCAGTGTCGGTCGACTCCACCTCGCCTTTGTAGTGCGTGGCACTGCGACGGATGTTTCCGGGATTGCGGTTGCGAAGACCTCTACTCATAGTTTCCCAATGTTTTGTCAATTTTGTTTTTCATAAGTTTTCGTAGTGCTCGGAAAATATGATGGTCGCTTATCTCGGCAGCATTTTCGAGATAGCTCCAAAACTCCACGCCGCACACAAATCCCGTGAAGCTTTTGGCCAGATTGAGGTGCACAAAATCCAATACCAGCGAGTCGATGAGCCACGCCAAGCAGATTCCGGCCATCACAAACAGCAGCTTGTAAACTGTCCTCCACGCCTTGCGACTCTCGAACCCCCACGGCTGCTGGGTCTTGCGTGCCCGATACCACGAGGCCAATACTCCCACCACAAAATCCACTGCCACAAACGCCACGGCACACACAATCAACGGGCGAATGGGCAGAAATACAGCACACAGGGCGCACACCACCCCCGACAAATATCTTTCGATACTCCACCACATAGGCACGGGTGTGGTTTTACAGAACTACTCCGCCCGCAATGCGAGTGTGTCGGAGAATGTTCTGCGTGGGCTGATACTCGCCAAACTCATCGATGTGTGCTTCGATGTGGCGGAGAGCCATTTTTCGGAGTGCTTGTGCTGTGTCAGTTGCGGCTCGGATTGCGCGCACAAGTTGTCTGTCGTCGGCTCTCTTGGTGCTCTCCGACGAGTGTTCCACCACACCATAGGGCGTGATGGCACCCAACGTCGGTAACACCTGCGCCTTGACAAAGTGGGCGAGGGCAGGCTTGATGTACTCTGCTACAAAGTCGGCGTGCGCACCCTCGCATAACGCATCCCACAGCGAGCCGAATACGGGCGCCATAAACTTCTCTTGTGCCGCTACAATATCCGCCTCGGTGATTTGTGCCGCGCGGATGTTGCTTGTTGCGGGGAATGCCTGCGCCACCACCTCGGCTGTGGTCATTATAGGTTGGTTTCTCATAGGCTTTCGGTTTTGGATAGTTGTGCAAGATAGATGTTTTGTGTGGGGTCGCTTTCGTCGTAGTCGAGACCCTCGGCTCTGCGCGCTTCCCACACCTTCATATAGGAGGGACGCGATTGTGTGGGCGGATGGTTGATGATTGCCAGCGACTGCGCGTCGATGCCGAGAGTGCGTTCGATGAGCGAACGTATGGGCTCCATAATCTCGGCCTGTTCGCTGAGGATTACAGTGTTGAGTGCCAGCTCATACTCTTGGAGTATTCGCTCCGAACTGAATCCCGAACTGAAATCCAATCCGCTCAGCGCGCGGAACCACGAGTGTGCCACCACAATGTCGGCCGTAGCTTGGTCGTGCAGCTCTCGCCAATCGCCGTCGGATTCCTTGTTTAGGGGGATGAAACGCGAGTTGTCGCCCTCCGACGAGTCGCGCATAATGAACATCACTTGACCGGGAGTTCCGCCAAACTTACGCTCGGCAAGTCGTGTAATCTCGGCCGCTTGCTGTTCACCCTCGACCACTCCGTCCAACAGCATTACACCCGACAGCTGAAACGAGTTGTCCAGTCGGCAGATGTTCCATCGGTCGGTCTTGTAGGCAATTGCGCTTGCGTTGAGTCCCGCAATGTAGTCGGGCACTCCGTAGTGGGCAAACATCGGCTCGTAACCCGCATAACGAATGGCGCAACGCAGTGTGCCGTCGTCGTGCTTTGTGAAATTGGGGTAGAGCGACAGAGTCGCTGCATCCGTGCGAGTAAAATTGCTCCAATTGTGATGAATGATAATGTGTTCGCCATCGCGTGCCACTCGCACCTTCGAGGCGTCGATGTGGTACAACGACAGGAAACTACCCTCGGCATCGGTCACCGCCTCGATGAAGGCATTGCCGAACAGAATCTTGTCGAAGGCCACCTTGTTGAGCAGTTGTCGCATCGACTCGCCCGAGCCATTCACTTGTGTCGCTATGGCGCCGAGTCGAGGCTGTGACTCATCCCACGACATACCCTTGCCTGAGATGTAGTCGGCCTTGTCGTTGATTATGCGTCGGTGTACGGTCGAGTTGCGTGCCACAAGCGCCAGCGCGTCGGGAAGCATATTATCGCTGCCCCATCGCCAAAAACGAGTGTCGTTGACTGTGCTGCCACCCACCCCAAATAGGGGCGCTGTGGGGACGCTACCCGCCACCGCCACACGATGTATGGATGTTGTTTTTTGCATAGTGTTAGTGTTTAGGTTAGAGTTGAGTTAGGGTGCAGACGCGCGCTGCGGAGTTGTCGATGGCTGTCAGTGTCACCTTGCATTGGGTGTCATCCTCGCGAGTGCGACCGCTGGTGATTTTCAGTGACGATACTTTCAGTGGTTGCTCGGTGGCAAACGCCTCGGAGTAACCACCCAGTAATTGGATGCCGCAGGTCAATTCCACTATCGCTATCACTCCCTTTGCGGAGTGTTGTAGTAGCTCTGCGGCAGGGTGGCCCATCGGTATTGTAAACTCCAATTTGTGCTCCACGCGCTGCGTGCCTTCGTGTCGGCTCAGGGAGTCGCTCCATAGTGCCGAATCGTCATCGGGTATTACGAGGGTCGCCCCGTCGGAGGGGAGCGTAACTTTCACTCCCCCCGACGAGAACTTCACCTCGATGGCCGCATCGGCTGACACCAGGAGCACCGACTTAACTCCTCCTCGGAGGTCTTGGTTGGTGTCTTTCTCCATAATGTGTCAGTGTGTTTGTTACTCTTGAAGATGTGCAAACGCCAGCAGCTCGGGCATCAGGTAGTCGCAACCTGCGGCGAATACCGCACGCTGACGATTCTCCATCATATCGGGATTGTACCACATATTCACCTCGGTGCCGGGGAAGTCTGCGGTGTTGACAGCCAACGCCAAGTTGCGACGGTCGGTGAGCAGAGCCATCGACGAAGGCAGGTCGTCAATATCGGCCAAGTGTTTGTACACCTTGATGTCGATGATGGGGATTCCGCGCCACAGCAGCTCCGAACGACCGTTTTGGCGAGCCAAGTAAGCCGCTTCGAGCGATGCGTTGTCAAGCGAGTTTTCGTATGTCTCGTACAGATCCGAGGTTACGAAGATAGCCAGATGACCATCGCCTTTCAACTCGCGCAGGTCGCTCGAAGCTTTGTTCCACAGTGCGCCGAAGATGTCCTCGGCAATCAGCTCCTCCGAAACCATATTGGCCAGATAGCTTGTTGCGGGGAGCTCTCTGTTGCCGCTCATTTTCTCCTTGTAGATTTTGGTCAGAATACCATCAAAGGTATTGTACTTGCCACTGCGCTCGGTATTGCCAATCCACATAGTGTTGCGGATGCTGTCGGCAATGGCTTGCTTGAACAGCTCGGTCTCGGCATATTCGAGTTCGGTGCCCGACAGGTCTTGCATATTTACCTCGGGCATTTGCATAATTTGCTCGCTGACAAGCGAGAAGTAGTCGGCTGCCGAATAACCCATCTCGGCCTTCACGCGTGTCATATCGATGGTTTTGCGTACTTTGTCGGATTTGCTGCCGCTCCAGCCGTTTTCGCCGAACTTTTGGAGGATGTCGCCGTCGCGTCGCCAGAAGTTGAGAGTTGTGGGCACAGGCATATTGTACATTACTCGGATGCCGAGGCTTTCGGCTGCGGGACCCGACAGAATGGGACGGAAGAAGAGTTTCTCCATTTCGGTTCCGGTGTAGGCTTTGGTTTGCTCAATTTTGCTCATAATTGTAGTAGATTAAAAGTTGTGAAAAAAGGTTTGATTATTTGAAATGCTGCGCAGCATTTGTTTGGTTAGTGTTTGAAGCTCTCGATGTCGCGCGAGTAGGCCTCCTGATTAAAGCTCTTTTTGATGTCGTGAATCGCAGGGTCTTCGGTGGGCTTGATGGTTGTGGGTCGAACTAGCTGCTGACCCTCGCGGAATCGTTCGATGCGGTAGTCGGGCTCGGTGTCGGCTTGGCGAATATTCTTTCGCACCACATCTTGGGGCGGAGTGGGATAGGGGAGTTTGTCGCCGCGCCCCATCACCTTTTTGACCCACGCACGCACTTTGGCGCTCCACCCCGAGACTTGCGAGTTCTCAACAATTCTGTCCACCAGTCCCGCCTGCATAGCCTCTTCGGGAGTCATCCAGCGACCTGCGCCGTTGTTCTCGTTCATCAGCGCCACAAACTCCTCGATGTCGCGACCCGAACGTCGGCCATACACCTCGGCAATTCGACGGTCGGTCTTTTCGAGCAACTCGGCATTGTGACGCAGCGTGGTAGCATCACCCTCGACACTTACCCACGAACGATGAATCAGATACAGCGCCTCGGGTGTAATTTCGCGCTCACCCTCCGATGCCGCTTGGGCGATGATGGTCGCGGCCGAAGCCACATAGCCCGCACATCGCGTTGTGACCTTGGTGTCGAGTGCTCGGAGTGCGTCGTAAATCAGTAGCGCATCCTCCACATCGCCACCCGTCGAACGAATATTCACCACCACCTGTGGCGTGCGGATTTGTGCAATCTCCTCTACCGCGTCTTTGAACTTCTGATAGGTGGCGATTCTGCTTTCGGGATTGTCAAACTGACTCTCCTCGGGCACACCGATAACCCCTTCGATGTCGATTACGGTTGTGCCGTTGCCCTGGTTGTTGATTTTGATTTGATCGGAATTCATAATATGATTAGTAGTTTTAGGTTGTTATGCCAGATTTACGTCCTTGTAGTAGTACATACACTTGCGTACATACTCATAGGAGCAGGCAAACTCCTCGGCAGCCTGATACATTGCATCCACTTTGCGACTGCCTTGACGCACTGCCTCTTCGACCCACCGCCTTATGGCCAGCACCTTGCAACGCGTGTGGTCCACCACTCCCATCTCGAACAGAAGGTCGAGCAACTGGCTGCTGTCAATGTCGGGATGTAGTTCCTTGATTTGTTGTTTGAGTTTTCGCTGATAGATTGTCATTGTGTTAGTTGATTTTTATGAAACGACATTTTGCCACACCCTCTTCAGGCGAGTATTTGTCTATGCTTTCGAGGGTGTATAAGTCACTGTCGCCATTCCATCCGAGGGTGAATTTCTGCTCGATACTTTTTTGACACGCGGTGCGGTCCAGCAGTTCAGCCACCTCGTGCGGACGCAGACTCAGATGTGCTGTCAGATACTTTGCTTTGTTCCATAGCCTTACAGCCTGCGTGTAGTGCTTGTGGAGTCCCTCCACTCCGTCGCGGTCCTCAAAGCAGAGCGTGAACTCCTCTTGTGGAGAGTGAAAAGCCACGTAGGGATACTCCCTACCGTAGGATGGCCAACCCCACGTCTGTCCCGATGGCAACTCCTTCAATCCGAAGTAACGCACCACTTTGAGCGGAAAGTTGAGTCGCTCCATTGTGGGCTCTGCTTCGGCATAGGCGCGCCCCACCTTGATTATTTTGGCTGCGGGCGCCTCGCTAAAACAACCCTCCACACTCAGAGAGGGCGTGAATGGCAACTTTATTACCTCGCCTTCGGGTGTTTTCGACCTCGAAGCCCCAATCTCGGTGCTCCACACGCCAAACTCATCCCCCGCCATCTCGTTGTACTCCCTTATCGAGGAGTCGCTTCCGCTGTATGCCAGCTTCACCTTTCGGGGCATCGCGAGTGCCATATCGCTTACCGATGCGGACATATTGTGCTCTACTTTCTGTGCCCAGTCGGTTGTTGTGGCTTGCGCGCGGAATGTGTCGGCAGGCTCAATCCTCACCACCTTTCGCATCGAATCCTCGACCACTCGCAGGTTGAACATCTCGCACACAGCATCCACCACCTGCACCTGCGGTCGGTCCAAAGCCGCCACATCGCTCCACGTCACTTGCGCATTCTCCACAGTGTAGGCATAGAATACGGGGCGTATGCTTACACCCGCTTCTAGTCGCAGTATCATACCCTCCTGTGCTCCGCCAAATGCCATCTCGTCAAGATATTTGGGCTTGGTTGGTGTTACCGTCTGCGGTGTCGAACGCAACGTGAGCGAAATATCCTTGTAGCCACCCTCACCAACATAACCCGAATAGAGAGCCCAGTCGCGGCTGATTGTCTCATAGACACTTTGCTTGTTCATCTCCTCGACTCGGAGTATGGTCAGCGTGTCGGTGTATGTGCCGAACGAAACCTCGTTATTGCCTCCGACTACTGCTTTGGTTAATGTCGTGCCGTTGTTGAGCCTGTACACAATCCTGAATTTGTCGGTGTCCTCTGCTCCGAACACCACCAATCGATAGATGTGTCCTGCTTTGGGTTCATTCTTGTGGTCGATATACGAGTTTGCAATGTTGAACGAGTGGCAGGTTGCTCCGTCCAACCACACCTTGTCGAAAGCCACCAACTTCTCGCGCGAGACAATACGGCACTCGGTTCGGTATTTGATTTCGTAGATGAAACCCACACTCACCTCGCGCGTCGGCACCCACGCAAGCTGCCCGTTTATTAGTTGCAAACACCCGTGATTATTGTAGGTGTCGCCCCATTGCGAGCGTGTGTCGATGTCAACGGGGTTTCCCAACGTGTGCGAACCGTATGTCGGCGAGGCATAGACGCAACCTGCGTAGTCGGCCGCGGCGCTGGTCGAGTTTGCACGCCTTGCAAGGAATCCCATATAGCTCTCCAACTCTTCTACATCGCCATCGGGAAAGGCGCCACTCATATAGAGCGAATCCATCTCACCTTCGGCCATAAAGTCCGACTCCACTTGATAGCCTGCATCCTCGAAGATTTGCCCCACCACACTCGGCAGATGTAGAAAAGGATGGTAGTCGTCGGCCGCCAACGGCTTGGTCACATTTGTTACCTCTACTCCCGTCATATCGGCATTGATGGCCTTGCGACATACGGGCAGGAATCGCACAACCTGTTTGTCCTCACCCCAACTCTCTGCGACCTTCGAGGCGTTGATTGTTGCATTGTAGTCAAACTGCAACTCGGCAATGGTTTTCTCGCCTACGGCATCCCTCCACGAAGGCAGGTCCGACTGCACATCAATCAGATATCGCACTTGTCCGCCCTCGCTCTCCACACCGCTTAGTACGGGCACACCACTTGCCACCACTCGGTCATCTATTTCGACCGTCAGCGTGTGCTCCACTGCATTGAACGGCTCGGTTGTCACCTGTTCGGCAAACCCCATAACTTTCCGATTGAAGGGCGTTGCAGGCAGACTCAATCGCGCCACCTCCCGTTTGGGACTATTGGCCTCCGATACCGAGTCGAACACCGCCGACAGAGCAACCCGCGTCTGCGAGTCAATCTCCATCGTATTTTTGTCGATTTTAATGGTTACGATGTTGCTCATAGCGATTGTGTGTTAATGTTGGTTGTTGGACGTATTGTCAGTTTTATGGCGCAGGGTTCGTCGGCTCGGTGGGTTGTTATTGCGCTGTCTGTTACGATGCACTCACTCCACCCGCTGCCATTCCATTGCCACACTTTGGGCGAAGTTGCGACGTCGGCCAATCCGGCCACAATCTGCTGGGGTTGCAACCCCGAGGTGATGGTTGTCTGCTCCCACGCCTTTCCGATAGGAATAGCCACCTTGCCGTCGCACGACTTTTCGGTTTGTCGCTTTACGATGGTCTGACGCTCGACAACGCTTTGAAAGGTGTAGCTGTCAATCATTCCGTAACGATTAACCCACGCTAACCTCACGCCATCCGTAGGCTTCACCACAGTGTATCGCACTTCAAAGGCCTCGCTGTCGGCATAATACACCCGGTAGTGAATCTTCGACAGATTCTCGGTGTCCAAGTTGCTCTCTTGGGCAATCATTTGTGCCAACGTTTGTGTGTTGACACCGCAGGTGAGCACTCCCTCCTCGGCATAGAATGGCGCAAGCCTTGTTGTATATTGCCTTCCTGCGGCATCTTCGGTGCGAATCTCTACCCATACGTCGCCTCTTGGCGGAATAAACGAGAACTCATCAACCTCGCCCATCGAGATGACGCGCTGCGTGAGATTCGACAACAATACCTCAGTAGGCAGTACCTCGCGCCCTGCGGCAACGAATCGGTATTCCGACACCTCGCCATTCACCTCTACGGCTATTGCTACCACTCGTTTAGGCCTATACTCCAAATCACAACTCTTTTTTGGGACTATCTGTAAGCAACTCTCGGCATACGGTGCAATGTTGACTTTTGCCTTCGACGAGTTGTAAAAGCGCTTGGTGCCTATGGGCTCCGTTGTGCCTATCTGCACGATGTTCACATCCGCGTTCAGATGGGTGTCCAGCCGCATACCTCTGATGTCAAACACTACGGGCGCAAACACCGATGCATATTGTTCGGGATAATTGTAGATGTTCATAATAATGGTTGTTTCTATTTTCGGTATTTGATTTTTGTGTCAATCGCAAGAGATAGCGACGCATCTCCATAGGGTGTCAGTTTTGCTCGCGTGCACTCAGCCGTGCACTTCACCTCGCACACGCAGGCCAGCGCATCAATGGCATCAATTACGGCCAACGCATCGTCATAGAGCAGTTGTCTCAACTCCGCCTCGGCCTCGCCGTCATCATCCGCAGGGTGGGGTAGTTCGGCCAACCTACATAATGTCACCTCGGTGCGCAGGGTTACAATCCCCTTGTTGGTTCCCGACTTCTGACGCAGTGTGGGTGTCGAAACCTGCACATAGGGATACTCGCCGCTTGTTGGTTTCTGTCCTTGTTTGCCCACGGCCACCGATTTGTACCCTCTGGCGTGCGCCGCTGTGCTGATAGCTTGTGTTATTTTTTCGATTTTCATAGGAGAGATATTTAGATTAGATGTTAGAAGTTCCCCGAAAAAGAGGATTTTGTCCTTGTTTTGTTAATAAGTTGTTGATAACTGTTGATAACTCACTCTCTTCACACCCTCCTGCATTGATGATTGTGACTGGTGTTTTGATGCTGTTGTGATGAGTTTTTTTTGAGATTGCGAGCCGAGTCCGTAACCCAGCTAATGTGCAGTGCCGATAGGGTAGATGACACATCACTCCCTGGCCGAAACGTTGCGTTTCGCCTGCTTTGACGGACAATATTTAGATAATGGGAATAGCGGTTGGAGTTTCGAAAGAGATGTAGTTGGTAAAAACTCCCCCGCCTGAATGACGATGCAAATATACAACCCTCGACCTGCCCTTGTCAAGAGCTTTTGGTGTATTTTTTTTGAATTTTTTGTTTCCCCGACTGTGGACTTTGTTCACCCTTTACTTGGCGTGCGCTGCCCACAAAAAAAGACTGCTCAACCTTTCGGTCAAGCAGTCTTGCTGAGTATAAGTGTAATGTATTACTCTTCGTCGGTGTCTGTGTAAGCTTTCAACAGCTTGTCTTGAACGTCGCTGGGAACTTGCTCATACGAACTGAACTGCATAGTGTAAGTTGCACGTCCGTTGGTCAAGCTCGACAGAGTGGTCGAGTAGCGATACAGCTCTGCCAGAGGCACGCGTGCGTTCAGGCGGTCGAAACCTTTGTCCGAGTTCATACCCATAATCATCGCGCGGCGGTTTTGCAAATCGCTCATCACATCACCCATCTTGTCGCTCGGAACGAGTACCTCTACATCGTAAACGGGCTCCATAATCTTGGGACCTGCATTGCGGAACGCCTCTTTGAATGCGTTACGAGCAGCAAGTTTGAACGAAATCTCATTCGAGTCAACGGGGTGCATCTTACCGTCGTAAATCACAACGCGGATGTCGCGAGCATACGAACCGGTCAGAGGACCTTCGTCCATTTTCTCCATAATACCTTTCAGGATAGCGGGCATAAAGCGTGCGTCGATAGCACCACCCACAATCGAGTTGTAGTATTGCAGTTTACCACCCCAGTCGAGGTCATACTCCTCTTTACCTTTGATGTTGACGTTAATCTCCTTGCCACCGATTTTGTATTTGGTAGGCTCGGGCATACCCTCATAGTAGGGCTCGATAACCATATGAACCTCGCCGAATTGACCTGCACCACCCGATTGTTTTTTGTGGCGGTAGTCAGCTTGAGCTACTTTGGTGATGGTCTCACGATAGGGGATTTTGGGAGCAAAGAACTCAATCTCCATCTTGTTCTCTTGCGACAGACGAGTTTTGAGGATATTGAGGTGGTGCTCACCTTGACCTTGAATAATGGTTTGTTTCAACTCTTTCGAGTACTCTACCAAGATTGTGGGGTCTTCGTATTTTGCGTCATTGAGCAGTTTGCCGAGTTTCTCCTCGTCGCCTTGCTCTTTTGCTTTCACTGCGCAGCGGTAGCGAGGTTCGGGGAAGTCGATAGGCTCAACCTTAACGTGTGCGCCTACGGCAGCCAGAGTATCGTTGGTGCGAGTGCCTTTGAGTTTTACGGTGCAACCGATGTCACCAGCCGACAGTTCGGCCACTTTCACGCGGTTTTTACCAGCAACGGCAAATAGTTGCGAGAGTTTCTCTTTGTTGCCTGTGCGGCTGTTAACGAGCTCCATACCCTCGGTAATCTTACCACGAATAACACGGAAATAGGTAATCTCGCCAATGTGTTGCTCGATTTGGCTCTTGAATACAAATACAACAGCGGGTTGGGTCTCATCTGCCACCAGCTCTTCGCCCTCGGTCGAGGTAAATTTGGGAGCAACGGTAGGAGTGGTCGGACCAGGAGCAACGTTGATGATGAACTCCATCAGACGTTTGGTACCGATGTCGCGTTTGCCACTGCAGCAGAAGATAGGCATAATCTCGCGGTTAGCAACGCCAAGTTTCAGACCCGAGCGGATGTCGTCTTGAGTCAGAGCGCCCTTCTCGAAGTAGAGCTCCATCAGAGCGTCGTCATAAACTGCCGCAGCCTCCGACAACTCTTGGTTGAGCGATTGAGCGTACTCCAATTGATCTTCGGGAATCTCCAACTCCTCGCGAGTACCGTTTTCGTCGGTAAAGCGATACATTTTCATCATCAGCACGTCGATGAATGCCGAGAAACCGGCACCTTGCTCAACGGGATATTGAACGATGATGGGGCGAACGTGAGCAGCAGCTTTCAGACCTTCCAGGGTAGCCTCAAAGTTAGCTTTGTCGCCGTCGAGTTGGTTGATAACGCCGATTACGGGTTTGTTCAGGTTGCGCGAGTAGCGCAGGTTGAGTTCGCCACCGACCTCCCAGCCGTTGTTGGCGTTCATCACGAGCACACCCACGTCACCCACTTTGAATGCCGAGTAGAGGCTTCCGCAGAAGTCGTCCGAACCAGGGCAGTCGATGATATTGAGTTTGCGACCCATAAACTCTGTAAACAGCGTGGTGGCATAAATCGAGCGTTTGTATTCGTGCTCGATATCGGTGTTGTCCGACAGTGTGTTGCAGCCCTCGATGGTACCGCGACGTTCGATTACTTTACCTTCGTATGCCATAGCTTCGGCCAGGGTGGTTTTACCCGAGCCCGAAGCGCCGATTAAGACGATGTTCTTAATCTCTTTTGCTGAATAAGTTTTCATATTGTTTGTAGTTTTTTGGTGTTAGTTTTGGTTTTCGTGTGCAATCACAGAATGTAAAATTAAATAAACTTTTTCGTATTACCATAACTTTTTGCCTATTTTTTAACTTTTTGTGCATTTTTGGGTCTTTGGGCTTATGTTTTTGACTATTTTTCGTATCTTTGGGGTTGGAGTTGAAAAATTTTAAACGAATATAATCTATGAATCGTAAACTTATTCTTTTGGCTGCTGCTCTTATGATGGGTGTGGCTGCTTATGCACAACAAAATCTGCGTGTTATGAGCTACAACGTTCGTAACGGTTACGGAATCGACAAAATCCACAGCTACGACCGCCCATCGCGCGTTATTAATAAGGTAAAACCCGACGTGATTGCTGTTCAGGAGTTGGATAGTATGACCCGCCGCTACAACGACTACGTTCTTGGTGAGCTTTCGGAGCGCACAGGTATGTATGCCTACTATGGTCCTGCTATCAGATTGGGTAGTGGCAAGTATGGTGTTGGTATTATGACCCGCAAACCCGCTCTGTCGGTACAACAATTCCGCCTGCCCTGCAAAAGCGAGCCCCGTACTATGCTTGTTGTCGAGATGGAGGACTACTACTTTGCTTGTACCCACCTTTCGTTGCACGCCGAGGATCGTATGACCTCGATTGAGATTATCCGCGACATCGCATCGAAATTTGACAAACCTCTGATTCTGGCAGGTGACCTCAATGCCGAGCCCGGTGATCCCGAAATCCAAAAGCTGGTCGAGTTTGCAACCATTCACTCGCGTACCGACAAACTCACTTGGGATGCTGCTAATCCTACCATTTGCATCGACTACATCGTAACCATCGGCTGCGAGGCTAAAACCCGCAAGGCACGCGTAATCCGCGAGAAGAAGGCTTCGGACCACCGTCCCATCTATGCCGACATCCGTTTGATGAAGTAATCCCCGCGTGCGGTGTGAAATTTGTTTGGTGTACCGAATTTAATTCCATCTGAATTATGGCAATTATCAAATCTGTCAGGGGCAAAGACCCCGTAATCGGCGAAGGCACCTACCTTGCCGACAATGCAACCGTCATTGGCGATGTTACCATCGGCAAGGATTGCAGCATTTGGTTTGGCGCGGTGCTTCGTGGCGATGTCAATAAGATTACCATTGGCGACCGTACTAATATCCAAGATGGCGCAGTGTTGCACACTCTGTTCGATGGTTCCAAGAACCCCTCGCAAACCCACATCGGCAACGACGTGTCGGTTGGTCACAATGCTGTGATTCACGGCGCTATCATCGAGGACCGCTGTCTTATCGGTATGGGCGCCATTGTGCTCGACAATGCGGTTGTCGCTTCGGGCTGTATTGTTGCTGCGGGTGCGCTTGTGCTTTCGGGCTCCAAACTCGAACCCAATAGTATCTATGCGGGTGTTCCTGCCAAAAAGGTAAAGGAGATTTCGCCCGACCAAAGCCGCGAGATTGTCGAACGCACAGCCCGCGACTATATGCTCTATGCCTCGTGGTATAAGGAGGAGTAGAGTCCACTTTGTTGTCAAACTTAAAAAACAGAAACCACAATGAAACGACTGCTTTTGATTGTTGCCGTGTGCTTGCTTGGCGTAATGGAGGCCTCGGCTCAGTACTATCCTCGTAATATTATCGGCGTTCGCGGCGGAATGAACATTTCGACAATGTCGTTGCGAGCAGATGGCGCAGATGGGTTCAATGATATTCGCAACCCCAAAGTTGGCTGGCACATTGGTGTCGTGGACGAAATCCTGCTTTTGAAGGACACACCTTTGTACCTCGACTTTGGCGTCACTCTTTCTAATAAGGGTGTTCGCTATGTGTCCGATGGTAGCTTGGAGGGCTTTGATTCGGCGGTGCAGGTTGCATCCAAGAGTGTTGCTCAATATGGCGTTGGCTATCTGCAAATCCCCGTGGCTGTTAGCTACCACGTCTATTTTGGCGACTTTACTCTGCAACCCTACGCGGGCCTTCACTACGATGTAGGTTTGTGGGGACGCCTTGTTGCTTCCGAGAAGGTTAAAAGCAAAACCAACCCCGAGTTGAATAGCCGTACCAAAACCGTCGAGAATCTCTATAAAACCCACTCTTTGCGTCGCTCCGATTTCGGCGTGATGTTGGGCGTTGGCGTTACCTATCGCGAGCGCTACTACTTTGGTGTGAGCTGGGAGGACGGTTTCTGCAATATGATGCCCAAGGACTACGATGTCAAATTCCGCAACCTCAGTAACTTCCGCATCAGTGTCGGCTACAATTTCTAACGACGCGCGTGCATCAATAACACAAAAAAGGACCGAACTCTTCGTTCGGTCCTTTTGTTTTTGCAGTGCCTGCTTGCAGAATTATTTTGTGCGGTATGCGGCGCTGTATTTGCCTTTGGTGAAACCTTGCAGTTTGCCGCGTACGAGTTTTTTGCGCAGGGGCGACAGACGGTCGGTGAAGACTTTGCCCTCCAAGTGGTCGTACTCGTGTTGGATTACGCGAGCGGCATAACCATCATAGAATTCGTCGTGTTCAACCCAATTTTCATCCACATAGCGGATGCGGATTGAGGTGGGGCGCTTAACATCCTCATAGAGTCCGGGCAGACTCAGACAACCCTCCGAGAAGTAATCCTCCTCCTCGCCGAACTCATAAATCTCGGCGTTGATGAATGTCTTTTTGAAATCGGCCAGCGCGGGGTCTTCCTCGGCCCACGCCGAGGCGTCAATCACAAACATTCGGATGTTCATACCAATCTGGGGTGCGGCCAAACCTACGCCATTTGCGGCATACATTGTGGCGAACATATCTTCCGAGAGTTGCTTAACATCAATGCTCTCTTTTTCGATGGGTGCCGATGTCTTGCCAAGCTCCGCAGCACCATAAATTACAATCGGATAAATCATAATATGTCAGTTTTCTTTGAATCCATATAACCTTGCAGGATTATGGCCGCGCTGATGCGGTCCACCATAGCCTTGTCGCGTCGTGCCATCTTGCCCACGCCGCCATCAATCATCGCGCGGTGAGCCAGCACCGATGTGAAACGCTCGTCGTAGTACTCAACGGGAATCGAGGGGAGCTCCTTGCGCAGTCGGTTTACAAAGGGCTCGATACGTCGGAAGTTTTCGGAATTCGAACCATCCATCTGCTTGGGCAGTCCCACGATGATGCGCTCCACGCTTTCGCGTGCGATGTAGCCACGCAGAAACTCCATCAGGGTGTGTGTAGCCACCGTTTCGAGCGGTTGCGCTATGATTCCCAGAGGGTCCGTAACGGCTATTCCCGTGCGCTTTGCGCCATAATCTATCGCTATAATCCTTGCCATAAGCCACAAAGTTACTGCTTTCCTGCGAAAAAACGAAACACAAGTGCTGAGAGTTCACAAAAAAAGCGTATTTTTGTGCCAAAATAAATTTTATAATAAGATATGACACAAGAGGAACTTTTCAAAAAACTCGTCGCACACTGCAAGGAGTATGGCTTTATTTTCCCTTCGAGCGAGATCTACGATGGTCTTTCGGCAGTGTATGACTACGGTCAACTCGGTGTTGAGTTGAAAAACAACATAAAAAGATATTGGTGGGATGCGATGACCAAACTCCACGACAATGTGGTTGGTATCGACGCTGCTATCTTTATGCACCCCAAAACTTGGGAGGCTTCGGGCCACGTTAGCGCCTTCAACGATCCTCTGATTGACAACAAAGACAGCAAGAAACGCTACCGCGCCGACGTGCTGATCGAGGATTGGTTGGCAAAACAAGACGAGAAAATCGCCAAAGAGGTTGAGAAAGCTCGCAAACGTTTCGGTGAGTCGTTCGACGAGGAGCAATACCTCGCAACTTCGCCCCGTGTGCTCGACATCAAAGCTAAACGCGACGCTGTAAACCAACGTATGGCCGACGCTTTGAACGCCAACGACCTTGTTGAGCTGCGTCAAATCATCGTTGACTGCGAGATTGTTTGCCCCATTTCGGGTACTCGCAACTGGACCGAGGTTCGTCAGTTCAACCTTATGTTCGACACCAAAATCGGTTCGCTGTCGGACGGTGCCAACACCATCTACCTGCGTCCCGAGACTGCACAAGGTATCTTCGTAAACTTCCTGAATGTTCAAAAGACCGGCCGTATGAAACTCCCCTTCGGTATTGCCCAAATCGGTAAGGCGTTCCGTAACGAGATTGTGGCTCGTCAATTCATTTTCCGTATGCGCGAGTTCGAGCAAATGGAGATGCAGTTCTTCGTTCGCCCTGGTGAGGAGATGAAGTGGTTTGAGCACTGGAAGAACTTCCGTATGAAATGGCACCAAGCACTGGGCTTCGGCGCACAAAACTACCGCTTCCACGACCACGAGAAACTCGCCTTCTATGCTAACGCTGCAAGCGACGTAGAGTTCAACTTCCCATTCGGTTTTAAAGAGGTTGAGGGTATCCACTCGCGTACCGACTACGACTTGGGTCAACACCAAAAATACTCGGGCAAGAAGATGCAATACTTCGACGCCGAGACAGGTGAGAGCTACATCCCCTACGTTGTCGAGACTTCGATTGGTGTGGATCGTATGATTCTGCAAGTTCTGTCGGCCGCTTACTGCGAGGAGAAACTCGAAAGTGGCGAGGAGCGCACCGTACTCCGTATTCCTGCACAGCTGGCTCCTGTTAAGGCTGCCATCCTGCCTCTGGTTAAGAAGGACGGTATGCCCGAGATTGCACGTGAGATTATGAACTCGCTGAAATTCGACTACAACGTTCAGTACGACGAGAAAGATAGTATTGGTAAACGCTACCGCCGTCAAGACGCTATCGGTACTCCCTTGTGTATCACCGTTGATACCCAAACCCTGAGCGACCGCACTGTCACTGTTCGCTATCGCGACACTATGACACAAGAGCGTGTTGCTATCGACGCACTGCCCGCACTGCTCAACGAGCAAACTTCGTTTAGCAAGTTGTTCTCGAAATTGATGTAAAAGCGTCTAACAAGGTAATTTCAGCGGTCGCGAGCCGACAGATTTGGCTGCCGCTCTATTTGCGAATGTTTTGTGGTTAGGGCGGAAGCAATAAAAGAGTCTATGACTCCGCTCGCCCTTGAAATCCTCACATACGCCATAGTATGCTGCGGTTTTGCGGGCGTCGCAAGCCTTGAAATTCCTCTTGTTATACACTTTTAGACAAAATATGTTTGGGGTGCTGAAAACCCTGCACGAAAAAAGGCTGTCCACATTGGACAGCCTTTTTTGTGTTCGCTTACTGCGACGCGGACTATTTCACACCAAACGAGTAGATGGTCTTTTGGGTGTACTCTTCGCCGGGACGCAATACGGTCGAGGGGAAGTTGTCGTGGTTGGGAGCGTCGGGGTAGCCTTGTGCTTCGAGGGCGATACCTGCGCGGTAGCACAGAGGTTTGTCACCTTTGCCAATGCTTGTGCCGTCGAAGAAGTTACCACTATAAAATTGAAGTGCCACTTGGTCGGTCATAATGGTCATCTCAATACCGTTTGCGGGCTCATACAGCACAGCAGCCTCGGTCAGGCCAGCCTCGTTGGGGGTTGCTTTGTCCAGAATGAAGTTGTGGTCGTAGCCTGCACCAAAGGTCAGAGCCTCGAACTCGGCCTCGATGCGCTCGCCAATAGCAGTAGGAGTGCGGAAATCCAGAGGAGTGCCTTCGAGAGCTGCAATCTCGCCTGTGGGAATCAGACCCGCGTCGGTGGGGGTGAACTCTGCGGCGTTGATTTTGAGGATGTGGCTGTTGGTCGAAACCTCGCTGTCGCCGTGCAGGTTGAAGTAGCAGTGGCTTGTGGGGTTGAGGACGGTGGGTGCGTCAGTTGTTGCGCGGTAGTCCAACACGAGGTCGTTGCCACACAGAGTGTAGGTTACGGTGATGATAACGTTGCCGGGGTATCCCTCTTCGCCGTCAGCCGACAGATAGCTCAGGGTAATCGAGTTGTCGGTTGCAGCGTCAACGTTCCAAGCGTGAGTTGACCATCCGCCCACGCCGCCGTGCAGGTGGTTTTCGCCGTTGTTGATGGTTGTTGTGTACTCAACGCCGTCGAGTGTAAAGATACCTTTGCCAATGCGGTTGCCGTAGCGACCTACGATGGGACCTGCATAGCCGTCACCGTTGAGGTGTCCGTCGATGGTGGGGTAGCCGAGAACTACGTCGGTGGGGTTGCCCTCGCGGTCAGCCACAAAGAGCGATGCGATGCGCGCGCCATAGTTGGTAACCTGCATAGTGATACCCTCCGATTGGAGTGTGTACAGGCCTACGGGTTTGCCGTCGATTTCGGTTTGATAGTCGGCCTCGTTCAGAAGCGCTGCTGTGCGGGGAGCCTCGGCGCAACCTACGCACATAAGAGCTGCGGCAAAGGCAGCAAGAATTGTTTTTTTCATATTGTGACGAATAAATTTAGTTGTCTAACTGCAAATTTAATAATTAAATTCTTAAAAACCTACACATTGCGTCTGTGGATAGGTGTGTGTGGCACTCCTAATTGTTCTTAATTTTAGTAGTGAAAGTGCTGATAATGTCCTTTTCGACAGCAAAATACGAAAGAAAAGTGTGCAAAAAGAAAAAAAATGCTAGAAAGTTTGGATTTTTAAAAAAGTTTGTCCATTTTTGCACTCAGTAATAGTCTAAACAATAACCATTTATTATGAAAAACTTAGTAGAACAAATCAACGCACAAATCGCTGCTTTCCAAGAGAATGCCGCACTGCAAGCAGAAAAAGGTAACAAAGCAGCGGGTACTCGCGCTCGTAAAGCTGCTCTCGAGCTTTCGAAACTCCTCAAAGAGTTCCGTAAAGTTTCGGTAGAAGAGGCTAAAAAGTAATATAGCGCAATAATACGCTAAAAAGAAAGTCGGCTCCACTTTGGAGCCGACTTTCTTTTTGTATCTATCGCGGCCGCATTCTATCACTGCAAAAAAAACGCGCGTAGCAAGAGAACTGCGCGCGTTGGTTTGTGTGTGCTAATCGCTATTTGTTGACGCGATAGGGATATACCCAAACGTCGGGCACTACCTCGTCGATTTGACGTTTCAGGCAGATTGCATCCTGCTCGTCGGCAAAGCGTCCTGCGGTAACGTAGAAACGTGCACGACCGGGGATGAACTTGTAGGTCGAGGTGTAACCCTCGTCAGCCATTCGTGCAATCATACGGTCGGCATTGGCTTCAACGTCAAACACACCTACGATAACGTGATATCCGTTTTGTGCGCCCTCGGCCGATTGTGCGCCAATGGGTTCAAGCTCGGCAAGCGAAGGTGCGCTCTCCTCGGCGGTTTGCTCTGCGGGCTGCTCGGTTGCAGCGCAAGGCTCAAAGTATGCCATAATGCGCGGCTTAACCTCATCCCAGTTGGCGTATGCCCACCAGCCGATGATAGCCACTGCCACAAGCACCAACACCCACAGCCATTTCCAGTTAAATCCTGCGCTCTTTTCGGGCTCGGCGGGGTTGAGTTTTGCGTCGAGTGTGGGGTCGATTGTAATCTTACCCTCCGACACAACACCCACACCTTCGATGCGGATGTTTTCGGGAGTTTTGGCCGACTGCAACCACTCGTCAAAGATTTGTTGTGCTTGGGCTGCACCCACGCCACCCGTAGCGGCAATCTCGCCAATAAGTTCGACAGCCGAGCCTCGTTTACCACCAAGGGGTTTGCATTGCAGCTCGGAGCGGGGAGGGGTCATTGTTCCGTCGGAGTTTTTGCGTGCGGGTTTCGACTCGATTTTGAGCACTCCCACCTCGGGAATCGACACAGCCTTGCGGCTTGTCAGAAGGTTGTAGATAATTTTATCAACGATTGTCATTGCTCTATCCTCCTATATTTATTTTTTACTCTTTTTGTTTTTTTGTGCGGCGTGCAGTTTCAGGTCGGGTACATAGCCGCGGAATTTTGCTGTGAACGACAGAGCCACCATTGCTGCACCTAAAATAATAAAGGGAATGCTCAACCATTGACCCATCATCAGGTCCATATCGAGCTCAAACGACTTTTGGGGGTTCTTGATGTACTCAATCACAAATCGTGACAGGAAGATTCCGATAAGACCCACGCCGAACAACATACCGGGGTGCTTGCGACCTTGGTCATAGCGGTAGTACATAAGCATCAACACGCCGAAGGTGAGCAGATAACACAGCGCCTCGTAGATTTGAGTGGGGTGCATAGCTACGGTCTCGCCGTTGCGTGCAAAGATGAAGCCCCAAGGCAGGTCGGTAGGCTCGCCATAGATTTCGGAGTTCATAAGGTTGCCCAAGCGCACAAAAGCGCCACCGATGGTTGCTGCGATAGCCACGCGATCCAATCCCCACAGATAGGGCATACGGTTTTTACGTGCAAAGAGCCAAAGACCTACAATCATACCGAGCGCCGCGCCGTGGCTTGCCATTCCTCCCTGGCGTGTGTTGAGGATTTCGAGCGGGTGGCAGATGTAGTAATCAAAGTCATAGAACAGGCAGTGACCAAGACGTGCGCCAATGATGGTTCCCAGCGAGATGTACCAGAAAGCCGAGTCGGCGAGTTCTTCGTTGAGTTTCTCGTGGCGGCAGAACTTGGTGAATAGATACAGACCGAAGCCGATGGCCATAGCCCAAGTAAGGCCATAGTAGCGCACTTCAATCGAGCCTATGCTGAAAAGTACGGGGTCAACATTCCATACAATAGAAAGCGGATTCATCATAGTCGGAACTATTTAGTGTAGTGTTTCATCAGACGGGCGATGTATTTGCCCACGATGTCGAACTCCAAGTTTACGCGTGTGCCCACCTCGATGTTGTGGAAGTTGGTGTGCTCAAAGGTGTAGGGGATGATAGCCACGCGGAACGAACCCTCGCGCGAGTCGCACACTGTGAGGCTTACGCCATTGACGGTGATAGAGCCCTTCTCGACGGTTACGTTGTCGCCTTGTTGGTCGTACTCAAAAGTGAAATACCAGCTGCCATCGGCATCCTCCACTGCGGTGCACACTGCGGTTTGGTCAACGTGACCTTGCACGATGTGGCCGTCAAGCAGTGCGTCGGGACGCATACTGCGTTCGAGGTTTACCTCATCACCCACTTTCAGGTCGCCGAGGTTACTTTTGATAAGGGTTTCGTGCATTGCCGTAACGGTGTAGCGGTCACCTTCGAGGGCAACCACAGTAAGGCACACACCATTGTGAGCAACACTTTGGTCGATTTTCAGTTCACCGGCAAAGGGCGCAGTGAGCGTGAAATGTTTATTCTGTCTGTCGCATTGGATGTCAACCACCTTGGCTGTACACTCCACAATTCCCGAAAACATTTTTTTTCTATTTTTTGTTTTACTTTTAAAAATCAAATTTTAGTAGCGTTTGGCCTGAATGACTCCTTCCAGGCGATAGATTGTGCGGATGTCGCTCTTTGCAACCTCCACTGTGTCGAACTGCTCGGCGGCGGGCGACGAGAGCAGCATCACCTCGGGGTTGTCGCTGCGTCGCAGACGGCGGAACAACACCATCTTGTCGCACACAACAAGGCAGTCGGAGCCGGGGACCAGAGTCTGCCAATCCTCCACCTTGCGCATTACCACAGTCGAGCCCGCAGGCACCTCGCTACCCATTGCGCGGCCATAGTACACCGCTGCAAAGTCGCAACCCGCAAACATCGGCAATTTGAGCTCACCTGCGCGAGTATGACGCTCGGGCGAGAGGGCATACTTCTCGACATCCATATCGTAGAAGGGCAGACGCAGAGCAGTAATCTCTAGCGGGTCGAGAAACATATCACCTTCGCCCGCAAGTACCCACGCCTTGCTGATTTGGGGGTAGCGCTTGCATATCATTTCGGCAAGGTCGCGGCTGATACCGTTGTTGCCTCGGCGTATTTGATAGAGGTTCTCGGAACGAGTCAATCCGATTTCGCGTCCGAACGAATTAATGCTCATTCCCACCCAACTTATTATTTGCTCAATACGATTCCATTCGGTCTGCATAATAGTTGTAGTTGTATTTTTTTTGTATATCTTTGCACAATGTGTCCGAGGCCCCGTAGTTCAATGGATAGAATGCAAGATTCCGGTTCCTGTGATATGGGTTCGATTCCCGTCGGGGCTACTTAAACACAAGCGCTTGCGCTCACAAATATAATGTTTTTGCGTAAAAACTGCAATGTTTCTGCATTTTTATTGTAATTGTGAGCATTTGGAAGGTAATCGTTTCCTCTACGGATATGGCAGTTTTACAGTTTTAACACACCTTACGACAAATGATTGACCAAGTCACCATAGACCGAATTTATGCGGCAGCCGACATCGTGGATGTTATCGGCGACTTTGTCACGCTGCGTCGTCAGGGTGCCAACTATCAGGCCTGCTGTCCGTTCCACACCGAGAAAACACCGTCGTTTGTGGTGTCGCCCGCCAAGGGTGTGTTCAAGTGCTTCGGCTGCGGCAAGGGTGGCAACGTAATCAACTTCGTGATGGAACACGAGGGTATGAGCTATGTGGACGCCATCAAGTATCTGGGTCGCAAGTACAATATCGAAGTTCACGAGAAGGAACGTACCCCCGAGGAGATTAAACGCAACGACAACCGCGAGAGTATGATGGTACTCAACGGTTGGGCGGCGGACTACTTCAAAAATGCGCTGACCCAGACCGCCGACGGACGCAACATCGGACTGAGCTACTTCCGCGAGCGTGGCTTTACCGATGCCACAATCGAAAAGTTCGGACTGGGATATTGTCCCGAGGGTTACTCGACCTTCTCGACCGCAGCACTCAAAGCGGGATTCAAGGAGGAGTTCCTGCTGGGTACGGGCTTGTCGTTCAAACGCGACGGCTACGAGGAGTTGACTGACCGTTTCTATGGTAGGGTTATGTTCCCTATCCACACCGTCAGCGGACGTGTGCTGGCCTTTGGTGGTCGCACACTCAAAACAGACAAGACCATTGCCAAATATAAGAACTCGCCCGAGAGCGAGATTTACCAAAAGCGTATGACGCTTTATGGTCTGTTCTTTGCCAAGAAGGCTATCTCGCAACTCAAATGCGCGATTCTGGTGGAGGGCTACACCGACGTAATCTCGATGCATCAGGCGGGAGTCGAAAACGTGGTAGCGTCGTCGGGTACGTCGCTCACCTCCGAACAGGTCAAACTGCTCAAACGATTCACCGAGAATATTACGGTTATGTACGACGGCGACTCGGCGGGTCTAAAGGCCTCGTTGCGCGGTATCGACATCATCCTCAAAGAGGGTATGAACGTTCGCATCGTGCAGTTGCCGCCCGAGCACGACCCCGACTCGTTTGCCAAAGCCCACACAGCCGACCAGGTACAGGAGTATATCCGCTCGAAGGAGGAGGATTTCATCACCTTCAAGTGTAAACTTTTGATGGCCGACTCGGCGGGCGATGTGCAGGCACGTTCCAATGTTATTCGCGATGTTGTAGGCTCTATTTCCGAGATTCCCGACGCTATTACGCGCGCGATGTATGCCAAGGAGTGTGCCGAGATTATGGACGTGGACGAGAATCTGCTGTTGGGCGAAGTTGCAAAACTGCGTGCAGGATTGAGTGGCGACCGCGAGGAGCAGGAGTTCATCGAGCGCCAACGCCAGCAGAAGATGCAGGAGGCTGCCAAGAATCTGCAAAACTCGTCATCGGCAGGCACTGCTATCGGCAGCGGTATTGAGGAGTTGGAAAAGGAGCTCACCCGCTACCTTATTCGCTACGGACACCTCTCGTTCAATCTCAAAGAGGGACGCGAGCTCAAAGAGTATAACGTGGCCGAGACCATTGTCGATATGATGCGTAATGTGATTGGCTTCGATTTCCAAAACCCCGACTGCCGCGCTATCTATGAGTGCTATGTCGCCAATATGACTGCCGTGGGCGAGGAGGTTTCGCTGTCGCTGTTTATCAACTATCCCTCGGCGTCGGTTGCAAGTATGGCGGTGGATCTGCTGACTATGGACGACAACTACGTTCCGAGCAAACTGTGGAGCGAACACGATATTGGCATCTCGTCGGAGAAGGACCGCCTGTCGGAGGCTCTGCCTCGTGCCATTATGCTCTACAAGTCGAAGGTTATCGAGCGCCTTTCGGCAACTTTCCAGGCGCAACTCGACGACCCCAATACCGGCGAAGATGAGGCACTTGAAATTGTCGGCAAACTGCGCGCCCTGAACAACGAGCGCAACGACATCTCCCGCAAACTCAAACGCTTGATTCTGTAATTTTACTCTATATAACAAAAGGGCTGTTCCACTCGGAACAGCCCTTTCTTGTTTTCGCCAACAGGGTGGGGGAGATTACTCCTCCGACATGTTGTGATATACGTTGGTTACGTCGTCGTCCTCTTCGAGTTTCTCGATGAGTTTCTCGATAGCCTCGCGTTGCTCAGCAGTAACCTCTTTTGCGTCGGTGGGGATGCGTACGAACTCACCCGAGATAATCTCGTAACCGCCGTCCTCCAAGAATTTTTGGATGTCGCCATAGTTCTCGAAGGGAGCGTAAACGGTGATGCCGTCCTCCTCTGCCTCAAACTCGTCAACGCCCAGGTCAATCATACCAAACTCCAGTTCTTCGAGGTCGGTTGCAGGTGTGTTGTTGAATTTGAAGGTACATTTGTGGTCAAACATAAATGCCACGCTACCGCTGTTACCCAGAGTACCGCCACATTTGTTGAAGTAGCAACGAACGTTGGCTACGGTACGAGTGGTGTTGTCGGTTGCGGTCTCAACCAGAATTGCAATGCCGTGGGGGCCGTATCCCTCATATACCATCTCCTTGTAGTCGGTGGTGTCTTTCGAGGTTGCACGCTTGATAGCGCGTTCTACGTTCTCTTTGGGCATGTTTTCAGCCTTGGCGTTTTGGATCAACACGCGCAGACGTGTGTTGGCCGAGGGGTCGGGGCCGCCCGCTTTTACTGCGATTTCGATCTCTTTACCGATTTTGGTAAAGGTACGCGCCATATTACCCCAACGTTTGAGTTTTCGTGCTTTACGGTATTCAAATGCTCTTCCCATAATAGGTGGTTTTATTTAATTATTTTTTGATTTTTCGGAAAAACTACCGCAAAAGTACAAATTTTTCTATTTTTGCGTAAACATTTACCACAAAAATGAACGAACAAATTTCAAAAGCAGTAGAAGTGTTGCGTGCGGGAGGCATAATTCTCTATCCCACCGACACTGTTTGGGGCATCGGATGCGACGCCACCAACGCCGACGCAGTCGAAAAAATATACGCTCTCAAACGCTCAATGGGTAAGACAAGTATGACTATTTTGCTCGATAACCTCGATAACGTAGGTCGCTATGTGCGCCGCGTGCCCGAAATCGCTTGGCAACTCTTCGAGGTGTCGGACAAACCTCTGACCTTGGTGCTGCCCGGAGGTTGCAGCATCGCTCCCAACCTTATCCCCGAGCAGGGTACCGTGGGCATCCGCATCCCCAAGTGCGAATTCTGCAATCAGCTTATCCGCCGCTTGGCTCGCCCGCTGGTTTCCACCTCGGCCAATATTACGGGCTATCCCACGCCTCTGACCTTCGACCAAATCTCGGAGGAGATTCTGTCGGGTGTCGATATGGTTGTTGATCCCTCGTGCGAGAGCCCCGAGGCTACCCACCGCGCATCGTCCATCATCCTTGTCGGCGAGGGCGGCGAAATCAAAATCTTGCGCGACTAAACCCTATGGCTGCAACAACTCGCACTCCCATTCAGGCTCGCTTTGGCGACTATGATCTGTTTGGCCACGTCAATAACGTCAGTCAACAGCAATACCTCGACATCGGCCGCATCGCTTTTATCACCGAGCATATCAACCCCAATATGTTCGACCAAAGCCTGAAAGTGATTCTCGTATCGGTGAATATGGACTTTGTGGACCAACTTCTTATGGGTAGCCCCGTTGAGGTTGTCACCGAACTCGAAAGTGTCGGCACTAAGAGCATCCGCCTCCGTCAAACCCTTCTGCGCAAGGATGGCGACACCGAAACCGTCTGCACTCGTTCCACCTCGGTGCTTGTCGCCTGGGATACCGCCACCCAAACGGCAGTACCCGTCCCCGACGAGTGGCGCACCAATCTTCTTAAATAACAAAAAGGTTGTCCGCAGTGGACAACCTTTTATTATATATAATATATAAAATATATGTCTAATTTCCGTGGAAACCTTGCGCTTTGAGGGCGATGGTTGTGCCGTCGGGGGTTACAAGCGCTGCGCCCGTTGACTCTTCGGTGATGTGGCCGATAACCTCCACGCCGTAACCAAACTGCATCAGCTTGTCCTGCATAGCAAGGGGTACGGTGAATAGCAATTCGTGGTCGTCGCCACCATTCAGCGCCGCAGTCACGGGGTCGAGATGCATCTCCTCGGCCAACTTATTAACCTCGCGCGCGATGGGCATACGTTCCAAGTAGATGCGCGCGCCGCACTTCGACTGACGGCAGATGTGTAACAACTCCGACGCCAATCCATCCGAAAGGTCAATCATCGAGGTGGGTACAATGCCTTGTGCTGCCAACTCCTCAATCACATCGCGACGAGCCTCGGGTTTGAGTTGTCGGCGAAGCAGGTATTCGTAACCTTCGAATTTGGGTTGTGCGTTTTGCACGCCCTGCAATGCAATTTTCTCGCGCTCCAAGAGTTTCAGACCCAGGTAAGCCGAACCCAAATCGCGGGTGATGCAAATCAGGTCGTGGAGTTTTGCGCCGTTGCGATATGTGATTTTGTCTTTGTCCACAGTGCCGACGGTCGAAACCGAGATAACCAGACCTGTCACCGAAGCGCGGGTGTCGCCACCCAACAGGTCGATGCCGTAGTCCTCGCACGCAGCGCGGATACCTTCGTACAACTCGTCGAGATTCTCAACCGACAACTTTGCCGACACACCAATCGAAACGGTGATACCAGTGGGACGTCCGTTCATTGCGTAGATGTCACTGCAACCAACCACCACCGACTTGTAACCCAAGTGCTTGAGCGGGAAGTAGGTCAAATCGAAGTCCACACCTTCGAGCAGCATATCGGTCGAGAGTAGGGTATAGGCGTCGCCACCCATATCCAAAACCGCAGCGTCGTCGCCGGGACCTTTGATTGTTGAGGGGTTTGAAGTGCCAAACGGCTCGGTAAGTCGGTCAATGAGTCCGAACTCGCCAAGAGTGGCTATTTCGGTGCGTTTGTCGTTGTTCATATCGGCAAAAATCTAAATTTTGCAACAAAATTACGAAACTTTTTGTGAGTCCGAAATATTTTTTTGTATTTTTGGGGCTTAAATTATCACCTAAACTATGAAAAACATTGTGTTGTTCGGTGGCCCCGGTGCAGGTAAAGGTACCCAGGCTGCTAAACTTAAAGAAAAGTATTCGCTCAACCACATCTCGACCGGCGAGGTTATCCGTGCCGAAATCGCTGCCGAAACAGAACTCGGTAAGAGCATGAAAGACTATATCTCGCGTGGCGAGCTCGCTCCCGACGCGCTGGTTATCGATATTATCGCCGACTATGTAAAATCGCACAGCGACTGCGAAGGCAATATCTTCGATGGCTTCCCCCGTACCACCGCCCAAGCCGAGGCATTCGACAAGATTATGGCTCGCGACGGCCTGAAAGTGGACGTTATGCTGGAGTTGGTTGTTCCCGAGGAGGAACTTGTTAAACGCCTTATGCTCCGTGGCGAGGTTAGCGGTCGTGCAGATGACGCCAACGAGGGTGTAATCCGCAATCGTATTGCAATTTACAACGCTCAAACCGCAGTTGTAGCCGAGTTCTATAAAGCCCAAGGCAAGTATGTCGCAATCGACGGAATCGGCACTATCGACGAGATTTTCGACCGCTTGTGCGCTGCAATCGACGCAATCGAGTAAACTAATTAATAAAATAATGGTAAAAAAAGTGGGGACGTATTTGGCGTTCCCGTTTTTTTTTTGTATCTTTGCCGCGCATTTTTGCACAAAACAATACAAATTCAATCAATTATGAACACTTACGAAACCGTTTTCATTGCTACCCCGGTTCTCTCGGACGTTCAAGTCAAAGAGTTGGTTAGCAAATTCCAAGGTGTTATCACCGAGAACGGCGGTCAGATTGTAAACTTCGAGGATTGGGGTCTCCGCAAACTCGAGTACGCAATTGAGAAAAAGACCACCGGCTTCTATTTCTTCATCGAGTTCCAAGCAGAGGGTACCCTCATCAACACTTTGGAGACTCAATACCGTCGTGATGAGCGCGTTATCCGCTTCCTCACCTTCAAACAAGACAAATACGCTATGGAGTACGCTGCGAAACGTCGCGCTAAACTCTCGGGCAAACAAGTAGAAGTTAAACAAGAAAACACAGAGGAGGAATAGTCATGGCAGCACCTGCACAATCGGAAATCCGTTACCTTAACCCCCTGTCGGTGGATGTTAAGAAGAAAAAATATTGCCGTTTCAAAAAACTCGGTATCAAATACGTAGATTACAAAGACCCCGAGTTCTTGAAAAAATTCTTGAACGAGCAAGGTAAACTCCTTCCTCGTCGCCTTACCGGTACTTCGCAAAAGTACCAAAAGAAAGTAGCTCAAGCCGTTAAACGTGCTCGTCACTTGGCTCTGCTTCCCTTTGTAACTGATATGATGAAATAAGAATAAGGAGGACCAATACTATGCAAATTATTCTGATTAAAGACGTTCAAAACGTAGGTTACGCTAACGATATCGTTGATGTAAAACCCGGTTACGCTAACAACTTCCTTATTCCCCAAGGTTATGCTAAACTCGCTACCGAGTCGGCAAAAAAAGTTTTGGCTGAGAACCTGCGCCAACGCGCACACAAAGATGCTAAAATCCTGGCTGATGCTCAGGCTTTGGCTGAGAAAATCGCAAACTTGCCCCTTTCGTTCGCTGTTAAAACCACTGCTGAGGGTAAAATCTTCGGTTCGGTTACTTCGGCTGACGTTGCTGAGGCTCTCGCTGCTAAGGGCGTAGAGGTTGACAAGAAAGATATCACCCTCGACACTATCAAAGAGGTTGGTACTTACGAGGCTTCGATCCGTCTGCACCGCGAGGTTAAAGCAATCGTTTCGATTGCTGTTAACGCTGAGGTTGCTGAGTAATTATCTCAACTTCATACACAGAAGGCTGTCCACAGGGGCAGCCTTTTTTTTGTGCGTTTACGCGAGGGGATGGTGTGCAGAAACGCAATCATAACGTGAGTTTTCGAAAGCGAAAAAAAAGATTTTTTCTGTGTCTATATTTGTAATTTCGCAATTAATTTATAAATTTGTTTTTAATACAAGAGGCGTGTTTGTTGGATTTTGATATCTAACAGATTGGCGCTCATTGTGTTGTGGCTTTTGGGATGCGATTTTAGTCTCGCTTTTGACGTCCAAAAGCCTTGAAAAAATAAAGGAAACAAAAATAACGAAACGTAAAAGTGTAAAAGAAACCCTATACCCAACCTATGGTTGAGATTATCAGTTTGAGTGTCGAACGCGGATTTTCCAACTCTGATAACAAACCCTAATTTCCCTCGATTGATCCTTGGGAGGGCTGGACTCGGGCATTGGACGAATTTACACTGATGCTGAAAGATTAGAGGTCGCGGCAAATTGGAGAGCCCGCCTCCACCGATATAGCAAACAACTTTAAAACCTTAATTAATAACATCATGAAAAAAACATTACTTCTCATCGCGTCGGTCGCTCTTGCAATGGCGGCTTGTACGAACGATGTTGCCGAGCCTAACTACGGCGACTTCGTGAAACCCGGCGAAGTAGCGTTTACAGCTACTTCTGTTGGCACCCGCACAACGATGACTCCTAACGCTGAAGGCGGTCTGGATGTCGCTTGGGTAGGTGGCGAGGACCAAATCGGTATTTTTGCTAATGACGAGGCTTCGTTGGTTAGCACAAATGCTCCTTACACTGCGGCTGAATCGGGCGCATACACTGTGTTCCAAGCAGTTGAGACCGCAATCAAATGGGGTACTGGCGTACACAACTTCTACGCTTACTATCCTTATGTAGAGGCAGCAGATTTGCACCAAACTGCAGTTCCCGCTTCGATTCCTGCTATTCAGGAGCAAGCAGCTGCTGGTGACTTGGCGCACATCCAACCCCTTGCATTTATGTATGCTTCGAAAGAGGCTAGCAAAGGTGGCACTGTTGATTTCTCGTTCGTTAACGCATTCTCGGTTCTGGAGGTTAAACTCTGCGCAGCTGAGGGTACTATCGCTTGCGACGCAGTAATCTTCCGCGCAACTGATGCAAACGAGGCTGTTTCGGCTTCGAACATCTACGTTAACCTGACCAACGGTGCATTGGATTTCAGCAGCGCTGAGACCACCAACGAGATCCGCGTAAACTTGGCAGAGGCTGTTGAGCTGAACACCGAGACTCCCGCTTCGATCTACGCTATGATCACCCCCGGTCACGCTAACAAACAATTCCAAGCTATCGCTGTTGTAGGTGGCGAGGAGGTAGTTTTGGGCGAGATGGGTGTACCCGAGAGCGGTATCCCCGCAGGTCGTAAAGCTACTTTGAGCCTGAACGTACCTGCTCCCGAGGTTGATCCTATCGACCTGAGTGCAGCTGGTACTGCAAACTGCTATATCGTAAACCAAGCAAACACCGCTTACAAATTCAACGCTACCGTTAAAGGTAACGGTGCAACCGCTCTGAGCACAGATGTTGCATCTATCGCTCCCGTTAAAGCTTATGTATTGTGGGCTGCTGACCAAGCAACTTCGAATCTCGAGAATCCCTCTAGCTATCCCGCATACTATGGTGACACCAACGCTGGTAAGATGATTGACGCTACTTCGGTTGAACTGAAAGAGGACGGTTACATCTACTTCAAAACTGGCGCTGAGATGCCTAATGGTAACGCTGTTATCTGCGCAGCTGACGCTGAGGGTAACATTGTATGGAGCTGGCATATGTGGATTGTTAACGGCTACGAGGCTGCTGCTAACGACGTGTATGTATCGACCAAAGGTGTTGACACTTACTTCATGGATCGTAACCTTGGTGCAACTGGCAACCCTGACAAAGTTGCAAATCCCAACCTGAACGACTACATCGCAGCTCGTGGTTTGTGCTACCAATGGGGACGTAAAGACCCGTTCACTTCGAACCACAAATACAATGGTTATGCTATCAAAGGTCTGGTGTATGATGCTGAGGGTAACGCAACTTCAAAATACCTGACCTACGGTGACGATCGTATCTTCCAACCCATTTATTGCGACGACCGTGAGGGTGGCGCTGGTATCTACAATGATATCACCAAAATTGTAGAGTGGACTGCATCGCACCCCATCAACTATATGCGTGCTGATAAAACTACTAGCTACAAATGGATTTCGACCGACGGTGCAACCGAGGAGTGGGGTAAACTTTGGGGTAACCAAGGTTGGGAAAGCTCGTGGGATAAAGGTGGTGTAAAAACTATGTACGACCCCTGCCCCGTAGGCTACCGCGTTCCTTCGACTGGTCACTTCATCTTTATGACCTCGCACAACGACCAAGCTGGTGCTTACTACAACAAACTGGCTAACTGGAAATACAACTGCCAAGAGGTTATTTTCGACACAGAGGGTAATGTTCCTGTTGATTGGGGTAAAGTAGAGCCTTATGGCTTGCACTTCTACATCAATGGTGTGAAAACCGCTACTGAGGGTGCTGAGTCTGGCGTTCAAGACTATGGTGTAACCCCCGAGGGTCTGCAAACTATGTACATCCCCTACCAAGGTCTTATCACCTACTCGGGTAGCCCCAACGATAACAATATGTATCTGCAAACCAACGCTCCTGCAGATGGTCAAACTCGTTGGATGAAGGTTGAGAGTGGTGAGTTCTTCTACAACGCTACTTCGGGTGGCTACGACCAACAAGCGAAAGCTCTGCCCGTACGTTGTATCCGTGATGTGGCTACTGTTACTCCCGAGCCCGAGCCCGTTGATCCCGCTGTTGATTTGAGCGCAGACGCTACTTCGAACTGCTACATCGTTAACACTCCCGCTACCGAGTACAAATTCAAAGCTACCGTAAAAGGTAATGGTTATGCTCCTATGGCAGGTGAGACCGCAACTATCGCTCCTACCAAAGCTCGCATTCTGTGGGCACAAGCTGGCTACACTATGTCGGCTGGTGACGGTGACGACGCTTGGCCTTCGAACTTGGGTGACGGCGGTGCTGCTGACCTGATTGACTACGAGAGCGTACAACTTAAAGATGGTTACGTTCGTTTCACCACTGGTGAGAATATGGGTAACGGTAACGTTGTTATCGCTGCTACCGACGACGAAGGTAACATCCTTTGGAGCTGGCACATGTGGGTTCTGAACGGCTACGATGCTGCTAACAGCGACTACTATGTAACCGCAAGCGACCTGAATGTTTATATGATGGACCGTAACCTTGGTGCAACCGCTACTACATCGGCAACTGCTGATACCAACAACGAGTGGGTTGGTGCACGTGGTTACTTCTACCAATGGGGCCGTAAAGACCCGTTCATTGGTCACAGCATCAAATGGAACGGCTATGAGGCACAAGCTCTCGTTTACGACGCAGAGGGTAAACCCAATACCAACGATGAGGGTAATGTTGCTGCTCAATACGTATGGTATGGCGACAGCCAAATCTTCCCCCGTGTTTCGGCAAGCGATATTCCCAACGCTGGCGACGTTTACGCAAGTGTTGCTTACGCAGTTGCTAATCCTATGACCTACCTCTCTGGTGGTGCAAGCTATATGTGGGTTGCAGGTAACGACGCAGCTGTTGTTTCGGGTGCTACCAACGAGTGGGGTAAACTCTGGGGTAACCAAGCAGAGAGCTACTCGGCTTGGGATAAAGGTGGTGTAAAAACTATGTACGACCCCTGTCCTGCTGGCTACCGCGTTCCTTCGGTAGGTCACTTCCGTTTCATCACTTCGCACGGTGACAACGCTGGTGCTTACTACAACAGCAAAGCTAACTGGAAATACAACACCGTTGAGAACGTATTCGACGAGAATGGTGCTCCTATCTATGCTAACCACGGTCAATACTGTCCTCCCTACGGTTTCCACTTCTATGTTAAAGGTTCGAAAACCGCAGATCCCAATGTTGCTGAGGGTGCACAAAACAATGGTGTAGCTCCTGCTGACCAAACCGCTGCTTACTTCCCCGCACAAGGTTTGTTCCGCTGGAATGGTGATGAGAAGACCTCTGGTGATGACCTCAATGTTGTAATGCACACCAACACCGTTAAGAACGCTGAGTACTATGGCTATGCAACTTATATGATGCACGCTACAGCTAAAGGTGAGTTCTTCAACAACGCAGGTACTATTGGTTGGGGTGAGCAACAAGCTAAGGCTCTGCCCGTACGTTGCTTCCGCGAGTAATACACTCAACCTCTATAATCAGAAGGCTGTCCCACGATGGGGCAGCCTTTTTTTTTGTGCAGTGGAGTGGGGGGGGGGGGGACGCTGGACGTGTGCGTAAAGTGTGGCGAAACGCAACTATGGCCTTGCTTCTTGAATTAGAAAAAGATGAATTTTTAGGGGCGTGTGTTTGTAATTTTGTAATTAATTTCTAAATTTGTTTTTGATATGATGGTGTGATTGTTTAAGATGCGCTCTTAAATGATTAATATTCATTGTGTTGTGGCTTTGGGGCTCCGTTTGGGGTTGCGTTTTATCGCTTCCAAAGTCCGATTATTGATAATGAAAACAAAGACCGCAAAGCCGAATAACGAAACTTTACGACGTGAAAAACAAATCCACACCCAACCCTTGATTGAGGTTGTCGGTTTGTCCGTCCCACAGAATATGAGAAACAACTCTAAAACCTTAATTAATAACATCATGAAAAAAACATTACTTCTCATCGCATCGGTCGCTCTGACAATGGCGGCCTGTACGAACGATGTTGCCGAGCCTAATTACGGTGACTTCGTAAAACCCGGCGAAGTAGCGTTTACTGCTACTTCAGTTGGCACCCGCACAACGATGACTCCTAACGCCGACGGTAGTTTGGAGATCGCTTGGGTAGGTGGCGAGGACCAAATCGGTATCTTCGCAAATGATGAGGCTTCGTTGGTATATTCGAATGCTGCTTACACCGCAGCATCGTCGGGAGCCTACTCTGCATTCAAAGCAGGCGAGACCGCAATCGAATGGGGTACTGGCGTACACAAATTCTACGCTTACTATCCTTATGCCGAGGCTTCGGAGGTGACCGCAACCGCAGTTCCCGCTTCGATTCCTGCTGTTCAAACTCAAGCAGCTGCTGGTGACTTGGCACACATCCAACCCCTTGCATTTATGTACGCTTCGAAAGAGGCTGTTCAAGGTGCTACCGTTGATTTCGCGTTTGCAAACGCATTCTCGGTTCTGGAGGTTAAACTTTGCACTGATAAAGGTACTGCAGTATGTGAGGCAGTTATCTTCCGCGCCACCGACGAGACTGAGGTTGTTTCGGCTTCGAACATCGCAGTTAACCTGACCAACGGTGCATTGGATTTCAGTGCAGCTGAGACTGACAACGAGATTCGCGTAAACTTGGCAGAGGCTGTTGAGTTGAACGCCGAGACTCCCGCTGTAATCTACGCAATGATTACTCCTGGTCACGGTGGCAAACAATTCCAAGCTATCGCTGTTGTTGATGGCGAAGAGGTAGTTCTGGGCGAGATGGGCGTACCCGAGAGCGGTATCCCCGCAGGCCGTAAAGCTACTTTGAGTCTGAACGCTCCCGGTGTAGCTCCCGTGGTTCCCGTTGAGACTGTTGACTTGTGTGCTGATGGCAGAACTGCCAACACCTATATCGTTCCCGCAGCTGGTAAATATTCGTTCAAAGCTACCGTAAAAGGTAACGGTTACACTGGCGCAATCCAATCGGGTCGTTATGGTAATGGTGAGTGTGTTCACACTTTCGTTACTGGTGCTGCTGGTGCAGACCAAACAAGTGTTGACCTGGCTCCCGCATCGGCTGAGGTTCTCTGGTTCCAAGCTTGGTATCCCAAATACAAAGAATATGTTACAACTTGCCCCATCAACCCCGAATCGGTTAAATTGGTTGACGGTGTAGTTGAGTTTGAAACTTCGGCAGAAGGTTTCATCCCTGGTAACGCTGTTATCGCTGTTAAAGACGCTGAGGGTGCTATCATTTGGAGCTGGCAAATCTGGTTGTCGGAGGGTTACAACCCCGAGGCTTCGCAAGTTGCTATGGGTCACAACGACATCGTTATGATGGACCGTAACATTGGTGCAAACATCTCGAACTTTACCACTACCAATGATGGTTGGGTAGCTGCTCAAGCAGTAGGTATGATGTACCAACACGGTCGTAAAGACCCCTTCCCCGGTCCTATCGAGATTTCGGACGACACTGCTGACGGTAACCGTGGTGGCGTAGGCTATGGTGCTATGCTTCCCGATGGTACTTTGATGTACGGTTCGAATGGTCCCGAGGGTGCTGACGTAGATAAAGGTTACATCAAAATTGCAAACACAAACTACCTCCACGGTCTTGCACAAGATGCTGGCCTGTCGGGTGACTGGACTTATGCTGATGGTGTTGCTTATGCAAACGCTAACCCCCACCGCCTGATTCACAACCGCGACCGTAGTGGTAACAATGGTCCTTACGACTGGTGGGGCTATCGTGGCGAGAACTCGGTAAAACAACTGTTCTACTACTGGGGTGGTCCTCAAGTTTGGCCTACTTGCGCTACTGTAACCAAAACTATCTATGACCCCTGTCCTGCAGGTTGGGTAGTTCCCGGTGTTGACTTCAGCAAATGCCTTGCTGACGCTACTGTAACTCGTGCTAACTACGGTTGGACTGTAGCTCTGCCTTCGGGTCAAACTGCATACATTCCCCGTACCGGTGTACGTTGGGGTGACGCTACTCAACTCCAAAAATGTAACGTTCTGGGTGCATACTGGGTTAACGCAATTGGCGACAGCGCTTGCGGTGCTATGAACTTCGTAGATGTTGATGGTGCATTCGCTGGTGTATCGAACATCAATGGTCCCGAGAATGTTGACGGTATGAGCGCATTGTCGATGGGTATCCAAACTCGTTCGATCCGTTGCGTAAAAGACAACAATTCGGTTGTAACTCCCGAGCCCGAACCCGAGCCCGAGGATCCCGCTGTTGACTTGAGCGCAAAAGGTACTGCAAACACCTATATCGTTAATGCTCCTGCTACCGAGTATAAATTCAAAGCTACCGTAAAAGGTAACGGCGCAACCACTCTGTCGGGTGACAACGCAGCAGTTGCTCCTACCAAAGCTCGTATCTTGTGGGCACAAACTCAAACCACTACCAACGCCGAAGTTCCCGGTTGGCCCGTTATTAATGGTTCGGAGAATGCCGACAACATTATCGACATTACTTCGGTAACTCTGAAAGATGGTTATGTACGTTTCACTACTGGTGCTGAGATGCCTAATGGTAACGTTGGTATCGTTGTAACTGACGACGCAGACAATGTTCTTTGGAGCTGGCACTTGTGGGTTTGCAATGGCTACGATCCCGCCGCAACCGACATTTATGTTGGTACCAAAGGTGTAAATACCTACTTTATGGACCGTAACCTCGGTGCATTCTGCAACTACGGTGCAATCCAAAATCCCGATGCTAACGACCACGTAGCAAGCCGCGGTTTGTACTACCAATGGGGCCGTAAAGACCCGTTCATTGGTCACCAAAACGTATATGGTTATGCTACCAATGGTAAAATCTATGATGCAACTGGCGCAGGTACCTCTAAATATATCTGCTACGGTGGTCAAAACCTCGGCGACGCTGTATTCCAAGGTAAATCGTTTGACGAGATTGCTAACAATACCGACATCAACCAACTCGTTGCTTGGACTGTTGCTAACCCCAACGTATTCGTTCAAGGTACCGGTACCAGCGGTTACACTTGGGTAGGTGGCACCAAAGCTGATGTTGACGTTGAGTGGACCAAACTTTGGGGTAACGCTGCTATTGGCGAGAGCCTGTTCGATAAAGGTGGTGTGAAGACTATGTACGACCCCTGCCCCGTAGGCTATCGCGTACCTTCGACCGGTCACTACACCTTCATTACTTCGCACGGCGACCAATCGTCGACTGGCTATGGCAACCCCTTCCGCAACTGGCAATACAACTGTGTAGAGAAGATTTGGGACGAGGCTGGCCAAGCTTATGGTAAAGCTGAGGAGAACAACTGGGCAAAACAAGCTCCCTATGGTTTGAACTACTATGCAAATGGTGTGAAAACCAAATCGGAGGGTGCTCAAGATGGCGTTCAAGACTATGGTGTTCTTCCCACTGACCAAAGCACTATCTACTTCCCCGCACAAGGTTGGATTCCCTATGGTTTCGGATGCAGCAGCAACGACAACGAGTTGCAATACCAAACCAACCGTCCTGCTAAGGGTAATGTTAACTGCTACCGTATGGCTTCGACCAATGCTGGTGACTTCTACTACGGTTGGACCTCCGTTAACTGGGGTCAAGCAATGGGTCTTCCCGTACGTTGCGTTCGCGAATAAGACCATTCAAAATGTGTGAAACGGGGTTCGCCCCATCCACATATAACAATGAGTTCGGCTTCCCACTCGGGAGGCCGAACTTTTTTTTATGACTGTCCACTTCGGAGTTTCCTATACGGAAATGCCTCGCTGCCATCTATCTCCCACGTCCGTGGGTGTACGCTCTCTTTGTTTCGCCTTCCTTTTAGTTCCGCACCTTTCTCTCTTTCTCTCTTTCTTTCTCTCTTTCTCTCTTTCTCTCGTGGCGTCACCTACTACCTCGGGTTAACTCAAAAACGAAAGGCGCAAGTTTTTGCGTACTTTTTGAGAAAACGACCTCTCTCTACCGCGGGGTGGGTGCGAAACGAACATAAAAAAGCCCTTCTTTTGCGGAAGGGCTTTTGTGTTGGTTTATCGAGTTGTGAGTGAAATGTCTTCGATGGCGGAGACTTCGGTTGAGATTTCGCCGATGTTGGGCGCGCAGTGACTCACCGCCGATTGAATCATCACAAAGTCGATGTGAGTCAGATTTGCTAGTGTGCCGTCGGGGCGTACCGCATCCGAAATCCGAAAACGATTCCACACGCCGTCGCGATCGCTGCCAAAGTTGTCAACATATCCGCCGCCGTAGGGCAGGGCGATGTAACTGCTACCGCGAAGCACCACGCGCGAGGACAGGAGCGTGCCCCACAATGTCAGCCGGGTGTGCGACCACTCGGGGTAGTAGCTGTTGGCGGTGTGATAGATATTGCGCTCCACTACGCCGCAGTTGCCGTCGGCGGTGCGCCACTGAATGTCGGCAAGGGGATGCGCCACATCGCGCAGATATGTGATTGCTGTGTTGTGTTGAGTCGAGTCGCTATCGTGCTCCGAGCCGCGCAACTCATACCAAGTGTCGTCGGGGCGGCCGTTGCCGTCAGTGTCCTGCATCACCCACACAACACCCGGCTCCGACGAGTTATCGAAGGAGTTACCGCGAATTCGAAGGTCGTAGTCGCCGCTGCACATCACGCTGTGGTCGAAACCCACCACCAAGCGTCCGCCAAAACCTCCGAGCGATATCACCGAACCTTTGGCTAAACTCTGCTCTGCATACTCCTCGGGGCTGCGATCATTCACGCCCGTGTTGATGAACTGACCCGCCGCAGGGGCATACTCCCATACCTTTGTTGCCGATGCCGAGGATGTCGATTCTGCTGTGCGAGGAGTGACTTTGTCGGCTGCGATGCATTTGACCGAAAAGTCGAACGCCTGTCCGCCAGCTGCGAGTGTCAGGCTGTGTGTGCCCTCACTCTCGCCCACGAAATCCAGATGTGCCTGCTCGCCACGTTGCACCTCTGTGCCATTTACGCTCCACACAAACTCCGCTTTGGGCGCAGGTGCAAATACGATAGGCGCAATGCGCAGAGTTTGGCCCACGACAACCGAATAGCTGCTTTGCGGAACGTAGATGTTTAGGGGTAGCTCCTCGGCCTCCACAACGCGTATAGTGACGCTGTGACTTGCCGTTGCAACCTCGCTGGTGCCGTTTTTGTGCGCCTCTACCTTTATGGTGTGCGTGCCGAGGCTGGGCGACAGATGTATCTTGCGCGCGTTGCCTGCGTAGTGCTCGTCCACCCACCACGACAGCGAATCCCACTTGCCTTCGATTGCGGGGCAGAGCCATATGCCGAACTCCTCGGTTGTGGTCAGTTGCTCCGCGCTCTCGTTCAGGCGCACTATGGGTGCTGTCACCTTCTCGTCGGGCGGCAGTTCGTAGCCGTACTCGTCGTCGATGTTGCACGCCGTCAGCGCCGCGGCTAAAAGTATGGGTGTGAGTCGCTTCATTAGAACGAGGTGTATTTGATGTCGTCGATGCAGACGTAGGTGGGCGCGTTCACACCCCAATCACCCACGTCGGTGGTGCTGAAACCAAACTCCAAACGGTTGATGGTCGCTTGGCGAAACTCTACCTCGGTCCAGCCTTGCAGCAGGGTTGCACCCTCGGCCAAAGTCACGCTCTCCTCGAATTGGAGCACACCGCCTTTGTAACCATAAATTATAAGTTCCAAGCGGTCGGTTGCATCCCATTGCGAGTAGGCGTCCTTGCCACCAACATAGCAGGCAACGGTTGTGCTGTTGGCGATTTTAAGACTCTCGACCTCGACGTTCTTGGCAAACTGAATTGTAGGGCGGTAAATTGCCTTGTTGTAGTCCGAGAAGTAGCATACGGCAAAGTTCGAGCCCGATGCCGCAGGGATTGTACACTCGTATTGGTGCGAGTAGTCGGCCTTGTACTCTTCGCCCACGTTGCGACTCACGGCCCATCCCCACCAAGTGAAGTAGGGCTCGTTTTGCAGCCAAGTGTCGAGCGTTGCGCCGTTGTGCGACTGCGAATAGATGTTGTAGGTGCCGCTCTCGTCCTTGCGACCCGAATCCGTACCGTTGCTTATACCCTGCTCAGTGAGGGTGGCCTGCTCAAAGTCGATTGTGAAGGTTTGGGGCAGCGGATGGGGTGTCTCGTTGCAACCGATGAGTGCGAGTGTGGCAAGTGCAATGCCGAAAAGATGTTTTTTCATAGCGTTTAATGTGTTAAAAATTAAAGGTTAATCGTATCCCGCAATTATTTCCTTGTGGCGTGTGCACTCTTACCGAAAAAAAGTGACGCGACCGAAGGGCTTTCCTGCCTTGTCGGTCGCGTCAGTGTGAGTTATGCTTTGCGGTGTGATTTATGGGATTTCTCCGTCCGCCTTGTTGTCACTACACTATTGCTCCCGTTCGCCGCAGGATGTGTGTTTTTACAAAAGGCAGGTCTTCTGACTTGCTCGTCACGCGTGTGCGCCTTCTCGAAATGTCTTCAATGGCGGTTTGCACTCGCGCTATGTCCCACGGGGGACTCCGAACTCACAGCAGCGGGAACTGTTGCCGAATCTCACGGCATTCCCTTTTAATCTCCCGAACGGGGAGAACCAATTGCACTGCAAATGTACGAAAAAAAATAAACACAACAAACGAATGTTGTGTTTATTTCTGTTTTGTGTCGTGTTATTCCTCGGGGGTTATGTCAAGTTCGGTTATTTGTTTGGGAGCCGAGATTACGGCATTGTGTGTCGTGGTTTCAAACTTGAAGGGTCCCACTTGTATGCCTTTTTTTCGTTCTCCGGTCTTGGGCGTATTTACCTGTTCGATGGTTGCGCTGCTGTAGTCGGACGAGGCGTTGATGTGAATCTTGACATTGCCGCCGTTGTCGTTTTTGAACTCGATGACGTGGCGCATTATGGTGTCGCCATCCTCGGCCACCTCCTCGTAGGAGTAGTGTGTCACATGGTGAATACCATTGTAGTTGAGCTCGTCAATCTGGTCGAACATCTCGTCAATGTCGATGTCGTCAATGCTCTCGATAATGCTTTTGAGCTCGGCAATCTCGGTTGATTTGTGGAAAATCGAGCTCCATGTCGAGGGGGTAGTCAGCGAGATTGGCGAGCGCGAGGCCATTACGCCACTGATGATGGTCATCAGGACACACAAACCAATGAGCAGACCAATCACCCAACCACGGATGCGACCATTGAAAGCGAACACCGCGAGCAGGTAAATCAACACCAGCCAAGGTATTGAGATAAAACCGAGAAGTACACCAAATAGTGGAACGAGTCCGACCTCGCCAATGAATGTTCCGCTGAAGATTCCCACTGCAACGCTCGCAACCCAACTCATCAACAACCACAACGCCGCACAAGCAGCCACTATGCGCAGTATAATCAGCAGTATGTTACGTCCATTGTCAACGGTCTTTGCATCGCGTGATGCACGCATACGACCCTCGGGTGTGGGCTCGGCGTCGGCTTGGAAGTTGCGGTGAATCGACTCGCTGGTAATCTTCTCACCTCGGCCTTCGAGCTTTTGTCTGGGCGTGCGCGCCAACGGAATCACAATCCACAGTGCAATATATATAAGCCACAAGGTCAGCCAGCCAAAGTTCATTAGGTTGCTTGTGTTGTGCAGAAAAGCGTAGCTCAAAGTAATGTCGCCTTTGTCGAATATGTCCAAGGCAAACTCCGAGATGAGCATAAGGATAAACGGTGCGATAAAAATCAAACGCAGCCACAGCGGGTTGATGTCCCAATACTTGCCCATACCTACGCACACGCCACCCAAGATGCGTCCCTCGCGCCAGCGGTGCAAACGACGCGGAATTTCGGCTTGGGGCTCGGTGGAGGTGTGGGGTGCGCCCTCACTCTCGGCTTCGGGCGAGCCGAGTTGTGCTGTGATAACGTTTATTTTGCTCAGAGTCACCACTTGGTTGTGCGCCTGCTCCGAGAGTATCAGCTCGGCGATGCGTCCCTCGATGTCGGCAATGATTTCGGCGCCGTTGGGGTCGCTGTCGTAGGCGCGGTGCAACTCTGCGATATAGGCTTTGAGTGCAGTATATGCATCCTCGTCAAAGATGAACGCGATGCCTGCAAGACTTATGTTGCGTGTCTTTTTCATATTGTCGAAAGTGTTATTGCTGATTGCGAATAGCGTCGATTTGCTCGACCATAGTGTTCCACGAGGCGTCAAGCAGTTCCAATGCCTCGTGACCCTTGTCGGTCAGTTCGTAGTATTTGCGTGGCGGGCCTTGGGGCGACTCCTGCCAGCGGTACGACAGCAGGCCTTGGTTCTTGAGCCTTGCTAACAGCGGGTAGAGTGTGCCCTCGACCACAATCATATCGGCCTGTTTGAGTTCCGATATGATGCGCGGTGCATAGGCATCCTCGCGCGAGAGTATCAGCAGTATACAATACTCCAATATTCCGCGCCTCATTTGTGCCTTTGCGTTGTCAATATCGACAGTTACTTTGCTATCCATACACTACCTCTGTTTTCTTTGGTTTTCGTATTGTGTCACCTCATCCTCGTTGGGGATGCAGATGGCCATAATGATATATATCCACAGACCCATCGAACCGAGAATGAATATCAATACTGCGATGGTGCGTATAAGGGCGACATCCTTGTCTAAATAGCGCGCAAGGCCTGCGCATACTCCGGCAAAAATCCTGTCGTCGCGCACGCGTACCAAGCGCTTGGGTTGCTCCTGCTGGGTGTTGGTGTTATCGCTTTCGACGGTTGTCTTGCGATTACCAAACTCCTCGGGGCGGCCAATGCGGGCAATCACTCGTCGGGTCATCTCGGCAGTCACAACGTGCATAGGCGAGGGGAGTTGCTCGCGCAGCAGTTCGGCAACCCTAACCTCCACATCTTCCAGAATGTAGGCGTTCGAGTCATCGAGTCGCGATTTGATGTCGCCAAGATATTGTTCGAGTATGCGGTATGCGTCCTCATCCACGGTGAGGGCCACACCTCCGATGTTTGCATTGATGGTTTGTTTCATAATCAGTTGTTGTGTTATGCTTGTTTCTGATACAAAGATATAGAATTATTTTAATACCTTGCAACACAAGGTAGTGTTTTTTTTAGAAAAGTATCCCAAATTCGTTCCGATTGGTAGGGGGATTTAGGGATTGTGTTCTCTTGGAGTCGTTAATGAATCAAAGATTAGGGCAGCAACGAAATATAAAACATCCACCCATTACCCTTAAAGAGGGTGGATGGGTGGATGTTATACCGCCGGTTTGCGGCCGATTTTTGGTTCTTTTGGGCGTCCAAAAGAACATTAATATCCTATCTCGTCGATGCGACCTGTTTCGAAGTCGATTTTGCCGACCATATCGAAATCCAACTGACGTTGACGCAGGTTTGCTTGGCGCACGCGGATGCGAACGTTATCTCCCAGCGTGAACTTGCGACCTGTGCGTTTGCCCACAGCAGTGTAGTTCGCCTCGTCGAAGTTGTAGAAATCGTCGGTCAGTGCACGCATCGGCACCATACCCTCGATGTGGGTGTCGGTGAGCTCCACGAAGATACCCCACTCGGTGATACCCGAGATGTGGCCGTCGAACTCCTCGCCGATTTTGTCCTCCATAAACTCCACCATCTTGTACTTGATGGATGCACGCTCGGCCTCCGAGGCTTTGATTTCCATCTCGCTCGAATGGGTACACAGATTCTCATATTTGGCTTTGTCGGCCGAAGGCTCGCCTGCAAGATAGTCGGCCAGCAGTCGGTGTACCATCATATCGGGGTAGCGACGGATGGGCGATGTGAAGTGCGCGTAGTAGGGGAAGGCCAAACCGTAGTGACCGATGTTGTCAGTCGAATAGACAGCTTTTGCCATAGATTTCACTGCGAGAATCGACACCACGTTCTCCTCCACACAGCCTTTGACCTTTTTCATCAGTTTATTCATCTCCTTGGCCACCGAGCCGGGTTTGTCGGTCTTGATGTAGTGGCCGAATTTGAGTACAAACTCCGAGAACTTGGCAAGTTTCTCGCTGTTGGGTTTGTCGTGAATACGATATACGAATGTGCGGCCCGAAGCCTTGCGACCCTTCTTGCCGACGAACTCCGCAACACTGCGGTTGGCAAGCAGCATAAACTCTTCGATGAGCTGGTTACTCTCTTTGGCAATCTTGAAGGTCACGCCTATGGGTTTGCCCTTCTCATCCAGTTTGAAACGTACCTCTTCGCGCTCCAAAATAAGAGCACCTTTGGCCAAACGCTCCTTGCGCAGTACGCGTGCAAGTTGGTTGAGTTTGAGCACCTCCTCGGCGTAGTCGCCCTGACCCGTTTCGATAATCTGTTGCGCCTCGGCATAGGTGAAACGGCGGTTCGACTTGATTACGGTGCGACCAAACCAACTGTCCAAAACATCGGCCTGCTCGTTCATTACAAACACCGCCGAGAAGCACAACTTCTCCTCGTCGGGACGCAGCGAACACAACTCGTTGGACAGCCTTTCGGGCAACATAGGAATAGTTCTATCGACCAGATATACCGAAGTCGCGCGCGCGAGTGCCTCCTGCTCGACAATCGATTCGGGACGAACATAGTGGGTTACGTCGGCAATGTGTACGCCAACCTCCCAAAAACCATCCTCGATTTTGCGAATCGACAGTGCGTCGTCAAAGTCCTTGGCGTCATCGGGGTCGATGGTAAAGGTTGTTATGTCGCGGAAGTCGCGTCGCTCGGCATAATCCTTCGCGGTGATTTCGCCGCTGATGGCTTGTGCGTCGCGCTCCACCTCCTCGTCAAATTGATAGGGCAGACCAAACTCCGACAGAATGGCGTGCATCTCGGTGTCGTTGTCGCCCGCATATCCCAACACATCGGTGATTCGGCCGATGGGGTTGCGGCTGTTGAAATCCCAGTCGTCAACCACTGCTACCACCATCTGTCCGTTTTTGAGTTCGGGGGTGTCGGGTGTGAGTTTTACAAATATCTCGTAGGGCATTTTGCGCGATGTGGGTTTCACAAAGGCGAAGTTGTGGTGCAACTCCACGCAACCCACATAACGGTGCTCGGCGCGCTCCACAATCTCGGTCACAACACCCATAATCTGACCCGAGCCTCGGCGTGCGCGTACTATATTAACCTTGACAGTATCGTTGTTCAGAGCGTGTGCCGAGTCGTCGGCCAAGACCAGAACCTCGGCCTCCAAACCTTCGACCGCAACGTAGAGATTACCTCCCGCCTGCATCCTCACAATGCCAGTGTACGAGGGCAGGGCCTTAACGTTGAGGGTCCACTTGCCGCGGCTTGTGGATGTCACCTCGCCTTGCTCCATCAGTTCGTATAGGATTTCGGCAGTCGAGTTCTTGTTCTCGGCCGAGGCGTCGTTGCAGCTTACCATTGTCAGCTCGCGCAGCGAGTAACGTGCGCTGGGCGACTTGCGAATGTAGTTGAGAAGTATCTCGCGTCGTTGCTCCTTGCTGGCAAGAGGTTGCTTGCTCTTTTTTTGTTTTTTCTTCTTAATAAATTTCATCATCTTCTCATCTTAAAGCGTCCGTGTGGTGTCGGCTCCCAGCGAGTCGGCCACAATAATCTGTTGTGTCGAATCGGCCGCTTCGGGTTGGGCTTCTGTGGTGTCGGCGCACACTTCGACCTCGGTCGGTTCGGCACCGCGCACCCACAATCCTTGGCGGCGATTCAGTGCAGCCATCACCACAATACCTACGGTGGCGGCAGTCACTAATATAGCGAGCAGTTTTCTCATCGTTGTAACGTTAGTTTTCGAGCACCTCCACCGCTTTGAGCATTGTGGAGTCTATGGTGTAGATATTCGAGTAGTAACCGCTGTAATCGAACGTCGAGTTGCGTCCGATGTAGGCGCGAATCTGTGCTAACAGCAGTTGGTATTCCTTCTGGTCGGGGGTGTGACCTTTGCCTACGCCCTGCTTGCGGGCATACTCCATAAGGCCGTCAACCAGCGTCGGGTCAGCATCCAGAATACGATTTAACTCGCCCACGTTTTTCACTTTGCTCAACTTGGCGCGGTTGCGGTCGGTGTACTCCATTGTATAGCGATACAGAATGTTCTTGGCAATCACCTCGCGATAGAAAGCGGTCACCGAAGTGGTGTCGAGCGGCACAAAGATGTCAGGCATAATACCTCCGCCACCATACACAACTTTACCCTCGGGGGTGTAGTATTTGAGCGAGTCCACCAGTTTGATGCTGTCCACGTTGAACAGCTCGCTGTGCATAAAGCGGTTGTAGATGTCCATATCGTACTCCTCCTGCTCGCCTTTGTGGTAGGGCTTTTGGATGGAGCGTCCCGTGGGGGTGTAGTATCGTGCAATGGTCAGACGCAGTGCCGAGCCGTCGGGGTAGGGGATTTGACGTTGCACCAGCGCCTTGCCAAACGACCTGCGGCCGATGACAGTACCTCGGTCGTTGTCCTGAACGGCACCCGCCAGAATCTCGCTTGCCGAAGCGCTCGACTCGTTGATAAGAATAGCAATCTCCAAATCGGAGTATTGACCATCCCTGCGACTGTGCTCCTCAATGCGGTTGCCTGCGCGGTCCTCGGTATATACCACCAACTTTCCGTTGGGAAGGAACATCTCGGCAATGTAGATTGCTTGGTCGAGCAGTCCGCCGCCGTTGTCGCGAAGGTCAAAAATCAGCTTGGTCATACCCTGTGCCTTCAACTCTGCCAACGCTTTGATCATCTCCTCGTACGAGGTCTTTGCGAAGCTCGACAGACGCACAAAAGCAATATCATCGGTCAGCATAAATGCCGCATCCACGCTGTTCAAGGGAATCTTGTCGCGTTTAACGGTGAAGGGAATCAGCTCGTCGGCTCCACGGCGCAGGATACCCAGCTTAACCTTGGTGCCTCGCTTGCCACGCAGCGTTTTGACAATCTTGTCTTGAGGAATCTTGCGGCCCGCCACCAGCGAATCCTCGATGGTGATGATGCGGTCGCCACTCTGAATACCCACCTTGTCGCTCGGGCCTTTGGGCACGACGTTCATCACAACAATGGTGTCGGTGCCCATATTAAACACCACGCCAATGCCCTCGAACTCACCCTCGATGTTCTCGTTGGCCTGCTGCATCTCGTGCGAGGGGATATAGACCGAGTGGGGGTCCAGCTCCTCCATCAGTACGGGGATTGCCATCTCGACCAGCGAGTCCACGCTTATGGGATCGACATACATTGCCGACACAAGTCCGATTGTTTGCGAGAGCTTGTCGGCGCCCATTTGGGGCACAAATTGCACTTGTGATTTTATTATTGAGCCCTGTTTGTGGTGCTCGATAATACGGCCGATGCTCACTCCCGCCAGAACGGCAGTTGCGAGCATCAAACCTTTAAGTATGTTACGTTTGGTGTTTTCTTGCACGGTACGTTATCTTATTTGTTGTTAAATGTGTACGACAGACCGACTTGTGCCATATAGGTAAGTTGCAGTTCGTTGAGCTGTTGGCGGTCGTAGAACATATTGCACTTCAACAAGCAGGTCAGATTCTTAACGAGTCGAACGTTGAAAGTATTGTTCCAAGTGAAGGTTGGAATGATATGTTCGTATGCCTCTTTGTCCTCGGCTTGGCTCAAACGGGTCAGGTCGGTAATCCAACCATAGAATGACGACATTGTCGAGTGGTAGTTGACAATACCCTTGCGGTCGAGGTTTACGTTAATCTCCATACTGATTTGCGAACCACCCTCAAAACGAATAGGCGAGTAGTAGTAGCGTCCCGAACCGCGATAAACTGCATCCTTGGGAACCAACATACCGTAACTGTTTTTAACCTTGGCGATGCTGCCATCCTCGGCGTTGTAGTTGTAGCTGCGCAGGGTCGAGTCGCTTACGATAGTGGTGCTGCTCGAAAGTACGTCAATGTTGATTTTGATGGGGAACTTCTTCTCGGGGCTGGTAAACTTGATACCGACACCGGCGGTCAGGTAAGCAGGCGAGAGGAATGTACTTTTCAGGTTGCCGTTTTTGGCATCGGTGCGGTTGGCATATCCGCAGTCGAATTGGCTGTTGAACTCTGCCTTTGCCGAGTATGCCCAGTTTTTACGGGCGCCTTCGGTACCCCAGTCCCACGAGGGGTTGATTTTCAGCGAGAAGTTGTCGGTGCTTTTGAACCACTTGTCGCTTGCTTGGTATGTTTGACCGTAGTTGGCCTCAAAACGGGTATCCAGAGTGAAGAGGTTTTTCTTATATACGTTGTTTACGAAAACGCGACCCGACACAGCCAGGTTGTTCTCACCACCTTTCACCTGTGTGCGTGCGTCGTTCAGTCCGTTGAAAGTACCTGTCAAGCTGCTGGTGAAGGTAAATTTGTTGCGCTCTTTGCGAAGAGCTTTGCGCTCGGCTTTGAGTTTGGCAGCGGTTTCGTAGTCAATTGCGATATTGGCCGAAGTGGGCTCGTTTTTGTTAACGCTTGTTACCGCGGGTTTTTGTTGTTCGGTAGTTGTGTTGACGTTGAATTGTGCAGCTGCGGGCAGTGTCGCCAGAAGCAGCATCGACAAAGTAGCAGTAAAGAATCTCATATATATAAGTCAGATTAAATTTTTACAAAGATACATTTTCCTCCCGAGATTTTCAACTTTTTGCCTATATTTGCGATATAATTTTTGGAGTATGAAGATTGCCGATTTGGATTTGGGGGCGCAACCGTTGTTCTTGGCGCCGATGGAGGACGTGACCGATCCGTCGTTCCGACATATGTGCAAGGAGTTTGGTGCCGATATGGTCTATACAGAGTTCATATCGAGCGACGGACTGATTCGTGATGCCGCCAAGTCGCTTGCAAAACTTAATATCGACGACGCCGAACGCCCCGTGGGTATCCAGATCTATGGCCACCTTATCGAGCCTATGGTCGAGGCCGCTGTGCGTGCCGAGGCTGCTAATCCCGAAGTTATCGACATCAACTTTGGCTGTCCCGTCAAGAAGATTGCTGGACGTGGTGCGGGTAGCGGTATGATGAAGGATGTGCCTTTGATGGTCGAGATGACACGCCGCATTGTTGAGGAGGTCAAACTTCCCGTAACCGTCAAGACCCGTTTGGGCTGGGACGAAGATAGCAAAAACATCGAGGACATCGCCCTGCGCTTGCAAGACGTGGGTATCAAGGCACTGACCATTCACGGACGTACGCGCGCGCAAATGTATAAGGGTGAGGCCGACTGGACACTGATTGGTAAAATCAAGAACGACCCTCGCATCACAATTCCCATTATCGGTAATGGCGACATCGACTCTGCCGAGAAAGCAAAGCAGGCGTTCGACCGCTATGGCGTTGATGGTGTGATGATTGGCCGTGCAACCTATGGCCGTCCGTGGATTTTCCGCGAGGTAAAACACTACCTCCAAACGGGCGAACTGTTGCCCCAGCCTACGGTGCTCGAACGTGTACAGATTGCCAAACACCACCTGCTCAAATCGGTCGAAATCAAGGGCGACAAGGTGGGCGTTTTCGAGATGCGCCGCCACCTGACTAATTACTTCAAGGGCATACCCGACTTCAAGGCCTATCGTATGAAACTTGTCACCGAGATGGATGTGCAAACCATCCTCGACACACTTGATCTTGTTGGCGAGCGCTTCGGCGATGTTGATACCTCGGCGTGTGTGCCCCCTTCGCTGTCTCACGAAATTTAAGACTCTTCCAAATATGAAAGTTGTAGCAATCAACGGTAGCCCCCACAAGGAGGGTAATACCGCACTGGCTTTGAATGTTCTGCGCGACGAGCTTGCGCGCTTCGATATCGAAACCGAGATTATCCATATCGGCAACCGCCCCATCCACGGATGTATGGCTTGTGGTGTGTGTGCCAAACGTCGCGATTTGACCTGCGCCATCGACGACTGTGTCAACGAGGTGCTGCCCCGAATGGCCGAGGCCGACGCCATTGTTCTCGGCTCGCCTGTCTATTATTCGGGTATCGCGGGTACAATGAAATGTTTCCTCGACCGCGCATTCTATACCGCCTCGGCAAGTGGTGGCAAGTTTGCAGGCAAGGTGGGCGCCGCAGTTGTTGCAGTTCGCCGTGCGGGCGCTTCGGCAACCTTTGCGGGTCTGAACTACTACCTCCAAATCTCACAAATGCTTATGCCGGGTTCGAGCTATTGGAATATGGTACACGGACGCGCTCCTGGCGAGGCGGAGTGCGACGACGAGGGTACTCAAACTATCCGCCACCTGGCGCGAAACATTGCGTGGCTTCTAAAAATGAAATCCCACGCCGAAGGTGTCATCCCTGCTCCCGAGTACGAGAAGGTTGTCCGCACCCAAATCTCCGACCGCCTCAAAAAGTAACCAACCTCGGATAATAACAAAATAACCGCCCCGAAAAGAGCGGTTATTTTGTTATAAACCTTTTTATAATCCTCGGCGGGCGATTTTCCACGCGAGCCACGAGTATGCCGAATGGAACCACGCACGCAGCGGCATCGGCAGGGCATTCATTAAGCGTAGCCTCCACCATAACTTGCGACTGCGGCGGTTGTAGGCATAGAACTGCAACCTCTCTGCCGCATCCTTTGTTCCGCCTTTGGCGCTGATGACAATGGCCTTACCTAACTCTACACGCGCAATGTATTCGTTCAGCGGCTCGTTGGCAGGGTCATAGAATGACATAAAACTGTGCGGAGTGCTCTCGGCCTTGTAGATTGCCGACGAACGATTCGACGCCGCCATATAGTAGTCCGTAAGTCGTAGGGGAGTGTATGCCACCGCGTATTCGCGTGCAATTTTGACCCACATAAATTGGTCGCCTCCGAGCTTCATACCCTCGGGGAAACCACCCACGCGCGCCACAACCTCGGCAGGTATCACACTCGCCGACGGAATGGCAACATAGCGCGTCATCGACTCCTCAAAGAAGTTGCTAACCACACCACGCCACGTGGGGGAGTTGCTGGGGTGACGGCCGTCGGTGTTGATGATGTCAAATGCCGAGCAGTATAATCCGCACTCGGGGAACTCCTCAATCAGAGCCTTCATCTCCTCCAAGAAGTTGGGCTTCCACACATCGTCGGCATCCACCAGTGCATAGTGCGTACCCTCGGCCTTGCTCATTGCTGTGTTTCGCGCGGCACACTCGCCCGCATTAGCCTGACGAACGAGCTTGATGAGCGGCGAGCCAATACTCTCGACAATGGCGGCACTGCGGTCGGTCGAGCCGTCGTCCACCACCACAATCTCGTGGGGCAGCACGCTCTGCGCCAACACCGAACGCAACGTGCGCTCGATTTCGGCCTCCTTGTTGTAGAGAGGTATGATTACCGAGAATTTAACGTTCATAGCTGCACTTGTTAGGGAGAATGGTTTGCAGTGCGTCGAGCAACTTGTCGCGCACCGCCTCGAAATCGCGAATTGCCGTGCTGTCGTTCAGACAGTACATTGCATAACGTTTCTCGCGGATATATCTGCAAATGTCGTCGATTCGCTCCTCGCCCAGAGTGTCGAGTTTGGTGTCGCTCTCCGAGATAGGCTCAAATCGTCCCGACATCAACTGCTCATAACGCACTACCCAGCAGTTTACGCCATCGTTCGAACGTTGGCGACTGCGACAGGTACGGTCCAGTACCTCGCCCTCCTCGCGCCACATCTGCTCAAACACACTGCGCAGATAGGGCTGCGGCATATGAGTGTCCGAGAGCGACGGAATGGTGTTCCACACTGCAAGGTTCAGTGTTTTGAGAATATTAGTGATTCCGTAACGGGGCGAAAACCACTTGCTGGGGTGTGCCTTCATCACCTCCCACAACTTGTATCGGCGGTTAATCATCTCGCTCATATTGAGCACCGCGTGACTAATCGAGCAGTGCGAAATCAGCGACAAACGCGCCATATCACACGGCACGCCGTCTTTGAAGAAACGTTCGGGACTCACAGCGCGTCCCAACATCATATCGTCGTTGAAATAGACAAACCTTTCGGCCAAACCCTCGATGCGATGCATATTCAGCTCGATGGGTCGCGATGCAAACGTAGGCAGATACTCCTTGGGGATGTAATCCTCGTGACGCACGATGTTGAGCTTGGGATGCGAGGTGTCGAGCCACTCGGGCAGGTGTCCCCACGTAATGAAGTGAATCTTGCGTACCCACGGTGCATACTCCTCCACAGCCCTGAACCAATGGCGCAGGGTGTCCCAATCGCGATAACGAATGGGCGAGGTGTTCTCAGAGCCGTCGGGTGTGCAGTGACGGCGATAAGCCTCCTGCCACGCGGGATCGCCTCCGTCCACCCAAGTTATAACAAAATCTATGTCGTGTGTTCTATTCATTATTGTACAAGCAGATTACAACCTCTGATGTCGCTGTGTGCTATGCGTCCTTCGATTACAAAACTTCCGTCCTCGGCCACTGTGCCCACATCTCCTGTAGCGATGAAGGCCACGCTGTCGCGGCTTGCCAAGTCGATGATGTTGATACCTCCGCGTCCCGTACTCTTCACATCGGTGGGATTTGCGGCGTCCCTCACCAACACACGCATCCAGTCGGGTGTGCGGAAAATTCCTTCGCCCGTGCTGTATGCCTGCGATGTCAGCTCGGCCATTCCATACTCCGAGTGAATACGCTCCACGCCGAAACTCTCGGTCAGCACTTTGTGCAGTTCGCTCTTGCTGAGCTCCTTGCGTTTACCCTTCATACCACCAGTCTCCATCACCACGCAACCCTCCAACTTGGGTGCGCGCTCGGCAAGGTCAAGCAGTGCATATGTCACACCAATCAGCACCTTTGGCCCCTTGTCGGCAGCCATATCGGCCAACAACTTTTCGTGGTCGTAGAGGTAGAAACCACCCCCTCGTCCTCGGCGAATAAGCCCATCAACCATATAAATCAGCGACGAGCCGTCACGCTCCAAGTACGATGGTAGCAGTCCATAAAAACTCCACCCTTCGACACTTCCGTAAAACTTCTCGAAACCGCGCACAAATGCCTGCTCGTAGTTCTCCAACGAGGCCATATAGTGGCTCGACGGCACCGTTCCTCCCGTATTGCTGCTGGTGAACACCTTGGCGGGCTCACCCTCACCCGAATAGAACTTCTGGGTCTTGAACAACTCAACGGGCACAAACGGAATTTGCTCCACGCGCTCCACACTCTCGGGTGCAACTCCCATCAGCCTTATCCACTCGGCATAGGGCGCACACTTTTCGGCTTGGTAGCGGAAAAGTTCCAACGCGCGACTCTCAAACTCCTCGGCAGTTATGTCGTAAAACGGCTTCAATTTCGGACTGTGTGTTATTTCAACAAAAAGCGCTCGCAATCCAACGCTGCGATACATCCGCTTGCAGCAGCCACAATGGCTTGACGATAGTGCGGGTCGCGCACGTCACCTGCTGCAAACACACCCTCGATGTTGGTCTTGCTTGTGCCAGCAATAGTCTTGATGTATCCTTGCTCGTCCAGTTCCACTTGACCTTTTACGAGGTCGGTTACGGGAGTGTGACCGATTGCAAGGAAGAATCCCATAATGTCGATTGTACGCTCCGAGCCGTCTGCCGCACGCAGCAGAGCACCTGTTACGCCATCCTCGTCACCCAACACATCCACAGTGTTGTGCTCCCACAGAATCTCGATGTTCTCGGTGTTGCGCACACGTTGTTGCATCGCCTCCGAGGCACGCAGATAGGGCTTGCGGACAATCATATAAACCTTGCGACAAATCGAAGCCAAGTAGGTAGCCTCCTCGCAAGCGGTGTCGCCACCACCCACAACAGCTACATCCTTGCCGCGATAGAAGAATCCGTCGCAGGTAGCGCACGCGCTTACACCCATTCCGCGGAACTTCTGCTCACCAGGCAGTCCCAAGTATTTTGCAGTTGCACCCGTAGCGATGATTACGCTCTCGGCCGAGATGGTAGTTGCGCCATCAATGGTTGCTGTGAAGGGGCGTTGCGACAGGTCGAGCGAAGTCACCACACCGAAACGAATATCCGCACCAAAGCGTTGAGCCTGACGTTTCATATCGTCCATCATCACCGTACCCAACACTCCGTCGGGATATCCGGGGAAGTTCTCTACCTCGGTGGTTGTGGTGAGTTGTCCTCCCGGCTCGATACCCTCATAGAGGATGGGCGAGAGGTTTGCGCGCGAGGCGTAGATGGCAGCAGTGTAACCCGCGGGGCCGCTGCCTATAATCAAACATTTTGTTTGTTCCATATGGTTTGTTGTATTTGTAATCGTTATAATTCTCAAAGGTATGGATTTTTCTGCGAAAATGCAACACCGCTCAAAAAAAGCGAGGGACTGCCACCGAAACTTAGTCGGGCAGTCCCTATCAATAGTTTTTGCGCCTGCTTGCGCTTGGGCTATTTCAGAGCCTTGAATATTGCGGTCACACGACCATCGCGCAGCAACATCAGGCGGTCACCTTCAATTGAGTAACCGTTTGCGTTTGCGATTGTTTGCAGGAATTTGTCCTCGCGCTCTTGGTTGTGGCACATAGCCTTGGTCGAGCCCATTCCGCTAACTGCGATTTTGCCATCCTTCTCACTGAACGAACCAAAGTAGCTGTTGCAGTCGCCTTGTCCGTTGATACGGCCGTTCTCGATAATCAGGGTGTAGCCTTCTGCGTCATCGGCGATTGTTGTGCTGTCAAGGGTAATAGCTTTCCAGGTAGTACCCGAAAGCGATGCGTTGTTCGATTTACCTTTGCGGCAGGGGCAGCAAGAGGTTGCCAACAGTACGGTCAGCGTCATAATGATTGCGGTTCTGATTCTCATATTTTTTTTGTAAAAGTTAATAAATTTCCGTTATTTTGCACACCGAAAAACAATGTGTCAATAATGTCAACTACTCTAATCGTAATAATTTTGGCCGTCGCATTGGTGGCCTTCTTTGTGGTCGGAATGTCGCTCACCCTGATGATTAAGGGTCACAACATCGACTCCGAAATCTCGACCAACAAACATATGAAGGAGCGTGGTATCACCTGTGCTATACAGGAACACGCCTCGGCCGATAGCGAATCGTGCGACAAACTTTGTGGCGACAATAGTTGCTTCACTTGCGAGAAGAACGAATCTACCAGTCGCGTACGCAGTTAATCCGCCCGATTTAAGGTTTTAAATAGAGCGTGTCCTTCCGGGACACGCTCTGTTTTTTTGCTATTTCTTTGCGGCTGCGATGATTGCCTTGCACTCTTCGAGCGAGAGTGTCTCGGCGTTCTTGCCGCGGGGAATCTTGTAGTTCTTGCCGCCGCTTGCGATGTAAGCGCCGTAGCGACCATTCTTAATCACGATGTCCTCACCCTCGAATGATTGAATCGGAGTGTTGGCCTTCGAGGTTTCGCTGCGGTTTTCCTCGATAACCTCGCACGCACGCTCATAGGTTACGGTGTAGGGGTCATCCTTCTTACCCAGCGAGATGAACTTGCCGTCGAAACGAACATACGGACCAAATTTACCGATGTTCACCACAATCTCCTTGCCGTCCAGTTCACCCACAGTGCGGGGCAGCGACAACAGCTCCAAAGCCTCTTCCAGAGTGATGCTTGCCACGAGTTGTCCCTTTTTCAGACTTGCATAGCGAGGTTTCTCGCCCTCGGCACCATCCAACTGTACCATAGGACCGAACTTACCGATGCGTGCCGAAACCTGATAGCCTGTTTTGGGGTCGGTGCCAAGAATTCGGGTCGAGTTTGTCGAGGTTGCTTGCGAACCCAGTGCACTCTCCACCGAGGTGTGGAATCCGTCATAGAAGTTTGCAATCATCTTCTCCCACTCAATGCTGCCCTCGGCAATCTTATCGAACTCTTTCTCGACATTAGCCGTGAAGTTGTAGTCCAGAATGTTGGCGAATTGAGCCTCCAAGTAGTCGTTTACCAACATACCGATGTCGGTCGGCAGCAGACGGTTCGACTCTTTGCCCACCTTCTCGCTAAGGCTCTTTTCGCTGATTTTGCCCTTTTTGAGGGTCAGTTGCACGAACTCGCGTTTCACACCTTCGCGGTTTTGTTTAACCACATATCCGCGAGTGATAACGGTCGAAATGGTAGGTGCATAGGTCGAAGGACGGCCGATACCCAACTCTTCGAGTTTTTTAACCAGCAGTGCCTCGTTGTAGCGCGAGGGTGCTTGGGTGAAGCGTTGTGTTGCCACAATCGAATCGGCAATCATCTTTTCGCCTGTTTCGAGTGCGGGCAGTACTGCGCTCTCGGTGTCGTTCTCCTCGTCGTTCGACTCGATATAGAGTTTCATAAATCCGTCGAATACGATGGTCTCGCCCGTTGCGGTGAACACCTTGTCCGACTGATTCGAAGTGATTGTAATGGTTGTCTTGTTCAACTCGGCAGCAGACATTTGTGAAGCTACGGCACGTTTCCAAATCAGGTCGTAGAGTCGTTTCTCGGCGGGTGTACCCTCAATCTCACGTTGGTTGAAATATGTGGGACGAATCGCCTCGTGCGCCTCTTGTGCACCTTTCGATTTGGTTTTGTAGTTGCGCGACGAAGCGTACTCCTCACCAAACAGAGCCGAAATCTCTTGTTTGGCAGCACCGATAGCCAGACTCGATAAGTTCACCGAGTCGGTACGCATATAGGTGATAAGTCCCGATTCATACAGTTTTTGCGCAATCGACATAGTTTGCGACACCGACATGTTGAGTTTTCGTCCGGCCTCTTGTTGCAGGGTTGAGGTCGTAAACGGCGCGGCAGGAACGCGTGTCAAAGGTTTGGTCTCGCACTTGGCAACGGTCCAAGCCGAGTTGTTGCAGCTCTCCAAGAATTGCTCGGCCTCGGCGCGTGTTGCGAACTTGTGATTCAGCTCGGCGCTGATGAGAGCCTTGTTTGTGTCGCTTGCGGCATAGAACTTGGCGGTGATACGATAGTACTCGGTGCTCACGAAGTCCATAATCTCGCGCTCGCGCTCCACAATCAGTCGCACGGTTACGCTTTGCACACGACCGGCCGACAACTGTGGTTTAACCTTCTTCCACAACAGGGGCGACAACTCGAATCCTACCAGACGGTCCAAAATACGACGTGCCTGCTGTGCGTTCACAATATCCATATTTACGCTTCTGGGCTCTTCGATGGCGCGCAGAATTGCGTTTTTGGTAATCTCGTGAAACACAATGCGGTTGGTCTTCTCCTCGGGCAGATTCAACACCTGTGTCAGGTGCCATGCGATAGCCTCTCCTTCGCGGTCTTCATCGGATGCGAGCCACACTTTGTTGGCTTTGGCAGCCATTTCGGTCAATTCGGTTACGAGTTTCTTTTTGTTGGCCGAGATTTCGTACTTGGGTTCAAAACCGTTGTCGATGTCCACGCCGATACCTTTTTTAACAAGGTCGCGGATGTGTCCGAAGCTCGAACGAACGACGAACTCTTTACCGAGGAATTTCTCGATTGTTTTGGCTTTGGAGGGAGACTCCACAATTACTAAGTTGTCCTGCATAGTTGTCTGTGTCTTTATAAATGCGGAAACCTAAACCGCGAAGTTTAGGTTTGCCGAAACTATTTCTTAATCAGTGTGTAAGTTATTGATAGTCGCATCGGTTGGTCACCTGCGCCTTTGAGTGCAACTTGACCATATCCCATAAAGTCGTAACCCGACGGACCGAGCAGAATATCTTGTTTCATAGTGCCCTTCATAATCTGTTGGATGTACGACGAGATGTTCAGCTCATAGTAACCGTTGCTGCGGTTGAGGTATCCGTTGTAGGGCAGAACGTAACTCTCGTCCGAGGCCTGAACGTTCTTCTCATAGTCGTACAGATAGTCGGGAATGGGCGAGGGGGTATAACCTTCGGTTCCCGAGGTGCGCATATTCAGGTACGAACCCAAACGGTCGGGTGCGGCGTTCATATAGTCCACTGTCACCATATCGCCCTCAATCCAGTTCTCCATCTCGACATACAGCATCGCTTGGTTAATCATTACCGAGTGCTCCTCTTTGTTGCCGTTCTCGTCGGTGGTGTATTTCAGATTGTTGAGGGTCTCAACCAACTCGTTGGGGAAGCGAAGACGCGAGATGACACCGCCCCAAGTCTGAACGTAGATTGTAGGTTGAACGTTCACCGTGTCGGTGAAGTTATCGGTCTCGGCTTGCAACTCGCCCAGAGTGCTGCCTGTGTAGTCGTACTCAGCAAGGTTAATCGACACGCTTTCGTACTCGTCGCCGTCGTAGAAGTAGTACCACGAGGTCAGGGTATCCTTGATTTTGGCGTTGTCAATAGAATCGTGGTCACGCAGCCACAACTGCATATAGGCATCGTCCAGAGCAAACTGATAGGTTGCCGATGCGGGCGAACTCTCGTCGGGGGTGATGTAGAAACCTGCGAAATTCTCTCTCCACAGCGAGTCGTTGTTGTACACTGCGGTGTCCACCGAGATGAGTTGTTGCATCAGCTCGCGACCCAAAGCCGTAGGCTCCATTTTGGTTGCGATGTTGCCTTTGCCCTTGTAGTTGAACGTAAACAACAGATTCTCGGGGTTGTAATAGAGCTCGGCGTCTGTGTTGGTGTAGTAGAGCGAGTCGTAGCTGAGTCCCGAGTTTTTGTTGATTGCGTAAACGTTGAATTTTTGGTTGATGGTTGTGTCGCCGTTGTACGAGGCGATAGCAACTCGCAGATAGAGCGAGTCGATGATGGGAGCAATACCGAAACCACCTTGATAGGGGATTGATACGGGCAGATATTGCACAAAACAGCTGTTGGTACGCTCTCCGAAGGTGTTGTCTGCAACTTTGCCCAAAAATACATATCCCGTATTGCTCGACAATACCGAGTCGTAGCGATACAGATATGTTTCCACACCTGTTACGGTGTCGAATTTCAGGGTCATTCGTTGCGAGTTGGGGATGAAGTCATATCCCAGCTCGTAATTCACTTCGGTACAACCCACTGCAGCAGCGATACACACCACCACTGCCAACAGATGTTTTGCGATACCCTTAAACCAACTCTTACAGTTCATTGTAAAATTTTTGATATGCATCCAGATACTCGTTTTCCTCGGCAAAGTTCTCTTTCACAAGGACGGGTTTGCCGCTAGCCAGAGCGTACTCGCGCAGAGCAGGATTCACCTCGCTACTCTCGATAACTACGCCGTCAGCATAATCAATAACGAGTTTCATCAGGTTTTGGTATGATTCGGTACCGATTTTTTCGAGGTTTTCGTTGGTAATTCCGCTGTTCTCTTGCATGATTTTCTCGCGGAACTCGTCGCCAAACTCACGGGTGAACTCATCGTTGTGCAGCGACACTACGATTTTTGTACCATTGAAGATGGGGTCATCCGAGAATGCGTGTTTGATATACAGGGGCGCGATTGCCGAGAACCAGCCGTGGCAGTGCACGATACCGGGTTGCCAACGCAGTTTCTTAACGGTTTCGATAACGCCGCGAGCAAAGAAGATTGCGCGGTCGTCGTTATCCTCAAACTCCTGACCCTCAGCGTCGCATACCAGCGCCTTGCGGGTGAAGAAGTCGTCGTTGTCAATAAAGTAAACCTGCAAACGCGAGGGTTGCAACGATGCTACTTTGATAATCAGTTGATGGTCGTTGTCACAGATGATAACGTTCATACCCGACAAACGGATAACCTCGTGCAGTTGGTGGCGTCGTTCGTTGACGCAACCGTAACGAGGCATAAAGGTACGAATTTCGAAACCTCTCTCCTGCATAGCGGTAGTAAGGTTTCTGGTGGTCATACCCATTGGTGTTTCACCTGCGATGTAGGGCGAAATTTCTTGACAGATGTATAATATTCTCTCGCTCATAAATGTAGGTCGCTATAACTTTGCAAATATAGTGATTTTTCCGTTTTTGTCCAAACTCGTGTCGTGGTTACAGAATCAGCATAGCATCTCCGTAGGGGCCGATTTTGTAGCCGTTCTCGATAGCCTCTTTGTAGGCCTGCATCATAAGGTCGTAACCGCAGAATGCCGACACCATCATCAGCTGGGTCGAGTAGGGGAAGTGCAGGTTGCTGATCATGCAGTTAGCAACGCTGAAATTGTAGGGCTCAAAAATGAACTTGTTGGTCCAACCCTCATAGGGTTTGAGCTGTCCGTCGGTCGAAACCGAACTCTCGATGGTACGCATAACGCTTGTACCTACGGCGCACACCTTTTTGCCTGCTGCTTTGGCTTTGTTTACCTCTTCTGAAGCCGCGGTGGTGATGCGGATTTGCTCCGAGTCAACTTTGTGTTTGGTCAAGTCCTCTACGTCCACCGAACGGAAGTTGCCGAGTCCGATGTGAGCGGTGATTTCGGCGGTGTTTATGCCTTTGATTTCCATACGTTTGAGCAGGTGTTTGCTGAAGTGCAGACCTGCCATAGGCGCAACCACTGCACCCTCCTCTTTTGCGAAGATTGTTTGGTAGCGGTCGGCGTCAAACGGCTCGATTTTGTGACGTACCCATTTGGGCAGCGGAGTCTCGCCCATACGATAGAGCAGCTCTTTGAATTCGTCGTGGGGACCATCATACAGGAAGCGGAGGGTACGACCGCGCGAGGTGGTGTTGTCGATAACCTCTGCCACCAGCGACGAGTCAGCTCCGAAATACAACTTGTTGCCGATACGGATTTTACGCGCGGGATCAACCAGCACGTCCCACAGTTTGAGCTCGGGGTTGAGTTCGCGCAGCAGGAAGATTTCGATTTCGGCACCTGTTTTCTCCTTGTTGCCGTACAGACGTGCGGGGAACACCTTGGTGTTGTTGAAAATCATCACATCACCAGCACCGAAATATTCCATAATATCCTTGAAGGTGCGGTGTTGGATTTTGCCTTTGGCACGGTTGATAACCATAAGTTTCGACTCGTCGCGGTTGGGCGCGGGATACGAGGCGATAAGATCTGCGTTAAAGGGGTAGTTGTATTGTGAAAGTTTCATATTCTTGTATTTAGACAACGAATAACAATTATATTACGCGGTTTGCGAGATTTTGTTTCATTTCCTGCAAATTTTTTAGCAATTCTTCCAGATTGAAGCCGTTTTCGACCGTATGTTCGCCACTTTTGGTGCGACGCAATGCGGTCAGGTGGGCTCCGCTGTTGAGTTTTTCGCCAATCTCGCGAGCCAGCGAACGGATGTAGGTACCCTTGCTGCACTCCACGCGGATAACAAGGCGCGGTGCCTCGAATTCCAGAATCTCTATATTATATATATTAATAAGTACCTGACGACGCTCCATCTCCAACTCCTCGCCTTCGCGGGCGAAGTCATAGGCGTGACGTCCTTCGAATTTCTTTGCCGAGTAGATGGGCGGTGTTTGCAGTCTTTCGCCAGTCAGTTCGGCGAGTGCCTGTTCCACCATCTCGCGTGTGATATGCTCCCACGGATAGGTTGCATCAATGGGGTGCTCCAAATCGTAGCTCGGGGTTGTTGCGCCGAGCATCACTTCGGTCACATACTCCTTGCGCTCGGCTTGCAGTGCATCGGCCTGTTTTGTGGCCTTGCCCACACACACGAGCAACACTCCCGTAGCCAGAGGGTCGAGTGTTCCTGCGTGTCCCACTTTGAGTTTCTTGTGTCCGCTGATTTTTGTCAGCAGGAATTTAAGTTTGCGTACCACGTCCGCCGAAGTCCAGCCGTAGGGCTTATCCACATTGATTACCACTCCTTCGGTGAAGTCGGTGTCGGGTGTAATTTTGTTTGTCACCATTCGTTATGCGAAATATGAGATGATGGAAATTAAACCTACGATAGCGCAATAAGCGGCAAACCACACGAGTTTGCTGCGTTTTACAATCTCAATCATAAAACGACACGCAAAGGCACCTGCGGCAAACGCTGTCACGAAACCTGCAACCAAGGGCCATGCTCCGATTTCGGCACCCATACTCATTTCGCCGCTGATGATTTCCAAAAAGGCCTCACCCAAAATGGGCAGAATCACCATCAGGAACGAGAATTGGGCTACGCTCTCCTTTTTGTTGCCAAGCAGCAGACCTGTTGCGATGGTTGTACCCGAGCGGCTCAGTCCCGGCATAGCGGCCAGAGCCTGACCCACGCCGATGATAAATGCGTCACGATAGGAGATATTCTCCTTGATGCGTGGCTTGGCATAGGTTGCAAAGCTCAGCAGAGCGGCGGTCACAAGCAGCATTGCGCCCACGATAAGCAGAATTGCGGGTGAGTTGAGCATCTCGTTGATTTGGTCTTTCAGACAGAAGCCCACGATGCCGATGGGAATCATCGACAACAGGATTTTGAACAAATATCGTGTCTGGTCGTTGAGTTGGAATTTCAACACTCCACACACAAGTCCGCTCACCTCCTTACGCAACACAATAAGGGTGCTCAATACCGTTGCCACGTGTAGTGTAACATCAAACGTAAGGTTCTCCTCGATTTCCACTCCGAGCAGTGCTTTTGCTATTTGCAGGTGTCCGCTGCTGCTTACGGGCAGAAACTCGGTCAGGCCTTGTACAAGGCCGAGAACCATAGATTCGAGTACGTTCATTTCGTAGGTTGGTTAATTGAATTTACTTTTTGATTATGGCGTAGATTTCGAACGCAAATCCCCCGATTACCAACAGGGGTGCAAGAGTGATGCGTCTGAAATTGAACATTTCGTAGTTGAATACATTGGGATCGTCGCTGCCGCCTCCTGCCATCAGAATGAATCCGAGGACGATAATAGCAACGCCGATGGCCATCAGTACAAGATTCTTCTTGCCGAGCGCCATTTGGCTTTCAATCTCTTTGGGGTCTTTTTGCTGATTCATTGTATCGAATGTGTTTTCTTTGTTAAATGTAAAGTTCGCCACCTTGCAGACGGGTTACGCGTCGTACGGCTGCGGCTGTAAAAATCACCGAGATGATAACACCTGCACCCATCGTACCAAGACATACAACGGCCAGTGCGGTGTCATCCACAAGGAACGACATCTCGGGAATACCACGTCCCATAGCTATTACCATTGCCACCAGCAGTACCGACGCCAGCACACCTGCATAGAGTCCGTTTACGGCGCTTTTGCCCAGGAAGGGACGCATAATAAACCAACGTGTCGCACCCACCAGTTTCATTGTCTCGATAAGTTGTTTGCGGGTGTTGATGGTCATACGGATTGTGTTGCGGAGCAGGATGAGGGCGATAATCAGCAGAGCTGTTGCCATCATCACCAACACCACATTGAACCTATTAAGGTTGTCCTCAATCAGCTCGATTGTACTTTTGGGATATACCACCTCCATTGTGTGCTCCCACTCGCCCCACACCTTTGCCAGCGAATCCACCACAGTGGTGGTCGAACTCTCGGCTTTGAGTGTAATCTCAAACGAGTCGGGTAGGGGGTTGCTTCCGAGGAACTCCTCGAAATCCTCGCCCACATATTGTTTGAAATCCTCGGCGGCTTTGGCCTTGTCGATAAACTTTACACGCTTTACCTCCACTGTCTCGCGCAGCAGACCTGCCAGCGAATCCTGCACCTCGGGAGTGGTTGAATTGAGCATAAGATTGATGGCCATATTCTCGCGAATGGAGTCTGTGGCACGCATCACGCTGCCCATCAGATAGGCTGCCGCACCAAGCAGGAATAGCACCATCGAGATGCTGATAGTCGAAACGGCGTACGAGCGTCTGATTTTTCGTTTGAGTTGTTTATCTGTCAGTTTCATAGTCTTAGCTGTTTTTGCGTTTGCCGATGAAGGTCGCTGCGAGTGCTGCCGCCACACCTGCAAGGATGATTAACGATGCGGCAAGGGTGATGTTCTCCACCTTGCGGAATTCGGGAATCTTGAACTCCCACTCAATGATGTGCTCGCCTGCGGGTACTACCATCGCACGCAACACATAGTTTGCTCGGAAATATTCTGCGGGTTCGCCGTCGATGCGTACCTCCCAGCCTTGCGGATAGTAAATCTCCGAGAACAGTGCAATCTCGTCAAACTCCGAGGTGCTCTCATATTGCAAGTAGTTGGGCTTGTACTCCACCAGACGGATGTTTGCATTTTGGTCCACACCCTCCATCGAAGCCTTACTGTACACTTCGGCAAAACGCTCATCAGTCACAGCCTCGCTTGCAAGGTCGATTTGGTCCAAAGCTTCAATCTCATCACTCGGACTCACTACGGTCAGCAGACGGTCCACAAACCACGCAGCACCCAGTCGGTCGGGATTTGCCAACACCTTGTACTCGCCGGTCTGCTTGTCGGCGGTGATGAAATATTTTGTGTTGAGCATATTGTACACCGGACTAGATGTGTTTGCCAGATGGCGCTCAATCAGGTCTTGGTAGCGGCTCAGTTTTGCACCGTGATAACCGCCCACCGAACGGTGAAAATACGAGGTTGTTGCGTCGTTGAACGGACTGACCGTTGTGTTCAATACGCGGTAGCCGGGCTCTTTATCCTGCATAATTGCCATATCGGCAGGGGTGGGTTGTACCTTGTTTTGCGATGCCGACACAAAGGTCGATTGCGGCAGGAAACGAGCATTAACGGGAATCATATCGGCGCATACCAATACTGCACACGCAGCAATCATCGCTCCGCGTTTGATTCGTCCCACGCCAAACAACATCACCACACCTGCGGTCAGTGCCACAAAAATCAGCGAACGCCACGCATCACCGCGCAACATTGCAGCTCTCTCGGCACGCATCGCCTCTGCCACATCATCGGGCAGTTGAGCATCTATCGCCGAGGCAAAGTCAAACATCGCACCACCCAGCAGCGCAAACACAAGCGCCACGCCACCGGTGATAGCTGCCGACCATTTCAGGCCGCGCATCAACTTCTCGCGCTCCACTCCGTTCCACAGCTCCGCCAGCACAAATGCGCCCAACATCGGAATTGTAAACTCCACAACGGCCAAAGTCATCGACACGGTGCGGAATTTGTCGTATCCGGGCAGGATGCCGAACATCAGCTCCGTAAACCACATCATATTGCTGCCCCACGCGAGCATCACAGCCAGCAGACTCACACCCGCTAGCCACCATTTCTTGCAACCCTCCAATACAAATATTCCGAGCACAGCAAGGAATATTGCCACCGCACCGATGTAGGTCGGACCTGCGGTGAAGGGTTGGTCACCCCAATACGAGGGCAACTGTGTGGCCATGCCGCGTGCACCATATTTGGTCAGCGCTTTGGCTACCTCGCCATTCGCCTCAAAACCTCCGCTCGACGAGCCGCCCATAAGTCCGGGGATAAAGGTGTTGAGGGTCTCCATCTTGCCGTAGCTCCACGCTGTGGCATACTCCAAGTCGAGTCCCTTCTCGCCTTGCGATGTGGGTGCCAACTCCGAACCGCCACGAATGGTTTCGGCCGAGTGAGACATAGTGTAGTGCAGCGACGAGTAGTTCGCTCCCACCGACAACACAGCCGCCACGGCCAATACTGCGGTAGCCTTGGCGAATCGCGGCAGGGTTTTATTGCGGAGCGCCTGCACAAACTCGTTGATTGCGAGCGCTGCGATAATCAGTCCGAAGTAGTAGGTGATTTGGGGGTGTCCTGCGCCGATTTCGATAGCGGCAAACAGCGCTGTCAGCGCACCTCCCAGCCAGATGTTGCGGTGATAGGTGTAGATAACTCCTCCAATCAGCAGCGGAGCATAGGCCAGCGCCCACATCTTGGTGACGTGTCCCGCCCCGATGATTATGAAGAAGTAGGTCGAAAGTCCATAGGCCAGAGCCGCCACAAGTCCTACCCACGGGTTAATGCCGCACAGCAGCGTCATCACCCAGAAACTTGCCAGTGCCAGCAGGATGAAACCCCACGGCTTGCCGAGGGTGTTTTGGATGCCGTTGACGGCGTTGCGGATAATCATCGACGGATACTTGACCGTAATCAGATATGCGGGCATACCGCCGAACATACCTCCCGTCCAACCCGCGTCAATGCCTTCGGCCGCGCGCAGGTCTTTGATGTCTTTGCTCATACCCTCATACTGCACCACGTCGTGCATCGGAATCTCTTTTCCTTCGAATTGTGGTGCGAAATATGCTGCGCACAAAGCCGCAAAAAGTGCGGGGACAGCAACGTAGGGAGCTATCTTTTTCAGTATCTTTTTGAAATCCATATTCTCTGCTCTATAAAATAAGGTGCAAAGTAACTAAAAAAAGTTGAGATTTCTGCTTTTTGTCGCCGCCATTTGCCGATGTTAGCGAAAAAATACTAAATTTGCGTCCATAAATCTTATGATATGACCCTACTTGAACAGATTCGTCAACCCATCGAGCGCGAACTTCGCGAGTGCCGCGACTATATGCGTCAGCGAATGACCGCCGACGATCCTTTCGTGCAATCGATGCTTGACTATGTCATTGAGAATATGGGCAAGGGTGTCCGTCCTCTGCTTGCAGTCTTGGCTTCGCGCCTCCACTCATCTGACCCTATCGGCAAGCGCACCTGCCTTGCGGCTATGTTGGTCGAGATGATTCACACCGCCTCGCTTGTGCACGACGATGTGATTGATGAGTCGCCTATGCGCCGTGGCAACCCTTCGGTCAACAGCCGCTGGGGCTCCAATAGTGCTGTGCTTTGTGGCGACTACATTTTGGCCACCGCTTTCGATGCGGGTATGAGCAGCCGCGAGTACGACATCCCGACCTATATCATCGCCGCTATGCGTCAACTCTGCTGTGGCGAACTTGTGCAAAACGAGTGCAACCGCACCTCGACAATGAGCCGCGAAACATACCTCGATATCATCAACAAAAAGACCGCCGTTCTGCTCTCAACAAGCGCCGCCGTAGGTGCTGTTGCAGTGGGCGCTTCTGCCGACAAAGTTGCACTGATGGCCGAGTTTGGAACTGCCCTCGGAATGGCCTTCCAAATCAAAGATGATATTTTGGACTATGATGTTGATGCTCAAACAGGTAAACCTTCGTGTAATGACCTTCGCGAGGGCAAAATTACCCTGCCTTTGTTGTGCGTTTTGGAGCACGTCGACGAGGCCGAATACCAGCGCGTAATAACCCTTTTGAAGAGCGCTCACAGCGACGAAAATGCCGTTGAGGAGTTGCGCTGTTTGGTGGTCGAAAAAGGAGGTCTTGACGCTGCTTGTACGCTGATGGACGACTATATGTCGAAGGCTCGCGCAGTCACCGCCGCTTACCCCGAAAGCCCCATCCGCCGCTCACTCGATTTGCTGTGTGACTTTGTTGCCGCGCGCAATCATTAGTAAATATCTTACAACACAAAAGAGGCTGTTCTCCATTGTTGGGAACAGCCTCTTTTATTATTCGCGTCAGGTGCTTACAACAGAACCTTTACGATGCATTTTTTGATTTTGCCTTCGCCAATCATCGGGGCGTGACCATCCTCGGGCAGGAAGATAGCCATTTGGCCGACGTGAAGGTCGAAGTACATAGTGGGAGTGTCCTCCCAGAAGCAGATGTCCTTTGCCTCGTCGAAGGGAGCTGAAGGATTTTTGAGCTCGTCGGCAGCAATCCAGCCGAAGCGCTCGCTACCGCTCAATACGAGTTGGATGTCCAGATACTTCTTGTGAGTCTCGACGGGAGCATTCTCGGGCAGTTTGAGGTCGGGAGTCGATACCATAGCGAAGATTTCGTTGCCATCGATGTCGTGGCGGCCATCCTCGAACGAAGCCAAATCGTTGTTTAGAATAAACTCGAATGCTTTGGCCAGACGGGGTGCAATCGACAGATAGGATTTGTAGTTTTTGAGCGAATCTGCAATCATAACAATGTGTATTTAATTTAGTTTATAATTCAAATGTGACGGCCACGGGTTTGTGGTCGGAGCAGTCGAACAGAGGCGACGCATAGTCCAGTGCCTTCAACTCGTCCGAATAGAGAATGTAGTCGATACGCAGCAGGTTGAAGAAACTCTTGTAGGTGTACGACGAGCCGTAACCGACCTTGCGATAGGAGTCGTTCAGTCCGCGCGCAACTGCGTGGTAGGTGTACGACAGAGGTGTGTCGTTGAAGTCGCCGCACACAACAATGGGGTGGGGCGAATGCTCCACAGCTCGGCGAATCTCTTTGGCCTGTGTGGCTCGGATTCGGTAGTTCATGCCCAGTTTGTGATACATATTGCGGAACTTCTCCTCGCGTGTGGTGTCGCTCACAAACTTCATATTGCTGATGTATTCCTGCTCGTCGGCGGTGATGGATGTGGTTTGCAGGTGGGCGGTCAACACACGCACTGTGTCGTTGCGGAACACAACATCGCACCAAATGGCCGAGTTGGGCAGGTGTTTGAAATCGACCTGACCATAGTTGATAATCGGATAGCGGCTGTAAACTGCCAATCCCCAGCCGTGGTCGTTTCCGCTGTCGATTTTATACACCACTTTCGAGTGTTTAAGCCACGGAATCATCTTGCTGAACTGCTTGCGTGAGGCGCGGGCCGTAGATTGGAACTCTTGCAGACACAGAATGTCGGGGTGAATCGAATCCACCGCTGCGGCAATCTTGTCCATCGACGATACAAGACGGTTGTTCACGCGGTTGTTCATGCCCATAGCGTTGAATGTCATTACTTTGAACTGATTCTTTGCTTTGGATGCCGACTCGTATTCGCGCAGAAATTGAGGTTGCCAGAACAGCGATACGGTGCCTATGCCGAGCAGACCTACTGCAAGCGGCAGCACCACCATTTTGTTCCAACGCACAATCCAAAACATCAACAGTATAAGGTTTATCAACAGCAGTACGGGCATCGCCATTGGCAGGTAGGCGAGCAGCGATACGCCTTTTGTCGGGTCAAACCATCGGCTCATATAACTGAGCAGCAATAGCAGCGACACAACAATTGTGACCACACTCATAACGAGGTTGGTCAGCGAGAATCGTTTCTGATGTTTGTCGTTTCGTGCGTACGAAACTCTGTATTGGTCTTGTTTGCGTGCCATTGTTGCGGTTAGCCTTGCTTAATAAAAAATCTTGCCTGTTTTCTTCCAGTATTTCAGCAGCAGGAAGCCCCAGATCATACCACCCAGGTGGGCGAAGTGTGCAACGTTATCCATTCGTCCCGACACTCCCGCAAGGAGTTCGACAACGCCATAGATAACCACAAACCATTTGGCTTTAATGGGAATGGGCGGAATCATCAGCATAATGATGTTGTTGGGGTGCATCATACCGAAGGCGAGCAGGATACCGAACACAGCACCCGAAGCACCAACGGTCATAACGTACGAACCCTCCAACCAGCATACCAGCAGTTGAATCAGTGCGGCTCCGATTCCGCAAGCCATATAGTAGGTCAAAAAGCGTTTGCTGCTCAACTCATACTCCAATGTGCGGCCGAACATCCACAGCGCAAACATATTGAAGAACAGGTGCGAGAAATCGGCGTGCAGGAACATGTAGGTAATCACCTGCCACGAGTGGAAGTGGGGTGTGCCCGCGGGATAGAGCGCGCACAAGGCCTGCAACTCGCGGCCGATGGGAAGCATTCGGCAAGCCATCAGCATAAGCAGGTTTATGATAATCAGGTTTTTCACCACGGGGGGTGTTACCTGAGTTCCGAAACGTCTGTATTGCATATCAGTAGTGTTGTTATTTAAGTCTGTTTTTAAGTTCGTCCACACTGAATGTGGTCATAATTTGTTTGCCGAAAGGCGAGTAGCTGTAATCCGAGCAAGAGGCAAGTTGCTCCAAGATTTGCTCGGCCTCCACCTTCGACACTTTGCTCGGCACGCGCGCAGCCGACTTGGCCATAAGGCGCGCCATCTTGTCGCGGCGAACATCCTCGGCGCACATAATGTCGCTTCGGATAGCCTCCAACATATCGTACAGCAGGCAGTCGATGTGGTCCATATCGGCATCCGACGGCACGCCTGCAAGTTCGATGCGTCCCTCTTCGCGGAAACGGATGTCGAAACCAAAGGTTATGAACTCCGTCTCGTGGTCTTTGAGCAGTGTGTAGTCCTCAATCGACATTGTCATCTGCTCGGGGAAGAGTAGAATCTGCGACAGCGAACGATTGCAACTCAACGCACGCGCATACTCATCATAGAGGATAGCTTCGCGTGCACGACGCAGGTCAACAACCGTCAGGTGGCCGTTCTGAATGGCAGTACACAAGCCACCCTCCAAGGGTGTTACGTTCTCGAAACGCAGTCCCTCGTCCGAGTGACGGATGTCGAGAGTCTGCTGGGTTGAATCCTCCTCAATCCACTCGATGGTAGTTTCATCAAAACCACTGAAACCTCCACCGAAACTACTTCCGAAACCACCTGCAAAACCTCGGTCGGGATTAGCACCCATACCACTCTCGGTGCGGCTTGCTCCTCCGCCACTTGTGCGCGGTATTTCCGATTTGTAGGCGGCTGCAAAGTCGCTTGCGTCGGCGCTGCTGCGTCGGCTTTGGGGCTCATAGTCCACAAATGGGTTGTAGGCCTTGCGAGTTGTAACCTCGGGCTCATACATCTGCGCGTGGTCGCTCGTCAGCACGGGAATTTCGGGTGCATTTTCGTCAAACTCCATCAGGGGCACAGCGCCTGTCTTTGCCAAAGTTTCGCGTACGGCGGCATTAATAATCTGCCATACGGCGGTCTTGTCGGCAAACTTGATGTTGATTTTGCGAGGGTGCACATTCACGTCGATTTGCGACGGATCGATATCCAAATAGAGGAAGAACGAGGGTTGATGACCTTGGGGCACCAACTTCTCGAACGCCTGAATTATAGCTTTGTTGAAATAGGGACTCTCGAAGTAGCGTCCGTTGACAAACAGGAATTGCTCGCGGTCGGCCGCACGCAATCTTGCTGTCGAGGGGTGTGCCACAAAACCGCTTATGTTCACAATCGAGGTCTCGACTTTCACTTCCAGCAGTTTGCTGGTCAAGTTGCGATTGCCCGCCACGCCAGCGATGCGTTGAACAAGCGGCGCAATAGGCAGGTCGTACATCGGTGCGTCGTCCTTGTAGAGTTTGAACTCAACCTCGGGGTGACACAGCGCTACGCGTTTGAACTCGCGGATGATGGCGGTCGATTCCCTTGTGGAGTTCTCCAAGAAGGTGCGTCGCACGGGTACATTGTAGAACAGATTGCGGATATAGAATTGCGAGCCTACGGGAGCCGCTACGGGAGTTTGGTTTTGGAACACACCGCCGTGGATTACGGTCTTGGTACCAACCTCGTCGTCGGCAGTGCGCGAGTGCAGTTCCACCTGCGAGATAGCAGCAATAGCCGCCAAAGCCTCGCCGCGGAAACCGAAAGTTCCCAAGCGGTAGATGTCTTCGAGCGAGGTGATTTTGCTTGTGGCGTGCCGATCGAAAGCCAATCGTGCGTCGATGGGCGACATACCACAACCATTGTCCTTGATTTGAATCAGCTCCTTGCCAGAGTTGCGGAAATTGAGCGTAACGGATGTGCTTCCGGCATCTACGGCGTTCTCCAACAACTCCTTGATGGCAGTTGCGGGACTCTCCACCACTTCGCCGGCTGCAATCTGGTTCGACACCAAGTCGGGCAGCACTTTAATACGATCGCTCATAGGCTTGCTCTGGGGCTCTAATAGGTCTGACGAGTGAACAGATACAGCAACAGGAGCAACAACAGCAACAGACCGATTGTTCCGAGTCCGTTGCTACGTTTCTCGCGTTTTTGGTGCGTGCCCCAACCTCGGCGGTCGGCTTGCGCTTGTCGCACGATTCGTCCGGGAACATACTCGCCATTCTTCTCGTCGTTGCGACGAACGCTGGGTGCGTCGGGACCCAACAGCTCGCGGCGACGTTGTTCGCGTCGCTCCTTCTCGGGGTCGTAGTGGCGGGGAATGTAGTTAAAGCCTTTGGGCTTCGGGCGGTTGAAAAATTTAATTCCAAACATATCATGCGGTATTTATTCTCTCAAAGATACGTTTTTTATCTGAAAAAGTTGTGCATACGGTCGAAAATGTTTTGGTTCTTGACACTTTCGGCCTTTTTGAACGAGGGCTTCTCGGCGAGTTGCTCAAAGAGTTTGCGCTCGTCGTTGGTGATTTTCGAGGGTACAGTGATGTCGATAACGATCAGTTGGTCGCCACGTCCGTAGCCGTTCAAATCGGGAATACCTTTGCCGCGCAGACGCAGGATTTTGCCCGCGTGAGTACCAGCCTCGATTTTGATTTTCACCTTCGAATCGACGGTGGGAACCTCCACCTCGCCACCCAATACAGCAGTGGGAATAGTGATGTTGAGGTTGTAAATCAGGTCGTTGCCGTCGCGAGTGAAGTCGGGGTCGTTTTGCTCCTCAATCAGAACGAGCAGGTCGCCATTCACACCGCCGTGGCGCGCAGCATTACCCTTGCCGTTAACCGACAACTGCATACCCTCGCCAACGCCTGCGGGGATTTTAACCTCCACAACCTCCTCGGCTTTGACGGTACCATTGCCGCTACACTTCTCACAGGGGGTGGTGATGATTTTGCCCTCGCCGCCGCACTGCTTACAAGCGGTTACGGTTTGGGTGCGACCAAAGAAGGTGTTCACAACCTCGGTCACGCGACCCGAGCCACCACAAGTAGGACAGGTGCTGTATGAGTTCGAATCCTTTGCACCCGAGCCACCACACTTGTCGCAGGCGGTGAGTTTGTTGATTTTGAGTTTTTTGGTAGTGCCGTTGACAATCTCTTTGAGCGACAGGGTTACCTTGATACGCAAGTCCGAGCCGCGATTGACTCTTTGACCTGCCTCGCCACCAAAGCCACCAAAACCTCCGAAGCCGCCACCAAAGTGACCGCCAAAGATATCGCCAAAGTTGCGGAAGATGTCCTCCATCGAGAAGCCACCGCCAAATCCGCCACCGAAACCACCTGCACCACCAGCGCCATTCATACCTGCGTGGCCGAATTGATCGTAGCGTGCGCGCTTGTCGGGGTTGCTCAATACGTCGTAAGCCTCGGCAGCCTCCTTGAACTTCTCTTCGGCCTCTTTGTCGCCAGGGTTCTTGTCGGGGTGGTATTTGATAGCCGCCTTGCGATATGCCTTCTTGATTTCGTCGGCACTCGCATTCTTCTCGACACCAAGTATCTCGTAATAATCTCTTTTTGCCATATTGTGTGCTTTTTTTTATTCGCCGTTGATTATTCGCCTACTACAACTTTTGCGTAGCGAACCACTTTGTCTTTGAGTTTGTAGCCTTTTTGCACTACGTCCACAATTTTGCCTTTTGCCTCGGGTGCAGGTGCAGGAATCTTGGCAATAGCCTCGTGCAAATCCACGTCAAACTCCTTGCCCATAGCGTCAATCTCCTCGACACCCTTGCCACGCAAAACCTCGCGGAACTTGCCGTCAATCATCTCGACACCTGCGCGAAGTGCCTCTACGTCGGTTGCGGTGCGAACAGCGTTGAGTGCGCGCTCCAAGTCGTCCATCACACCGAGCAGTGATTTGATTACATCCTCGCCGCCTGTTGCAACCAGTTCCATCTTCTCTTTGAGGGTGCGTTTGCGGTAGTTGTCGAACTCGGCTTGCAGGCGGATATATTTGTCTTTCCAACCAGCAGCCTCGGCCAGTGCGATTGTCAGTGCATCCTCGGCGGCAGGTTGTCCTTCTGCCAAGTTGTCAGCATTGGTGTCAGTTGCCTCTGCCATATTGTCGCACGCAGCAGCGCCACACTCGGTATTAGTACCTGCTTGTGCGCTGTTTTGCTCGTTGTTAATATCTTGATTTGCAGCTTGTTCCTTTGTGTTTTCGTTTTTAAACATAGTTATCGTGTGTTTGTTTACTTATATATAGAACAAATTATATACCTAACGTACAGAATTATCCGCGCAAAGATAACGATTCCCACGTCAATAACCAAACAAAAGAGGCCGCTTAACTTACGTTAGCGACCTCCGTTGGTTTAGTTCAAACGACTCTTAGATTTTGTACAAATAGCGTTTGATAGATTTCTTGGGAGTCTTCTCAAACTCGGTGGGGTAAACCACAAGGCTTGCAACCTTCTCGTAGTTGGCAACCATAGTGTTCAACTCAGCCAAGTTGGCTTTCAGAATCTCCTCGATTTTGTCATCAGCAATGCCGTCAACCTTTGCTTGGTTGTAGTCGGGGTAAACCAGAGCTACCAATTTGCCATCACGCTCAACGATAAGCGACTCGGCAACCAAGTACAGAGTGTTGAGTTTCGACTCAATCTCCTCGGGGAAGATATTTTGACCGCTGGGGCCCAGAATCATAGTTTTGCAACGACCTTTGATGTAGATAGTGCCGTCGGGGTCGATAGTACCGATGTCACCAGTACGCAACCAACCATCCTCGGTCAGCACCGCATTGGTAGCTTCGGGGTTCTTGTAGTAACCGCTCATCACCTGCTCACCGCGAACCATAATCTCGCCGGGGATGGTGTAGGGATCTTTGCTGTCGATTTTAACCTCGCAGTACTCTTTAAGGTATTTACCTACCGAACCCGCTTTGAATTGAGTCCAGTCGATGGTAGCCGAAATCAGAGGCGCACACTCGGTCATACCGTAACCTACGGTCAGAGGGAACTTAATCTTCATCAAGAACTCCTCGGTCTCGGGGTTAATTGCTGCACCACCTACGATAAACAGACGTACCTCGCCACCAAATGCACTGAGAAGTTTGTTGCGGATAACCGAATAGATTGCGGTATCAAGCAGAGGAATACGCAGAGCATATTTCAGAGCGCCTTGCTCCAACATAGGAGCAACTTGTTTGCGATAGATTTTCTCCAATACCAAAGGTACACAGCAGATAATGTGAGGTTTAACCTCAGCCATAGCCCCAACCAAAATCTTGGGAGTAGGCATCTTACCCAGCAGAGTGATGTGGCTACCGTGTGCCAGAGGAGTCAAGAAGTCGAACATACAACCATAGGCGTGTGCCAAGGGCAGGAATGCCAAGGTGCGGCTACCAGCAAAGAAGATTTTCTCTTTGATGGCAAACTCCACATTCGACACGAGGTTGTTGTGAGTAAGGATTACACCCTTACTGCTACCGGTGGTACCGCTGGTGTAGTTAATAAGTGCGATATGCTCGTTGGGAACCTCTTTATATTTAATATCCTCTTTGTGGAAACCATCTTTATAGCGCTCGCGGTAGTGCTTGGTCATATTAGCAACAAAGTCTGTCAGCTCCGAGCCTTCGCGCTCCCACACACCGTGATAATCGGTCAGCGAGAATGCAGCCTCAATTGTGTCCAGACGGTCCTCTTCAATCAAATCCCAGTGTTGGTCGCCGATAAACAGCAGACGGCTCTCCGAGTGGTTGAGGATGTTGATAACATCGTTAGCATTAAAGTCTTGCAGAATAGGAACGAGGATTGCACCGTAGGTGAGGGTTGCCACATAGGCGATACACCAACGGGGGTTATTGCGACCCATCAGAGCGATTTTGTCGTCGGGTTGGATACCGGCTTTTTCGAACAACAGATGGAGCTTTGCAATCTCCTTAGCCATTTCATAGTACGAGAAGTCCTCTTTCTTAAAATAGTCGGTCAAAGCCGTCAACTCCCTGTGCTCACGGAAGGCTTGCTCGTAACATTTTACTAGGTTAAGTTGTACCATAATTTAAGTTTTTTTTTGTTTTACTTAAAGGCGTGTTCGGCATTACCCGTCACACGATTTTACATTAACAATTCGGTACAAAGATACTATTATTTAGTTAAATTCAAAGCGTTTGGATCTCGAAAAACAAAACACCTACAAACAAAAAGTGTCCGATATTTCGTATCGGACACTTTCGGAATCGGGGCGAGATTGTGCTCTCTGCCACATATGAGTGATGTTTTATTTTTCAGCTTTTTTTTCGTCTGTTTCAGACGCTTTATTCTCCTCGGGATTGCCAAAAACATATATTTTCGACTCCTCGCCGGCCTGCAAACGCTTGATGTTTTTGCGGTGGGTGTAGATGAGCAGAACGGCTACAACCATCGAGAAAACAATCAGCGGAATACTCTTGTTGGTGCGAGGCGAAATCATAATGAAAATGGGATACATAACGCCCGCCAGCATCGAACTGAACGACACATAGTGAGTGATAATCAGCGATACAAACCACACTGCCAAACAGAGCAGAATAGCAGGGGGGTAAATACCCACTACTGCACCTGCCATTGTGGCTACACCTTTACCACCTCGGAAGTCGGCAAAAATGGGGAAGATGTGACCCAAAACAGCGGCGAAAACAAGGCCGATTTTGACGTTGATAATAAAGTTCGGATTTACCTCGGGGTTGTAGGCCAAAAGGATAGCCAAAGCAACTGCGACGTAGCCCTTCAAAAAGTCGATTGCAAAGACGGGAATTGCGGCTTTTTTGCCGAGTACGCGAAGTGTATTTGTTGTACCTGCGTTCTTGCTACCGTGTTCGCGGACGTCCACTCCGTAGTAGTGTTTTCCAATCCAAACTGCGCTGGGAATCGAGCCGAGAAGATAAGCGCAAATCACCAAAATTATGATGAAAATGATAGTTCCTGTCATGGTGTTTTGATTTATTGGTTGGGACAAAGGTATAAAAAAATGCGGGAATGACAAACCTTTCCGCAGAGAATGCTTGTATGAGCCGAAAAGAATGTGTATCTTTGGACGATTTTTAAGCACTGCAAATAAATTACAAACTATGAAAGGATATTTTACCCAAATTATGCGCTGCCTGATGGTGGCATTGGCTGTAGTCGGTGGCATTGTGTCGTGTACTATTACACCGCCCGAACAACCAACTCCCGATGTGGGCGAGATTGTTGTTTCGACTCCGACTTTGGACTTTGATTGGACTTATTGCGAGCAGTCGTTCGATGTGTCGTCGCCTGTGGACTTTACGGTAACCAGCAACGCCTTCTGGATTGCTTTTGACCAAACCGAGTTTACGGCGGGCGACTATACCGTCACTGTGGCTACACAGGAAAACCCCGTTGATGAGCTGCGCCTGGCAACCATTACCATCTCGGCAGAGGGTCTCGAAAATGTTGAGATTTCGGTGATGCAATACCCCAATGGCAAACAAGAGATTTTTGAGGTGGTGACCAAACGTGTGGTAGTTGACTCGGGCGAGCAAACTGCCTATATCGAGGTTAACAGCGGAATGGAGTTCTCGCTTGTGACCGCTGCCGACTGGATTACCGTACCCACCACTACCATCACTCCTGGCGAGGGTATCAGTGTGCCTATCGAGGTGGCTCGTAATACGGGTGAACTTCGCGAGGCCAAAGTTTCGCTGAAAAGTAATAAAGGCAACTGGCTTGATGTTGTAGTGGAGCAGGCTGCATTCAAACCTATGATGATTGTGCCTACCGACACTCTTCGCATCGATAGCGAGGGTGGGGCTCTGCAAATTGAGATTAGCAGTGATGTGGATTATAGCGTTGTTTCGCCTTCGCCTTGGGTTGTGGTTGATAGTACTACCTATGTGGCTTCGCCCAATAGTGTGATTACCCTGACCATTGCCAAAAACGAATACTGGGACGATCGTGTCGCCAAAGTGAAAATCGATGGCGGCAATGCGCGTCTGCAATACGAGCTTTTTGTGCGTCAAAGCGGACGCGTTCCCTCGGCCGACAATGAGATTAAATCAATCACCATACGCAAAAAACACAACAAAGGTCTCGACCGCGATTATGTGATGACCCCCGACGAGAACGGCGTGTTCAGTTGCTATATTCCCGCTGTCAAGACCGACGCTTATGTGAATATCTCGAACAAGGATGTGCGTTTCGACAAAATCACTCCCTTTGACATCGAGAATGCGGTGATAGAGATTGAGACCAACGCATACCGAGTGTTCTCGGGCTACGATTTGATTCCCAGCGGTCAAAGCACTTGTGATCTTTCGAACTACAAGATGTTCAAGGCTGTTGCCGAGAATGGCGATGTGCGCAACTACGAGGTGAAAGTGACCTACTTCACAGGTCTGCCCATCGTATATATCAACCTCGACTCTAATAGAGAGGTTGCAAGCAAGGATGTTTATGAAGGTGGTACTATCCATATTGTGGGTGCGGGTAATGTCCCTGGTCTGCCCGAGCAACGCTTCGAGATGCACGGACGTGGTAACTCGTCGTGGGGTACCTTCCGCAAGAAACCTTCGTACACCTTCAAACTCGCAAGCAAACAATCGGTGGGTGGTATGCCCGACCACAAGAAGTGGGTTATGATTGGTAATTATCGCGACAAAACCCTGCTGCGTAACGAGGTTGCTTGGTGGTGCTCGCAACGTCTGCCCGGTTTGGCGTGGACTCCCCGCTACCAACAAATGGAGCTTGTGCTGAACGGTATGCACCGTGGCGTATATCAAGTGACCGAGCAGGTTCGTATCGACAAGAACCGTGTGAATATTGCCGAGATGTTGCCTACCGATACCGAGGGTGAGGCTATCACCGGTGGTTACATCGTGGAGTTCCACTATGGTAGCGACGCACAACAATGGTGCTGGGATATGCCCTATATGCGTGGTGGTTCGGGTGCGAGTGTGAAAGTTCCCAAAATCGATGAAAGTAACACCGCACAACGCGACTACATTATGAACTACGTTATGACCATCGACAACTGGTTTGCATCGGGCGAGAGAATCGACGAACTGATGGAGACCTATATCGATATCCCCTCGTGGGTGGCACAATGGTTGGTGTTCGAGATTTCGGGTACAACCGAGCCCCAAGGCCCCAACAGCTGGTACACCTACAAACAACGTGGCGACGACAAGTGGTACTGCGGTCCTGCGTGGGATTTCGACTATCGTTCGTATCGTCCGTCGGAGGGTAAGAGATGGACCAATGCCGGTGTTATGTATCTGCCCGAGATGTTGACCTATCGTCCCTACAAAAACGAGATGGTAAATCAATGGCGTACCTATCTTGAACCGTATTTGCCCGACCTGCTCCAATACATCGAGGAGCGTCGCGAAGTTCTGCGTCGCAGTGCCGAGGCTAACTGGTCTATCCACGACCAAAACCTGATTGACGACAACCGTAAGGAGAATGGCGACGAGCAAATTCCCTGGGATGATGCTCTCGACCGTATGATTCAGTACTTGGAGCTGAAGTGGGAGTTTATGAGCCAAAACATCACAAAACTGTAAAGAACGAAATGAGCGATTTTCGCAATATCAACATACGAAATAAGCGAGCAACCTACGACTACGAGATTATTGACGAGTACATCGCCGGCATTGTGTTGGTGGGTACCGAAATCAAATCGCTGCGTCGTGGCAAGGCGTCGATGAACGACTGCTACTGCTACTTCGACAAGGGCGAGCTCTATATCAAGGGTCTCAATATCTCGGAGTATGAGTGGGGAACCTACAACAACCACCAGCCCAAGCGCGACCGAAAGTTGTTGTTGCAGGGACGCGAACTCGATAAACTTGCGCGTGCAACCCAAGATGTGGGACTTACCATCGTGGGACTGCGCCTGTTTATCAACGAACGCGGACTTGCCAAGGTTGCCATCGCGCTGTGTCGCGGTCGTAAGAGCTTCGATAAACGCGAATACATCAAAGAGAAAGACGCCAAACGCGAAATGGACCGCGCGCGTCGAGTTACATTGTAAGCGAGAGAAAGACAAACAAAATAATGGCTAATATATTGTGTATTGAAACTAGTGCTGCCGTATGTTCGGTGGCACTGGCTGTGAATGGAGAGACCGTAGCTGTGCGCGAAAGCGACAGCGGACGCAACCACGCAGGCAACATCGGAGTGTTTGCCGACGAAATCCTGCGCGCCAATAATCTGGGTCCCGAAGACTTGGATGCTGTGGCCGTAAGTTCGGGTCCCGGCTCCTATACGGGACTTCGCATCGGAGTGTCGTTTGCCAAGGGTCTGTGCTATGGTTTGCAGATTCCCTTGATTGCTGTCGGCTCGTTGGAGTCGCTGGTTGAGGTGGCACGCGAGAATGAGCAGGCTGGTGTTGTGAATATGCCCTCGTGGGACAAATCGATAATGGTGCCTATGATTGACGCCCGCCGAATGGAGGTTTATACCCGTGTGTTCGACGCCGAGGGAGATGCACTGTCGGAGGTCGAGGCCAAGATTATCGACGCCGAGAGTTTTGCAGAGTTCCGCCGCAAGGCCGCAGAGCAGGGTGGGGAGTTCGTTATTTTCGGCGACGGTGCAGCCAAGTGCTGCGAGGTGTTGGAGGGTGCGCGCTACATCGAGGTCGTTCCCTCGGCGAGCGGTATCTCGCGTCTTGCACAAAAGGCCTTCGACGCCCAAAAGAGGGAGGACATCGCCTACTTCGAGCCATTCTATCTGAAAGACTTTGTTGTGACCAAATCACAAAAGAATCCACTTGTCAAAAACTAAACTACTATGGGATACCAAGAAGAAAAACAACGACAACTTGACAGTCGCTACCTGCGTATGGCGCGCATCTGGGCCGAAAACTCCTACTGCGTACGTCGTCAGGTAGGCGCGCTCATCGTCAAGGATAAGATGATAATTTCGGACGGCTACAACGGAACACCCTCGGGTTTTGAGAACATCTGCGAGGATGATATGGGCAAGACCAAGCCCTATGTTCTGCACGCCGAGGCCAATGCCATCACCAAGGTGGCCAAAAGTGCCAACAACTGCGACGGCGCAACGCTATACATCACCGCATCGCCCTGCATTGAGTGTGCTAAGCTGATTATTCAGGCGGGCATACGACGTGTGGTCTATTGCGACCCCTATCACTGCGAGGACGGACTCCACCTGCTCCAACGCGTAGGTATCGAGGTGATACGCATCGAACAAGCATAAATTAAACTAAAACGAATAATAAACTACGATTAAAACACCGTTATGAGAAAAACTATTGTAACGCTTATGACTGCATTTGCACTTGCTGGTTGCTGCAACCAGAATCCCCTGCTCGAACCCGCTTCGACTCCGTTCGACACCCCCGAATTTTCGAAAATCGAGCTGGCTCACTATAAACCCGCCATCGAGGCTGCTATTGCCGAGGCGCGTGCCGACCTTGCTGCTTTAATCAACAACCCCGAGGCTCCCACCTTCGAGAATACCGTTGTTGCATTGGAGCGCGGAAGTGCTTCGCTCGACCGCATTGGCAACATCTTTTTCAACCTCAATATGACCGACACCTCGGACGAGATGCAACAACTTGCACAAGAGATTCAACCTCTGTTGGTGGAGTTCAGCAACGACGTTATGCTTGACGCTACTCTCTTCGAGCGTGTGAAAACCGTATGGGAGAATCGCGAGCAACTGTTGCTCGACACCGAGGACAGTATGCTGCTTGCAAAAACCTACAAAGGTTTTGTGCGTAGCGGTGCAGGTCTGAACGACGAGCAAAAACAAGCTTACCGCGCAATCTCGGCAGAGCTGTCGGAACTGACCCTTAAATTTGGTCAAAACGTGCTGGCTGCAACCAACGCATTCCACATCAATATTCCCGCCGAGGATTCGGCCAAAGTAGCGGAGTTGCCCGAGTATGTTCGCGATGCTATGGCTTCGGAGGCAAAGGCCAAAGGCGAGAGTGGCTGGACCGTGACTCTGCAATATGCAAGTATGTCGCCCTTTATGACCTTCTCGACCGACCGCGAGTTGAAAGAGCAAATCTACCGCGCCTACAACGGCCGTTGCGTGGGTGGCGAGGCTGACAACACTGCAAACCTGAAACGTATCGCCGAGTTGCGTCTGCAAATGGCCAACCTGCTGGGCTATCCCACCTATGCTGACTATGTGTTGGAGGAGCGTATGGCTCGCAATGTGGCTGGCGTAACAGGTCTGCTGAATGAGCTGCTCACCGCAACCAAGAGCTATGCTGACGCAGAGGTTGCTACCATCGCAGAATATGCTCGTCAAAGCGGCATTTATGGTGCTGACTTCGAGCTTATGCCTTGGGACTGGGCTTACTTCACCGAGAAATACAAGAGCGAGAACTACAACGTAAGCGAGGAGAAAACCAAACCTTACTTTGAGTTGGAGCACACCAAACAATCGATTTTCAAACTTGCCGAGCTGCTCTACGGTATCCGCTTCGTTGAGCGCAAGGACATCGAGCCCTACAACCCCGAGGTGGCTGTTTATGAGGTTACCGAGGCCGATGGCGAGTCGATTGGTGTTCTGTATATGGACTTCTTCCCCCGCGAGAGCAAACGTGGCGGCGCTTGGATGTCGTCGTTCCGCGAGCACGCAACCAATGCTGACGGCACCGAGGAACTCCCTCTGATTATTATGTGCTGCAACTTCACCAAACCCACCGAGAATGCTCCCTCGTTGCTCACCTTCGATGAGTTCGAGACCTTCCTGCACGAGTTTGGTCACTGCTTGCACGGTCTGCTGGCCGAGGGTAAATATGGCTCGCTGGCGGGTACAAGCGTTTACCGCGACTTTGTGGAGTTGCCCTCGCAAATTATGGAGAACTGGGCTACCGAGCCCGAGTTCCTCGACATCGTGGCTGTTCACTACCAAACCGGCGAGAAAATGCCCCAAGAGTTGGTTGACAATATCATCGCATCGAAAAACTTCTTGGCTGCTTATGGCAACATCCGCCAACTGTCGTTCGGTCTGGCCGATATGGCATACCACGGCATCACCGAGCCTATCGCCGAGGATGTAGAGACCTTCGAGCGCAAAGCTACTGCTCCTACCCAAGTGTTGCCCCGCGTTGAGGGTGCGCTGACCTCGCCTTCGTTCAGTCACATCTTCTCGGGTGGCTATGCCGCAGGTTACTACTCGTACAAATGGGCCGAGGTGCTGGATGCAGATGCATTCGAGCTGTTCAAGGAGAAGGGTGTGTTCAACCGCGAGGTTGCTCAATCGTTCCGTGACAATGTCCTCTCGCAAGGAGGTCACGAGCACCCGATGACTCTGTATGTTCGTTTCCGCGGTCACCAACCCCAAGTGTCGGCACTTATCGACCGTATGGGCCTCAAAAAATAAGTAATACCTTTACACTTAAAACTACTACGTTATGAAACTCTTGAAATCAGCACTGACCCTCGTGGCTGCACTATGCGTCACATCGGTATCGGCTCAACGAAATACCGCGGTGTATCTAAACGAGGATGCACCCATCGAAGAGCGCGTTGAGGATGCTCTCTCGCGAATGACCCTCGACGAGAAGGTGGCATTCATTCACGCACAATCCAAATTCTCGGCTCCTGGCGTTCCGCGTCTGGGTATCCCCGAGGTGTGGTGTACAGACTCGTCGCACGGTATTCGCGAGGAGTGCGCGTGGGATAAATGGTCGGGCGCAGAGTGGACCAACGATGCGTGTACGGCATTTCCCAGCCTGACCTGTCTGGCTGCAACTTGGGACCCCGAGCTTGCGAGCAACTATGGCGTGGCTATTGGTGAGGAGGCTCGTTACCGCAACAAGACCATTCTGCTGGGCCCTGGTGTGAATATCTATCGCACCCCGCTGTGTGGCCGCAACCACGAGTATATGGGCGAGGATCCCTACTTGGTAAGTTCGCTGACCGTACCTTATATTAAAGGTGTGCAGTCGAACGGCGTGGCAACTTGTGTCAAACACTTTGCACTCAACAATCAGGAGCAACGTCGCCACTCGACCGATGTCGAAATCAGCGACCGCGCACTGTACGAAATCTATCTGCCCGCATTCAAGGCTGCAACCGTAGATGCCGGCTCGTGGAGTATTATGGGTGCCTATATGAAATACAAGGGCGAATACTGCTGTCACAACCAATACCTGCTCAACGACATTCTCAAAGGCGAGTGGGGTTACGATGGTGTTGTTGTGTCGGACTGGGGAGGTACTCACGACACTCATCAGGCTATATTCAACGGCTTGGACCTCGAATTCGGAACTTGGACCGATGGTCTGTCGAAAAGCAAAGTTAATGCTTATGATTCTTATCACTTTGGCGACACACTGCGCTCGCTGGTTGAGGCTGGCAAGGTTCCCGTCGAGGTATTGGACGACAAGGTGCGCCGTGTATTGCGTCTTGTGTTCCGCACCACTATGAGCAAGGATCGCCCCTATGGTAGCTTCATCAGCCCCGAGCACTCGGCAACTGCACGTTCGATTGCACAAGGCGGTATCGTACTGCTCAAAAACGAGGGCAAGGTACTGCCCATCAAACCTGCCAAAGTCAAGAAACTGCTCGTTGTGGGTGATGTTGCAACCGCAAGTATGATGAAGAGCGGCAGCAGCACCACACTCAAAGCCAAATACGAGATTTTCCCTCTGGATGGTATCAAGGCGGCCTATCCCGAAGCCGAGATTACCTACATGCGCGGCTACTCGGTGGACAAACGTCCCGCCGAGAAGACCAGCGAGGTGGTTGAGGCTGCTCGCAAGGCCGACGCTGTGATTTTCTTTGCTGGACTCTACTACAAGGGAGGTCAAGACGCCGAAGGTGTTGACCGCAAGTCGATGGAGCTCCCCTATGAGCAAGACAAACTCATCGAGGCTCTGTGTGGCGTAAATCCCAACTATGCCGTTGTGATGGTGTCGGGTACGGGTGTGGCTATGCCGTGGAAGGAGCAAGTGCCCGCAATTGTTCAAGGTTGGCACTGTGGCTCGGAGGCAGGTACCGCACTGGCTTCGGTGCTCACTGGCGAGGTAAACCCCTCGGGTAAATTGCCCTATACCTATTATACTAATTTGGAGCAATGTGGTGCACACGTTCTGGGCGACTATCCCGGTGACAAAGACCACCACCAAGTGTATCGCGACGACATCTTTGTTGGCTACCGCTACATCGACCGCGAGGGTATCACTCCCAACTTCCCCTTCGGTCACGGATTGAGCTACACCACCTTCGAGTATAGCAATGTTCGCATCAACCGCACCAAAGGCAAGGCCGACTCCAAGTGGGTTGTGTCGGTGGATGTTACCAACTCGGGTGATGTGGATGGCAAGGAGATTGTACAACTCTACGTTGCTGCACCCAAGGGTGATTTGGCTTATCGTGCCGTTAAGGAGCTGAAAGGATATAGCAAAGTGGCTCTTAAAGCGGGCGAGACTCGCACCGTACAAATCCCTATGGACTTCTCGTCGCTGGCCTATTTCGACGAGAAGATGCACGACTGGAATGTGCTTGCAGGCGAGTACAAAGCCCTTGTCGGTGCATCGAGTCAGGATATTCGCGGCGAGGTGTCGTTTGAAGTTAAATAGATGACCTATATGAAAGTTTTATTGGCAATGGTTGCCGCAGCTCTCGTGCTTGGGGGCTGCGGACAACTGCCCAAAATTGATGATACGCAAAGTATGAAAATGGAACAAACAATCAACTTGTTGCAACCCGAAGACAACGGCGTAACTCTGATGGCGGCTCTCAAAGGTCGTCGCAGTGTGCGTGAATTTGCGGCCGAGCCTCTGTCGCTGTCGCAAGTTTCGGGCGCGCTGTGGGCTGCCTATGGCATCAACCGCGAGGATGGCAAGCGCACCGCACCTTCGGCACTGGCACTCTATCCGCTAACCATATATGCTTTTTTTGCCGAGGGTGTCTATGCCTACAACCCTGCCGACAACACGCTTAACCGCGTAGCAGAGGGCGACCACCGCGCAATCTCGGGTATGCAGGATTGGGTGGCTACTGCGCCTATGAACTTGGTGTATGTTGCCGATTTGAGTGTATATAGCCAAATGCCTCCCTACCTGGAGGATGTAAAACGTCTGCTGGCGGCGCAAGATGCTGCTTGCTGCGTGGAGAATGCTAACCTGTGGGCTGCGGCCAACAATATGGGTGCTGTGACTCGCGGTAGCTTCAAAGAGCCCGAAATACTGTCGCTGCTGGGACTCGATGCCGAGCGCTACACCGTAGTGATGGCACAGAGTCTGGGTAATCTGGTGAACGATGGCAAAGAAACTTCCCAAAACTAACGCAGCACGACTGCTCGATGCGGCACACATCACCTATACGTTGATTCCCTACGAGGTTGACGAGTCAAACTTTGCCGCCGACCACGTAGCCGAACAACTTGGTGAGCCTCTGCAACAGGTGTTCAAGACTTTGGTGTTGAGGGGTGACCGCACGGGAATCTTTGTATGTGTAGTGCCTGGTGACTTGGAGGTGGATCTCAAACTTGCCGCACGTGTGTCGGGCAACAAGAGTGCCGAGATGATTGCTGTACGCGAACTGCTTGCAACTACGGGCTACATTCGTGGCGGATGCTCACCCGTCGGAATGCGCAAACCCTTTCCGACCTACATCCACCACACCTGCGAGCTGTACGACAAAATCTACATAAGCGCAGGCGTGCGCGGAATGCAAATCTGCATTGCCCCCGCCGACCTTATCCGCATATCCTCGGCCACCATTGCCACCGTGTGCCAAGAGTAATCCAACGCGCGTTTCTAAAAAAAACAAAGGCTGTCCCGTGTGGGGACAGCCTTTTGTGTATGTAGAGTAGGGCAGTAACCTACCCTGCCTATATTTATTATACCAGACCTTGCGACAACATTGCGCGGGCTACCTTGATAAAGCCGCCTATGTTGGCGCCTTTAACATAGTTGATGTAGCCGTCGGGCTCGGTACCATACTCAACGCACATTGCGTGGATGTTGCTCATAATCTCGTGCAGTTTGGCGTCAACCTCCTCGGGCGACCATTTCAGACGCATCGAGTTTTGGGTCATTTCCAGACCCGAGGTAGCTACACCGCCTGCGTTGGCAGCCTTACCGGGAGCATACAGAATGCGAGCCTTTTGGAACGCCTCGATAGCCTCGGGGGTCGAAGGCATATTTGCACCCTCGGCAACGCACATACAGCCGTTTTTGAGCAGCATCTCGGCTTCCTCGCCATTCAACTCATTTTGAGTAGCGCAAGGCATTGCAATGTCGCAGGGGATGCTCCAAGGACGTGCGTCGGGGAAGTATTGTGCATTGGGGTAGCGAGTGACGTACTCTTTGATACGACCGCGAAGAACGTTTTTCAGATCGTAGATGTACTCCCATTTCTCGGGGGTGATGCCGTCGGGGTCGTAGATAAAACCGTTCGAGTCCGACATAGTCACAACTTTTGCACCCAGCTCGGTAGCTTTCTTCACAGCGTATTGTGCCACGTTACCCGAGCCCGAGATACATACGGTTTTGCCTTTGAACGAGTCGCCTTTGGTTGCCAGCATAGCCTCGGCAAAGTAGCAGGCGCCATAGCCGGTAGCCTCGGGGCGCAGGGGCGAGCCACCCCATTCAGGAGCTTTACCTGTCAGCACACCTGTGAACTCGTCGCGCAGACGTTTGTATTGGCCATACATATAACCAACCTCGCGACCGCCAACACCGATGTCACCTGCAGGTACGTCGGTATCAGCACCGATATATTTTTGCAACTCGGTCATAAAGCTTTGGCAGAAGCGCATAACCTCCATATCGCTCTTGCCGCGGGGCGAGAAGTCCGAGCCACCTTTACCGCCACCCATAGGCAGAGTGGTAAGGCTGTTCTTGAATACTTGCTCAAAGGCGAGGAACTTCAAGATGCTCAGGTTAACGCTCGAGTGGAAGCGGATACCGCCCTTGTAGGGGCCGATAGCGCTGTTCATCTGTACGCGGTAACCACGGTTAACTTGCACTTGTCCATTATCATCAACCCAAGGCACGCGGAACATAATGACACGTTCCGGCTCCACGAGTCTTTCGAGTACTTTCATTTTCATCAGTTGGGGGTTCTGCACGACGTAGGGAGCGATGCTCTCAACTACCTCTCTGACCGCTTGGTGAAACTCTTTTTCTCCGGGATTTCGAGCAATGACATCAGTCATAAATTGCTCGACAAATTGTTTGGGGTCTTGCATATAGCTATTCGTATTAAATTAAACGATAGACCAAAGATAATAATATTTTTTATATATTGTTCATATTCCGAGCCTTCGAAGTGCTTACAAATCGTAATTTGGGGTGTCGAAACCTCCGTCTTTTTACCCTCCTAAATCCCCTTTTTCAGTCATTTATAGGCATTTATAAATATTTTTACTAACAATTTTTAGGTTGTGATTTTCTTGAAATTTTTTTAACATTTTGTGAAAAATATCTATCACATCAGCTAAAATCCACAAAATCTGCGCCACTACACCCCAAAAAAAAGAAGAGTGCGAACAATGCCACGCGGCACTATTCGCACTCATAAATATATAATAGTTTAACTATCTGTCAAACACGATGCGCTCGCCTGTGCGGTCGGTGCAAATCTCCGAGCCGTTCCACACCTCGCGTCCGTTGATGTAGGTACGCACAACGCGGTGCGACAGCTTGGTACCCACGAGAGGGCTCCAACCACATTTCGAGATTATATTCTCGCGCGATACGGTCCACTCGGCCATCGGGTCAACAATCACGATGTCGGCCTTGCATCCCGCGCGCAGGTAACCACGATTCGAAATGTTATAGAGGTCGGCAGGTGCATTACACATCAGACGCACAACCATCTCGCGCGACATAACACCCATACGGGCCAGCTCCAAGGCCACAGCCAGCGAGTGACCAATCATAGGCATACCCGACGGAGCGTTCCAATAGGGGTTTTGCTTCTCGGCCAAGGTGTGAGGAGCGTGGTCGGTAGCAATGGTATCGATACGGCGGCCCAGCGTCAGGCGCAAAGCCTCGCGGTCGGCACGGCTTTTAATCGAGGGGTTGCATTTAATGAAGTTGCCCAGAGTGGGGTAGTCCTCGTCGCAGAACCACAGGTGCGAGGCGGTAACCTCGGCGGTAATTTTCTTTTGTGCCAGCGGTTTCTCGTCAAACAGAGCCAACTCGCGAGCAGTGGTGATATGTGCTACGTTAAGGCGGCTGCCATACTTGTCGGCCAGCTCAACAGCCAGTGCCGATGAAGTGTAGCACGCCTCGGCATCGCGCACCTCGGGGTGGATGGTTGCGTTTGCCTCGGGGAATCGCTCTTTGAGTGTAGCACTATTAGCAGCAATACGGGCTTCGCTCTCGCAGTGGGCCGACACAATTACGGGCGACTCGGCAAACACGCCCGACAGAGTGTAGTTGTCATCCACAAGCATACCACCCGTCGAAGAGCCCATAAACAACTTCACGCCACACACTTCGCGAGGATTGAGTCGTGTAATCTCGCGCAGGTTGCTGTTGGTTGCGCCCAACCATACCGAGTAGTTCACCACACTCTTTTGTGCGGCGATTTCGGCTTTGCGCTCCACTTCGTCGAGGCTCACCGTTACGGGGTTGGTGTTGGGCATATCAAATACCGTGGTCACACCGCCAGCCGCAGCCGCAGCCGACTCCGAGGCCCAATCAGCCTTGTGTGTAAGGCCGGGCTCGCGGAAGTGGACGTGTGCGTCAATCACACCGGGCATAACGTACTTGCCCTCGGCATTAATCACCGTACCGTCGAAACGTTCGGTGTAGGCGCCTTGTCCCACCTCGCAGATGGTGTCACCCTCAAAGATTACATATCCTGCGTAGCACCCTTCGGCCGCAAGGATAGTTCCGTTGTTTATAAGTGTTTTTGCCATATTCCTATCTATTTTTCGAAGGAGCAATAGTTCGGAATCGCAATCCCAGTACACCCCAGAATGCTTCGCCAAAGATTCCGCTGCTCATCTTGGATGTACCTTTGGTGCGATCGACAAACACAATCGACACCTCGTTGATGTCGAATCCGAGTCGCCACGCCGAGTATTTCATCTCGATTTGGAAACCATAACCCTTCATCTTGATAGCATCAAGGTCGAGTGTTTCGAGCACGTCGCGCGAGTAGCATACAAAACCTGCGGTGGCATCGTGTACGGGCATTCGCGTAACGAAGTTCACATACTTAGATGCGAAGAACGACATCAGCAGACGCGACATAGGCCAGTTGACAACATTTACACCCGACACATAGCGCGAGCCGACAACCACATCAGCGCCGTTGATAGCCGCCGAGTAGAGTCGCATCAAATCGTCGGGGTTGTGCGAGAAGTCGCAGTCCATTTCGAATACATAGTCGTAGCCCTGCTCCAAGGCCCATTTGAAACCTGCGATGTAGGCAGTTCCGAGGCCGAGTTTTCCGCTTCGTTCGATAAGATGTATGCGGCCTTGATACTCGGCTTGTTTGGCTTTGACCAAAGCTGCGGTGCCATCGGGCGAGCCGTCATCAATAATCAATACATCGAAGGGTTCTTCGATCGACATCACCTTGTCGAGCATCGCCTCGACGTTCTCACACTCGTTGTATGTGGGTATTATTACGATTTTTTTCATTCGCTAAACTTTTTTTACGACTACAAAAGTAACAAAATTGTCGGAGTATGCAAATTTATGTGAAAAAGCAATATCTTTGTACATCAAAAAAAGTATTGCACCTATGCCGCAAACCGTCACCCTCACGCTGTCACCCAAGCAGGCGGCCGACTCGAAATTCTACACTTCGCTTGCAGCACGACGCCTGGGAATCAGCGACAAACAAATAGCCCTTGTGCGCGTTGTCAAACGTTCTATCGACGCCCGCAGCCGTGCCGTCAAGGTCAATCTGTCGCTCGAAATTTTTGTCGATGGCGACACTATGCCCGAGCCGCCGCACTTCGACTATCCCAATGTTGCTGGCGCAACTCCCGTAGCTATCATTGGTTCGGGACCTGCGGGTCTGTTTGCGGCACTGCGACTCATCGAACTGGGTCTGCGTCCTATGATTTTTGAGCGTGGACGCGATGTTTCGACCCGCAAGACCGACATCGCAACCATCAATCGTGGTGGCGATGTAAACCCCGACTCCAACTACGCTTTTGGCGAGGGAGGTGCGGGAACCTACTCCGACGGCAAACTGTTTACCCGTTCCAAAAAGCGTGGCGACTACAACAAGGCGCTTCAAACTCTGGTGCACTACGGAGCCTCGCCCGAGATTCTCTACGAGGCACATCCCCACATCGGCACCGACAAACTGCCCTATATCATTGCTGCCATCCGTAAGCAAATCATCGAGTGTGGCGGCTCGTTCCACTTCGATAGTCGCGTGACCGACATCATCATCAAGCAGGGACGTGCCTGTGGTGTGATGGTTGGCGACCAACGTGTGGACGCAGCGGCTGTTGTGGTGGCTACGGGCCACTCGGCACGCGACATCTACCGAATGTTGCACGACCGAGGTGTGCTGCTCGAAGCAAAACCCTTTGCGATGGGTGTGCGTATCGAGCACCCGCAACGACTCATCGACTCCATCCAATACCATATGCCCGAGCGCGGGGAGTATCTGCCCGCGGCAGCATATTCGCTGGTTAATCAAGTGGGTGGACGCGGAGTCTATTCGTTCTGTATGTGTCCGGGTGGTTTTATCGTTCCTGCAATGACTTCGGCCTCGGAGTCGGTTGTGAACGGTATGTCGCCCTCGCACCGTGGCTCGCCCTATGCCAACTCGGCTATCGTCACCGAGGTGCGCCCCGAGGACTTTGCTCACCTACACGAGGAGTATGGAGTGTTGGCTGGATTGGAGTTCCAAACTCGTTTCGAGCAGACTGCACGCCAACACGGAGGCCTGCGACAAGTGGCGCCTTCGCAACGTGTGAGTGACTTTGTGGCAGGACGCGCAAGCCAAAGCCTTCCCAAGACTTCGTATATCCCCGGCATCACTTGCTCGCGTCTAGACCAATGGATGCCCGACTTTATTGCAAACTCTTTGCGTGAGGGTATTGCCTCGTTTGGCCGACGAATGAAGGGCTTTGTTACTTCGGACGCAGTGGTTATCGGTGTGGAGTCACGCACTTCGACCCCTGTGCGAATCCCGCGCGACAAGGAGAGCCTGATGCACCCCACCGTCGAGATGCTCTTCCCCGCCGGCGAGGGCGCAGGCTATGCAGGCGGCATTATTTCGGCTGCTCTGGATGGTGAACGAGTTGCCGAGGCCGTAAGAGCTCAAATCAAATAACGATTTCTCCGAAACGAAATATCGAACATTTGCGAGTTGGTGCGGATTGTACTGACTCGCATTTATTTTGTCGATAAATAGTTGGATTTGGCAGATGTTTTATTGTTTTTAACCCTTGAAAATGATTGTTTCGTCGTGGTGTAGCGCTGTTTGGCGAAAAAAAACGCATAAACTATGTCTATAAGTAATTATATTCGGACTTTTGCGTTATATTTGTGCTCAAACATTTTATTCCAAACAAAATCACAATGGAAATAAAACACTTTTTTATCGCCCTCGCACTGCTGTTTGCACTGCCTGCGTCGGCACAAGATAAACACAAAGACGAAGAGCGACGTGCCAAACTCTCGGACAACGAGATGAGCGACAATCTGGCAAGTAAAAAAGCACGCCCCTTGGTACCCGACGCTCTGTCGCGCGAGTTTTTGTACAGCGTTTCGCCCGAGAATCCCTATCGCGTGTGTAACCCCACAATCGTGACTTTGAGCAACGAGTCTTCGCAGTTGCCCGACTATGGTTCGCGTCACATGTTCTTGTTCTACGTTGACCCCGAGTCGTATGTTCGCGAGAGTGCCAACCGCGACCTCGAAAAGGAGTTGAAGGCCGATGGCAAACTTGGCTTTGAGGGACGCACCTACAGCCCCAAAATTCAGGGTTATGCGGTGCTCAATCTGGCCGACACCAAACTACCTTCGGGACTTATTCGTAGTGTTGTGAAGATGGTGCTTGGCAAGAATGTGCCTTCGCTCAACTTTGCCGACAACGACCACAGCCTGCGTAATGCTTGGAAGATGCCCGATGTGAACAACAAGTTTGTGTTGATGTTCATCACAGCCGACGGCGACTTGGTTTTCTACCGCGAGAGCCCGATGAGTGACGAGGACAAAGAGTTGATGTATAACACCATCGCTCTCTACCGCTAAAACACCCGTCACACCGATTTGAAAACCGCACGAAATTTGATTTTGGTGCGGTTTTTTACTTGCAATTAGCTCTGCTTTTTTGTAATTTTGTAGAAAATAACTCCGCTATGAAACGACTACTCTTATTACTTGTGTGGGCGCTTGCCTTCACATATCCCTCATTGTCGGCGGCACAACCGCGTGTCGGCATTGTTCTGTGTGGCGGAGGTGCCCTTGGATATGCCCATATAGGTGTGTTGCAGGCGCTCGAAGAGCACGGCATCGAGGTCGATTGTATCGCAGGATCGAGTATGGGCGCGCTGGTTGGCGCAATGTATGCGGGCGGTATGAACTCGCAGGAGATTTACAATCTGGTGCTCAAAGAGAAATATAACGACCGACGTCGAATTCTTGGCCCGACCGGCCGCCGACGTCTTGGTTTTGCATCGCTCAAAAACGTGCGTAAGACTCTGCAACAACAATTGCCCGAGAGCTTCGACTCGCTGCCGCGCCGCTACTTTGTGTGCGTGACCGACATCACCGACAGCAATGTCAAAATCATCAGCCACGGCCACCATCTTATTGACTATGTACTTGCGTCGGCATCCATTCCCGCCGTATTCGAAGCCATCGAGATTGAGGGTCACTACTATGTGGATGGTGGTGTACTTAATAACCTTCCCGCGCAGGAGATACGCAAAGAGTGCGACCTGCTGATTGGTGTAGATGTCCACCCCGACGCCCAGCACATTCCCGTTGTGGAGAATATCCTTGACGTGGCAACCCTCACCCTGCACACTCTGATGAGCTACAATTCGGAGGAGGGTGGTGCTATGTGTGACTTCCTTATCGAGCCGCGCGCCAACGAGCAGTACAAGGCCTTCGACTTCAAAAACTTCGAGGAAATCTATCGCATCGGCTACGAGGCAACCAAGGAGTATATCGCAACTCACCCCGAATTAGCCGCTCTCGGCAAGTAATCACATCTAAAACTACAAAAGGCTGCCAAATGGGCACAAACCTTTTTGTTTTAACTGATTGATTATCAGTATTAGTTTTGCTGGAAATCCATAATCCCTACATAGAAGGCTACATGGAGTTCGTTGATAGCTAACTAATTGCGATGACAAAGATATATAAATCTTTTGAATCAAAACGCTGATATGTAAGTATTTTTGGCTGAGCCAAATATACAGAGAAAAGTGGCGTATGCACGGTAAACATAAAACCGTACATACGCTTCTTTTTATAATACTAAGTATCACTACTTTACATTAATTAGTATTATATGTATTAGGGAGTATAATAATCACCTCAAAATACTAACAGTATCGCCTTGACACAGGCTTAATAAGCAGGTCGATATGCTGGTGTTGTAGTATATGTTCCATTGCTTTATAGATTGCCATCTTCTCGATACCTGCTATTTTTAAGGCTTCCATCTTTATTGTGTTCTCCAAGAGCATAAGGTAATCTTCCTCTTTGAGTTCAACAAGGCATTGTGTCTTTGATTTTAGTTTCGACATAGCTTATTTATATATTAAGAGATTACTTATTTCCGAAGTCTGCGGGTGTCTCGCCCCACTCGCGATTATCCCAATGTAGTACCTGAATACCGTCTATTTTAGCCGCCATAACTTTGAGGAAAATCTCGGCTAATTGCAGCTGCTCACAGCGTCGCGATGACGCGGTTTGCTTATTACGATACCAAGTGATTGCGGTAATACTATCCGAGTAGATAATGCGAGGTGCTTCGGGGTGTCTGAGGATATATTTGACAGCCTCTACGATGGCGAGAAACTCTCCGATGTTATTCGTCTTGTTGCCTATGGAATGATTGAAGAGTTCCAATCCAGAAGAGAGGTCAACCGCTCTGTAGCGTGTCAACCTCTCCTTCGTGGAATGTGCGCCGTCAGTGGCTATTCCAACTATTGGGCGCTTCATTTGTGACCACCTCCTATGTAACGCTTACCGGTGTAGATGTAGCCATCTTGCTCGAATCGGCGTATCAACTCCTGGGCTTGCTTGATGAAGTCTGCAATCACCTCCTCGTGGTTCTCTATATCCTTGCGTTCTTTGAGAACCGGGAGAACACCATCGAGTGTTCGGCTCATTGCACTCTTGCCATCCTTCGGATCAAGGTAGATGGTCTTGTTGCCGAATGACACTGTAACCTTGTACAGCGTTTTGGGAACGATTATGGTCTCTACTGTCGCAGGAAACTGTACGGGAGTGGCGGCAACTACCACATATCCCTTTGCCTTGTGCATAGGCTTCAATTCAACCGAATAGAGAACATTTGGCTCGATTGTGCCTTTCAGATTATCTGACAGAATACAAATCTGTTTGCCGAGAGCATAATTCTCCCTGACTCCTTTCAATTGACGAGTTTTTGAATCTCGGGAAACGAAGCCAATAAGCTCTCCCGTGCATTCCGATTTCGCAAACTTAATCTGCGACTTCTCCGATGTCATTTTACTTGTCTGTTCGTTGGAAACGGTGCAATCGCTCCTCGTATGATCGCTTATACATACGCTTTGTGCGGTCATCAAGGAACGAGCGTTCTATTAGCTCATAGACCATTGGTTGCTCCGTTGCGAACAACTCTATAATGGCGTCTATTCTCTTGGGCAATACACCTATTCTACGACCAAACTCCGCAAAATCATCACGACAAGGGTGTCCCGTATTCAAGTATATATCCGAGTGAGCATCCTTCGGCATCAAACCCTCCTGCAAGGCAAAATCCCCGTCATTAATATGAATTGATGTATTCAAAAGATCGTATGCTGGAGTCATAATATAGTCTCCGTTCTTTGTTTGCTGTAATGATAAGTTTTTTAAATGTGCATCGCCATTACCAAATAGATAGTTAAATATTATGAGGATAAAATAGTTGGCAATCTCAACCCGCCATGCAGCAACAAATTGACGCAGTAATAATGCTGCATCTTCATAACTACCTGTATATTTAAAATCTTTTCCGTGGCTCTTCTCTGTTTTTCCTGCGAGTGAGGCGAAATCCTCTTGTGCTATCTTAGCCCCGTCTAGTGTATAGTCAAAACGTTTTGTGATATAAGTTATTTTGTCGTCAGCAAAGAAGGCAATAGCACACTCCGCAGTCTTGATTTTGTAAACTTGTTTTGCTATCTGCATTGTGAGATGCTCATTGGCTGGCATTTGTTGACGAAACCTCAAGCGCTCATCACCTGGCGCTGGCTTGATGATATATCGACCATGTTCATCCGCTTGCGTTAGACAAATCTTTTTATCTTTTATGACTGCAGATAGTTTCTCTTGGGCACCAGAAATAGAAATACAATTTACCGCATCTGCAAAGTCTATATGTTCAGCATCATAGCTAAAGTCTAGCATGTGGTCAACATTTACCCCATAAAACATATTGCGGATGCAAGATGGACTATATTTGTCATAGCCTACCGCCAATGTTCCGGGACATACATCTATCTTTTTCATAATTTCTTCACTGTTATAGCCCCAATGGTGTCATTGTCGGCAGTTGCTAACAACAAACCAAAGGCGTCGTTTTCATCAATTTTGAGCGTCATACACTGCAACGCTTTGTTCGCTCCCTCGGAAAGCATATTGTAGAAGAATGGAAATAACTCATCCGCAACAAATGCCTCCTTGCGTTTAGGAAGAGATAGCGATATAGCTCGATTGCGACTATCAAGTAGGTAGGCATCATCGTACTTGAAGATATATTTGCCCTCGTCCGTTTCCGACAAAGTGCCAGCCAATACTCCGTTTGTAAAAACCTCTGCTACTCTCATACATTACTTTCTTTAACTTTCAGCACTATCTCCAAGCCAAGTACCTCTGCAATCTTTGCAAGGGAGTGAATCGACGGATTCCCCTTGCCCGCTTCTACGCTCTTGATAAAGCGAACACTCAACCCTGTATAGTCAGACAAATCCTGTTGTGTCAGACCGAGAATAGTTCTTCTCTCTTTAATAATCTTATAGTCCATAGGCAGTATATTGCACTTTTGATGCAAAAGTATAAAAAGTTTTCTAATCTTCAAAATATTTGTGCAATATATTGCACTATGGAAGTTGTAATTCTTTGCAAAGTCCGCAAAAGGCGGGGTTGTATCTATGAGAAAGGATTATATTTTTGAATCTGAAATTATGAGTATCTGATGGTGTAATTAGCGAGCAATAAAAACACATAAAACTTTACGCAAAAATGAGTATATACAATGTTCACTTCTCTATATTATAAACATTGTAATTATTGTATAATCAGCAAGATACAAAATGACATGCAAATAATATTCGATTACAAGTCGCTCACTAAAATTGCATAAAAATAATGCTACTTCTACTATTCAAAGCTTCAACCTCAAAAAAGTGTATAGAGAAAGCTCTTACGCAAAGCAGCTTTTTATCATTTCTCTAATTGGATATATCATTTATAATCAATGTAATATATATCATCAAATCTAATTGCGCACTGCTCAAATGACACTGCAAAAGTGGACAGAGAAAAGGGCAATCCGAGAACAATGATTTTTTTGTTCATTTTATAAGCCTTTATATCAACGGCTTTCCTTGTCAAAATAAGGTCATCGGCGGACTCGAAATTGTGTCGGCGTTCGGCCGCGCCCCGAAATTTGCTCACTGCGATGAAAAGTGGGGTGTAGCTAAAAATTGTACATTGTTCTGGTTGCGGTTTGTACTTGGTAGCTGTGTACAAAAGTATCAACTAGGTTATATATAAGTATTATTAGAGGGTTAGTTAGTTTTGCTGGGGAGTTGTATATCGTTATTAAACCATTACAAGGTTTACATATCGTCCCCATCGGTAATGCTCGCTGGGTTCTCGCCCCACTCACGACTATCCCAATGTAGTACCTGAATATCGTCTATTTTAGCCGCCATAACTTTGAGGTATATCTCTGCTATTTGCACCTCGCCGCATCTTCGCTTTGTGTTAGCCTGCTTCTTATAGTACCACTGTATTGCAACCGGACTATCCGAGTAGATAATGCGAGGTGTTATAGGATTAAAGAAGATGTATTTGGTGGCTTCTACAATGGCAATAAACCGACCAATGCAAGTTGTTTGATTGCCTACTGTTCTGTTGAAAATCTCCTCACCGGTTGCTAGGTTCACCGCTTTATAGTGCGTCATCTTCTCCTTCTTGATATGCAAGCCGTCTGTTACAATCCCTATTGTCGGTCTGCCAATCTTTTTATTATTCTCCATCTCTGTATGCTTATTTATAGAGCAACATCTGCACCCGTTGTTCAAATGTGCCAAGTTGTATTAAAAGTAAATGCAATTCCCCAGCAAAACTAACTAACCCTCTAATAATACTTGTATATAACCTACTCTG